>JAKIWO010000095.1 GCA_022749995.1 Thermoplasmata archaeon | reverse complement strand
TGGCCCTGAGCGTGGAGTACGGACAACGACACCGCCGGGAGCTCGCCAGTGCTCGGGCACTCGCGCGTTGGTACCGGGTGGAGCGGCACACGGTCGTCCACCTGCCCCTCGGAGCCCTGCTCCGGTCCTCCCTCACCGACCGCCGTCGGGCTCTCCCGCTCGCGCGACCCGGTCGCAAAGCAATCCCATCGACCTACGTCCCGGCCCGGAACACCCTACTGCTCGCCCTCGCACTGGGTGTGGCCGAGTCCTCGGGAGCGCAGGAGATCTATCTCGGAGTCAATGCGGTGGATTACTCCGGCTATCCCGACTGCCGCCCGGAGTTCCTGAGAGCGTTCTCACGGCTGGCCGCCGTGGCCACACGCGACGCTGTGGAACGGGGACGAGCGGTTCGTGTGCGCGCCCCTCTCCTTCGGCTCTCCAAGGCGGAGATCGTGCGCCGGGGGGATCGGCTCGGGGTGCCGTGGGAGCTCACCTGGAGCTGCTACCGCGGCGGGGCCCGGCCTTGTGGTCGGTGCGACTCGTGCGTGCTGCGAGCCCGAGGGTTTGCCGCCGCCGGACGAGTCGACCCGGCGCTCTCCAGGGCGAGACCGTCCGGACCGAACCGCTAGGCGAGCTTCACGGCGCAGTACTTGCACCGGGTAGCCTTCAGGGGAAGGTCGGTCGAAAGGCACTCCGGGCAGGTCTTTGTGTTCGGTGCGGAGACCGGCGCCCGCGCGGCGCGACGGGCCTCCATCGCAGCGATCGGGCGGATCACCGCGAAGAAGATCACGGCCGCGACAACGATGAAGGTGATCAGCGTCTGGATGACCGAACCCGGCAGGAACACCCCTCCACCGACGGCGACCGACCAGCCGGAGATGTTGATCTTGCCGGGCACCGAGATGAGCGGAAGGACCAGTCCCTGGACGACGGAGTTGACGAGCGCCGTGAACGCGAGGCCGATGACGATCCCCACGGCGATTTCAATGACGCTGCCTTTCGCGATGAAGTCCCGGAAGTCGGCTAGAGTTCCCATGGGCGTCCCCGTGCGAGCACGGGCGAATGCTCTTTAACGGCTCCGTCGACGCACCGCGGTCACATTCGCTCGGGCCGGGCCAGGCCCAGCAGGTCGAGCGTGTTGCCGAGCGCGATCCGCGTCGCGGCCACCAGCGAGAGGCGACTTTCCCGTTCCGGGCCCGCCCGCAGTACGGGGACGGCCTGGTAGCAACGGTGGAACGCGTCGGCCAGCTCGTGGGCGTAGGTGGCCACGGCGTGGACGTGACCCGAGCGGGCCGCGTAGCCGACCCGCTCCGGCAATCGAGAGAGCACCTGCACGAGCGCCTCTTCCTCGGGTGTCCCGAGCTCCGTCGCCCGAAACGGGTACGGGCCGGAGAGCCGTTCGGCCTTCCGGAGCAGACTCGTCGCACGCGCGTACGAGTACTGGAGGAAGGGAGCGCTCCGGCCTTCGAACGAGAGCGCTTCCTCCCAACGGAACTTGACCGGCTTATCCGGCGCGACACGGACGATGCTGTACCGAACGGC
>JAKIWO010000094.1 GCA_022749995.1 Thermoplasmata archaeon | reverse complement strand
GAGACGGTTCCCGGAACCGAGACGTCCTCGGCGGCACCGGAGAACACCCAGCGCCCCGCCTGCTCACGCAGCAACTCGTCGTCGATCAACATGGAGAGCGTCTGCTCGATGAACAGGGGGTTGCCTCCGGCGAGGCGGAGGATCCGCCGCCCGAGCGGTCCGGGCAGGCTCGCTTCGCCGAGGAGGTTCCGCACGACCAGGCCGATCTCCTCGTGGGAGAGCTCCCCGAGCTCGATCTGGGACGCCGCCCGCCGCCCCGCGGCGAAACTCGGCCGATCTTCGCCGAGCTCATGGCGGGCCGCGCAGACGAGGAGGAGCGGAACCCCCAGTGAGGCGTCGAGGAGTTGCTCGATGAGATCGAGGAAGGTGGGCTCCGCCCAGTGGATGTCGTCGAAGACCACCACGAGCGGCCTGCGGCGTACCAGTTCCTGAAGGATCGCCCGCACGGCCCAGAACAGCTCGTCCTTTCCGTACTGCTGCTCCGAGAGGCCCATGACCGACTCGATGCGACTGGTCGCGTCGGCCAGCCGCTTGCCGAAGCGGGATGCGAGCTTGGCGCGGGCGTCCTCCTCGGCATCCTCGGGTACGATCCCGGCCGCCTGCCGGAACACCTCAGCCAGTGGCCAGAAGGTGATGCCGTCGCCGTAGGACAGGCAGCGGCCCCGCAGTACCACCGCCTCGTCGGCGATGCTGCGCACGAACTCCTCGATGAGCCGGCTCTTGCCGGCCCCGGCATCGCCGAGCAGCGTGACGAGCCGGCACTCGGGCCCGGCGACCGAACGACGGAACTCCGCGTCCAGGGCAGCAATCTCGCGGGTGCGCCCGACGAGCGGCAGGTCCGCCGGTCTGGGGCTCATCGCGCCTTCGGTGACTGAGAGCAACCGGTAGGCCGGGACGGGTTCCGGCTTGCCCTTCAGCGTCAAGGGCTCGACCGGCACGACCTCGACGGTATCTCGGACCAGACGGTAGGTGGACTCGCCGATCAGGACCTCTCCAGCCGGGGCGACCTGCTCGAGACGGGCGGCGACGTTCACCGTGTCGCCGGTGGCGAGACGCTGGGAGGCACCGCCCTCACCGGTGACGACTTCGCCGGTGTTGACGCCGGTCCGGTTCTCCAGGGTGACCCCGAACTCGGCTCGGAGGGTGACGTTGAGCTCCGCCAGCGACTCGCGCATTCTGGCGGCCGCGCGCACGGCGCGCTGCGCGTCGTCCTCGTGCATCCGGGGCAGGCCGAAGACCGCCATGATCGCATCCCCGATGTACTTCTCGATCATCCCGCCGTGGCCCTCCAGGACGGGCTTCATCGCCGAGAAGTAAAGCGCGAGCACCTCCCGCAGTGCCTCGCTGTCGAGCCGGTCGCCCAGCGCCGTGGAGTCCTTGAGATCGCAGAAGACAATGGTGACGGTCTTGCGGACCTCCTGCGGCGGAGGCTGAGCGGCGGTGAGGACTGTTCCGCAGTAGCCGCAGAGCCGAAACCGGTCCGGGTTCTCCTCGCCGCAGCTCGGGCAAGTCTGCACGGTCCAAGCTTACGTCTGCGCTTTCCCGGCGGTCATTACGTCGGCCGGTCGGAGCGTTCGGGGCGACCGCCGACCCAGCGGTCACCGGTGATCG
>JAKIWO010000093.1 GCA_022749995.1 Thermoplasmata archaeon | reverse complement strand
TTGAGCGCGTCCGAGCGGGTCGCGGCCTCGGGAAGGGGCAGGGCGAGACTGATCATCTGCGCGTAGCGTTCCTGGGCGGTGTGAGCGAGCTCCTCCGCGGACTGGCGCCGGCGCTTGAGCGCCTCCGCCTTCTCCTGGAGCAACCTGGTGAGCCGGGAGGAGGGCATCGAGCCCATGCCCCCGGACCCGGACATGAGGAGCGCTCCCTACCTGCCCGCCGCACCGACCTTGCGGCAGCGCTGGTACGGGCCGTCGAAAACATTGGATACCGGGGTTATAAAGGATGAGCCGGGGCGGAGGTCGACCGGCGCTGTTCGACGTGAGTTTCCCGCAGGCGGCGGGTGGCGGCGCGCGCTAGAGCTTCGCGATGCGCCGGCGGCCCATCGCGTCGATGTACTGGACGTCGGTGCCGGGCTTGAGCGTCGCCCGCAGCTCGTCATCGAGCGGCAGCGCGAACGTATCGTACTTTTCGAGGTCCATCAGCTGGACTTCGGTGTCGCTGAGGGAGAGCACCTGGGCCTGCCGCTTGCCGATGAGCGGCACCTGGACCTTGTGCTTGACGGGGAAGACGACGCTGCGCTTCGAGTTGTCAAAGACACCGACCGCGTCGATGCGGGCCTTCGCTTCCCCGTGCTTGCCCGGTTTGGAGGTCTGGATGCTGATGATGCGGCAGGGCTCCTCGTCGATGATCATGTAGCGGCCCTCCTTGAGCTCCCGCACCTCAACCTGGGTCCACGCCATCGAGGGTCCTTCCGGCGGGTCGGACGCCGGCGAGACGATAAGCGTTGTCCGAATTGGGCCGCTCGCCGGTCCGCGAACGACCCCAAGCTTCTTCTCGCGCGGAGCCGATTCTAGCCCGGGAGAAGCGCGGCCCCGCGTCATGCGACCGATACCGGACCCGAAGGAGCCCGGTCGCCTCGAGTCGGAGATCCGCGAGTTCTGGGCTCGCCGCCAGCTCCCGGAATCCGATGGGGTCGTGCCGGCACCGCCCGGCGGCGTCTCGGTCACGTTCCTCTCGGCTCCCCTTCCCACCGTTGCCGCGGAGTCCGCCGAGACCCTGCACCGCCTCCTCCTCCTCGACGTGGCGGCACGGTACGTCCGCCTCTCTGGGCGCGGGGTCCGTCCCGAGTTGCTGGGCCCCGCGCCCAGCGAGGAGGGTGCGGGCGCTCTGGATGCGGGGCTCGACCGGTACGGCTGCTGGATCGGCCGCAACGGGCGACGATCCCGACGCAGCCCGCCGGACTCCGCCGGAGTGCAACGAGCGCTGGACCGACTCGCCGAAGCGGAGGTCCTCTGCTCCGGCACCGTCGTTCAACGCTTCTGCCCTACCTGCGCCGAGGTGCGAACCCCCCAACGGGTGCGGTACCGCGAAGGGTTTGGCCGCACCTACCTGATCCGAGTCCCGCTCGCCGAACCAGCGCCCGCCGCTTCGTTGATCGTCTGGACGGAGGCGGTATGGAAGTTGCTGGCCACCACGGCCATCCTGGTGAGCCCCGACCAGCCGTACGTCCGGGCCCGATTCCGTCGCCGAGGGTTCGAGGAGCAGATCGTGATCGCCAAGGCCGCGCTCCCGCGGCTGGAGGAGTGGATGCCGGGCGGGACGATTGAGATCCTCGAGGAGCGACCAGGCTCGGCCTGGGCCGGAACGGCGTACCGCTCACCGCTGGCCGATAGTGTGCCCGCCTTACGCGAACTGCCCGCGCCTGCGGGCACTGTCCA
>JAKIWO010000092.1 GCA_022749995.1 Thermoplasmata archaeon | reverse complement strand
GTGCTGCGGCAGGCCGGCGGTTTCATCAAGAGCCCGCCGCCGGACGAACGGGTACCCTCCATCGCACCATTGCGGGAAGTGCTCGCGGCCTGTTTTGTCCACGGCGGGAGCAACTTGGTCGTGGTCGCCGACCGGTCCCGTCAGGTCGAGGCGGAGGAGCTCATGGGTCGTTTTGCAGGCACGCACATTGCCTCGTCGCTCATCCTGCGGCCGAGCCCGGTAGGGGCGACGCGCGACCCGGCCGAGATCGAGGGCCCCCAGTTCCGTCGCGCGATGGTGGTCACGCTCCCCTCCGCGACGCTCGATGGACCGGAGCGCGGGCAGCAGACCGAGGTGCTCCTTCCGGGGGCGGAAGCGGCCATCCGGGTGCGGCTCTCCTTGCCCTTGAGTTTGGTGACTCCCTCTGATCAGGCGACCCCCGAGCTGCTGAGCTGGATGAGCCGCTCCGGCGGCTTCGCCGATGTGACCCGACCGCGCTTGCAGAGCCCGGGGCGTGGGTTGCTGCGTTCGATGCTCGCCGCGCCGGGGCTCGACCAGGAGCTGCAGTATCTGTTCGCGAACGGGATGCGCGGCACCGTCATTGAGGGGCTCGATGCGGCGCTGGCCGAGACCTCGAGTCGCTACGGAGTGCGGATGCTCGAGCAAGGTGTCGGCTCCAAGTCCCAGTAGCCCGATGTCCTGACCTCGCCCGACCACCTCCTCGCGGCTGGCAAAGCCATAAGATAGTGGGATTCGCTAGTTGGGGAGAGTAACTACCGGGATGGGCGACGCGCCGTTGTTTGGGACCGACGGGATCCGGGGGATCGTCGGGGAGCTCTACACCCCCCAGTTCGTCTCGGACATCGGGTCGGCGTTCGCGACGTTCCTGGGCGGCCGTGGCCCGGTGCTGATCGGCCAGGATTTCCGCTTCAGCAGCCCCGGGATGGTCCGTCTCCTCTCGGGTGCCCTCCAGATGCATGGCCTGGACCCGGTCGAGCTCGGGCCGATGCCCACCCCCTGCCTGCAGTACAACGTCCGGGAATGGGGCGCCCGCGCCGGGCTCATGGTCACGGCCTCGCACAACCCCGTGGATTTCAACGGGATCAAGTTCTGCTCGGCCACCGGCCTCGAGCTCCCTCCCGAAGCGGAGCACACGATCGAGCAGATCTATCGCGCCCGCTCGTTCGCACCCGTGCTATGGAACCGAAGCGGAACGATCCACACCGATGAGCTCGGCCTCGACCGATATCGCCGCTCGATCCTCGCGCACGTGGACCAGCCGGCCATTGCCGAGCGGGCTCCCCGCCTCGTCCTCGACTGCGGGAACGGGACGAGCGCCGTCTCGAGCCCGGAACTGTTCCGGCGCCTGGGGGCCCAGCAGATCACCCTCAACGCGAACCCCGATGGGGCGTTCCCCGGTCGTCCTTCGGAGCCGAGCGACGAGAACCTGACCGACCTCAAGCGCACGGTCCTGCAGACCGGCGCCGCCCTGGGGATCGGGCACGACGGCGACTCCGACCGGATCGCGTTCGTCGATGAGAAGGGGAAGTACATTCCCGGAGAGGTGACCCTCGCGATGTTCGCGCGGTACGTGCTCACCCGTCACCCGGGCGCCGCAATCGTCACCAGCATCACGAGCTCGAGCTGCGTCGCCGACGTCGTGGCCTCGGATGGGGGCCGATTGGTCGTCACTCGGTCCGGCTCGCTCCCCGTCGCCGTGGGGATCGAGTCGGAGAAGGGCGTCTTC
>JAKIWO010000091.1 GCA_022749995.1 Thermoplasmata archaeon | reverse complement strand
GAGATCGTCGTCCCCGACTCTTCGACCGGCCAGCTCTCCGCGACTTCCCGGGCCGTCGCGTTGCGAACCCTCGATTGGGACCGGGTCGATGCCGCGGTCGGGCCGATCTCGATCCGATCCGCCGAACCGGGGGACATCCTTCGCGTGGAGATCCTCGCCATCGAGCCCGGGCGCTGGGGGTGGACCGGGATCTTCCGGAACTTCGGACTCCTCCGAGGCGAGTTCGACGACGACCTGACGACCTGGCGGTTGCGAGCCGGCATCGCGCAGGGGCAGAGCGGCTTCCTCCGGGGGACGCGGATTCCGTTACGCCCGATGATCGGCGTCCTCGGCGTGCTGCCCGGCGACGGCGAGCATCCGATGGTCCCACCCGAGCGGTTCGGCGGTAACCTCGATCTCCCGCTGCTCACCGTCGGTGCGCAGGTGGAGTTCCCCGTCGAGGTGCCGGGCGCCGGCCTCTCCGTGGGCGACCCCCACGGTCGGCAGGGATGGGGCGAGGTCTGCGGCACGGGGATCGAGATGCCGGCGCGGGTCCGGCTCCGGACCACCCTCCGCAAGCGGAGCCCGCTCGCCTCCCCGCGGGTGCGTTCGCCGGCCGAGGCGGCTCCCGAGCCCGCCGGGATCACGACGACGGGGATCGCGGCCGATCCCGCGCGAGCGTCCGTGGACGCCACCCGTGCGATGGTCGAGCTCCTGCACGATCGGGGATGGACGGCCGCGGCGGCGTACGCACTCTCGAGCCTCGTGGGCAGCCTTCGGATCGGGGAAGCGGTCGACGCACCCAACTGGGTGGTCACGCTCACCGTCCCGCAGGAGTACGAACTCCCTCCAGGCCCGTAATCGCGGGACGACGAGCCGCCACGGGACCGGAGAGGGGCGGACGGCTCTCGCCAGGCGCTCGGCGGGGCGTGAGTTCCCCTGGCACTCCGGGATTCCTAAATACCGCGCGGCGGTCGCCGGGCCGTCCTTCCATGACGGAGCCCGTACTCTCCGACGGCCGGCAGCTCCTCATCGCCACCCGGTATCAGCTGCAGTCGTACCTCCGCACGTACCGGTTCCTGGCCATGATCATCTTCGTGATCGTGGTCGGCTCGCTGCTGTTCGGGGTGCTCTCCTACCTCGTCCACAGCGGGCGGATCTCGGCGCCCAGCGACTCCTCCACCTTCCTCGTCGGGTACCTCACGCTCCTCGCGCTGATCGTCTACTTCAGCGCCGCTCTTCTCGGCGGCGACGCCATCTCCACCGACTTCGGCGCGCGCACGGGATACTACACGCTCGTGCTGCCGATCCGGCGGCGGGTGCTGCTGCTCGGCCGGTACGGCGCGGCGGTGCTGGCCACGTTCCTGGTCGCCGTGCTCTTCTACGTCTTCGCGGTGGCGAGCGACATCTACTTCACCGGCAGCGTCCCCGTGGCGGGGCTGCTCGGCTCGATCGCGGTCACCCTCCTCTTCTGTGCGGCGGCGGTGGCGCTTGCCTTCTTCTTTAGCTCGATCGTAAAGACGCCGGCGCTCAGCATCCTGCTCACCGTGCTGATGTTGTTCGTCTTCCTCCCGCTCGTCGTCACCCTCATCACGGCCGAGGCGAACATCGAGCCGTGGTTCTCCCTCACCTACGCCGCGGCCGCGATCTCCGAACCGATCGTGAGCGTGCCCCACGAGGCTGCGTTCGGCGGCGGCTTCTCGCCGTACCTCTGGGAGGGGCTCGTCATCATGGCCGCCTACCTGGTCGTTTTCCTGCTGTTCAGCTACATCGTCTACGAGTTCAAGGAGTCGAGCGGATGAGCCCGACTCTCTCGATCGAGGTCGAATCGCTCAGCAAGCGGTTCGGTTCGTTCAGCGCGCTCGAGAACGCCTCGTTCAAGTACGAAG
>JAKIWO010000090.1 GCA_022749995.1 Thermoplasmata archaeon | reverse complement strand
GCGTTGCCCGGCCAACTCGACGATGCGCTCGCCGAGGACTTCAACACGCGCGAGGCCATCGCGCTCCTGTTCGGCTGGGCCCGGACACTGGGTGAGCACTCGCCCGCCTGGTCCGATCTCTCGAGCGAATCGCTTGAACTGTTGGCGGAACCGTTCCGATGGGCCGAGGTGGTGCTCGGCCTCTTCGGGGGCGAGGGAGCGCCGGTGGGTCGGGAGCTCTCCGGCGCCGTCGAGGCCGCTCTCGCCGCTCGCCGCAGGGCACGGGGCCGCGGTGATTTCGCCGAGGCCGACCGGATCCGGGCCGAGCTCCGGGCGGCCGGTATCGAGGTGGAGGACGAAGGGGACCGCAGCCGGTGGCGGTCCGTCCCCTCGCCCGTGCCGTGATCGGGTTCGGATTCACCGAGCACGGGGACGCCAGCCGGCTCGGCTGGGTGACGATCCCGGAGCCGGTACCGGGTCCGGAGGAGGTCCGGGTCCGCCTCCACGCCACGGCGTTCAATCGCCTCGACCGCTTCGTGCTGGAGGGCATTCCCGGCGTGCCCATCGAGCGGCCGCATGTGCTCGGCGGCGACGGCGCCGGTGTGGTCGATGCGCTGGGCGAGAGCGTCACCGATCTGGCGCCGGGCGACCGGGTACTGATCAATCCCGGCCTCTGGGATGCGAGCTGCGAGGCCTGTCGGAAGGGGCAGGAGGCGCTCTGCCGTTCCTACCAAATCGTGGGGGAGCACACCCAGGGGACGATGACCGAACGGGTCGTGGTTCCGCGTCGCAACCTGCACCGGATCCCCGAGCCGTTCGACGATGCCGAAGCCGCCGCGCTTCCTTTGGTGTACCAGACGGCGTGGCGAGCGCTCCTGACCGTAGGCGAGCTAGGGCGCGGGGAAAGGGTCGCGATCATCGGAGCCGGCGGCGGTGTGGCCCCCGCGGTGCTGCAGCTCGCTCGGCTCCTCGGCGGCGAGGTCACGGTCCTCTCGCGCTCGCCCGAGAAGCTCGAGCGGGCGGCCGCGTTGGGAGCGGCTCAGGGAGTCCTGCTTCCGCCCGGCGGTTCGATCGACCAGCTGCTCTGGTCGGCGAGCGGGAAGCGGGGGTTCGACCTCATCTTCGACTCCGTGGGAGAGGCGAGCGTGCCTCGCTCGGTGCGCGCCCTCGCGCGCGGCGGACGCCTGGTGGTGATCGGCGCCACCACCGGACCGATGGCAGCCCTCGACCTCCGGACGCTCTTCTGGCGACAAGCGTCCATCCGAGGGAGCACGATGGCGAGCCGCAGTGAGTTCGCTGCGATGCTCGAGGCCGTCACAGCCGCGGCCCTCCACCCGGTGATCGACTCGCGGTTCCCGTTCGCCGAGGCCCGAGCCGCGTTCGAGCGGTTCGCGAGCCCTGCGGCCTTCGGCAAGGTCGTCGTCGAGCATCCCGCGTAGCCCTCCGGCGTAATCTGCGCCGGTGTACGAACGATGGGCCCCCCAGACGGCCTGCAGTGGCCCCCATTGGGCGCACAGGCCGCCACCGTCCGGCGGCGCCGGAGATTGATTTTTATACCACTACCCCACCTTTATTTTGTCCGTGCACCGGTCAAACGACTGGTCGCAGTCCGCCTATGGGGGTTCCACAATTGAAGCGAAGCGACGTCACACGTAGCCTACTCCTTCTCGCGCTGGCCCTACTGGTCGTCCCGTTGGGCGCCCTCGGACTTACCGCTGGTGCGGCCGCCCCTCTGGCGCCTCCGCACGCCGCGGGTCACGTGACACCGTCCGCCACCCACGGCGACCTGATTGTCGGGCCGAGCAACTCCCCCTACGTCCTGTCGCCGACCACCACCGGCTCGACGACCTACTTCGAGCAGGGCAACATCACCGTCCAACCCGGCGGCTCCCTGTATGTCGACTACTTGACGCTCTACTTCGTCCAGTTCATCGCGACGAACGGCACGGTCGGTCAGCGCGCGGCGCACCTGTACAACTTCACCGACCAGGGGCTCGTCGTCTTCGCGAATTCGACGTTGACCACGGATGTCGGCGTCCTGAACCCCTACACTCCGCTCAATCTGCAGATCACCAACGGCGGCGCCTTCGTCGCAGCGCAGAGCAAGCTCCTCTT
>JAKIWO010000009.1 GCA_022749995.1 Thermoplasmata archaeon | reverse complement strand
GTGTTCATCGAAACGCAGAGCTCGGTCTCCGGAAACGTGCTGTACAACTTCTACTTTGACGCCGGCGGAGCCGCCCTCGTATTCGACCACGGACAGCTGTTGAGCCAACCGTGCGCAGCGGTGGGGACCTGTCCGTGAACTCTGGGCCCGCCGACCAATCGCCGTTCTCGAGTCCGCAGCCTCTGGTTGCCACGCTCCTTGACCCGCTCCCTCAGCCCCCGGCCCAGGGGCCGGTACTCGGCCGGAGTGCACGGCGCTCCCCCCGGAGGCTCCGGTGGCCGGCTGCCTTGCTCCTAGTGTCCGCCGTCGGCCTATTGATCGGGTACTCGGTCGGAGGTCCAATCACGATCCAACATCTGCCGGAGAGCGGGGCGGGAGTCTACGCCTCACAGTCCACGGTGAACGGTTGGAGCTTCGTGGGGGTGAGCTACTGGACTACACCCAACCCCGCGCCGACACAGCTCAGCGGGACGGCCGGGACGCCCACCGTGCTCGGCGGTGCGGGCCAATCCTACGCGATCAATCCGGACACCGCTGGCGACTACGCGGTGTCGTGGAACTACACGGAGGAGGCGATCCTGCCCATCTCCACGGAATTCGAGTTCGTCTTCCTCGTAGGCACGGCCGGGCTCAGTTCCGTCATCAGCGTCAAGGTCTACCTGGAGACGCAGTTTCTCCACCTGTTCGCGTTGACGTTCGACCTGTTCGCCGACCTGGGCACTGGGACGTCGAGCTCGTTGCCCATCGACAGCGTCCAGGTGTCGGTCCACCAGTGCACGTCCATCGGCAATTGTCCCTGATCGCGACGCCCGTCGGGCCCACCTGAGCTCTCGCCCGAGAAGGTCGGCGCGGTGGCCGGTAGCAGCTCCGCCCGCCACCGCTTATAGCGACGGGGGGCTCGCGAGGGAGATGGCCGTCGCGGTGCCACAGTACGATCGCTGGTTCGAGGAACGGCAGATCGAGGAGCTCTCGCAAGAGCTCAACGACCCGCCCGAGGTCCGACGGCGGCGGATGAGCTCCTTCCAGTCGTTCCGCGAGCTTCCGATGGAGTCCAATCCGCTCTACCGGAAGTATGCGTACTTCGGCGGGGTGGAGCTCGGAGGCCTGCGACCGGGCAAGAGCGGCCTGCCCGTGACGGCGCCCCCGCTGCTGCCTCACACCATCCGAGTCCTCCACGACTCCTCGGGGACCCGGGTCGAGGTTCCCGAGGAGCTGCGCGAGGCCGGGGTCCAGGTGAGCTCGGTGCCGGATCTTTGGCAGCACGAGGAGGCGGCCGTGGCGCTGCTCGACCCGGCCGCCGCGACCCCCGACAAGTTGAGCTCCCTCGCTCGGGCGCTGCTCAACCGGGGAGTGAGCGTGGACGTTCCGGCTCGCTGCCCGGTGGCGGTTCGGCTGCAGGACATCTCCGTGCTCTCCCAGCCGGCAGAAGTGATCTCCGTCCGGCGCCGGCTGCGCGTAGGCGCGGAGAGCCGATTGCTCGCCAGCGAGGAGGTCTACTCGACCGCAGGGGCCGGGGCGGCCGCGCAGCGACTGTACGGTTCCTCCGTGCAGCTCGAGCTCGCCGACGGAGCCTCGGCCCACTACCTCACGGTCCACGCACCGGACCTGCGGGCCGTCTCGCTCTACGAGCGAACCGCGCGCGTGGATCGTACCGGGCGGCTGGCCTGGATCTGGGCCGGCTTCGGCGGATTCCGGACTCGGCTCAAGATGCTGACCGTACTTCCCGGCCAGGGCAGCGAGGTGGACGATCTGCAGACGTTCTACGGCGCCGGGCAGCAGGCGTACGATAGCTCCGTGCAGATCACCCACCAGGGTACCGACACACGGGGCCATTCGATCACCCGGGGGCTCTTCCAGAACGATGCGCGGGGGATGAGCCGGGGGCTCGTGCGCATCGAGAAGGACGCCCGCAAGACCGTGAGCTACCTCTCCGAGCACGCCATGCTGCTGTCTCGGGGGGCCCGGTCCGACACCGTACCGGTGCTCGAGATCCTGTGTCGGGACGTCAAGGCCACCCATTCCTCCTCGGTCGCGCCCGTCGACCCGGAGAAGGTGTTCTACCTCGAGTCCCGCGGAATGAGGAGGCCCGATGCGATCCGGATGATCGGAGAGGGATTCCTCTCCTACGTCCTGGAGCGCGCTCCCATCGCCGGGCTCCGGGACCACCTGTACCCGGCGCTCGCCGCCCGCTGGGAGGGCCACGACATTGTGTGGGGGCCCGACCATTTCCCCGCGCTTCCTGCGCTCGCGGTCAACCCCACGGCCGGTTCTGGTGAGTGGCGTTTCGACGCCAAGCTCCGATGACCGGGCCGACCGGACCCGGGCACCCCTCCGCCGGGGGCGTATCGGCCTCCAGGGAAACCCCCATGACCCTCCCGACGGTCGTCGCCTCGTGATTGAACCCGCTCGCGAAGCGTTCCCGTCGCTCGCGGTGGGCATTCCTCCTCCCAGCCCGACGAGCCGTGAGCTCCCGTTCCTCGGTCGGCGTCGAGAACTGCAGCGGGTCTTGGGGCTATTGCGGGCCGCGGCCGGTGGACGACCCGGTGGCCTGCTCCTGCTCGGGTCGGACGGCTCGGGGAAGAGCCGACTGCTCGATCGCGCGCGCGTCCTCGCCGAGCGCGAAGGATTCGAGGTGCGTCTCCTCTCGCTGGGGGAGTGGGCGAGCGAGCCGCCCTCCCTCTGGCTGCCCCAGGGCTCGCCGAACTGGAGGGAGGGGACGCTGCTGCTTCCCCCGGAGCTGCTGTCTCGAGAACCCGCGGAGCGTACCGAACCGCTGCCCCGCTCCTCCGCGGCCGAGCGGTCCGGGTCGACCGACGCGCCGAGCGCGACTCGGCGCTTGGCCCCGGCGACGACGCAGCAACAACTTCGGGAGCTCCGAGAAGTTGCGGCGGAACACCCCCTGCTCGTTCTCGTCGACGACTTCGAGCTGGTCGATCGCGGGACGGTCCTGCTCGTGGATCGGCTCCTGCGGGGGTCGGGCGGAGACCATTTCGCCGTGCTGCTGACGGCGGATGCCTCCTCTCTCGGTGCAGTGCCCGTGCGCAGCGAAGCCGTGCAGTGGCTGGACCGGAATGCGGCCTCGGGCCGCGTGATATCGCTCGAGCTGGCACCGCTGCCGCTGGAGAGTGCGTCCGTTCTCACCCGCGAGTTTCTGGGAGGAGCTAAGCTCACCGCGGAAGCCTCTCGACGGCTGGAAGAGCTGTTCCTTCGCCTGGGAGGCAATCCTGGCCAGTTCCTCGAGTCCCTCCGGCGGTTGACCCATCACGGGCTGGTGCGGCTCGGAAAGGCCCCGGGCGGCAGAATCTCGATCGGGCCCGGCGCTTCGAGCGGGGATCTGGTCGCCGGCTACTTCCCGCCGGGCCTGCGCAGTTCCCTCAGTGGGAGGCTCGCGCGGCTCACCCCCAGCGAGCTGTCCCTGTTGGGCACCGGAGCGATGTTCGGCAGCGAGTTCCCCCTCGAGCCGGTCGCGGACGCCGTCGGATTGGAGATGCGTACTGCCCTCGAACGGCTCGAGCATCTCGAAGAGAGCTCCGGCCTCGTCCGACCGGCGGGCGCTCCGCAACGGTGGCGTTTGGATCCGCCGGCGATCGCCGAATTGTTGCCGCGGCTGCTCGGCCCCTCCGACCGCTCCGCCCTGGCCTCGAGGCTGGCCCACTGGTGGGAACTCCACGCGCCGAAGGAGAGCCGGCAGGTGGCGCGCCTCTACCGGCTCGCGGGCGAGGCGCCCCGGAGCGCCGCGTGGGCGCGCCGGGCCCTCCGGGACGCCCTGGAACGACGCGCGTTCGAGGAGTTGCCCCAAATGGCGGCCGAGCTGGCGGAGTCGCTCTCCGCCGACGGGCGCGTGGACCGAGCCCACTTACCGGAATATTTCTCCCTCTATGTGGAGCTCCGGTCCGAGACGGCGGACGCGCCGAGCGCCGAGCTGTTGCGGTGGCTGCGCGCCCACGCCGACGGGCCGGAAGCGGAGCTCGACGTCGAACCGTACCTCGCCGATGTGGAGCTGATCACCGACGTGTTCGTCGCCCGGCGCCGGCTCGAGGAGTTGGAGCGACGACTCGCCGAAGGTGAGGGGCCGCTCAGCGAGCCGGCACAAGCGGTGGCGGATCTCGTGCGCGCGTACCTGCTCTGCGCCGAGGGACGCCCGTCGCGGGCCGCCCGAGCCGCCGGCCATGCTGCCGCCACCCTTGCGCGTACGGGGGATGGATTCCACGCCGCCTTCGGCTACCAGCTCCAGGGATGGTCGCTGGGCAGCACCGGGCACACGGAAGCGGCTCGGCGCGCGGTGCGCCGTGGCCGAAAGGTGGCGGCGCGCCACGGTCTCACCCACAAGTCGATCGGTCTCGCGCTCCTGCTGACCGAATCGCTCACCGAGGCGGACAGTGGCCGCCTGGAGGAGTCCGTGGCGATGCTTCGCGCCGGACTTCCGGTGGTCGAATCGCTCGACTCTCCGAGGAGCCTGGCGCAGTGCCGGGTGAATCTCGCGCTGCTCCTCCTCGAGGTCCAGGCGCCCGCCGAGGCGTTCGAGCAGGCGGAGTTGGGCTGTCGGTATGCCTCCGGGGCCGGGTCGGCGGTGCTGCTGGCCCAGGGGCTGCTCTCGATGGCCATCGCGCGGGCGCGGCAACGCCGGTGGTCGGACTGTCTTGCGATCGTCGAGGAGATCCATCGCGCGCTCGAGCGCGGACCCGTCCCCTGGACGATTCCCCTCGCCGAACTGCTCCGCTGCCGGTCCGAGGCGGAGCTCGGACGAAGTGCGGAGGCAGTGCAGCGGCTGGCGCGCCTAGCTCCGGAGTCGAGCGCGGCGCTCCCGCCGCTGGTCGCGAGCCTCCAGCGGCCGATGTATCTGATCACGCGCGCGCGCGTGCTCGAACTGTCCGGCAACCTAGCGGAGGCCGCTCGGGAGTATCGGTCGGCCTATCGGGAAGGGAGCGCCGGCCACCTCGTGGGCACGAACTTGGAGGCGCTCGACGGGATGGAGCGGCTGGCCGCACCCCTGGACGCGGAACGCGCGGCGAGATACCGTGCGCGACGCGAGAGCATCTGTCGGCGGCATTCCATCCATTGCCCGCCGTTCATCGGCCCGGCGGATTCCCCGGGACAGGATTCCGTCCCGGCTGGAGCCCCGGGCCCGAGCCCGGCGGAACTCCCGCGCCGGCTGCTCGCGCATCTTCAGTCCGTGCAGCGGGGCCGAACGGGAGGGGAAGGGCTTCCCACTCCCACGGCGTCCACCGAACGGGGCATCGCGCTCGCGCTGCGGGTGCCGAGGGATCGGTTCGCCCAATCGCTGCGGCGGCTCGAGCAACGCGGGCTCGTGCGCCGGGAACGGCGCCGACCGAAAGGTGCACGTCGCTCAGTGTTCGTGTACCTGCTGACCGCCGAGGGCCAGCTCGCCGCAGCCGAGACACCGGCGCGGTCCCCTCACTCCAACGAGCGCCAGAGGTAGAACGTGGCGTGCGAGCGCCACGGGCTCCAGCGACGACCGATCCGCTCCACGACGTCGGGCTTGGGCAGCGAACGCCGTCGGTACACCCGCTGGACGGCCTTGCGTAGACCCAGGTCGCCGGTGGGGAGGACATCGGGCCGCCCGAGGTGGAATAGTAGGTACATCTGCGCGGTCCACTCCCCGATCCCTCGCACTTCCGTGAGCCGCTCCAAGACCTCGGCATCGGGTCGTCGCCGCAGCTCCGGAAACCGAAGCTCGCCGGACGCGACCTGTCCGGCGAGGTCCCGGACATAGCCGACTTTCTGCGGAGAAAGGCCGGCGCTACGCAGCCGCTCGACCGGGATCTCGAGAAACCATCGGGCCGGCGGAGTGCGACCGCCCCCGTACTCGGCACGGACGCGTCGGAGGATGGAGGCGCCGGCGGCCCCGCTGATCTGCTGGAAGACGATCGCTCGAAGCAGCGCAGGGAATCCACCCGGGGACTGGGGGGGAGCCTGGACGCCGACCCGCCGGATCACTTGACCGAGTACGGGGTCGGCGGCACGGAGTTCTCGGGCGATGTCGGCGGGGCGCACGCCGCTACGGAGCGCGAACTTGGCTTAACTCTGGACGCAACGTCCGTCCGGTCGAGGCGCCGCGAGGCGTCCGCGGGACGCTCGGAAGCGGTACTACCCGACGGCGCCGGTCATCTCGAGCTGGATGAGCCGGTTGAGCTCGAGGGCGTAGTCCATCGGGAGTTCCTTGGCAAACTCCGCGAGGAATCCCATCAGAATCAGGTGGATCGCGTCCGACTCGGACAGTCCGCGGCTCATCAGGTAGAAGATCTGTTCCTCCCCGATCTTGCCGACCACCGCCTCGTGGGTGATGGTGGCGTCCTCCTCGTGGATCTCGTTGTAGGGGTAGGTGTCCGAGCGGCTGTCCTCGTCCGGGAGCAACGCATCGCAGCGGACCGCGGCCTTGACGCCCGTGGCGCCCTTGGCCACGTGCAGCAGCCCACGGTAGCTGGTCCGGCCCCCTCGGATGGCGATCGACTTGGAGACGATCTTGGAGGAGGTGTCCGGCGCGGAGTGGACGCACTTGGCCCCGCTGTCGATGACCTGACCGGCGGAGGCGAAGGCGACGGAGAGGATGTCGGCGCGCGCCCCGCGCCCCTTGAGGTAGACCGACGGATACTTCATCGTGATCTTGCTGCCCATGTTACCGTCGACCCACTCGACGAGCGCCGACTCCATCGCGACCGCCCGCTTGGTCACCAGATTGTAGACGTTCTTCGACCAGTTCTGGACGGTCGTGTACCGTACCTTCGCGTACGGCTCCGCCATCACCTCGACGACGGCGGTGTGGAGCGAGTCGGTCGAGTAGATCGGTGCCGTGCAGTTGTGCACGGAGAACCCCTTGACGAGGTAGGTGTTGTTCTTCCCGGCCACGTGGAAGTTGTAGACGTTCCCGCGGTAGGGGGTGCGGTGGATCTTCCGGATCGGGACGAGGAACGAGCCCTTGACACGGTGGACGGCGTGGGCGCGCTTGCCGACCTGGTGGTAGATCGTATAGAGGGTGTGGTGGGAGATCTCCCGGCCGTCCTTCATCGTCTCCTTGAAGGGGGCGCGCTCGAGGATAGTCGCGAAGACGCCCTGCCGGGCCTGCAATTCCTGGACTTGGAAGGCGAGCTGCCGGGAGATGGTCATCACCCGGTGGACCGTACCACCGCGCCGGTAAACGTGCCCGTCCCCCTCGTAGTACGCCTTCAGCAGGAGCTGTTGCTTGGCGGGAGGGAGTTCCATCATCGTCTGACTCAGCCGCTTGCTGCCGGCGAGCCGTCCGCAGTGGGTTTCGCAGAGGTCGAAGAGGGCCCTCGAGTAGACGCCCACGACGATCGCGTGCTTCTTGGGCTGCGGGTTGGTCCACGCAGTCTTGCCCGTGAGCTCGCGGATTCCCTCGACGAGCCGATCGACGAACTCCCGCTCGTCGATATGGAAGGTGAAAGTAACTGCCTCGCACCCATTGATCATCTGGGTGCAGCCCTCCGCTAGGTAGTAGCCGAGGACGTTCATCGCGGCGGTGCCCAGCTCCGGGTCGTCGTTCTCGGTCCGGTTGACCGGGTAGTGGACGAAGTCACCGGGCTTGAGTTCGCCTGCAGGAACGAACTCCGGGGTGGCGGCTGCGAGCTTGGAAGGGTCCACGTCGGGGAGACCCTTGGCCCGGCGGGACACCGCGACCTTCTCCCGCCGAACGCAGAGCACGGGGTGCTCGGGGGTCAGCTGGAAGGCATTGGACTTGGATACAGGGGTGATGTGGACCATGTCCCCGTCGTACGGACGGACCATCGTCTTCTCGACCGTGGTCGCTTCGCCGTCGCTGTTGAGGACCGCGCGGCCCGTTTCGATCGACTCGATCGGCGTCAGCTCGTCGCCGACGAGCACCTCCTCGCCCTTCGGAAGGCACCCTTCGATGTAGTGGATCTTGGCCCCCTTGTCGGCGATGATCAGGGTGCGCTCGAACTGGCCGACCGCCTTGGCGTTGATGCGGAAGTAGGCCTGGAGCGGGATGCCGACGTCCACACCGGGCGGGACATAGACGAAGCTGCCACCGGACCAGACGGCGGAGTTGAGCGCCGAGAACTTGTTGTCGTTGTACGGGACGATCTTGCCGAAGTACTTCCGGACGATGTCCGGGTACTCCCGCACCGCCGTGTCGGTGTCGGTGAAAACGACTCCCTTCGCCTTGAGGTCGTCCCGGATTCGGTGGTAGACGGTGCCGCTATCGTACTGCGCCCCGACCCCGCCGAAGAACTCCCGCTCGGCCTTGGGGATGCCCAGCTTGTCGAAGGTGTTCCGGATGTCCGCCGGCAGGTCCTCCCACCGGCGCTTGGTCTCGCCCTCGGCGAGCGGATTGGCATAGTAGGTGTAGGCATCGAAGTCGATGCAGTCGAGATCGGGGCCCCAGTCCGGCATTGGCCGCTCGACGAAATGCTCGTAGGCGCGCAGCCGGTAGTCGAGCATCCACGCGGGCTCCTCCTTGAGTGCCGAGATCTGTTCGACGATCTCACGGGAGAGGCCGCGGGCGGTCCGGACCTTGTAGGTCTCAGGATCCTTGAAGTCGTACCGAGTGTAGTCTAGCGGCTGGAACTCGGCCGTCTGTGCCATGACTGCTGCCTCCTCGAGGGATTCCATCACCTCAGGGTATTTAAATTGGTGGTAGGTCCGCGCACGACGAGAAGACCCTACTTCCTAGCACTCGTTGCTCTTGGGCCATGGCGGGGGCTCGAATCCATCGGAGCGTAGCTCATAACTCCGCTGCGCCAGTCCCGACGAACCGGTGGCCCGACGCTGCCTCCTGGAGATCCCTCCCGTGACTCCCCGCCACATCCATCGGGCCTCGATACGATGGACCGGCAACCTCGGAAGAGGGACCCGCGACTACCTCGGGTACAGTCGGAACCACACGATTCAGGTTCCCGGCAGGCCGGCGATTCTCGCCACCTCAAGTCTGAGCCCGCAGAGCGATCCCAGCCGGTACAATCCCGACGATCTCCTGGTGGCGGCGCTCTCGTCGTGCCACATGCTGTGGTACCTCCACCTGTGTTCGGAAGCGGGAGTCACGGTGACGGCGTACGACGACGACTCCGAGGGCATTCTCGAACATTCACCGGACGGGAGTGGGCGGTTCATCGGGGCCACGCTTCGGCCGCGAGTGACGATCACCGACGGGTCGCTCGAGACCGCGATTCGCCTGCACGAGGAAGCCCATCGGAAGTGTTACCTCGCCAACTCGGTGAACTTCCCGGTAAAGTGCGAGCCGAGCGTCCAGCTCGAATCCGCGAACCGGAGCACGGAGGGGACCTCCTCGGGCAGGCTCCTACCCGAGAGATAGCTCGGCGTGAGGGGCGGAAGGCGTTACGCAGCCGCGGTCGCGGGGACGCCCGTCATCCGGGCCTCGGCATGGCCCAGAGCGGTCACCAACCGGTCGACCTCCTCGCGCGTGGTGTAGAGGTAGAAACTCGCGCGAGAGAGTGCGGGAACTCGGAGCCGGTCCATGAGCGGTTGGGCGCAGTGGTGGCCGCTGCGGATCGCGATGCCTTCCGCGTCGAGGAGCGAGGCGACGTCGTGGGGGTGGACTCGGGCCAGGGAGAACGAAAGTATCGACTCTCGACCGGCGTCGATCGGCGGGCCGAATATCCGCAACCGGTCTGAGAACGCCTCGCGCAGCGCCCGGGTGGCGTAGGAGGTCAATCCCGCCTCGTGGGCGGCGAGTTCCTCCCAGCCGACTCCTTCCAGATAGTCGAGGGCAGTGGCGAGCCCGACGGCACCTGCGACGTTGGGGGTCCCCGCCTCGAACCGCGCCGGCGGGTCGGCGAAACTACACCGGTCGAGATGGACCTCGCGGATCATCTCCCCGCCCCCCATGTACGGCGGTAGCCGCTCGAGCAGCTCCCTGCGTCCCCACAGGACCCCAATCCCCGTGGGTCCGAGGGTCTTGTGGCCCGAGAACGCGAGCAGGTCGCATCCGAGCTGCTGCACGTCGATACCGCGGTGCGGAGCGGCCTGGGCGGCATCGACGATGACGACCGAGCCCGCGTCGTGGGCTTGCTCGGACATCTCGCGCACCGGATTCACCGTCCCCAGCACGTTGGAGGCGTGGGTGAAGGTGACCACGCGCGGCCGGTCCCGGAGGAATTGCTCGAACTGGTCGGTGCGGAGCCGGCCCTCCTCGTCGATGTCGACGAACTCGAGTCGGATCCCGAGGGCTCCCTTGAGCATCTGCCAGGGCACGATGTTCGAGTGGTGCTCCATGACCGTGCTGACGACGGTGTCTCCGCGTTGCAGGACCGAGCGGCCGAGGCAGGTGGCGGCCAGATTGAGCGCCTCCGTGGTACCTCGAACGAACACGATCTCGCGCGGGTCGGAGGCGTGGAGGAACTTCGCCACCCGTTCGCGAGCGGCCTCGTAGGCGGCGGTGGATTCCTCGCCCAGGGCGTAGACGGACCGGTGGACGTTGGCGTTGCGTTCGGCGTAGTAGGCGGCGACGGCGTCGATCACCGGCTGGGGCTTCTGCGAGGTGGCGGCCGAATCGAGATACGCCAGCCGGTGCCCGTGAAAGCTCCGGGCGAGGACCGGGAAATCGGCCCGTATCCGGTCGACGTCCATCCCGCGCTCCGGAGCCGCCCTAGGCGGGGGGCGCGAGGCCGACCTTCACCCAGTCGTACCCCTTCGCTTCCAGCTCTTCGGCCAGCTCCCGGCCGCCGGAGAGCGCGACCGCGCCGTCGACCATGACGTAGACCCGGTGCGGTTTGACGAACTTGAGGATCCTTTGGTAGTGGGTGATCACGAGGATGCCCACCCCTGGATTCTGCAGCTGGGCCACCGTGTCGCCGACGGCCTTCACGGCGTCGATGTCGAGACCGCTGTCCGGTTCATCCAGGATGGCGAAGACGGGGTCGAGGGTCGCCATCTGGAGCACCTCGGTCCGCTTTTTCTCCCCCCCGGAGAACCCCTCGTTGAGCGAGCGCTTGAGGAACGACTCGTCCATGCCGAGGAGCGCGAGGTTGCTGTTCAGGTCCTTCCCGAACTTCTCCACGTTGGCGTTCTCTGCCGTGTGCCGCTGCATGTACGAGGTCCACAGGAACTTGGAGAGCGAAAGGCCCGAGACCTCCTGGGGGTACTGGAAGCCCAAGAACAGGCCGGCCCGGGCGCGCTGGTCGACGGTCAGGGCGAGCAGGTCCTTCCCGTCGAGCTTGACGGTGCCCGAGGTCACCTTGTACTTCGGATGGCCCATCAGCGCGTAGGCCAGCGTGCTCTTCCCCGATCCATTCGGCCCCATCATGGCCGTCAGCTCGCCGGTGTGGAGCTCCAGGTCGACCCCCTTAAGGATCTCCTTGCCCCCGACTTCTGCGTGCAATCCTTGGATGAGCAGTGTGTGTTCGACGGGAGGAGTTGCGGCCAACGTTACCCTAGCGCCGAGGAGTCGAGGCGGCTATTTACACATTTCGCGGTGAGTAAAAGCCTCAAGGTCCAAATAGGGGCATCCCGTTGACAGCAGCGATGGCGGTTTCCTTGTCACGACCGGGGGAGGGCACCCGGGGCCGGATCCTGGAGGAGCTGGCCGTGGCTCCTCGGACCGCCAAGGACCTCGCCAAGAGCATCGGGATCCAGGAGAGCGCAGCCCGTGGCCACCTGGAGCGATTGGAGGAGCGGGGCCTGGTCTCGCCGGCGTTCCTGCGGGAGGGCGTAGGACGCCCGCGCAAGCGCTACTCGTTGACCACCTCCGGCCTCGAGCTGTTCCCACGACGGTACGAGCTGCTCCTCGACTCCCTGATCGAAGAGCTGATCGAGCGGGAGGGAGACGCCTACGTGTCGGTGCTCTTCGCCCAGGCGGCGCGGCGGCTGGCCAAGGAGGTCGCCATGCAGTTGCCGGCGGGGGCGCCCGTGGAGCAGCGCGCCAAGTTGCTCGCCAACTCGCTGAACGACCTCGGGTTCCGCAGCACCGTCGAACAGGGCCCCACGGGGGAGCTCACGATCGTGCGGAACAACTGCGTCTTCCGTCACAGCGCGATCGGGCACGCCTACCTCCTGTGCGAAGTGTTCGACAAGCACCTCACCGAGGAGCTGCTCGGCCAGTCCGGCGTCAATCTCAAGGACTCCATCTCACGGGGAGGGATGCGGTGCACGCATCTCATCCAGCTGAGCTGAACGCCCTCGTTGCTCGGTCCCCAGCGCTATGTCGCCGTTCGACTAGGGTGAGGCACGGGCCATGCCGAGAGTGAGCGTACAGCTCCCCCCTGCCTTCCGGGCGTTCTACGACGGGAGCGCCGAGGTCGAGGTGGAGGCGACCAACGTCGCCGAGGCGCTGGCCTCTTTGGCCGATCGAGCAAACGAACTCCGTAGCCGGCTCTTCTCCGGGTCCGGCGCCCTGCGGAGTTCCGTCGTAGTGTACGTGGACGAACAGGATTTCCGCTACCTCGACCGGGAGCGCACGGTACTGCACGACGGGAGCCGCCTGTCGATCGTCTCGGCGCTGGCCGGCGGCTGAGCATGACCGGGTCCGCCGCGCCCCGGCAGGAGGCCGCGTCGCTGACCGCGACCCAGCTCGAGCGATACAGCCGGCACCTGCTCCTGCCCGAAGTAGGCCTCGCGGGCCAACGGCGGCTGCTCGATGCGCGAGTCCTTCTCGTCGGGGCCGGGGGGCTGGGGGCGCCGGCGGCACTCTACCTCGCCGCCGCGGGGGTGGGCACGATAGGGATCGCCGAAGCCGACCGGGTGGAACGCTCCAACCTGCAGCGCCAGATCCTCTACTCCGACGCCGAGATCGGCCAGCCGAAGGTCGAACGAGCCGCGGAGCGATTGGAAGCGCTGAACCCAGACGTCAAGGTCCGCCAGCACCCGCAGCGGTTGGTGCGGGAGAACGCACTCGAAGTGCTGGCGGAGTACGACCTGGTGCTCGACGGCACGGACAACTTTCCTACGCGGTACCTGCTCAACGACGCCTGCGTCCTATTGGGCAAGCCGGACGTGCAGGCGTCCATCTACCGGTTCGAGGGGCAGCTGAGCGTCTTCGATGCGCGGAAGGGTCCATGCTATCGCTGCTTGTTCCCCGAGCCACCGCCCCCTGAGCTGGTGCCCAACTGCGCGGAGGCCGGTGTGCTCGGTGTCTTGCCAGGGCTGGTCGGCACGCTGCAGGCCACGGAGGCGCTCAAGCTGATCCTTAAAGTCGGAGAGCCGCTCATCGGTCGTCTGCTCCTCGTCGACGCCCTCGCCGCGCGAAGCCGGGAGCTGCGGCTCCGAAAGAATCCGGAGTGTGCTCTCTGCGGGGAGCACCCGACCCAACGGGAGCTCATCGACTACCCGGCATTCTGCGGCGTGTCGGAGGAGGCGGTCGGGAATGCGGCAGACGAGATCGCTCCCGAAGAGCTCGTGCGCTCGCTCGCCTCGGGCGAGCCTCCGCTCCTGATCGACGTACGGGAGCCGTCGGAATGGGCCATCACCCACCTCGAGGGCGCCCACCTCATCCCGAGAGCCGAGCTGCCGGCCCGGCTCGGGGAGCTCGCCGAAGCGGCCGCCGTCGTGGTGTACTGCAAATCCGGCCGGCGAAGCGCGGCGGCCGTAGAACAGCTGCATCGGCTCGGGGTACGACGGGTGCGCTCCCTCCGGGGGGGCCTCGATGCCTGGGCGGCCCAGATCGACCCGCAGATGCCGCGGTACTAGGCCACCCAGCGTCCCCGTTCGCTATTCCGAGAGCTCTCCGCCGGGCGCCGACCGGACCCGCCGCGACAGCTCGCGACGGAAGCCGATCGCGTCCACGGGGGAGATGAATATCGGAACTTCGCCAGCGGTGACGAGCAGCCCGCGACTGACGGTTGAGATGGAGTCCATCTTGCCGACGGTGGGGCTCCAGCCCCGGCCACGCCATCCGAAGGACATCGTGATCCCCATGGGACCCAGTTCGCGGAGGTTCGCGTACTGGATCTTCCGGATCTGCTCGAGGGGGATCCGGCGGCCGCCTAGAATCCGGGAGGCGTACAGGCTGGCGCCATCCACCCGGTACCCCGTCGTGGCGTACCGCAGCAGGAACAGGAGCAGCACGATCTCGAGCAGAGGGTACAGGTACGGCACGTAGCTCGCGGAGGGGCTGTAGAATTCCGCGCCGAGCACGATGAGCATGAGGAGGATGTAGAACACGATCACCCCCATCGACTTGGCCGCGGGCATGCGGAAGATGAGCGAGTTGGGCGGCGTCCCGGCCAACCCACTGTCCTTTCCTAGCCGCGCCCCAGTCACCTGTCGGCTCCTCCGTCGGGAATGAACCCCACCGATAGTTATGGATTCTCGGCCCGCGCCCCGGCGACCGGACGCCACACGCGGTGGCTGGTTCGACACAATAGGCCAACGCAGGCTAAGGGGACCGTAGACTCGTGCGTCTGCGTGTTAGGCGCGATGGTGCTCGAGTGGCTCGTCAAGGCGGACCAACGCTCGGTCCCCTCCGAGCCTCGGAGCGGGCTAGCCTTCACGCGGCCGCGTCGTAGTAGTACTCCCCGCGCTCCCGCTGCTCGCGGTCGAGCGCCGAGCCCTCCCGGTTGATTCTTGGACGGAGCGTATCCGGGTCGCGCCGGAACGTGATCTGGATCTGGGTGAGCAGCCGGTTCATCCCTTCGCGCATGGCGAACGGGCCCTCACCGTTCCCAGCAGCCCCGTCCTCTTCCGACCGGAAAACCAGCAGCCCGTCGCAGGCCAAGTCGAGGAAGTACACGTCGTGGTCGACGACGAGCGCCGTGCACGCCTGGCGCTCCACCTGTCGGCGGATGACCCGGGCCATCGCCATCCGTTCGTCCGCGTCGAGGTACGCGGAGGGCTCGTCGAGGAGATAGAGCGCGGCGGGTCGAGCGAGCGCGAGGGCCACCGCCGCGCGCTGCAGCTCGCCGCCGGAGAGGTCGGTGAGCGCGACATCCAAGATGCCGTCCAGGTGCAGTGATGGCACCAGCTCCCGCTCGAACAGCCCCAGGTCGAACGCCGGATCGCCCGCCAGCGTGACCATGCGCTCGCGCAGGCTTGCGCTCTGCGTCGCCTTGAGGTACTGCGGCTTGTAGCTCACCGTCACACCCTTGGGCGCGGTTCCCGTCGTCGGCGTTTCCGCTCCTGCGAGCATCCGTACGAAGGTGGTCTTCCCCGTCGCGTTCGGGCCCACGATGCCGATCGTTTCGCCCCGCGCCAACTCTCCGCCGGAGGTAGTCAATCGGAAGGCGGGGAACCGCTTCTCCAGGGGACCATACCGGACGGCGACCCGCCGCTGGGTCGGGAGCTTCGGGGGATGGGAGATGAATCGCACCGGCACCTCGCGGAACCGGACGTTCTCGTCCCGGAGGTACCCGCCGAGGTACGTGTTGATCGCCCCCCGGGTGGGCATCGGGTGCGTCACGACCCCGAACGCGGCCTCCTCACCGTAGAGGAGGTGGGCCGTATCGGACAGGTAGTCGAGCATGGCCAGGTCGTGCTCCACCACGAGGACGCTCTTCGATTCCCCGAGGCGCCGTAGCCGTCGCGCAACCTGGAGCCGGTGGACGATATCGAGGTAGCTCGACGGCTCGTCGAGCAGGTACAGGTCGGCGTCGGTGGAGATCGTCCGCGCGATCGCTAGCAGCTGCAGCTCCCCCCCCGAGAGCTCGCTCAACTTCTGCCCGGCCTTGGACTCGAGACCGAACTCTGCGAGCGCCTGCCTCCCCGCCGCACCCTGGGCCTCGAGGAACCCCGCGGCGGTCTCGGACCCCTCCGCCAGCTTGTCGACGTACTGCGGTTTCATCGCGGTCCGGAGCTCCCCCTTCTGGACCCGAGCAAAGTGCGTCGCGAGCTGGGTGCCCTTGAATCGGCGGAGAACGGCGGACCAGCCCGCGGGATGTTCCCAGTCCCCTAGATTGGGCACTTCGGTGCCGGCGAGCACCCGCAGGGCCGTCGACTTACCGATCCCGTTGCGCCCCAGCAGGCCGGTGATGCCCGTCGTCGGCGGGAGCGGGAGCCGATAGAGCCGGAATCCGTTGTACCCGTACCGATGGACGATCTCCGCCTCGTCCGCTTGAGGCGTGTTGAGGATCTTGATCGCGTCGAAGGGGCACTTGTGGATGCAGATGCCGCAGCCAATGCAGAGCGTCTCGGAGATGATCGGCTGGCCCGAGGGACCTTTGACGATGCACTCCTGGCCCATCCGGTTCACCGGACAGTAGCTCGCGCACTCCCACTGACACTCGGTGGGATGACAGCGGTCCTCTAGGAGGATGGCGATACGGGCCATGGCCTACTCCGCGGCGGAATCGGAGAGGATCCGGCCGTCCCGCATGACGAGGTGCCGCTGGGCCCGGGCCGCAACCTCGGGATTGTGTGTCACGACGACCAGCGCGGCGCCCGAGTCTCGGTGCGCCGACACCAACAGATCGAGTACCGTGTCGGCGCTGGCCCGGTCGAGCTCGCCGGTGGGCTCATCGGCGAGCAATAGCCCCGGCCCGTTCGCGAGCGCCCTCGCGACCGCCACGCGCTGCTCCTCGCCCCCGGAGAGCTGGTGGGGGTACGCCTGGGCCCGAGCGGTCAGGCCGACCCGATCCAGCAGCTCGGCCACGCGGCGCTCCCGCTGGGCGGCCGGACGACGGATCGCCCGCAGCGGGAGTTCGACGTTCTGGGCGGCGGTCAAGGTCGGCAACAGATGGAACCGCTGGAAGATGAACCCGACTCCCGCCAGGCGCAGCCGAGCCCGCTCCCGCTCCGGAAGTCGGCCGGCGTCGCGCCCGTTCCAGCGCACCGAACCCGAGCTCGGCACGTCGAGCAGGCCGAGCAGGTTGAGGAGAGAGGTCTTCCCGCAACCGGACGGTCCCTCCAACGAGAGGAAGGTCGAGCGCCCGACCTGTAGGGACACACCCGCTAGCGCCGTGACCGCGCCGGCGGTGTACTCCTTGCGCACGGCCACGAGCTCGGCGACCGGCGCCTCGGCCTCGCTCACCGCAGCGCCTCCGGAATGGACAGTCGTAACGCGGCGCGCGTCGCGGCGAGGCTGAGCAGCATCGCCACAGCCACCACGGCCGCGGCGATCCCGAGGAGCTGCACCGGATCGAAGACGGCGAGCTGCGCCACGGCCGAGACCGCGGGGGATCCGTAGGCCGCAAGTACGCGCACCACCACGATCCCGGCGACCACCCCGAGCGCCGCGCCGCCGGCACCGAGCGCCACCGCCGTGCGAGCGAACTCGCCGGCGAGAGAGCGGGCCGGTACCCCCACGGCCCTGCGCAGCGCGATGGGGGCCCGCAGGGCCTCGACGCGCCGGACGAGCAGGACGCCGAGGAACACGAACCCGATCGCGAGGGAGAAGGAGGACAGGGCCAGATAGAATCCCGTGAGCACGGACTCCGCGTCCAGCAGGGCGGCCACCTGCTGGTCCTGCGTCGCGACATCGTAGTAGGGGACGAGACCCTGGATCGCCGAAGCCACGCTCGCCACCGCACCGGAGTCGGAGGCGGCGGATCCAGAGAGCGCGACTTCGATCGAGTCGGACCCGTCGATCAGGGCTCCGGAACCGCTGAGCGCCGTTCCCGACCGCAGCTGCAGGTCCGAGAGGGGAAGAATGGCCACGAACGCCCCGGTGGGTCCCAGCAGGCTCGGCGGCAGGCCGAAGGTGCCCGTCACGTTGAACTCGGTCGTCTGGGAGCGATTCCCCGACGCCGACAGGCCAATCCGATCTCCCGTGCCGATCCCCCGGGCGGTCGCGAGCGGACTCGAGAGCAGGATCGAGTTGGTGGCGGGCCCGCGATAGGTTCCGTTCGCGAAGTGAACGGAATCGGTGGGGTCCCCGAGCGGCAACGGCTGGGGGAACAGCCCGGACTCCTGGGGCGAGGCCGTTGCCAGGAACGGACCCGGAATCACGCCCTCGGCCAGGACCGGAGCCTCGCCTCCGCCGGGCAGGAAAACGGTGAGCGGCAGGGACAGCAACGGCGAGGAGGCACGGACGTTGGCGAGCGCCCCGATGCGCGAACTCAGCGTGTGGGTGGAGGAGATTCCGTGGAGCCCCGAGGCCCCGACGACGATCTGGAAACCGGAGTGCTGCAAGGCGTCGAGCTCGTGCGCGACGACCCCGCCGCCCACCGAGAGCAGGACGACCGGCAGCGCCACGGCCACAGCGATCGCGCACAGAGCGAGGGCAGTTTGGAACCGGAGGTGGCGTAGCTCGCGGCCGGCCTGGCGCCAGCTCATGGCGCGCGCAGCTCCTCGGCGATCGGCCGGCCGAGCGTTTGGGCAACCGGGAGGGCGCACGCGAGCAGGCCCACGGCGAGCGCCTGCGCGATCGCGACCGCCACGACGCCACCATTGAACGCAACAAAGGAGAAGCTGCCGGGCAGACCGGGCAGGAGCCCGCGCAGGAAGTTGTTCAAGGCGCTCGAGAGGACAAATCCGAGTGGGAGCCCGACCACCAGCCCGATCCCGCACAGGAGCAGCCCTTCCTGGGCGACCGTACTCGCCACCCACCGGGGGGAGTGGCCGATCGCCCGCAGGAGTGCGATCTCCGAGCTGCGGTCGTCGACGCTCATCAGCAGCACCGTGGTGGTGAACAGGAACGCGACGAGGAGTGCGATGGCGCCGATCAGCGTCCCGAAGGTCTGGTAGAGGCTCACCGCCGACTGCACAGCCCCCAGGATGTCGCCCACGGTGAACAGCGTTAGCCCCGGGAAGGCGGCGGCGAGGCGCGAGGCATCGCCCCCGGCGTTCGAGGTGTCGTGCAGGTGGATGAGGACGACCGAGGCGGTGTCGCCGCTCGTCGCGGGTCCAGCGAGGAGCTGCTGCAGGTCGGAGAGATAGAAGAACGACAGGAGCGCCGAAGGCACGAGCCAGAACGGCCCGCTGACCCCGACGACGGTGAACGACGTCGCGTTGGCGAACCAACCGGCGAGGTCGGACGGTCCGGCGGGCGTGGTGGGCGAAGCCCAGACCTCCGCCCCCGGCCCGACGGCAAGTAGCCGGGCGAGCTCGGAATCGATCACGACGGAGCGGCTCGAGGTGCCGGTGTAGCTGCCGTTGGCCCAATGGGCGTCGTTGGGGTCCACGAATCCGGGCCCGGAGAGGAGCGTCGGCGTCTCGATCCCCGTGTTCTCCGCCGGTATCCAACCCACGGCGCCGCTGCCGCTCGGCCCCCATCCCCCCGGAACTGCCGAGCCGTTCGGCGAGGCGTTGACCGCCGCACGCAACGACGTGTTGGCGAACACCACACTACTGACGAGCCAGGGGCTTGCGCTCACCACGTTCGGGTCGGCCCGGTGCATGGCGGCCGGAAGCGAGTGGGCGCCGGGCACGGGGGGGAAGCCCCCCGAGGAGAGCGTCGTGTTCGCGCTCGTGGCGAGCAGGTCGACCCCACTCGATTGGGCGAGCTGGGCGGCGCTACCGTTGATCCCGGCCGACAGCGCCAGCAGCACGGCGAGCAGCGCGATGGCAACGCCGATGCCGGCGGCGGTAAGCGCCGTGCGAGCGGGCCGCCGACGCAGCGCGTTCAGCGCGTACCGCACGGAGCCCTCGGGCCGGAACGATTACGCCGGAGCGGGTTGTCGTAGCTCGCCGAGCCGCATCCGGTGGGAGGCCGTGACATCGTACTTGTGGATCGACTCCTCGCTCACGGTCTCGACGATCACGAGCGTCTCGTCCGGCAGGTCGGCGAACCGGCCCACGACGCCCGAGAGGAGGTCGCGCATGACGTCCTCGACAAACTTCGGATTGCGGTGCGCGTCGAGCACCACCTGCGCCTCGTCCCGCCGCTTGAGGATCGCGTAGGTCGGGCTCGACTGCGCCGCCTCGATCGCGTCCAAGATCCGGTCGACCTCGATGTTGACCCCGGGATGCACCTCGAAGAGCAACCGGGTCCGGTTGCGCTGGTTGTGCGAGATGATGGGGAACTTGGCGAAGCTCGGGTCTTTGAGCAGCGGGAACTCCGACTCGAGGATCTCCCGGGCCGTCTCCATCGCGCACGGGCAGGCGGTCATGCCCACGGCCTCGCCCCCGATGATGCGGTGCAGCTCCGGCTCGCCCCCGTTGGAGTCCCGGGTCGCACGGGCACCGGCGAGGATCTTGTAATCCTCGAAACTGCGGCGACGTTCGGAGATGCCGCGCGATCGGAAGTACGTCCCGGAGGCCTCCACCTGCGCCTGCGTGGCGTACTGGTGGCGCATCAGCAGCTCGCGGGCGATCGCCTGGCAGGCCGACTCGAGGCTCTCGACCGGCGAGGTGGCGGTCGAGTCGACCACCTCCGCGAGCAGCTCGGCGTTGCGGGAGAGGTCGGAGCCTTTCCGGCTGGCCGGAAGGTCCACGTCGACCGAGAACGAGGCGGAGATCGTGACGACCCGGTCGGGACGCTGGATGGAGAGCGGCTTCTTGATGCCACTCACGCCGACTCGGCGCAGGTCGAGGCGCCCGGCGGTCGGCGCCATCGCGTGAACGTCTTTCATCTCGCCGTGCACCCAGCCGCGGCTTATCTTGCTTTGCGAGGGGTTACACCGGAGTCACTCCCGTCGGCCGCGTCGACTCACGTCGGCCGGCGCGGCGGGTTCGCACCCTGATAAGCCGGCGGAGGTTTCGTTCGGGCCGTGCGGAGCTTCGACGCCATCGCCGTGGGGAGCGGCTCGGTCTACGCGATCCTCGAAGAGATGATCGAGCGGAACCCGCGCACGAAGCTCGCCGTCATCGACAAGGACGAGCCGGGGGGGATCTGCCTCACCCGCGGCTGCATCCCCTCCAAGATGCTGCTGTACCCCGCCGACGTGGTCCGGCTGCTCGAGCGGTCGGCGGAGTTCGGCGTCCACTCCACGCTGAGCTCTGTGTCCTTCGCCGAGGTGATGCATCGCATGCATCACCGCGTCGACCCGGGCATCGAGCGGGCCGGGAACACCTTCTCCACGTCGGAGAACCTGGCGTACTTCCGGGCGCCCGCGCAGTTCGTGGCACCGTCGACGCTCGAGGTCGCCGGAGAGCGGTTGACCGCGCCCCTGATCTTCCTGTGCACCGGCTCCCAGCCCCGGATCCCCTCGATTCCGGGCCTCGCCGATTCCGGTTTCCTGACCAGCGACACGGTCCTGCAACTCGAGGAGCTCCCGGCCCGGTTGGGGATCCTGGGGGGAGGGTTCATCGCGTGCGAGTATGCACACTTCTTCAGCGCCATGGGCGCGCAGGTCACCCTGGTCGGACACAACTCCCGATTGCTGCCCGACGAGGATCCTGAGGTCTCGCAGTTCGTGGCCGGCGCTCTCGGTCAGCGCGTCGGGCTGCGCCTCAATCAGGAGGTGCTGGCCGTTGAACGCACCTCCGCTGGGTCCGTCGCCGTACACCACCGCACTCGGGATACCGGCGACCTGAGCTCCGTGGAGGTCGACCGGCTCCTGGTCGCCACGGGCCGGGAGCCGACCTCGGGCATCCTGCATCCGGAACGTGCCGGAGTCTCCCAGACTCCGGTGGGCTGGATCCGGGTGAACGAGTTCCTCGAGACCACGGCGCCGGGCGTTTGGGCGATGGGGGACGCGACCGGAAGGTTTCCGTTCAAGCACAAGGCGAACTACGATGCCACCGTGGTGCTGCACAACGCGCTCGACGGGACGCGGACCGCCGTCGACTACCATGCGGTCCCTCACGCCGTGTTCACCGATCCAGAAGTCGCGGGCGTGGGGCTCACCGAGCCCGAGGCACTCTCCGAAGTCGGTCCCGATCGCCTGTTGGTCGGGCGCTGCCGGATGGAGCAGACCGTGAAAGGGCAAGCGATGGGCGCGACCGGCTTCTGCAAGGCGCTGGTGGAAAAGGACTCGCTGCGGATCCTCGGCACGCACATTGTCGGGCCGCACGCCTCGCTCCTAGTGCAGGAGGTGGTGACGCTGCTCAACACCCCGAGCCGGAGTGCGGCCCCGATCATCGACGGCATGCACATCCACCCGGCACTCTCGGAGGTGGTCGATTGGGCGTTCGCGCGGCTCCTTCCCTATCGGGCCGCCCGTGCTCCGCCCACCGGTGGGGCCGGATAGTCCGGTGGTTCCAGCGTCGTTATACTCGACGTGGGCCTTCCACCGGCGATGAGCGGCGCGACGAGCCCGGTCGAGAGTCCCGGGGCGAAGACCGAACCGGCCGCGGGCCCCGCCACGGCCGCGGGTCCCGTTCGAGCGTACGACGCCTTCGGCGCAGGAGGCGCCTACGCCGAGCGGGAAGTGAAGATCACGGAGAATCTGAAGAAGATCTACGACCCAGAGATTCCGATGAACATCGTGGACCTGGGGCTCATCTACGCGCTCGACTGGAAGGGCGACGACGTCACCGTCCGGATGACGTTGACCGCGCCTGGATGCCCGGTCGCGGGGATCCTCGCCGAGGAGGTCAAGGGGGCCGTGGAGGGAGTTGCCGGCGTGCACGGCGCGACCGTCGACATGGTGTGGGACCCTCCGTGGTCGCCCGAGCGGATGAGCGAGTTCGCCAAGCGCCAGTTCGGTTACCTCTAGGCCGCGAGCGCGAGCGAGCCCGCCGCGGATGTCGGCACTCCTCTACCTCGACTCCGCGTACCAAACCCACTTCGAGGCCACGGTCCTCGGCACCGGCCCCGAGGGGGTCGAGCTCGACCGAACCCTGTTCTATCCCGAAGGAGGGGGCCAGCCGCACGACGAAGGTTGGCTCTCAGCGGCGGATGGTGCCCGCTGGAGGGTCAATCGGGTGAGCAAGTCCTCGGGTACCGTGAGGCATCAACTCGAGCCGGGACCATCCCCGGTGGACGGCCTAGCGGTGCGCGGCACCGTCGACTGGGCTCGCCGCCATCGGAACATGCGCTACCATACGGCGGTCCACCTTCTGAGCGGGGCCGCCTTCGCGCGCTTCGGCTCCGACATCACCGGGAGCCAGATCGCCTCGACCGGCGCTCGGCTCGACCTCGCGCTCCCGGAAGCGCGCCGCGAAACCGCCGAGGAGTTGATCCGGGAGGCGAACCTTCAGGTGGAGGCGGCGCGCCGCGTCGAGGTGCGCTGGGTCGATGCCGCCGAGCTCGAGCGTACTCCCTCCCTCGTACGAGTGCGCCGGGACCTCGTGCCACCCGGCGAGCGGCTGCGGCTCATCGACATCGTCGGATTCGACGTGCAGGCCGACGGGGGCACCCACGTGCGCTCGACCGCCGAGGTCGGGCCGATCCGCCTCGACCGATTCGAGAACAAGGGGGCACGGAACAAGCGGCTGTACGTGCAGCTCGAGGAACGCGCGCCGACTCCGCCGGACGATCCCGACTAGCGGAGTGTGACCGGCCTTCGGGCCGTCCGCTCATCATCCCCCACCGCCCGGTGAGCCCCTTCGCCGGAAACGGCAGGAAGCAAACGATGGGAGAAGAGTGCTCAGACGGAGAGGGACACCGAGGATACGGCCCGATGGTCTGGACGGCCTACCGAGCCTACCAGCAGCTGCTCGCGCAGAAGATCGCCAAGCGCTTCGAGGAGCAGGAAGGACCGTGGATGGACAAGCTGGCCAGCCAGCTCGTCGACCTCGTCAACGCGCGCTGGGAAGGCGGTCGCAAGGGCGACAGCCGCGAGAAGGAGATCCTCGAGCAGATCGACAAGCTCCTCGAGGAGTAGGCCGAACCGTGTCGACCTCCATCGGGCCCTACCCGCAGCCGTCGGTGCCCATGCCGGTGCCCACGGGCCCCGGCGGGCTGCGGGCCGCGCCACGTGGTTACCCCGGCGTGCGTAGCCCCGTTTAAGGCGCGGCGGGGTGATCGACCCGTGAACCGGGAGTCCTGCCCCGAGCCAGCGCTGGCCATCGAGCCACGGCTCGATGACCGGGTGCTCGCCATCTTGGGGGGAGCCCCGGGGGAGATCACCTTCAACGGCATCCGGCGAGCGCTGGACGCCCATCCCGAGTCGTTGACCCGGTCGCTCAAGCGCTTGTCGCGCGAGGGCCGGGTGCTGCGGCACCCGACCGGCTACCGACTCGGCCCCCACGAACTCGCACCCCGCAGTGGCGCCGGCCCGCTCGCCAGCTACCCGGAGCCGGCGCGAGCCCTCGTGGCGGAGGTCCGACTCCCGCCCGCCGAACCAATTCCCGAACTGCTCGGCCGCCTCGCCGGTCGTTGGTTCGGCCAGCTGCGCTGGGTCGGCACGTACGACCGGGCCCGGGAGCCGCTCCTCGTCTGGAGCCGAGTCGACGGGCCGGGCCAGTTGCTCCTCGGTCTACGGCGAGGCCACTTGCGGGTCTACACCGAGCCCCCCCCAGCGACGCTCGGAGGGTCGGCTCGTGGACTCGAAGAGGCCGCGCGCGAACTCCTGTGGCATGCCCTCGGGCTACTGTCGGAGAGCTCCGGCGATTGGAGTCGCCGGCCGGCCTCCTCGCCCCCCGCAGCCCCCGCCCGGCGCGGCTCGAACTGAGCCGATCGACGGCCGGACTGCGGGACGCGGCTCAACCCAACTGGCTCTGCACGCGCTTCTTCGGCGGAGGAGCGGCCCGAGCTTTCGCGGCCCGCTTGCGTGGCTTGCCGCGGGCCGGTTCTTCCGGTTCGGTCGGGACGACCGCCTCGGTCGGGGCCACGGCCCCAATCGGTTCAGGCGCGGGCTCAGGCTCCGGAGGGTGAATCCGGTTCCATTCGAGCTGGACCTCCGGGCCATCGGCGGCTCGGTCCAGAAGGTACGCCATCTCCTCGACCGTGAGGTCGAGCTGGCGAGCGATGCCGCTGCGGAAGTCGGCGAGGCGGCTCTCCCCGAACGACGGAGTTTCTCCGTCGAATGCGGCAAACAGTAGCACGAGGTAGTCGGCGTTCGCGCGGCGGCGGGAGGCATGTACCGAACGGCCGAGCTTCTGAAGGATCGCCGTTCGGGTCACCCGCGTGGCCCGCATCCGTCCCATGTCGCCGAGGAAGCTGGGAAACATGACCCGTACGGGGCCGGCGCTCTCCGGACGGTCCAGCGCGACCGATACTCCGCCGGTGAGCAGCTCGGAAGCGTACGACCACAGCCCGAAGTGACGCGTACGGCGGGCGAGGGAGAGGAGCCGCTCTGCATGGGCGATCGTCTCCGTCACCGCGAGGCGGTGTAGGTCATCTCGTGCGGCGCGCGGGGCATTCTCCTCGACCCAGGGCAGCAGGTCATCGGGTGGCGCATCGATCCGGTCGCGGATCTCGACCGACCGCCACCAACGGGGGCGGCTCAAGGCTTCCGAGATGAACGACTCGAACTCGCCGGCTCGGTCCCGGCCCCCGAGCACAGAGAGTTGCCCTGGGCCGGCCGGCAACGGCGCGATCGCCTCGAGGTCGGTGAGCGCGGCCCTGAGGTCCCCTCCGCTCCGGCGGACAATGGCCTCCACCGCGCCTGGAGCTACATGCAGCCGCTCCGCGTCGACGATCTGGTCCAGCCGCCGTTGCAATTCGAGCGCGGGAATGGGGAGGAAGCGGACCCGCAGGACCGAGCTGCGAAACACCGGGGAGTACCGAGTGAGCGACGTCGGGTCGTTCACCGTCAGTACGAGCGGCTGCAGGGTAGTCCGGACGAGCGCCGCGATCGCGCCGAGGCCTCCTCGGTCGCTCAGGTCGTGGGGAGCCGACGCATGCTCCCATTCGGCCAGGTCGCGGCGCGCCGCCGGCAATCGTGTCCACGCTCCGCGACCCCCGGTGAGCGGGACTGCCTCCCAACTCTCGAACGGCGGGGGAGCGCGGGGTTGTCCGAGTCCCCACGCCTCGGTCAGGGCGGCGAGGGTCCCATAGCGGGTCTGCAAGAAGTCCCGGAGCGGTCGCTTCGGTGCCTTCCGTTCTCCCCCGTCGCCCGCGCGGCCGGAGAGGCAGTCGGCCTCGTCCAGCAGGATGAGGGTTCGGCCGCCGTCACGAACGCGACGAAAGGTACCATCGAGGGAAAAGCCGCCAGAGATCGCGGCCCGTCCGGCGACCAGCTCGAGGGCTCCGCGGTTGCGGGCATCGGAGGCGTTCATTTCGACCACCGACCAGCCGAACTCCAGGGCGAGCGCCCAGGCCGTGGTGGTCTTGCCCAATCCCGGCGGGCCTTCGAGCAGCGCCGCGCGCTGGCGGGGGAGGGGCCCACCCGCGACCCAAGTTGCTCCCCAGCGTCGGAGGCTCGCTACCGCAGCTGCGTTGCCGACCACCTCCGAGAGCTTCGACGGCCGGTAACGCTCTGAGAGCGGAAGTGCCCAGGCTCCCGCCGCGGTCACCACGGCCCGGGCAGTGCCCCGGCCGCTTAACTCGGCAGCGGAGCTCTGGACCGTACCCGGGCAGGCCAAGAGCCGCCGGGGGGGTCCTAGCAGTGGAGCAGCGAGTCCTGACGGGGGTCGGTCCGGTGGCGACGATCGGGGTGTCACCGCCTCCGGCCTCCGCGGTGGCGCCCTCCGTGCTTTCCGGCGGCCTGCTGCGGCACGCCCTCGGCCTTGGGGCGAGCCTTGTCGACCTCAGCGGGCAGGAGGACCCGCGTCCGGCCGAGCTCAGCGTGGGCCGTGTGGCCCGGAGCCTCCCCGTGCCGGTGGTGGTCTGCCGGCTGGACCCCTTCCTCGTACCGGGCGCGAGTGTGGAGAAGGCACCCGAGGCCATCGAGGGAACGCTGCGACGACTAGGCCGGCACCGGATCGACGTACTGGCCCTCGACCTGGAGCAGGCCCTCTCCATGGATCGGGCCGGATCGCTCCGGCGGCTCCGCAACGAACTGCTCGGAGAGCGGGTGGGGACGCTGGCCCTCCGATCCCCCACCGGTACGATCGACCAGGAGGCGGCCGAACTCGTGCGCCGCGAACAGATCCGGATAGTGATCGCCCCGTGGAGCCTCCTGGACCGCGCAGCAGCTGAGTCGCTGATCCCCTTGCTCCGCGAGACCGGCGGCACGCTGTTGGCGAGCGACCCCCATCAGCAGGGGCTGCTCGACGGCCGCCGCGCACTGGGGGCGCCGGGGGATCGGGGTCCCGGCGTCCCTCCTGCCGAGATCCGGGAACTTCGTCTGACCCTGCAACCGGTCCTTGCGTTAGGGTATCTCACCCGTGACCGTCAACGGACGCTGATCGAGGCGGCGATGCAGTTCGCGCTCGACCCGCCGGAGGTCGCGGCGGCGATCTGCCCGCTCTCCGACCCCCGCCTCACCGAGGCGATCTATCGCTACGAGCGGGCTCCGCCCTTTACCGCCGAAGAACGGACCAAACTCGGGATCGCGCAGGTGACCGGTCCGGCCCGCCCGCTGTCCGGCTAGCCCTCTTCGATGTCGAAGTAGATCTTCACGGTGGCCTTGAATTCGCTGACCTTCTGCTCTCGGATCTGGCCCTCGAGCTCCACCACGCGGAACCACCGCAGGTTTCGCACCGTCTTCGCCGCAACCTCCACGGCATTCTTTGCCGCGGCCGCGAACCCTTGCGTCGACGTCCCCACCACTTCGGTCACTTTCTGCACCATGGGCTCCCCGGGACGCCGGAGTGCCTCCCAGTATTTCCTCGCGCGCCCGCCAGCTCGGGCGACGGGTCCGCGAACGACTACGTCGAGGGCGGACTCGGCGGATCGAGTGGGGGGGGCCGCGGCGCAGTCGACCGACCCCGACGGTATCGGGTAAACAGGAGAATGGCCGCCGCCGCGGCCCCGGCCACGGCTCCCGCGGCGAACAGAGGATAGTAGCTGCTCAGCGTCCGACCCGCGGAGGGGCTGGCTCCGTTGCCACTGCTACCGTTGTTCGACGCCGCGGTCAGATTGACCACGATCGTCCCCGACCCGAGCACCCGGACCGTTCCGTTCCACCCAACCGTTGAATTGTTGGAGATCACGGTGAGCACGAGCGCGCCTTCCGCGGCTACCGAAACCTGGGTCGCGCTCGCGCAGCCTCGGGCGGAGAGCGGATAGGTCGCATTCAGCAAGGTCCGGGCGCCGCCGGAGTCCAGCGGCATCGAGTTGAACACGACCGTCGCGCAGGCCGCCGGCTGCGCTTGGAGACCTACATTGTTGGCCCCGCCCAGCGCCCAGGAGTCGGAGTACGGACATCCTCCGCCGCCGCAACCTCCGACGAGAACGACCACTCCGGACGACGGGTCGAACGCCATCGCCGAGGCGCTCCGCGCCCCCGGTGTCGTGGGACTGTTGGTCAGTTGCGTCCAGCCGGAGGCCCCAAACATCCAGGTGTCGTCGTAGGTCACTCCCGGGAAGTTCGAGAGCGTCACGTAGACCCCGCCGAACAGCACGGGTTCGCCTAGGCTGGAGTCGTAGGTCATCGCGGCCTCGGAGCGGACCGGGACAAGGAAGGTGGAGGCCTGCCGGTGCCAGCTCCCGTTCGAGAAGAGCCAGCTGTCATCCTGGTAGTTGCCGTTGGCCACCCCGCCGAACAGCAGGGCTCCATTCTGGGCCGGGGCCTCGGCCATCGAGTCATCGTACCGTGTGATCGGGCCACCGGTGACATTGATCCAGGTCCAGTTGGCTGCGGAGAAGACCCACGTGCCGCAGTGGCCAAGGCAAAAGTTGAGCTGGCCGAACAGCACCATGCCGGGGAAGCTCGGGTCGAAGGCCATCGCCCCCTCGTACGCCGCGGGGGGAGACGCAACCGGGAACTGTTGAGTCCACCGATTGGCGGCGAAACTCCAGGTGTCGTTGAGGGCGCCGCTCATCGTGCAGGTCGGCGGATTGAGGCAGCCGTCGCCTCCGAACAGCACCACTTGGCCGTCTACGGGATCCCAGCCCATCTGCCCCCCCGTCCGTGCGGGCGGGTACGTGGTGAGATTCAGCTGAGTCCACGTTCCGCTCGAGTACGTCCACGTCGCGTTCGACGCGCTCTTCCCGGAGCAGGTCACTCCCGGGCAGCCGCCGAAAAGTACCACCTCGCCGTCGAGGGGATCGGTGGCCAGGCTCGGGTTGAACAGTCCCGGGAAGTGGCGAGCCGTTCCCATCGACTGCCAGATCGGGAGAATCGGAGGGTCGTGGGGAGCATGGAGGTGAGGAAGCTGGAGTCCTGAACCTCCCCGGCCGACTTCGAGCCCCCCGGTCGAACCGGGAGGCAGAGCGTCGTGTCGGAGCGAGTTCGTCCCTATAGGGGAGCCGAGGGTGCTGAGGCAAACGGCGGCGAGCAGCAGTAGGGTCCCCAACGCACGACCGCGAGAGCCGTGAGGTCGCCACACCATGCAGTCGTCCGACACCGGCGGTGGGGGCATGACGGTTTCGCAAACACCGTGGGCCAGGGGCAGTTCGCCGGCGACGACGGACCCTGACGCGACCTTCGAGCGGCGAACGACGGCCGCTCTCGGGTGAAAGTCGGCTATATCTGACGGGCGTGGACTCGAGTCCACGCGACATGCGGTTCCTGACCTACGACGAACTCCAGCCCAGCATGGAGACGACTCGAGCAGCCACGAACATCGGTTCGTTCGGTCGGTTCCTCACACCCCGCGAGATTCGGAGCTGGCGGTCCCACGGAGCGTTCGCCGAGTACGTCGGGGTGTTCGCAGTCGAGAGGGGGGAGGTCGTGGGCCAGACGTTCGTGAGCCGCCCTCCGTACACGTACCCGGACGGCAGCCGCGGGCGCATCGCCGGCGTCGCGTTGGTGGGCTCGCGTCCGGATCGGAGCGGTCGCGGGATCGCCCGCCAGATGATCGAGGAGGTCCACCGGCGGGAACGGGAGGAAGGCATCGAGCACGTCGCGCTATGGACGAATCGTTCCTGGGGAGCCCACGGGGTGTACGAACGCCTCGGATACCGCGACGTCTTTCTCAACCCGTTCGCGGTGCGAGCGGTCCCGCGACCCCGGGGACGGGCGCGCCGCGTGTCCCGCACTCGAGCGGCACGGCGCACCGACCTACCGGCCCTCGACGTTCTCCACTCCCGAGCGACCCGAGGCCGTGTGGGCTTCACTCCCCGACTTCCAGGGACGCTCGCGAAGCAGGCCGCGATGGACGAGCTCGATGCCAAGAAGGAGTTGATCGTCGTGCCCCGGGTCGGCCGCACCCGGGGATACGCCCGTGTCGAGGTCGACCACGACCGCATCCGGTGCTCGGAGCTGCTGGCCGAGGGGCCGACGGCGGCACGCTCGCTCCTCGACGCGCTGGAGGAAAAAGCCCGAGGGCGGGTGCTGGCGTGGAACCTCTCTCCGCTACGGGACCTTCGCTCGGAGTTGGAGGCTCGGAAGTACTTCCTCGTGAGGGCCGGCTGGTATGTCTTCATGGCGCGGTCCGTTCGGCACGAGAGCAGCACGGCTGTGGTCCGGGGGGCGCTGGGAGTGCAGGATCCTCGTTGGACCGTGCACGAGACCGACCGGTTCTGAACTACGAGCCCTGCCGGCAGTATCGCCCGGCCCCGAATCCAAGGTCGGCGCCTCCCCGCAGCCAGCCGGCGCGGGTCCGCTTGGTTGCCCAGCCCCCCGATAGATTCGCAAGGGGGGCCGGGGAACCGAGCGGCTGAGTCGTGGTGGTATCGGCTGGCGGCGGACGGGGGCAAACCGGGTCCTCCCGCACGCCGTTCGGTCTGCACCCCGCCGTTCTATAGCCAGGGAGGGAATGGCCCGGCATGGCCCTCGGGGATTCCCGGAGTCAACGAACGCGTCGGGCCAGAGCTCTCCAGATCGCCGTCGTCCTGATACTCATCTCATCGGCAGGAGTGAGTTCGGCGGTCGCCGCCCACCGGCCGCATGCCCCGGCCGGCTCCGCACCGGTGACTCCGTTGAACTCGGAGACGGGGCGGGGCGCCGCATCGTCGAAGAACACACCCGCGGTGGCATCGATTCATCCCCAGGGCGCCCCGTCGGCCTCGGCCGGCGGATATGTCTGGTCGAACCTGTCGGGGCTCCTGCCTATCGCTCCTTCCGCCCGGATATCGGCGATGACATGGGACGCCGGCGATGGGTATGTGCTGCTCTTCGGCGGCATGCTGATCGGGGTCCACTACGCCACGGACAGCTGGACTTTTCAAGACGGGAGTTGGACCAACATCACGAGCATGGTGACCGGCACTCCACCGCCCCTGCTCTTCCCGGAACTCGCCTACGATTCAACGTCGATGGCGGTCGTCCTGTTTGGGATGCTGGTGAACGGGCCACCCGCCATGGTCACGTGGACGTACCACAACAAGGTCTGGACCAACATCAGCGCAATCGCCGGCACCGCACCGAGCCCTCGGATCAGCTTCGCATTTTCCCCTGACACGACCGACTCGGGGCTCCTTCTCTTCGGCGGTCGCTCGACGAACGGTTCCGGGGCGCTCTCCGACAGCTGGACCTTCCAGGCGGACCACTGGAGGAACATCACCCCCACCGCGGGTTGGAGCTTCGGCATCGCGATCACTCCGACCGGCGCGGACGATCCTCCCGATCATGGAGTGTTGCTGTACGGTGGCAATCTCCTCAACAGCACCACGGTCCGGGCAGCGACCTACCTATTCCGGTCGGGGAACTGGCAGAACCTCTCGTCCTCGGTCCCGGTCCAGCCTACCTCCTCCCTCTTTCCCCAAGCGCAGTATCTCCCGGGCCTCCGGTCGGTGGTCGTCTACCAGCCCGATTTCGTCACCAAATCCGGCGGGATCGGCTTCTACTCGAGCACCATTGCCTACCAGGCCGACGCGTGGACGAACCTCACGCTCCTCGTGGGGGGTCCTCCCAGCGTGGGCTACCAGGAGGCCACCGCAGCGCTCGGGGGAGGGGCGGGAATCCTGGCGTTCGGAGGGCTGTCCGGGACCGGGCTGTTGACCTTCACCTGGGTTCTCTCCGGAGCACCGCAGGCTTCCGCGAACGTCTCGCGGACCTCGGTCGACGACGGGGGGACCGTGAGTTTCACCGGCACCGCTTCCGGGGGCACCTCGCCGTACGCCTACCACTGGGCCTTCGGCGATGGATCGAACTCGACGGTGCTCTCGCCCTCGCACGCCTTCTCGACCCCGGGTCTCCACACCGTCACCTTCACCGCGACCGATCTTCTGGGTCGCACCGCGTCGGCTGTGCTCGGCGTGGAGGTGAATCCTTCCCTGACCCTCGCCGCGGCGGCGCTCCCGACTCCCACCACGGTCGGGTCCACGGTCTCCTACATTGCCCAGGTGACCGGCGGCGCCGCGCCGTATGCCTACCACTGGGACTTGGGGGACGCCACGACCGCCAGCTCCGCCGCGCCCCATCATACCTACACGAAGGCGGGCAACTACACGGTCAGCCTGAATCACACGGACGCGCTCGGCACCAGCACGAGCGCGACGACCACGGTCGAGGTGAAAAGTGCCTCGACGGCAGCTCCGTCGAACACGTCGGGAAGCTCGGGGGTGAGCCTTACTTCGGGCACGGGCCTCTACCTGCTCCTCGGGATCATCGTACTCGCGGCCGTCGTGGCGGCGCTCGGCGTCCTGCTCGCTCGACGCCCCAGGAGCCCCCCGGGACCCCCCGCACCGTACCTGTCAGGACCGGGAGCGCCACCCCCGGCTGCGGTCGCGAATGCACCACCGCCCGGCGGGAGCCAGGCCCCGCCTCCGCCCTCCGGCTGAAGCGCCGCGAAGTGGTCCTGCGGCACCCCGCCAGGCGCCAGGGTGGGGAGTCCGGGTTGGGCCTTCGGCCCGGACGCTCGATCCCGGCTCACGAGAAGTCGCCGGTGTCGATGGGGGGTGACGGATGATCGCCGACGAACTGCGATCCGTGGGCGAGCCAGCGTTTGACCCTGCCGAGTGAACGCCTCGATTTTGCGGTAAGAAGGGGGCGTCTGGAGCTTCGCGTCCCGGCGAGCCGTTCGTCGGCTTCCTATGGAAGCCAGAGAGTATTAGTCCCAGATCGATCGACCCGCATGCGACTCCGTCCCCCTGCGAGAGCTTACGCGCCACGAGCCGGAACCGTCCTGGTGCTGGTCCTTCTCGCCGGATCGGGGCTTTCGGTCGCCGCGGCGGGCGGCCTCGCCCGCCCTGCCCAAACTCCCTCGCATGCTTCGCTCGTGGATTCGGCCCAGGTTGCGGCGCTCCTCGCCGAGGCGCGCCACTCGCTCGATCCTTCCACCATCGCACAGAGCGCGCCCCACGCCGTAGGGCTCTCGCCCGGGGGCTATCTCTGGACCAACGTGACCACGGCGGTCTCCGGAGGACCGTCCGCTCGGGCCGGCGCGGCCATGGCCTATGACCCGTCGGACGGCTACGTGCTGTTGTTTGGAGGAACCAACTCCATCTCGGTTCTGCTCGGCGACACCTGGAGCTTTCAGAATGGGACGTGGACCAACCTGACTTCCACGGTGAACGGCACGCCCCCCGCCCGACTCCTCGGCGTCCTAGCGTACGACCCCGCAAGTCGGGGGATGATCCTCTTCGGAGGACACCTCAACGGAGGTACGCTCTACACGTCCGCGACGTGGGGGTATCACCACGGCGTCTGGACGAACCTCACCTCGACGGTGGGCACGCCCCCGTCGGGGAGGATCTACTCGGTGATGGTGACCGATTCTACCGATTCACAGATCCTGCTCTACGGAGGCACCAACAACGGCGGCTCCTCCTTCCTCACCGATACGTGGCTGTTCAAGGGCGGAGGCTGGATCAACGTCACCTCCCTCGCGGGGAGCTCCTTCGGCCGGCTACTCTACCCGGTCGGCAGCGACGATCCGGCAGACCATGGGGTCCTCGTGATGGCCCTCTACCCGAGCGGCACCGGCGCCCCGTGCGCGACCCTGATCTACTCCGGCGGGTCCTGGCGAAATATCACCTCGACCCTCTCGCCGCTCGCCCCCGATCTCGTCTACGAGCAGCTGGCCTACCTGCCTTCCATCGCGAGTGTCGTGGCCACGGGAGGCTACCTCGTCAACAGCACCGCAAGCGTCTGGCCCTACACGACCATCTCGGAATTCGCTTCGGGTGGCTGGAGCAACGTTACCGCCGAGGTCGCCGGTCCCCCACTCGAGGGAATCTATTCCGGAATCGCGGTGAATCCGACGGACGGATCGCTTCTCCTGTTCGGTGGGATTGCGCCGAGTAGCACAGTGAGCTCCGCGGCCTGGCTGTTCTCGGCGCCGCCCAAGGTGACCGCGACCGCCAACCGCGCCGTCGTGGATCAGGGCACGTCGGTCTCCTTCACGGGGGGCGTCACCTTGGGCGCCGCTCCCTACGCATTCCACTGGAACTTCGGGGACGGTTCTACCGCCACGACCCTTTCCGGCGTTCACGGCTACCCCCGACCGGGTACCTTCACCGCCAACCTCACGGTCACCGATCTCGTCGGACACTCCGTCACGACCTCCGTCAGCATCGTGGTGAATGCCCCGCTCTCCCTCTCCGCCTCCGCCACCCCCTCGATCGGCACCGCCAACTCCACCGTCGCGCTCACCTCCGCCCTCTCCGGAGGGACCGCCCCGTACGCGTACCACTGGAGCCTCGGCGACGGCTCCACCGCCACCGCCTCCTCCTTGGGCCACGTCTACTCCAAGGCCGGCAACTACTCCGTGACGGCCAACGTCACCGATGCGCTCGGTGACTCGGCTTCCACCACCTTCACCCTCCAGGTGAACGCTGTCCCCCATACCTCCTCCAGCGCCGGCTCCGTGAGCCTCACCTCCGGGACGGGTCTCTACCTGCTGCTAGGGATCGTGCTGCTCGCGATCGTCGTGGTGGCCCTCGCGGTCATGCTCGGCCGACGTCCAAAAGGCCCGCAAGGTCCACCCACGCAGTATCACCCCGGTCCCGGCGCTCCTCCACCCACCGGGGTTCCGACGAGCGTCCCCCCGGCAGCATGGAGCGAGGCTCCACCTCCGCCGCCCCGTTGACCTGGGGGCGGGCCGAGGCTCCCGCTCCGGGTCCCGGGAAGGTGCACTCCACCTGCCAAGACCCGGACGAACCGAGGTCAGCTCACTCCGGTCCCGACGCTGCGCGGGGAAGAGGTCTCCATCGGACCGAAAGCTCTACGTCCTCCGGCCCGGACTCCCAGGGCTGACGCCGCCCATCCTTGGCCGGGAGCCGAGTCCGCATTCATACGCATATACCCCTACAGCTTATTAGCCACTTCTTGTAACGGCCGACCATGACCAGCGTCCCGGGACCCCGGCAATGAACCGGTTGGAAACCGCCCCACCGACGGGGTCGGGTCGACGCACCTTGAGCGCGCGAGCCCATCCCATCGTGCTCGTTACCCTTGTTGCGATTCTCTTCGCTCTGCTCACTCTGTCCTCCTCCGGGACCTTCCTGACTCGCGACGCGGGGGTCGCTGGCTCAGGTTCGGGAGGCGTCGCTGCGGCATCGACCTCCCTGACCTGCAACCCCACATCGAATCACTCGCCTTCGGCGATCTATCTTCCCCTGAAGGAGCCGAGCACGAACCTATCGGCCGGCGGCCGGATTACTGAAGTCATGGAGTGGGCCGTGGTGAACTACACTAGCGCCGACCACGGGATCTCCGTCCACTTCCCAAGCATCTTTTTCTCGTTCCCCCTCGCCCCGAGCGGGCTCTTCAGTCCGAGCCTTTCCCCTCAGATCCGCAACATCACCGGCCCGGGCTGGACCAACGGCGCGTACACGAACCGGAGTTCGCTCATCCCGGCCGGGCTCAGCTTCCCGACCGGAGGACTGGCTCGCCTCTCCACCGAAAAGCTCGCGATCCAAGCCAACGCAGCCTACGGGAACCTCACTCTCGAGTTCCGCTGGATGTGGAATGTGACGCAGCCGAATGGGACCATGGCCAAGTCCTTCTGGACCATGCCCAAGAGCACCTACGGAGGAGGGGTCACGCTGCCTTCGATCTTCTACCCGGCCCAGTACATCACGTTCGTCAGTGGGCCCGCGCAGGGCGCCTCCATCCAGATCGGCACCAACTACACCGCGCAGCTCGGTGGGCCGGTGGCCGGTCGATACTACTTCTTGGAGCTCGAGAACAGCGTGGGACATGTGGTCAAGTCCCACGCCAACACCCTCGCGGCCAATGCGACGACCGGTAACGTCACCATCCCGATCATCAACTACGACAAGTATCTCCCGCCGGGGAAGTACCTGGTGCACATCCACGACGTGTGCGGGGCGATCCTCTACAACAAGCAGGTCACGGCGGTCTACGCTCCGAGCGCGACGGTCACCTTCTACGTCCAGCCCTCGCTGTGTGGATCGCTGACGTTCAACGGAACTGCGTTCGCGAACAACACCTCGGGCTCGTTCCCGCCTTCGTCGACGCCCTACGTGTTCACGATTCCGCACTGCATCGGGCACACCGTCAAGAGCGAGTCGGACACGGGCTATCTCCACATCACCTCCCCGAGCCACCTACTGCTCAGCAACAACGGTACTTTCACGATCCAGTACAACTGAGGGGCCCCTCGGGCACAGGACGAACTGGGTACTGCAGCGCTCTCAGCGACGGCTCTCTACCTCCCACGCCACCATGGGTTGAGGTCTCGCCCGTAGCCGGCCCGAGATGACTCGGGTCTCCGCAGGCGTCCGCTCCTGGCCCCCGTGCCGCTCTCCGGCAACTCCGAAAAGTTCGCATCGCTAGCGCCGCGACGGTCCAGCGGGCGCGGAACCGAGGGGAATGTCGGACGGTCGCTTCGTGACGACCACGGTCTTCGCTCGAAGCAACCCTCGGTCTTCCGTCGCTACCCAGTCCGCTTCAAGGCGCACTGCAGTGGCGAGGACCAGTGCGTCCGGAAGGGTGATCCCATACGCGTTCCGGAACTCTCCGGCCAACAACGCGATCGCCTCGTCCACGGGTGCGATGGAGTAGGCAGGGGAGGCCCTAAGGTGGCTGAGGAATGGCGTCCAAAAATGCGGGGACCTGGGCTAGGGTGAACCCTGCACGGAGTTCAGCGAGCGTGACGGCCGACACGAGGCCCCTGATTCTATCCCCGTCCACCGCATCGAGGAGTCGGCGGGAAGCCGAATGCCCCGGCTCCCCGGCGTACCGGGCGGCCAGGAACACACTAGTGTCGATGACGACCTTGGCGGCGCTCACGGCCCTCCCACTCTGCCCGTAGCCGGCGCCGGGCCTCCATTGCGGGCTCCTCTCCTAGTCCCCACGTTGCAAGGATATCGGTCAGGCGAGACCGGGCGGGCCTTTCGCACCACGG
>JAKIWO010000089.1 GCA_022749995.1 Thermoplasmata archaeon | reverse complement strand
GAAGCTGCTGCTCGCCCGCTCCGACGTCGACGCCGTCGTCACCCTGGGCGCCGTCATCGAGGGCGAGACCGACCACGACCAGGTCGTGATGCAGCAGGCCGCGCGAAAGATCACCGACCTCTCCGTCGAGTCGGAAAAGCCCGTGGGGCTCGGCATCTCCGGGCCGGGGGAGACCCGGCTCCAGGCGCAGGACCGGATCGAGAACGCCGCCCAGGCGGTGCGGGCGGTCGTCAAGATGGCCCAGCGGATCGAGTCGCTGCGCCAGTAGGCCCGGCCGCTAGCCCGCGCCCGGCGGTGGAGAACTCTCCCCCGGACTCGACGTCGCGGCCGGCGGCGGACTCGCTCCGCCGCGCCGGGCTCGCAGCGCCACCACGGCGAGCAGGAGCACGACCGCGATGGCCGCCAGGGCGAGGTAGAGCGCCCACGGCGGGGTCGAGGAAGTGCTGCCCGAGCCCGAACCGCCCGGGCCCTTGCTCGGAGGGGAGCTACTGGTCAGCGGGGTCAGGTTGCCGGGCAGCTCGTTGAGCTCGAGCGTCACCGTGGGCGCCGACCGGGGGCCGTTCTGGGAGAGGTCGTAGACCAACAGCGAAGCGCCGGCCTGGAGCAGGCCGAACCGGAGCATCGAGGGAGTACCGGCCACGGTCAGGTTGCGGACCGTCCCGCCGCTCACGGTCCAGCCGACGAGGTGGGAGCCGACCGCGGCGAGAAGGTAGTACGTCCCTCCCGAGTAGAGCGCGTGGGCGTCGGAGACGTTGCCGCCAGTCGGGATCGTCGCGACGGGGACTCCCGTCCCGACATCGCAGAGCTGGAGCGCACCCGCATTGACGCTGCGGTACCGTAGGAGCGCGGTCGAGCCGGTGCCCGCCACGAAGCTGGCGCCGAGGAGGCTCGCCTTCGTCGGCGGCGCGCAGGGGAAGGGGTGGGTCCCGTTGTTGACGGTGTTGAGGACGGAGAAGTTACCGCCGAGGTCCGTCACGATCGCCCAACCGCCCACGCCGTGCACTCCGTCAATCGCCGAGAGGTCGCGGACGCCCAGGTTGGAAAGCTGGGCACCCGTGCTGAGGTTGAAGATCGTGAGCGTCTCGGCGCCGGTGTTGCTGGGCAGAAAGCCCGGGGTGCGCAGGACGGCTACCTCGCCGGCGCCTCCGGTGTCGTCGACCCGGTACGACTGGGCGTCGCCGCTCGAGGTCCAATCATGGACCGCTCCCCAGGAGTTGTTCGAGGGATAGTAGTAGGCGCCGTGCAGCGGCAGGTTCGTGATCGACGAGGGCCCGCTCAAGCTGGCGGCGTCGGCCGCCGGGAGCGCATTCCAGAGCACGTACACCGAGCCGTCCGGCAGCGCGGTCGCCTCGGGCTGGCTCGTGACGAACCCGGGGTCCACGGGGCCCGGTATCGTGGAGAGCGCATTGGTGTTCGGGTCGAGCCGGGCCGCCGAGATCCCGAGTCCGGCGCGGACCGGCTGCGTCACACGGTCGTCGGTGTAGAACAGGAACGCCCCCGCGGGGGTCGAAGCGCCGGCGAGCTGGGTGGACGGATAGATGTCGGAGATGGCCGGGCCGAGCGTGCCGGCCGGCGACCAGACGTTCCGGTCGTAGCCGCTCCCGTTGTAGTACCGGCTGGTGAGGTTCCAGCTCACTCCGCTACCGTTGTTGTACGTGACCGGCCCCGGCGCGCCCCCCGTCCGGGGAGCGAACACGGGGGCGATCCAGTGGTAGATGATGCCGGGCCCTACGAAGCTCCACATCCCGCTCCAGAACAAGATCTGGGCTTTGACGAACATCGAGCCGTTGACCCAGAGCTGGTAGAGCTCGAACGGTCCGGGGCTCACCAGGAACTGGACGTCGACCCCGATGGTCCCGCCGACAGCCACGGAGGCGATCCCGATCCCGAAGGAGACGTCGACGGTGATGGGCAGGCTGAGCACGCCGATGAGCTGGGTGATCGTGAGGTCGATCCCTTGCGAGAGCTCGGTGCTGTTCATCGTGGCCGGCATCATCAGGATGTCGAGCGCCACCTGCGGAGCGATGTCGATGTCGAGGTTGAAGCCGACCTTCACCTCCGCGCCGAGGAAGTTGAACGAGAACCCGTAGAGCGGGATGCTCGCCGCAAAGTCCCCCTTGATGGCGACCACCGCCTCCGCGGCGAGCCACCGGATGGTGTACCCACCCGTGCCGTT
>JAKIWO010000088.1 GCA_022749995.1 Thermoplasmata archaeon | reverse complement strand
CCAGCAAGGGCCCGGGCGGTTCGGGCTCGGGCAGCACTTCCTCGACCCCGCCCTGGGCTCTCTACCTCGCCCTGGCGGCCATCGCGGTCGTGCTCCTGCTCGCCGAGGTGGCGCTGCGAGCCCGGCGCGGCGGAGCGAGCCCGCCGCCGGCCCCGGCCGCGACCCCGGTGGAGAGTTCTCCACCGCCGGGCGCGGGCTAGCGGCCGGGCCTACTGGCGCAGCGACTCGATTCGCTGGGCCATCTTGACGACGGCCCGCACCGCTTGGGCGGCGTTCTCGATCCGGTCCTGCGCCTGGAGCCGGGTCTCCCCCGGCCCGGAGATGCCGAGCCCCACGGGCTTCTCCGACTCGACGGAGAGGTCGGTGATCTTTCGCGCAGCCTGCTGCATCACGACCTGGTCGTGGTCGGTCTCGCCCTCGATGACGGCGCCCAGGGTGACGACGGCGTCGACGTCGGAGCGGGCGAGCAGCAGCTTCACGGCGAGCGGCATGTCGAAGACGCCCGGCGTGCGCAGCACCGGTCCCAGCCGGGCGCCGAGGAACTCTACCTCCTCCTTGGCCCGCTCGAGCATCAGCGAGCTCACGTCGTAGTTGTACTCGCTTGCCACGATCGCCACTCGGATCCCCTGTCCTTCTACTGCTTTCTTTGCCATGGTTGTTCTTCCTTGAGATCCTAGAGTCTAACCCGGCCGCACCGGACCGGCGTCGGCGAACCCCTGCCGCAACCCTCCGCCGGCACGACGGGCGAGGGCGCGGGGCCGGAACAGAAGGTTCCACGCGTTCTCCGCGTGCTCCTCGGCCCGGCGGCGGGCGAGCTGCTCGAGCTCGCGGTCGGTGGAGGCCTCCGATTCGAAGACGAAACACTCCAGGATCGGCCGGCCCTCCGCCAACGCGACCTGCTGCAGCCCGAGCGAGGCCTCGTGGGCGCAGGTGCGGTCGTACTCGGCCCGTCCGGGCATGCCCAGGGCGAGGGTGAGCTCCACCCGCTCCTCGCGGAAGAGCTGCTGGCAGGCCGACGGCAGGTCCTTGATGCCGGGCACGGTCCGTCGGTAGAGCCGGTAGCCCGAGCCGGTGGCACCGAGAGCGCGCCGGGCCGCCGCGGCCATGTCGACGCGGGCGAAGGTCGTGTCCGCGATCCCGATCCGCTTCACGGGCTCGCCTCCGCCGGCGGCTTGGCCCGCTCGAGGATCCGTTCGACGATCCGGCGCGTGGCGAGGTCGTCGTGCGGGCGGGCGGGCAGCCGCACTACGCGCACGGTGACCCCACGGCGGGCGCACTCGGCCTCCACCTCCTTCCCATCCCAGACTTGGTTGTACCCGAGCGCGATCACCGACGGACGATACTCCTCGACCGTGGCGTAGATGTCGGTCGTGCTGCCCAGCACTGCCCGGTCGACCGGCTTGAGCGCCTCGACCATCTCGCGGCGGAGTTGCTCCGGGACATACGGCTCGCGCTTGAGCCGTCGGGCGGTCTGGTCCCGTGCCACGACCACGACGAGCTCGTCGCCGAGCTTGCGCGCTTCGGTCAGGAAGAACAGATGACCGGGGTGGAGGAGGTCGAAGACCCCCGTGGCCATCACGCGGCCCATCGGTCCCACGCCTCGCGCACCGTCTCCCCGTCGAGGAACCGCCAGCCGTGCTCGGCAGCGTACCGGGCCGCTGCCTCCGGCGAGCGGGCCCCGCCCGAGTCCCCCAGCATCTCGCAACCGGTGACGCACTCGGAGAGACCGGTCATGCGCGCGAGCGAGATGGTGAGCTCAGTATGGCCTTTACGTTCGGCGAGGAGCCGCGGGGCGGCGTACAGGATGGGAACGTGGCCGGGCGAGGCGAATTCGCTCGTGAATCGGAGCCGCAGCGTCTCGGGATCGAGGCGCGGTGCCGCGCGGGCGAGCTCCCCCAACGCGCGGACCGTCCGGGCCCGGTCGTTGTCGGTGACGCCCGTGAACGTGGAACGGTGGTTGACCGAGACGCCGAAGCTGCTGCGCCGGTCGTACCGTAGCGTCTCGTGCCGCAATTCGCGGGTCACGGGGAACTTGGACTCGCTCAGCTCGAGCATCTCCGCCACGAACGGCAGACCGAGCTGCTCGCGCAGCTCCGCGGAGATCGCCGTGAACAGCACTCCGCCGCCGTCGCGGCGCAGGAGCCGGATGAGCTCGGGGGTGGCGAGCTCGGAGAGGATCACGAGGTCGGTCTCTCCCTCCCGGTCGGGGGCGTCGAAGAGAAGCACCGGCTCGCCCCGGGCGAGCGCCGCGCCGGCTTCCTGGACCGCGACCGGCAGCGTCGCCGGTCGGTTCCGGCCGTGGGAGAGCGCCAGCATGCCGGCACGAGCCGGGCAGAGAATATAAGAAGTGCGTAGCTACGCAATATTGGGTAGATGGGT
>JAKIWO010000087.1 GCA_022749995.1 Thermoplasmata archaeon | reverse complement strand
GTCCCCCAGTTGCGTCAGCTTCACCGTGCTCGAGACGACCACCCCGCCCCGGGACGCCGGGGTCACCACGATCTTCGGTGGCCGGGAGTTGGTTCGTATGCCGGCGTTCTCGATCTCGGCGAGCAGCGCCTTGAAGTCGGTGTGCTCCGCGTCGATCATGAACAGCACCAGCTCGACCGATCGTACCACGGAGAGGACCTCGCGGCCCCGGCCCCGCCCTTTGGCTGCCCCCGGGACGAGTCCGGGCATGTCCAGCACCTGGATCGCCGCGCCCCCCCATTGCATCATTCCGGGAATGATGGTGAGCGTCGTGAAGTCGTAGGCCGCGCTCTGGCTCGCCGCGCCGGTCATCGCGGTGAGCAGAGTCGACTTCCCGACCGAGGGGTAGCCGACGAGACCGATGGTGGCCATGCCACTCTTGCGGACGGCGTACCCGAGCCCGCCGCCCGAGCCCTTCGCACGCTTTTCGCGCTCGAGCCGGAGCGCCGCGACCTTCGCCCGAAGTCGCCCGATGTGCCCTTGGGTCGCCTTGTTGTAGGAGGTGTTCCGGATCTCTTCCTCGACCCGGGTGATCTCCTCTTCCAGCGACGACACAGGTGCGACTCGACCGCAGCGGGCACGAGACGCTACTTGACGGTGACGAGCCGAGCGCCGGCGGCACCGTTCATGCTCCGCCGCCTCGGGCGCCTAGTTCTGTCGAAAACCCGGGCCACGAGAGTCGTGCTTCGGTCGGTACGTAGTCGCGAGCGGGAACGACGTCACTGGTTCCGGTTTTACGGGCGGCCGCTGCGGTGGGACGTCGAACGGGAGCGGCGGTTCGGGCAAGGGCTGCTCTCGGCACTTCGGTCGGCCACCGCCCTCGGCATCGGCCTCGAGCTTTGCTGGACCACGGGAGTTCGCTCCTCCTTCCTGCTCGGAGTCTCCGGTCGAGTGGGCCCGAATTGGCTGAGGGGCGCCCTGCTACCGTGCTACGACCCGGGACAGTGGTTCGCGAGCGTCGAGCCGACCTTCGACGAGCACCCGCCGCGGGTGGCGCGCGCCATAGGACCCCCCGGGGCTCCTCGCCTCCCTCTGTCGACCGAGACCCCCATTCCAGACGGGCTCTGCCGTGGCTTGAGGGCCGCGCGCCCGGGCGGTCTCCTTCGTCTCGTCGCGACTCCAGGTCGGTACGAAGCGCCGCCTCCCCCTCTCCTGAAGCGACCAGTGGAGCCCCCAGCGCCGGCGCTACGCGACCGGCTCTCCCCAGCGGACGATCCGGAGCGGAGGCTGCGCAATCGGATCGAGGAGCGCCGCCAAGAACCGCTGTGGGCCGTGCGATTGACGGCGCAGATTGTCCCCCCGTCTTCTCCGGGCGTCACCGACTCGATGAGCCGTCTCGTCGCGGCCACTCTGCGCTATCCCGGCGGGGCGGGCGTCCAACTCTGCGCCCCGAAAGCTTGGGGTCGGTCCACAGGAGCTCCTATTGACTTCGCCGAATCCGAACTTGCGGCATTGTTTCCAACACCGTGGGAGTTTGCCGACATCCCCCCGGAGTCAACGCCGGGCTCCCTGCGCCTGCCGCTCGGTCTCACCGATTCCGGAGAGACCGCCTCTATCGGTGCGCTTCCGGGCGAGGGGCGGCACTTCCTGGCCCTGGGCGAGACCGGTACGGGAAAGAGCTCCTCGCTACTCCGTCTGGCGCGGAACGCGACGCAGCTCGGCGGCGTGCTCCTCCTCGACCCCGTTGGCGAGACCGCGGACCGGTTCGTGGAACTGCTCTCCACCTCGGAGCGGCACGACCTCCGATGGGTGGCGCCGGGAGCTTCCGGCTGTTCGCTGAACGCGTTGGCGTGCACCACCGAGGCCGGTCCGCTCGGCAGCGAGTCCCGGGAACGGACGATCGGGGAGCTGGTCCTGGCATTGCGGCAGGTGCGCCTCGGACGCTTTCCGGAGACGTCGTTCTGGGGGCCCCGTATCGAAGAGCACCTCCATGCGGCTCTCGCCGCGGCCGCGGAATCTCCAGGGGCCACTCTCGTAGAGGCGCACGCGCTCCTCGAGGGAGAGGAGAGCTGCTTCGGAGGATGGAGCGAGCCCGGACGGGCTGCCGCCCGACGGTTCTACGCCTGGAGCCGGTCTCGGCGAGAGGAGGGCGAGGGGGCCCGGCGGCTCCTGGGAGAGATCACCCGCTCGAGCGCGCTGCGGCGGTTGCTCTGCTCGACCACGCCGGACTGGTCGCTCGATGAGGTCGACCGTCCGCACGCGATCACGGTGGTGAGTGGAGGGGCCGCGGAGTTGGGTGAGTCCGGGGCCCGCCTGCTGCTGGGCGTGTATCTGGCGCTCCTATGGTCCCGTCTACTGTCCCGGCGGCCCGACCAGAAGTTGTTCCTCGTGCTGGACGAACTCCAGTGGTACGCCCACGGAGCGCTCTCGGAGCTCCTGCGCCTGGGGCGTCG
>JAKIWO010000086.1 GCA_022749995.1 Thermoplasmata archaeon | reverse complement strand
CGCCAAGGCCGCGCTCCCGCGGCTGGAGGAGTGGATGCCGGGCGGGACGATTGAGATCCTCGAGGAGCGACCGGGCTCGGCCTGGGCCGGAACGGCGTACCGCTCACCGCTGGCCGATAGTGTGCCCGCCTTACGCGAACTGCCCGCGCCTGCGGGCACTGTCCAAGCCACGCCGGAGGTGAACGACGCCGGCACGGGGATCGTCACGATGACCCCGGCGCACGGCCCGGCCGACGCCCAATTGGGACGAACCCTCCACTGGCCCGGACCGGATGTGCTGCGCGCCGACGGAATGATCGGGGGAGAACCCCGCCACAAGTACACGGGCCTTCCGCTCGACACCGCCGAAGCCTGCGTGCTGCGGGAACTCCTCGACGATGGATTCGTGTTCGCCGAGCTGCGAGTGCACCGCGGGGTGCCCCACTGCCTGGTCTGTAGCCAGCCGACGGTGTGGCGTCCGGGCACCGCGTGGAGCCTCGACTTGGGCCGTCTACCTCAGGGCGTCCCCGAGTTGTACGCTCGACTCCTGCCGGAGGAGCCGCTCCCGGCGCCTTCCGAGCTGCTCGCCTGGCCGGTCAGCGACGGAATTCCGAGCTCGAATCCGAAGGACCCGGCCCTCCGGCTGTGTCCGGCCTGCGGACGTCTCTCCCCCAGCGGATCGACGGGGTCCTGCAAGTGCGGGCAAGCCGCCCCTGCCCCGGTCCGCCAGGGATTGCGCTCCCCGTTCGCCGAGCCGCTGTCGACTTGGTTGCGGCTACGGGCGGCCAACGTAGCCGGGCCCACCTGGCTCTTCCTACCGGCGAGGCGCCGCGCGCCGGCACTGTTGCACGAGCTGCTCGCGGCGTGGGCCACCGGTCCACTCCCGGGCCGCGAGCTCCGGCTGCAGAGCGTCGACCCGCTGCCAGGGGAGCCCACCGAACTCGACATTCCGGCCGCGCTGCCGGCGGAGGCAGCGCGGATCACCCTGCTCAAGCTGGTCCGGGGGCGCAGCTCCCGTCGCAGCTTCCAGGACTCGGTCACCGAGGAGGCGCGCTGGCTCGCTCGGTTGGGAACGCTCCTCGTCGAGCTGCACGAGGAGATCGCTCGGGACGGTGTGAGCCTTCCGGCGCCCTCCGCCCCTCTCCGACTAGGGGAACTTCTCCCCGAAGACCTCGCGATGCTCGCCCGCTTCGAGCGACTGCGCGCCCGAGTGATCTCAGAGTACGACCGCGGAGAGTGGGAGGCGGGATTCTCCCAACTGGTCTCGTTCATCGACCGGGAGCTGCGGGACGGATACCTGAGGCTCACACGACCTCGGCGCACGGCAACCCTCCCGTCGGCCTCGCGGCTTGCGGTGGCACGAGTGATCGCCTTGCTCCTCTCGCGGCTGAGCGAGCTACTGGCACCGGTGCTGCCGTTCACCTCCGAAGCTGTCCATCGGGACACACCGGAGGAGGATCGGAGCCTGTTCGAGCGGCGCATCACCCCCGTGCAGGAGTCGTTGCTGGACGCCGATGCCGAGCGCTCGCTCCCGGTCTGGGAGGGACTCGTGGCCTCACTCGACCGTGCGCGCGATGGCTGGGGAGTCTCGCGGAGCGAACCGCTTCCACAACTCGTGCTCGTCGCCGTGCGCGACGAGGACTCGGCCCGATTGCTTCCCCAACTTCCCGTGCTCGCCCGCCTCGCCGGCGCGGTGAAAGTCGAGGTGTTCGGCCCGAGTCGGCCCTGGACCCAGCGCCGCGTGAGCATCCGCTTCGACAAGGAGGCGATCCGGCAAGCGTATCCGGTCTACCACCGGAGGATCCTTTCGATGCTGGAGACGCTGGACCCCAAGCGGGTCCGGGAAGCCGTGAAGAGCCAGACCCTTGCCGTGGCGATCGAGGGCCAGCCGGCGGTCCGGATCGCACCGTCGATGGTCGAGGTCGTGGAGACGCTGCCGGAGCGGTTCGTCAGCTTCACCTGGCCCGGCGGCGAAGCGTACGCGGAGCTCCCTGCCGGCGCCGCCGAAGTGCGGGCTCCGCGCGGTGGCCATCTACCGGCCGAGGTCGATCGGATCGCCATCCATCTCAAGTGGCGCCTGCGCGCCCGGGCGGGTGCGGAATCGCCGGCCAAGGCGTTCATTTGCGCCCCCGAACCGATCGCCGCCGAGGTGCAACGGAACGCCGCCACCCTTGCCGAGAGGAGCGGGCTCGCCCAGGTGCTGAGGGTCGACTCCCCCCGACTGTTCCTTCCGGCAGAGACCTCCTCGGGCCGGAGCCGCCGCGGACACGAGTGGCAGGTCTGGGTGCCGGGCCTTCGCACGCCGACGCGTGCGGCGAAGCACCGATCTCCGAAGAAGGAGGACCCGCTGCGGATCGCAGTACCAACCACGCTGCCGGCTGGTGTCAGCGATATGCTGGCGGAACCGGTGCGGGAGCGGGCAACGGGGATCCAAGAGTTACTCGCAGCCCTCGACGCGCGCTGCAATCTGGCGGCCCTCG
>JAKIWO010000085.1 GCA_022749995.1 Thermoplasmata archaeon | reverse complement strand
CGTGACGCACGCGTTCTCATCACCGGGCGCATTCCTTGTCACCGCCGCGGTCACCGATGTCGTGGCGGGACAGACGAACTACTCCGGTATCGTCGAAGTGCTCCCTCCTATCGGCCTGACGGCCCTGGTCCGGCCCAACCCCGCCGAGGTGGGCCTGGCGGTCGAGCTCTCCGCGAACGTCTCCTCGGGCGGTGTGGCTCCCTTCCAGTACCAGTGGAGCCCCGCGGGAGCGAATCGGACCGCCGTGATGTATGTCCAGTTCGCGGCGGCGGGCAGCTACCCGGTCTCGGTCGTCGTGACCGATGCGCTCGGTCTGCGGGCCTCGCAATCGATCACGGTGACGGTCGCACCCCCGCCGACCATCACCCTCGCGAGCGCCGCGCCCCCAGCTACGGACCTGGAACGACCGGTGACCATCGCGGTGAACGCCTCTGGCGGAGTGGCGCCCTACTCGCTCCAGTACCTCGGACTCCCTCCGGGATGCCCGAGCGCCAACCAACCGACGCTGGTCTGCGCCCCATCGGTTGTAGGGGACTACCCCGTGCACGTACTGCTCATCGATGCCCTCGGCGCGAGCGCCGTCTCGAGCTTCGGGCTAAACGTAAATCCGGTCCTCTCGATCGTTGCCTTCGGACCCAGCGCGAATCCGGTCCTCGCAAACGCAAGCGTGAACCTGACTCTCGCGACCACGGGGGGGACCGCACCGCTGGCGGTGCAGTACACCGGACTTCCGGTGGGCTGCACGTTCGTCGGTGGCAACAACTCCACGCTCTCCTGCTCGATCGACGCGCCCGGATCGTATTTCATCGGAGTACGGGTCGACGACTCGGCAGGCGCCAGCAGCTCGGCGGGAACGGACCTGGAGGTCTTGGGTACTCCGGAGAGCAGCAGCGCTGCCCATCCCGGGGGTGCCGCTTCCCCTCCCGCATGGTTCTACCCGAGCGTCGTCGCACTCCTCGCCGCTGCGGTCGCGGCGATCGTGTGGATCGGCTGGAACCGCCGGCCCCCGCAGTCCGGACCGCCAGCGGAGGAGTCGGACGTCGGGGCAGCCGCAACCTCGCCGGCCGAGTCCCTTCCAACGACGGAAGCTTCCGAGGCGGAACGGTAGCCCTCTTCGGCCGGCGCACCGGCCGAGCGTGGGATGGAAGACGTCTCCGCTAGGGGTGGTTATCGGTGAGCGGCGCCCTGCCGGCGCATCATGCGGTGCGAGGTCGGAGGCAGCTCGGTCTACTATGCGTCCCGCGGTCGCGGGCGGCCCTTTCTCATGCTCCACGGAAGCCCGAGCGACCACTCCCGAGCGTTGGCGCATGTCGAACCCGGATTCGAGTCGCGCAAGGGCTGGTGGCGAGTGTACCCAGATCTACCAGGCCACGGGAGGACGCCAGGTTCCGACCGCATTCGCAGCATGGACGACTACCTCGATGTCGTGCTCGAATTCGCCGACCGAGTTTTCGGAAGCTCACGGTTCGCGCTCGGCGGCATATCGTTCGGAGCGTACCTGGCCCTCGCCATGGCTCGAAAACGGGGATCGCAGTTGGATGGGCTCCTGCTCAGCGTACCTCAGGTGAACCACAGTCCGCTCGAGGAGCGCCGGGACCGCGCACACCGCCCACCCTCGATCCAGCCTCCGTCTCAGCGGACCCCGGAGTTGCCGAACTACTCGGAGGACACTCGGTGGCTGGAGAGCCTGCCGTTTCGCGAGGTCACGATCCCTCTCTACCGAACCGCTACTCCCTTCCGGGCTCCCGCGCTGTTCCTCTTCGGCCGGCAGGACGCTCCGTTCCGGTATCAAACGTATTGGAGAATGCTCCCGTACTTCCCACGGGCAACCTTTGCGATCCTCGATGGGGCGGGTCACCGGCTCTGGAGTGATCGGAACGAACTCGCGTGCGACCTCTTCCGCGATTGGCTCGACCGAATGGAAGCGCCGACCCTTAACCGAAACACTTCGGGCTGAGCCAACGCTCCCTGGAGAGGCGGGGCGCCCCTCAGATGGAGCAGCTGTTCACTTGCGGGCTCGCCCCTCTTGGGGGCTTGCCCTTGATCGGGGACTTCGCCTTCCGCCGCACGAGCGCGCACCGAGGAGGGCGACCGGCCGCTCCAGGCGATGTCGAGGCGCCGGTTACGTGGGCGGCTTGGCGTCCTTGGAGAGTGCGTTGACCTTCGCAAGGGTCTCGTTGATCTGACGGAGCCGCCGGGAGACCACCACGGCCGTGGCCATCGTACCGGCGGCGATGAGCAGCATCGCCACGAGGAACACGGCACCGAAGATGAGCGCCAGCTGTTGAAGGCCGCTCGGCAGGGAGAGGGAACCGTTCCCCTTCCCGCCGCTGCTCCCGCTATTGTTGTTGTTGTTCCCGTTGCCGGAGTTGGAGTTCACCATCACGCTCGCGTTCTGGGTGGAGTGGCTCCGCGGTGCGGAGCTGTCGAGAACATCGAGGTGGACCTGGAAGTTGCCGGTAGCGCTCGGGTGGCAACTGTACTGAAACATGAGGGTGTTCAGCATTTCCGGAATCGCGCTGGGCCCGCACCCCGGCGGGGTGTTGTTGAACCAGAGGTAGTACGGTTGGTTTCCACCGGAGAGGCTGACGG
>JAKIWO010000084.1 GCA_022749995.1 Thermoplasmata archaeon | reverse complement strand
GAACCACCGGTCGCCGTCGGCAACGAGGAACTGTAGGTCGCGCAGTTGGGGGCGGTCGATCATCGGGTAGTAGCACTCGGTGAGAATGCCCCGCCACAAGGTGAACCAGACCCGGGAGTCGGCCGAGTAGCTGGTGCCGACCCCGACCTTATCGCCGTGCGACCAACGCGCCTCGATGCCCGGCGCGCCGGGCGCCGTCAGCTCTCCGCGGAAACGCATGGGCTGGCGCCGGTGGCCCGGCGGGTCTCACTCCTCCTCGGGCCGGTTGTCGGTGAACGAGCGTTGGTACTTGTGCACCACGTCGACGAAGGTGGAGTGGGACCAGGTGAGCGGCGTGGCGCTGCGCGGCTCGCCGGTCACCGAGTCGATCTGCTCGGGGAGCACTCCGGTCGGCAGCGCGTGCTCGGCGACCCATTCGAGCATCTCCCGGCATCGCTCCCGCTCGCCGAGCAGCAGGCGGGACTCCGCAAGCCATAGGGTACAGATCACCCACGGATTCTCCCGCCCGTAGTACTCGTCCCCCTCGTAGCGGGCCAGCCCTCCAACCTTCGGACTCCACAGCCGCTTCTCGACCGCATCGACCGTTTGACGGGCCCGGGGGTCGGCCCAGTCGACCAGCCCCAGCTTGAGCGCGAAGAGCACGGAGGCGTCCAAGCGGTCGTCGTGGGGCGCGATACTTCGCAGGAACCGTCCCGTCTCGGCATCCCACAGGTGGGTGAGCGCGGAGGCCTGCATGTCGTGGCTGGCGGCCCGCCACGGGTCCCCGTTCTTGCCGAGCTCCATCGCGATCCGCGCGGCCCGCTCGAGCGCATGGACCACGACGGCGGTGGAGTAGGTGTGGATCGCGTCCCGTTCCTCCCACAGGTCGAAGCTGGCGCGCGGCAGCCCCGTCGCCATGTCGCGGAACTGCATCAGGAACTGGGCGCCCTGCTTGACCATCGGCCAGAGGTCGAGCAGCATCTCGAGGTCGGTGCGGCGCTTGAAGTGGTGCCAGACCGCGGAGACCACCGTGCCGGTCTGGTCGATCTGCAGGAACGGGGGCGGATGCCAGGTGCTGCCGATCGCTCCGTCGGGGAAGTGGCGGTGCAGGAAGGAGCCGTCCGGACGCTGGCAGCTCGCCGCAAACTCGAGGAAACGGTGGGCGTTCTCGTAGAGGCCGGCCTCGTCCATCGCCTTCGCGACATACCCTCCGTCCCGCCACCAGCAGTAGTTGTACGAGTCGCCACCGACCACCAGCGATCGCGTGTCCGGCGAGGCGATGATGGAGCCATTCGCGGCCGCGACATGCTTCATCACGAGGACGCTCGAGCGGTAGAGCGCACGGGCCCGGTCGGAGAGCCCCGTCGTGCTCCGCATGGGGTGGCGGGCGATCCAGGTGCCCCAGAACGCCTGGGACTCCCGCTCGAACCGGGCCGGGTCACCCTCCTTCACGTACCGTCGGATCTGTTGCACCGCCTCCCGCCGCGAGCCGAGCGCGAGGTAGCTCCGAATGACCTGCTCACGGTCCCCGGCCCCAGTGAGGTCCCACTGGAGGGCGCTGTCCGCTGCGCCGTGGCTGATGTTCCGGCCAGCCAGGGTGCCGTCCTCGGCGTCGACGAAGGTGCCGCGCAGGCCCCGGACCGTATGCTCCCCGCAGGCCGCGGCGTCGAATTTCGGGTGGGAAAAGAACTCGAAGTACCACGATCGCTTGTAGTGGACGATCGACGCCTCCTCCGGGTCGAGGTAGGCGGTTTCCATGTACGACCCCTCGCCGATGTTCAGCGCCTGGTACTGGAACAGGCGGTACTTCCGGCCCTCCGCGGCCTTGAGCCGAAGCACGCGGACGATGAGGTCGTGGTTGGGGTGGACGTAGTCCTGGACGGTCAGCGAAAATCCATCGCCACTCCAGCGGGTCTCGGGGGTCGAGGTCGCCCGGTCGAGGATGGTTTGGGCAGCGAACGGCGCACCTTCCTCGAGCCACACGAACCGGGAGTTGGAGACGTCGAAGATGCCGAGGCGCAGTTCGCGCAGGTGCTGGAACTGTCCTGGGTACGGGTAGAACAATTCGCTCCACTCGCCGTACTCGTTGAGCGTGAGGAGCACGCGACCGTTGCCGGTAAGCTGGGTGATCATTCAATGCAAGTTAGCGCCGGGGCTCTTGAGCTTCGCGAGAGCGGGGGGCGCGCGTCGGGGCTCCCGTCGAGTATCGGTCGTTTGTAAACCCTTTTGTTTATGAACCGGAAAGGACTCCCCCTCGTCGATGACTCCTTCCTCCGGTGCACTCGACGCTCCGTTCAGTTCGCCGAAGAAGGCGATCCTGCTCGCGCTCAAGCGCCGCCCGGACGCCTCCCTCCGTGAGCTCTCGGAGCTCCTGCACGTCTCGCGCGTAGGCGTACTGCGTCACCTGACCGAACTCGAGGCGCGCGGGCTGGTGGAGCGGTCGGTGGAGCGCGGACGGGTTGGCCGACCCCAGCACCGGTTCCGACTTCACCCCGAGGCGCGCCGGCTCTTTCCCCAGGCGTACGCGCAGCTCTCCGTGGCTGCGCTCGAGTTCGTGGAGAGGCGCCTCGGCCGTCCGGCCGTCGGCGAACTGCTCCAGGAACGGGCCGCCGAAGTTCAGGCGCGCCACCGACCGCTGCTCGGCCAGCCCGCCCTCGTGGACCGGGTCCGGGCGCTCGCTCGGCTCCGCGACGAGGAAGGCT
>JAKIWO010000083.1 GCA_022749995.1 Thermoplasmata archaeon | reverse complement strand
CTCCCCCAGCACCCGCGGCAGTCGGCCCGGGCATATGAGCTTTGGACGCCGGTCCCGCCGCCGACGCACCGCTTATAGTGCCGCGCCGACTGGTACCGACGATGGGAACCGCGGTCCCTTCGCTGCGCTTCGGCACGGAGCTCCTCAAGCGGGGATTTGCCCGCATGCAGCAGGGCGGGGTCATCATGGACGTCACGACCGCCGACCAGGCGCACCTCGCGGAGGAGGCCGGAGCGGTCGCGGTGATGGCCCTCGAGCGGGTGCCCGCGGACATCCGTTCGGCCGGCGGCGTGGCCCGGATGGCCGACCCCGACAAGATCAAGGAGATCCAGGACCGGGTCTCGATCCCGGTCATGGCCAAGTGCCGTATCGGGCACACCAGCGAGGCCCAGATCCTCGAGGCGCTCGGCGTGGACATGATCGACGAGTCGGAAGTGCTCACCCCGGCCGACCCGTTCTCCCACGTGGCCAAGAAGGAGTTTCAGGTGCCGTTCGTCTGCGGGGCCCGCAACCTCGGCGAGGCGCTCCGTCGGATCGACGAGGGCGCCGCCATGATCCGCACCAAGGGCGAGGCCGGTACGGGCAATGTCGTGGAGGCGATCCGGCACATTCACCAGGTGAACTCGGAGGTCGAGGCGCTCCAGCGGCTCCCCCGGAAGGAGCTCGCCGCATGGGCCGCGCGAGAGCGAGTCCCTGAGAAGTTGCTCGCCGAGGTGCGCGAACTCGGACGGTTGCCGGTCGTCAACTTCGCCGCCGGCGGTATCGCCACGCCGGCCGACGCTGCCTTCTGTCGCCGACTCGGCGTGGACGGCGTCTTTGTCGGCAGCGGGATCTTCAAGTCGGAGCGGCCGGTCAAGGTCGCCCGCGCCATTGTCGAGGCGTCGTTGCACTTCGACGACGCGAAGCTCCTGGCCCGCGTCTCCGCCGGATTGGGCAACGCGATGGCCGGTGTGGACGTGGCCGCGCTGCCGGCCTCAGAGCTGCTGCAGCACCGCGAGTCGATCTCCCCCCTCGGAACGGCCGCGGGCCGAAGCTAGACCCGCTCTCGGGCTCCACGGCGTTATCCGAAGGAGCACCCTCCCCCGGCGAATGCGGGTGCTTCAGGTGGCCCCGTTCTTCCACCCCCACGCCGGGGGGGTGGAGTCGCATGTCCGGGGGATATCGCGCGAGCTGGCGCGGGAAGGCCACTCGGTGGTGGTCCTCACCGCCCGCCACGACCCGTCGCTCCCCGTGCAGGAGGAATTCGAAGGGTACACGATCCTGCGCACCCCCTGCTGGGGGGTCTGGTTCAACACCCCGGTCAACCCCGAGGTGGGTCGGTGGGCGAAAGATCTCCAGGCGGACGTCGTCCACCTCCACTTCCCTCCCCCGCTCACCCCGTACTTTGCGGCGCGGGGCCTGTCCCACCAACGGGTGCCGGTCTGCGTGACCTACCATTGCGATCTGTACCTCGCCACTCCGCTCGGTCGGCTCGCCACCGAACTGTTCAACCATCTGTTCCTCCCCTCGATACTCCGCCGGGCCAACCGGATCATCGTTCACACCGAGAGCTACGCGATGACCTCCCGGGGCTTGGGTGGCCGGCCGGTCGAGGTGATCCCCTCGAGCGTTGACCTCGTGCGGTTCCGGCCGGACGTCGACGGGGCACCGATCCGCCGCCGTCTCGGACTGGGAGCGGGGCCGGTGCTCGCGTTCGCGGGCCGGCTCGTCCCGCACAAGGGGGTCGAGCACCTGCTCCGCGCGGTCGCCCGGCTGCCCCCCGAGGTGAGCCTGCTGGTGGTCGGACGGGGCCCGGACCTGCCGATGCTGCGCGAGCTCGCCGTGCGTCTCGGCATCGGGGAGCGAGTCCGGTTCTGCCCGGAGGTCACCGACGCCGAGCTTCCCTCCTATTTCCGGGCGGCGGACCTGTTCGTGTTTCCCTCCATGAGCCGCCTCGAGGGTTTTGGGCTCGTGGTCGCCGAGGCGATGGCGGCGGGACTTCCCGTGATCGTGGCCGACATGCCCGGCGTGCGCGAGGTGATCGAGCCCGGACGGGAGGGGTTGCTGACCGAGCCGCTCATGGAGGGAGACCTCGTCGAGCGCATCCGCGAGCTCGTGGACGACCCGGGGCGGCGGCGACGGATGGGAGCCGCCGGACGACGCCGCGCCGAAGAGCTGTTCGACGTCCGCGCGGTTACCCGCTCGCTCGTCCGGACGTACGAAGGCCTAGCCGCAGCTGGTTGATCTGCGTCTTGAGCCGGAGCGCCTCGGCGCCGGCGGCCCGGGCCCAGTCCGGCCCGGTCGCCGCGTACAGGATCGACCGGGAGGCCCCCACGAGCAGCGACCGGCCGCGCGCGTCGACCCCCTCCCGCACGGCCGTCGTGAGAGCGCCGCCTTGGGCACCGACCCCGATGGCCAGGATCGGGACTCCGTTACCGAGGATTTCTCGCGCGCTCCGTGTGGCGTCCGCGAAGGTGGTCCCGATCACGACGCCGGCGTTGCCGTGACGCATCGCGAGTTCCTTGACCTCCGCCACGACCGCCTGCCATAGCGGTCCGCGCGGGGTAGGAATCTCCTGGAAGTCGGGGGCGCCCGAGTTGGAGGAGTGGCCCACGACGAAGAAGCCGTGCCGAGAGTCTTCGGCGAACGGCTCGAGCGACTCCCAGCCAAACCACGGCGTGACCGTGACCGCGTCGAAGCCGAACCGGCCGAACGCGGCGTCGTGGTACTGCCGCATCGTGTTCGGGATGTCGTTGGCCTTGAGGTCGAGGATCCGCAGCCGCTCCGGCCCGATCCGCTTGGTGAGGTCCTCGAGCAGCTCG
>JAKIWO010000082.1 GCA_022749995.1 Thermoplasmata archaeon | reverse complement strand
TACCACTGCAGCCGGACGGCGAGGCCGAGCCGTCCCTGCACGTGGTGGAACGCCTCGACGTGGGAGAGGTACGCGTCGTGCAGCTCGGTGTACTTGCCCACGACCGCCACCTCGACCGCACCCTCCTCCCGTCGGTACGTGGCGAGGAACTCCTTCCAGGCCCCGTACTCCGGCGTCCGGTCCGGCAGGTGGAGGATCTTGGTCAACAGCGCGCCGACCCCCTGCGCCTCGAGGACGAGCGGGACCTCGTAGACGGTCCGCTGGTCGGGGATCGAGATGACCGCCTCCGGCGGAACGTCGCAAAACAGCGAGATCTTGGCCTTCAGGTCCGCCGTGAGCGGCGCTGCCCCGCGGGCCATGATGAGGTTCGGCCGGATACCGATCGCCCGGAGCTCGCGGACCGAGTGCTGGGTCGGCTTGGTCTTCGCTTCGCCCACCGGTCCGACGAACGGCACCAGGGTGGTGTGGACGAACGCCATCTGCCCCTCGCCGAGCTCGTAGGAGAGCTCGCGCAGCGCCTCGAGGAACGGCATCGACTCGATGTCGCCGACGGTGCCGCCCACCTCCACGAGCACCACCTCGGCCCCGCTCTCCTGGGCGACTTCGCGGATCACCCGCTTGATCTCTCCCGTGACGTGCGGGATGATCTGGACCGTGTTCCCGAGATAGTCGCCGCGCCGCTCCTTCTCGATCACCGCCCGGTAGATCTTGCCGGTGGTCAGGTTGTGCGCGCCGTTCAGGCTCTGGCCGAGGAACCGCTCGTAGTTGCCGAGGTCGAGGTCGGCCTCGGTTCCGTCGTCCAGCACGAACACCTCGCCGTGCTGGTACGGGTTCATCGTCCCGGCATCGACGTTGAGGTACGGGTCGATCTTGAGGATCGTGACAGGGAGGTTGCGCGCCTTGAGCAGGCGGCCGAGCGAGGAGGTGGTGATCCCCTTGCCGAGACCGGAAATGACGCCGCCGCTCACCGCGATAACTTTCATCAAATAACGCTCGGGCGGGATGCGGCCCGGCCCATAAAGACTGCCCGAGCCGGCTCGTGAAATGGGGCCTGCAGCGAACCGTTTCGCTCTCGGGCGGGCGCCTCCGGCGGGAGCGGCGCTACCCCGTGTGGGAGAGTGGCCGCTTGCAGTTGCGGCAGTTGGTGACCCACGGCTCGTTGACCGTGCCGCACTTTCGGCAGGTGAGCTGAGGACGCTCCGAGCCGGCGGTGGGCGGCTCGTTGGGCATCGCGTACGGCTCGGTCTCCTTCATGTAGCGCGCCGGGGCGGGGCGCTCTGGGCGGTACTCCACGGGGGGAGCGGTCGGCTTGGGCCGGGGCGGAGGCGGCGTACTGGCCGCGGCCGCCGGCTCCGCATTGGGGTCCTTCGCCATCGGTCCGATGTGGAACTTCTCCTCCTGTTCCTCCTCGTACACGACCTTCGGTTTGGCCTTAGCGAGCGCACCGAGTACTAGCACCAGCACGCCCGCGATGAGGAGCACGATGCCGAGCAGGAGTAGCAGCGTGAGACCGCTCACGGTGTACGAGCCGGAGAGTACCGGCTGGGCTTGGTTGAAGCCGGCGGTGTTGTTCGCCCATATCACGTAAGTTCCAGGATCGAGAGTGAGACTGAACGACCCTGAGCCACCTAGGCCGGTGCGAAGGGGCGTGCCAAACGACGAGCAGGACGAGCTGGAGCAGGCCGCAATGTACACGCGCGTCATCGATCCGCCGCCCGACCAGCTTAGGCTCATGGTGGCGGGGCCAATCGTGTTGATGGAGAAGCTGAGGGTACTCGTCCACACCGGAATCGAGTGGGATTGCGGCGAGTTCGCCCCGTCCACCCCAGAGAAGGCAGCCCCAAGGAGGATACCGCCGACGAACGCGATGGCCAAGCCCAGGGCGAAGATTCCCCGTCGCATCGGGCCCCCGAACCTCGGCAACTCAAAAGTCTATTCCCTCCCGCCACCGCCGGTCCGGTGCCCCCGGCTGCGAGCGACCACTTGCCGAGCGCGGGCCAAGGAGAACGGTGAGATTCGACGGGAAGGGGCCTAGATGCTGACGAGCTTCCCTGAAGGTTCCCGCTTCCAGCGGCCGAACTCTGAGAGCGATTCGAGCACCTGGCCGGGGAAGACCGGACCATCGGTGCACACGTGGTAGGGCCCCAGGGCACACGCATCGCAGAGCCCGAGCGAACACTTCATGTGCCGTTCGACCGAGCCAAACGCTGGCACCCCGGCTCGAGCCGCTGAGGCGAGCACCTTGCGCATCATCACCTCGGGCCCGCAGGTCCAGACCGCGTCGAACGGCTGGTCGTGCAGGAGCTGGTCCGCGGCCTCGGTGACGTACCCATGATGGCCGCGAGAACCGTCATCGGTCGCCAGGTGGACCGCCCGTGCGCTCGGACCGAGCCGCTCGGCAAAGAGCATCTCCGAGGCCGTCGTGGCACCGAGAGCGAGGGTCACCTCGGAGCCCTGGGCGTGGGCGGCCTCCGCCGCCGGCGCGAGCACGGCGGTACCCGAGCCGCCGCCGACGGCCAGGATCCGGTGCGGCGAAAGGTCGAACCGGTTCCCATACGGGCCGCGAATTCCGATCCGACTGCCTTCCCCCAGTCCCAGCACGCGCCGACTCGTGCTGCCCATGGCCTTGACGGTCACGCCCTTGAGCGCCCCGGTGTAGGAGAGCGACATCGGCAGCTCGTCGTCGCCCGGGACCCAGACCATGACGAATTGCCCCGGAGCCGCCTCCACCGGGTCCTCGAACCGTAGCGTGACGGTGCTGGGGGTTTCCCGCACGCTCTCGCGTACGGTGTGGACGCGACGCCACGGCCCCGGGGAGGAGAGGGTGCTCACGGCGCCCCGGGGGGGTGGTGTGCGGTCCCCACCAAATCGGTGAGCCGCTCCACGCCGAGCGCGGCGAGTTCCCGCTCCAGCTCGGACGTGATGCGACCGAAC
>JAKIWO010000081.1 GCA_022749995.1 Thermoplasmata archaeon | reverse complement strand
CGGGCATTGGAGCTCGGTCGGTCGCGTGCCGGGGTACCTGAAGGCGCTGCGTCGCTCCCAGAGTTGGGCCGAGTCCGCTCGAGCGACCTAGGGTCACCCGCACCCGGTGCGCCGCGCTCGCCGCCGGTCTCGACTTGAGCATGGATTAAGAGCGAGCGCGTGTCTCCGCGCCCGTAGTACTTCGGGGAGTTCTCTGCCGAGGTGCGAGGAAGGAAGCTCGGTTGAAGCGTCAGATGGTGGACATGCTCGCGGACCTGGTCAAGATCCCGAGCGATTCCCTGGCCGACAAGCAGGAGGTGCTCGACTACGTCCAGTCGTTCACCGACCAGATCCACATGCGGAACACCCTGTTCGGTGACTCCTCCGCGCCGGCGTTGCTGGCCGAGTACGGCCAGGCCGGGGTGGTCTTTTCCGGCCACCTCGATACGCCCCCGATCGGCGACTACTGGAGCTTCTCCCAGAGCCAGCTCGCCGGTGGCCGCATGTACGGCCGCGGCGCGGCCGACATGAAGGGGACGGTGATCGCGATGCTCCAGGCCGCCCAGGACCTGGTCGCCCGGAAGATTCCCGTCGCCCTGGCCCTCACGACGGACGAGGAGACGACGATGCAAGGGGCGATCGCGCTCTCCAAGACGCTCCCGTTGCGTCGCGCCAAGGCCGTCGTCGTCGGCGAGCCCACAGGGCTCCGGGTCGCCTACGCCGAGAAGGGGGTGCTCGACCTCGCGATCGAAACTCGGGGGAAGGCCGCGCACGGTGCGATGCCGCACCTGGGGGAGAACGCGATCTCCAAGATGATGCGACTGCTCCGAGGTCTCGAAGGTTTCAAGGGACGCATCGCGCACCCTGAGCTCGGCTCCGTGACGGTGAATGTCGGGACCTTCAACGGCGGAGCTCGCCTGAACGTCGTCCCGAACAAGGCCACCGCGGAGGTAGACATCCGGTTCCCGCCCCCGTACTCCCCGGACCAGCTCTACGCCGAGATCGAGGAGCACCTGCGCCGGATCAAGACCCCGTTCACGCTGCGCCGGATCCTCTCGATGCCCTCGGTCCAGATCGACCCGACGCTCGAGCACGTCCGGCTGCTCAAGGAGGTCGCGGCCTCCGAGACCGCCGTCCTGGTGCACGCCTCCGAAGCGGTGTACTATACGCAGGTGAATCCTCGGGTCGTGATCTTCGGTGCCGGCGAGGAGGAGCTCTCCCACCAGGCCAACGAGTACGTGAAGGTCGAGGCGGTCGCCCGGGCGAGCGAGGTGTTCAAGAAGTACGCCCTGCGACTCGTCCAGTCTCGCGCCAGCTAGGCGACGTGCGGATCGCCGAGCTCGCCACCCGGTACCCGCCGGGGCCCGGTGGGGTCGAGCGGCACGTCGAAGCGCTCTCCCGCGAGCTCGTCGGGCTCGGTGAGCAGGTGGACGTGTTCACGAGCGAGCTGCTCACGGAGTTTCCCTGGCAGCCCCTGGGACCGGAAATCCCCCGAGAGGAGACACTCCAGGGTATCCGCATCCATCGCCGGCCGGTCTGGTCCCTCCCCGGCGGCCTGCACTACACCTTCTTCCGAGGGCTCGAGAAGTCCCTCGCCGCCTCCTCCCCCGACCTCCTGCACGCCCACACCTACGGCACGAATCAGACCACCGTCGCTCGCCGCTACCACCGGCGCACCCGCACTCCCTACGTCATCACCGCCCACTTCCATCCGATCTGGTCCATCTACGGGGGGTGGCTCCGCCACCGCCTGCGTTCGTTCTACGACCATGCGCTCGCCGCATCGACGTTGCGGGAGGCCTCTCGCGTCATCGTCCAAGGTGCCGAGGAGGAACGGCTGCTCCGGACGGATCACCCCGACCTGCCCCCGGTGGTTCGCATTCCGCCGGGGCGAACTCCGCTGCCCGACCCGCTGCCCGACCCGAACGCGTTCCGCCAACGGTTCGAGTTGCCCGGCCCGTTTCTCCTGTTCGTCGGCCGCCTCGCCTCGAACAAGGGTCTCGAGCCGCTCGTCGATGCCTTCCTCCCGTTGAGCCGCTCCGACCCGAGCGCGACGCTCGTACTGGCGGGCGCCGACGGAGGCATGCGCGCCCGCGTGGAGCAACGCATCCAACGTGCCGGCGTCACCGGGCGAGTGCGCGTGGTCGGATACGTGGAGGATGAACGGCTGCTGGCCTCGGGCCTCAAGGAAGCTCGGCTCTTGGTGCTCCCGAGCGAGTACGAAGCATTCGGACTGGTGCTCCTGGAGGCGCTGTTCCAGGGAACGGCCGTGGTCGCTTCCCGCGTGGGAGGCATGCCGGAAGTGCTCGACGAGGGCAAGGCCGGGCGCCTGGTGCCCCCCCTCGACGTCTCCGCCCTGGGGCAGGCGCTGCTCGAGCTCTGGCACGACCCCGCCGAGCGGGAGCGACTGGTGGCGTACGGCCGCTCGCACGTGCTTCCAAGGTATACGTGGCCGGAAGTGGCGCGCTCGGTCCGAGCCGTGTTCCGCGAGGTCGTCGGCTCGTGAAGATCGCCCAGGTCACGCTCCGCTACGACGCGCCCGGCGGGGTGGAGTCCACGGTGCGCCAGCTCGCCCTCGGGCTCACGGCGCACGGCCATGAGGTGACGGTCTACGCGAGCGAGCTGTACGACGAAGGTCGGTGGGAACGCCGCCGTGACTTTCCCTCGGAGATCGACGGAGTACGGGTCCGATGGTTCCCGGTCTTCAAGAAGCTCCTGCCGGGGATCACGCTCCCGCTCTGGGTGGGTCTGATCGATGCCCTGAAGGAGGATGCCCCCGACATCATCCACGCGCACTCCCACCGCTACGGACACGTGCTCGAGGCCGCGGTGGCGGCGCACGCCTCGCGACGGCCGTTCGTGGTCAGTCCGCACTACCATCCGGCGGACCTCGGGGAGCCGGCCCACAAGCGCATGCTGCTACGAGGGCAGGATTTCCTGTTCGGTGTCAGCGCCTACCGCGAAGCCCGGAGCATCCTGGTCGAGACGGAGCGGGAAGCCGAACAGCTCCGGGAGTTCGCCCCCGCTCGAAAGTTGTGCGTGATCCCTCCCGGCATCGACCTAGAGGAGTGGGCCGGTGGAGCTTCGGCCAGCGTGGCGCCGGGCCTCGACCTCCCGCCGAAGTACCTGCTGTT
>JAKIWO010000080.1 GCA_022749995.1 Thermoplasmata archaeon | reverse complement strand
CCGGCGTAGTGCACGACCTGGCGACGGGGACCACCTACTGGGGCCAGCGCGGAGGAGGAGCTTTCCGAGACGGTCAACGACTTCGGACCCGGCCGTGGGAGTCCCGGAAGGAGCTGCTGTTTTTGAATCTGGGTCGCCACGCCACGCCGCGGGTGGTGGCGTGGGCGTCCCGAGCCCGCCGCGTTCGCTCGCTCGGGTGCGCCTCGCTCGAGATGCTCGCCGTAGCGCAGGGCGGCGCCGACGCCTACCTGTTCGAGAACGATGTGGAGGAGCGGAACCTGCGAGTCACCGACGTCGCCGCCGCGTACCGGATCGTTCTCGAGGCGGGGGGCGGCGTCACCGCGGTCGGCGGGGCGCCGATCGAATCGCTTCCCCTCTCGCTCGAGAGTCACACCAGCGTCTTCGCCTTCGCCGACGCGCGAATGCGCGAGGCGGCAGAGAAGGAGGTTGCGTGAGGGTCGGAGTTACCGTCCACCCGGAGAAGGCGCACGCCGTCGAGGTCGCACGTCGAATCGTCTCAGGGCTCCGCGCCCACGCCGAGGTGGTGCTCGCCGCCGAGACCGAGGGCGTGTTCGACCGGACCGATCCCTCCGAGCCGCTCGCCGCCATGCGGGCGGACGTGTTGGTGGCCGTGGGCGGCGACGGGACGTTCCTGTGGGCCCTCCAGCGCAGCCAACTGCCGTTGTTGCCCGTCCACGCGGGGACGGTCGGGTTCCTCGCGGAAGTCGACGGGGAGGACCCGAAGGCCGTCGAAACGGCCCTCTCGCGACTTCGAGCCGGAGAGTACCACCTCGAGGGCCGCATGCGTCTCTCGTCCGAGATCGACGGCCGGCGCCTCCCCGACGCGACGAACGACGTGGTCGTCCACACCGCGCAGGTGGCGAAGATGCGACTGTTCGAACTCTCACTCGACGGGCAGCCGGTCGGACAGATCCGGGCCGACGGGATCATCCTCGCCACACCCACCGGTTCCACCTCCTACTCTCTCTCGGCCTCGGGGCCGGTCGTCGATCCCTCGCTCGAGGCGATCGAGCTGTGCGCCCTCGCTCCGTTCCGGACGAGCCCGCGTGCCGTCGTCCTGGACCCTTGGCGCACCGTCGGGATCCGCCTGCTGACGCCGGAAAAGGAGGCCGTGGTGGTCGTGGACGGGCAGAGCGAATTTCCGCTACGGGTCGGGGAGCGGATCGCGATCTACCGGTCCCCTCGACGGGCGACGTTCGTCCGATTCGGCACTCGGTTCGTCTCCCACCTCATCGGCAAGGGCATCCTGCCGTGGACGGAGCCGCCCGCTACCGGTCGGCGGGGGGGACGTGTCGATCTTCCGGCCGGCACGTAAGCGCTCGCCCACCGAGCCGGCGCCGGGCCGGACCGTCCGGTCGATCACTCGGCGGTGCTTGGACTCCGCGCTGGCGTGCGGAGCCAGCTCCTACCCGAACGAGTTCGGAGGCATCCTGCGCGCGGAGCCCCGCGATACCATCTCCGAGCTCCTGCTCCTCCCCGGCACCACGGCCGGCCGGCGGCACGCGAACTTCCAGCTCTACATGCTGCCGGCCGACCTGTCGGTCGCCGGCACCGTGCACTCCCACCCCTCGGGGGCGCTTCACCCGAGCGAGGCCGACCTGACCTTGTTCCGCCACTGGGGTCGACGCCACCTCATCCTGGGCTCGCCGTTCACGCTCGGGTGCTGGCGAGCCTACGACGGCAACGGTCGGGAGATCGCGCTCGAGGTCGTCGGACGACCGCTGCCCGAAGTGGAGGCCTCGGGGGAGCGGTATCGGCCGCCCCGGTCCGTTCACCGGCCCGAGGATCCGGACCTCGACCCGCTGGGAGCGCAGGAGTAGGTCCCTACACGACGGGGCGGAGGCTGTACGGTGCCGTCCCTTCCGTGTACACTGCGCTCGGTTCGCAAGCGAACGTTCCGGTCCGCGGCCGCACTCCGTAGACCAGCGCGCGGCCCTCCCGGTCGCGGATCCGGAGGTGGAGCGACACGTACCCGTGGATGGCCTCTGCGAGCGGGTCGCCGAGGCGCGCCAGGTAGAGCAGGTGGGCCGGAGCGTGGTAGATGTACTGCGTCGTCACCGCCGGGAACGTCTCGGGAGTGAACGGCATCCCCTGCAGACGAGCGATCGTCCGCATTCCCTCGATGTACATCACCGCCAGGTTGGGCACCCCGTCCGAGATCTGGGTTCGCAGGAATCGGATCGCCTCGGGCGAGCGACCGCCGGCGGGTCGGCCCGGGTCCGTGACCCGCGGTATCGGCAGCAGCGTCGTGTACAGGGCGAACTCGTCCCCGTCGTCCGGCTTCTCCTCGGTCGACTCGTCGACGTGGGCCGAGAGGATACGGATACGCTCCTCGAACTCGGTCGTCGGCAGAAAGTAGTGGAGCAGCTCCCACACCTCCTCGGGCGGGAGCAGAGGAGGCGGGGCGATCAACAGCCGACCGCCCAGCCCGAGCGTGGAGGCGATGGCTGGCACGGACAGGAGCTGCGGGACATACAACGGCACCTCCGAGTCGTACTCGATGAGCGTGACCTCGCCGGCCTGCAATCGGCCGAACGCGGAGGCGAACTCCGTGGCCCCCGGCCACAGGCTGCCCGGGAGCGGGCCCGGATCCCCCTCGTAGGAGAACCGGGCGGCCACCACATCGGTGGGCAGCTGCGGGAGGCAGTGGAACCGGCCCGCGTCGAGCGTGAACGGATAGGTGGCGTTGCCGACCCGGATTCCACGAAGCTTGGGGATCGCGAGCCAGCGCTCGAGACGGTTGTCGAAGAGCTGACGGCTCGTGGTGACCACGCCGTCGACCAGGTACTCCACATCGGAGGGGTCGGCCTGCTCGACGATGAGGATGAGGTGAGCTTCGACGGTGCGCATCCGGTGCAGCAGTTCCCGCTGGACCTCGATCGAGCTCGGGGCGGAAGGTCCGTGCGCCGGCGCGGACCGAAGGTACGGCTCGAGCAGCGCGGTCCACGAGTCGATGACGACTATCGCGTGGCCACCCGCGCGGAGCCGGGCCCACGCCTTCTGCACCGCTTCGGGGAGCCAGAGGAACTCCGTGAGCGCCCGGGCCCCGGGTCCGTCGGAGTCGAGCAGCTCTGGGACGCGCGAGACCGCGCGGGCCGTCTCCGCCGGTCCGGCGGAGTCGGTCGTATCGACCAGCTCGATACCGGGATGCGCGCTTGGCGCCAAGTGGGGGGAGTCCCGCAGCAGACGCTCCCGGGG
>JAKIWO010000008.1 GCA_022749995.1 Thermoplasmata archaeon | reverse complement strand
GTGCTCATCGGGGTCTCGGGCTCCATCGCAGCGATCGAGGTGCCGCGCATCGCCCGCGAGATCATCCGGCACGGCGCCGATGTGCGGGTGGTGATGAGCGCCGAGGCGACGAGGCTGCTGACGCCCGAGGCGGTGGAGTTCGCCACCGGCCATCCACCGATCACGACCCTGACCGGGGCGGTCGAGCACGTCGCGTTCCTCGGACCTGGGCCGGATCGCGCGGACCTGCTCCTCCTGGCGCCGGCGACGGCGAACACGATCGGAAAGATCGCGCACGGCATCGACGACACCCCGGTGACCTCCTTCGCCTCGATCGCGCTCGGGGCCGGAGTCCCGATACTGCTCGCCCCGGCCATGCACGCCGACATGTCGCGCAACCCGGCGGTCGCCGAGAGCCTCGCGAAGCTCCAGGGATTCGGCGTGGGCCTCATCGTGCCGCGCGCGGAGGAAGGGGAGGAGAAGTTGCCGACCCCCGAGGAGGTCGCCGCGGAGGTGCTGCATCGGCTCGCCCGGGGTCCCTGGGCCGGCCGCCGGATCCTCGTGATCGGGGGCGCGAGCCGCGAGCCAATCGACGAGGTGCGGAGCGTGACGAACGAGTCGAGCGGCGCCACGGCCGTGGCGCTCGCGAGCGAGGCGTACCATCGGGGGGCCAAAGTGAGCCTTTGGCTCGGGGCCTCCGAGCACACCGCGCCCCGATACGTCTCCGTGCTACGGTGGAAGAGCGTACGCGACCTCCTCGCGCGGGTCCACGGCGATCCGGGCCTCCCGCTCCCGCTCGACGCGATCTGGGTCCCGGCCGCGCTCTCGGATTTCACCCTCACCCCTCGCAAGGGCAAGATCGGCTCGCACGACCGAGCTCGGCTGGAGCTCTCTCTCGTCCGCGCTCCGAAGGTGCTTCCCGAGCTCCGCCGCTTGGCGCCGGCCCCTACCGTGCTCGTCGCGTTCAAGCTCGAGAGTGGAGTGAGCCGGCGAGCACTGCTGGCCCGCGCGCGCGAGCTGCGCCAGGAGACCGGCGCGAACTGGGTCGTCGCCAACGCCGCGACGAACCTCGGCCAATCCCGCGGCAGCTGGCAACTACTCCCGCCGCGGGGGGCTGTCCGGGTCCTGTCGGGGGAGAAGCCCCAGGTGGCGGGCGAGCTTCTCGACCTGGTCGGGGCCGCAGTCGCTCGATCGGCAGCGACCCGAAAGGACTCCCGCCCGCTGCGTAGCTAGCCGTTGGGCTCAGATCATCGCTGCGAGAGGAGCGTTCGCCGCCCCTTTCCACGGACGATCCCACGGGGGAATTGTTCGGACCCCTTGAGTCCACATCTGCCCCCACCCCGAACCCCCGAGCCGCAAAGTACGCCGCCAGCGGAACCGAGGGATGGTGGTCTTATTACCCGTCGAATCTCCGACGGCCGTTCGGATCGCATGGTCAAGCTGGCGGAGTGGCGGGGGAAGGAGATCTTCCGCCGGTACGGGATTGCGCTGCCGCGGGGGCGGGTTGTCCGGTCGCCGGAGGAAGCGCTCTCGCTCACCGAGTCGGGGGACATTCCGCTCCCGTGTGTCGTCAAAGCCCAGGTGCTGGCCGGCGGACGGGGCAAGGGGGGTGCGGTTCGGTTCGCTTCCTCCCCGGCCGAAGCGGCGGAGGCCGCTCGCGGCATTCTCGGCATGGAGTTCCACGGCGAGACCGTAAAGGAACTTCTCCTTGAGGAAAAGCTACCGATCGCGCGGGAGTTGTACCTTTCACTGACACTCGACCGGAGCGCCCGCCTGCCCCTGCTGATCGCGAGCGCGCACGGCGGAGTGGAGATCGAATCGGTCGCGGAGTCCGACCTGCTCCGTCTTCCGATCCACCCGTTCGCAGGACTCTCCTCCTACGAAAAGCGGCGCGTGCTGCGCACGCTCGGTCTCAGCGGGAGCACGGCCAAGTCCGTCGACGGGATGCTGGACCGGCTCTGGCGGGCGTTCCAGCACGAGGATGCCGAGCTCATCGAGGTGAACCCGCTCGCGGTCGTGGGGGAGGGCGTCGTCGCCCTGGACGCGAAGGTCATCATCGAGGACGATGCCACGTTCCGCCATCCGGAGTATGCGGACATCCGCGACGACCGCACTCCGCTCGAAGAGGTCGCCCGCGAGAAGGGGATCGCCTTCGTCCAGCTCGACGGGGACATCGGCGTCATCGCCAACGGCGCCGGCCTCACGATGGCCACGCTGGACGTACTGCAGCAGTTCGGCGGTCGCCCGGGCGTGTTCTTGGACCTGGGGGGCACCGACGACCCCGCGAAGGTGACCGAGGCGTTCCTGCTCATGGCCCGCGCGAAGCCATCGGCCGTGTTCCTGAACATCTTCGGCGGAGTCACGCGGTGCGACACCGTCGCGCGGGGATTGGCCGCGGCGATCGCTCAGGTGCCGCCGGCCGAGCGGTTCCCGCTCGTGGCACGGATCCGCGGCAACAACGAGGAGGAGGGGATCGCCATTCTGCGCGAGGCGGGTATCACCTCGCTGCACGAGCTCCAGGAGTCCGCCCAGGCCGCGGTCGCGGCCTCGAAGGGGGCCCGACCGTGAGCGTGCTGGTCGATGGGGACACCCGCGTGCTGGTCCAGGGAATCACCGGTCACCAGGGAACCGTGCACACCGTCCAGATGCTCAAGTTCGGCTCGAAGGTGGTCGCCGGCGCCACCCCCGGGAAGGGCGGGAGCGTCGTCGAGGGGGTGCCGGTCTTCGACTCGGTGGAGGAAGCGGTCGCGCGGACGGGCGCGAACGCCACCTGCATCTTCGTCCCGGCCCCGTTCGCCAAGGATGCCCTCCTCGAGGCGGTCGACGCCGGAATACGGCTCGCCGTGATCGTGACCGAGCATATTCCGTTCCACGACATGCTCGTGATGTTCCACTACGCTCGGATGAAGGGTGCCCGCATCATCGGGCCCAACTGCCCGGGGATCGCCGCGCCGGGCCAGGCCAAGGTGGGGATCATCCCCAACGTGGTGTTTCGCCCCGGTCGGGTCGGGGTCATCTCCCGGTCGGGGACGCTGACCTACGAGATCGTGAGTGGGATCAAGGAGATCGGGCTCGGTCAGAGCACCTGCATCGGGCTCGGAGGCGACCCGGTGGTCGGCACCAGCTTCGTCGACGCGCTACCGCTGTTCGAGGAAGACCCCGAAACCGACGCCCTCGTCGTGGTCGGGGAGATCGGCGGGAGCGCCGAGGAGGAGGCGGCGGAGTACATCCGAACCCACCTCTCGAAACCCGTGGTGGCCTACATCGCCGGGCACTCGGCTCCCCCCGGCAAGCGGATGGGCCACGCGGGAGCGATCATTGCACGCGGCCGTGGCACCGCCCAGAGCAAAGTCAGCGCGCTCGAAGCCGCGGGGGCCCAGGTGGCGCGATTCCCGTACGAGATCCCGTCGTTGGTCCGGGACGCGCTCGCCGCCCGGCACGCGAAATGAGCCCGGAGATCTCCCCGCACCGCCGGGGGGAGGCGCCGGCGGATCCGTGTGGGATCGCCGAATGCCCCGAGCCTTCGGCCCGCTCGGTGGCCCGTTCCGCGGCGCACCAAGCGTTTCCGGCGGTCGCGGACGAAGCCGGCCGGGTGAACCTGTGCCGGACGCACTACAAGGTGTACAAGAAGTCGACACGGGCCGACCGGGCCTTGGCCCGCCTGGGCCGCTACTGACTTCGGTCGAGCCGCACGCCTAGGCGTGCCGCATCTTCTGGGCTCGCATCCGCCGGCGCATGCGCTTCTTTCGCCACTTCCAGCGCATGTGGCCGCGCTTCTTCCAGACCCGCGAGCTCCGTTTCATTCCCTCTCGACCGAGCGGGGCCCGCGTAGCGGCGACGGGTTATAAGCGCTACCGGGAGCGGGGCGTTCCTCGACGACGGAGCGGCGCCGGAGGCGGGGTGTGTTATCTACGCGTCCCGAGTTCCGGAACCCGTGCTCGAGACGGGCGTCGTCCAATCCACGCTGCTCGAGTTTCGGCACAAGTCGTTCTCCTTCGAGGGAAACCTCGCGGTGGGCTCCGAACCGTGGGTGGTGTTCGCCCGGAGCGAGACCGAGAGCGAGTCCAAGTTCCGCCCCCGCGTGATCCGGCTCCGCGTCCTCACGCCCCAGGCGTGGCTCCACCTCGATCCTGCCGGGGAGCTGCTCCTCCTCGGCTCCGGTCCCGAGCCCGGGCGGGCCGGGCCGGGCGGTCCCGCCTTGGAGGTCGCGGCCGAACCGGACGAGTTCGAGGAGCAGGGAATCGCCTGGGTCCGCTGGCGCCCGCGGGTGGAACGACTCCTGTACCTGCCCGCGGAGCATGCGAGCGAGCTCCGCGCGCTCGGCGGGGTCCAAGAACTCGCCTAGGACCGTCGGGTGCGCGCAGCATTGGCGCCGCCGGGACCCCTCGTGCTCGTCCACCGCGAGTGGCCCGTTCGGCCCAGGGCGATAGATGTTTAACGCGAGTCGAGGTGCCGCCCGCGGGATGGGGGGAGGCTCGAATCGCCCGGGCCCGACTATCGGTTCCCTCGACTCCCTTCCGGGCGTGCTGCCTTCGATCCGGCTGCTGCGAGGCCGTGAACCGGGCGCGGCTACCCGGAAGGTCCGTTCACTCAAGTCCCGGATCGTCGTGGGCTCCGTCGCCGTCGTGGCGATCCTGCTGCTGTCGGGAGTTCCCTCGGCGACGGCGCTCATCGTCGGCCCGGCCCACGCCCCGATCACGGCGCTCCTTCCCGCTGCAGCCCAGATCGTCGCTCCCCCCGCCCCGACGGTGAGGAGCGCCCCGGTGTCGGCGCCGACTCGCATCCCCAACCTCGCCGCGATCTGCCTGCTTGGCGCAGCCCCCGGTTGCGGTGGCTACCCCTTCGCGCCCGCGACTCCCACGCCCCTGGGGGGTCCGCTCTCCTCCTGGACCAATATCACCCCGCCGACGGGAATCTCGCCCTCCGAGCGCATCTTCCCAGCGACGGTCTACTATCCGTCCGGTCACGACGTGATCCTGTTCGGTGGATACGGGGTCATCCCGGGGACGCTCCAGAACGGGTTCTTCCAGGACACCTGGAGTTTCCACGGCGACACCTGGACGCCCCTCATACGGAATACCAGCTGCACCGCCACGAGTTGCCCGTCCCCTCGCTCGGGCGCGATGCTGGCCTACTACCCGGCGATGCAGGCGCTCCTGCTGTTCGGGGGGTACATTTACAGTAACTCGTCCTACCAAGTGTACAGCGACAGCTGGCTGTTCTACAGCAACGCCTGGCACAATGTCACCTCGGCCGCGGGGCAGCCTCCTGCCCCGCGATACGACGGCTCGATGGTCTACGACCCCTCCGACAACTACGTCCTCCTGTTCGGCGGCTCCGACGCCTACGGCGGCGCGTTCGGCGACACCTGGCAGTTCTCGAACGGGTACTGGACGAACATCACCGCCGACGAGGGCGGGGTGTACGGGTACCAGAGCAACCTCGCGCCCGAGCCGCGCGCGGGCGCGGCCATCGCGAACTCCCCCTCCGGCTACGTGATGATCTACGGCGGGGAGGACGGCAGCACCCTGATCCAGAACTACTGCAACAACGGGGCCTACTTCACCACCGGGATCTCCTCCGTGGCCTGGTGGTTCTACAAGGGCCATTGGCTCGCCCAGACCGGCTGGGGCGACGACGCCTCGGACGGCCTGTGCGCTCCGCACCTTCCCAGTGCCCCCGGCGCGGAGGTGCCCCACCCGGCCGCGCCGACCCCGATCATGACTCCGCCCTGCGGCCGCGTCAATGCCGCGCTGGGCTGGAGTCCGAAGAACGCGCGGTTCGTGCTCTACGGAGGGATCGGAACGCCGATCGAGGGGCTCAACGGCCTCTGCAACGGCTCCCGACCGTTCGGCTACCCGACCTGGCTGAACGACACGTGGGTGTACACGCTGCCTCCGGGGGGAGGATTCGTCTGGCGGAACGAGAGCGACCCCGGCGATCCGTACGGTCGCGCCGAGATGGGCTACGCGAGCGACTTCTCGGACAACTACTTCTACATCTTCGGCGGGGTCGGCGGGGGCAACTTCCTCAACGAGACCTGGCGATTCTACGCGATCGTCCACGCGTCCCTCTCCGGACCGAGTTCCATCGACACGGCGGCTCAGCTCGTGCTGTTCAAGATCCCGTTCACGGTCATCGGGTACGGCGGCTCGGGGGACCTCACCTACCAGTTCTTCCTCAAAGGAGAACGGAATTCTAACGCCTTGACGGGCGGCGGTTGTGCCGTCCTGACCAACGGGCACACTCCGACGCTGCCGTACTTCGGTGTGGTCAACGTCAACTGCACGCCCTCGCCGAAGGCGTTCAACATCTACCGGCTGACGGTGAAGGTCGTCGACGCCCTCAACAACTCCGACTACGCCACGGCGAACTGGACCTTCAGCATCCTGCCCCCCGAGTCGATCCGAGTCTACTCGGAGTACGTGACCTACTTCTACGCCAACGTGAACTTCCAGAACGCGTTCACGGTGTACGCAGAGGTCGCCAACGGACCTCCGCTCAGCATGGTCGCCACGCTCGGGGGCTCGCCGCTCACCTTCCACCAGCGGTCGGGGCAGCCGGAGTACTGGGACACGACGGTGGGCATGCAGTCGGTGGCCAACGGCGCGACCATCCTGGCCACCGCCCAGTTCGGCAATTGGACGGAGAACACGAGCTACTCCATCGTCATGGTCAACACGCCCTCGTGGCTGCTCTCGCTGTTCCAGTACACCGGTGCCACCCAGAGCATCCACACGAGTGGGCCCGGCCCCTACAACAAGACGTTCACGATCGACGAGACCTACCAGTGGAACATCGGGGACGCGCTGGGCTTCAGCCTCCCGGTTCCGCTCGTCGGGGGCAGCTACTCGCTCATTCCGGCGATCACGGTCGTCTTCAGCGGCAGCTCGACGGGCTTCTTCAATCTCAGCGGCAAGCTCTCGGTCAATCCCCCGACGATCGATCTGGGAGTGTTCAGTCTCTCGCTGAGCGCCTCGCTGTCCCTTCAAGGCAGTTTCTACGTCGAAGCCGGCACCCAGGGGATCGTCTGGGAGAGCGCCTCGGCCGACGTGTCGGTCCAGGGCACTTTCTCGGGCAGCGTCCCGATCTACGGCTTCGAGATCCTCGGCGTCACCATCGGCTTCGTGCTCGACTTGAGCGTGAGTCCGTCGGTCACTCTCGGGATGATGCTGGCGCCGACCACCCAGACCTCCCAGGAGGTCATCGCCGGGATCGGCGTCATGATCGAGAAGTTCTACGGGAGCTTCACCCTCCCGCTCTCGGTCGCCATCTCCTTCGGCATCGGGATCGCCTCCGTCGGTATCGGCGGGACGCTCTCCGTCGCCCTCGAGTTCTACACGAGTCCGAGCCTCTCCATCGCCGCCGGCTGGGTGAACGGCTCGGTGTTCGTTCAAGCCCAGTTCCTGTTCTGGTCCGACTCGTGGACGCTCTTTGGCGGGACGATCTACTCCTGGGACCCGCCGCCGGCCTCCCCGCTCTCCGCGCTGCCCGCGGCGTGCTCCCAGTGCTACAACGATGGCAGGAACACGAGTTGGGTGCTCCACTCTCGCTACTACAACGTGCCCGGCTACGACTCGAACGTCTGGCACGCTGGCGGCTCGAGCGGCCCGGCGATCTCGAATATCTATCCGGGCGCGGAGCTCTCGGCCGCCGCGGCCGCCAACGGCGCGTATCTGTTCTACACGGACGACAACTCGTCGCTGCCCGTCGCGCAGGGGATGGGAGTTTCCGGCCTCCACCTGCAGGCCGGGACCAACCAGCTCACGGCGCTGGCCCTTCCGGCCGACCCCGGATTCGTGCCTACCAACCCCCGCGCGACCACACTCTCCGACGGCAGCCTCTACGTGGTCTGGGCCGCGTTGCCCTCGAACGACTCCTCGCTGGCCTCCCCCGTCGGGATCACCAACCTACCGTTGCACGGCGCCCGGTATTACCCGAACAACGGGAGCTGGGGACCGGTCCAGGATTGGAGCCGGGGCGGGGGTTCCCCGGGGGTCACCCAGTCGTACGCCCTCGACAGCTCGGGCTCCCTGCTCGTCCTGGTCGCCCACCAGTTCCTGCTGGGGAACTCCGCGCCCGAGTGGCTGGACCAGTACAACGTGAGTTCCGGCGCGTTGATCTCGAGCGCCAGGGTGACGGGGATGAGCCAGGTGCTCTCCGTCCGGGGGTCGACGGGCCAGGCCGTGGTCGAAGACCTCGGGGGGAACTACTCCCTCGTCAACGTGGCCGGCGGAACTCCCGTCCCCATCGCCTCCGGACTGCCGAGCAATGCCAGCCTCATCTCGGCCAGTTTCGTGACGGGCTCCTCCTCGAGCCTCGTGCTGCTGTATCGGGAGCCGAACGGCTCGAAGCTCGTGCTGTACGACACCGGTGGGCACCAGAGCATCGCCTCGCTCGCGCTCGGCGGGAACACGTCGGAGGCCCAAGGGATTCTTAGCGGGAACACGTACTACCTGTTCGTCCGTACCGGTCTCGGGATCCAGGGATGGACGGTCAGTGTCTCGGGTTCTCCTCCGGTCGCTTCGGCCTTCTCCAACTTCACAGCCGTCAGCGAACCGAACCTCGAGAGCTACGGCGTGGTCCAGGCGGGGAGCTCGGTGCTGCTCTACGGGCTCCAGACCAACGGCAACCATAGCCAGCCGATCAAGACGCTCTCCTTCGCCGAGCTCTCGGCCGATCTGATCCCGGTGCCCCTACCCGTCGGCGGGGCCTCCGCTTCGTCCTCCTCCGGCAAGAGCTCGGTCTCGAGCTCCACCTACGCGCTCTACCTCGCCGTGATCGCCGCTGCCGTGGTGCTGGTGCTGGCCGTCATTGCCGTCGGCACGCGCGGCCGACCTCCGGCCGGCGGAAAGGCGGCGCCCACTCCTTGGTCCGGCCCGGCCGGTCCTTCCGGGCCGCCCGAAGGTCCGACTCCCCCTCCCCGTTCTTCCTCGGGAGGAACAGGATAGGGAGCGTTCGGATGCGCGCAGGTCGTGGAGGGTCGCCAGACCATCGGGGAGCGTTCCGCACGAGGGCTCTGCTGTCGCTCGTCGTTCCTGCCGTGCTGCTCCTGTCGGCCCTGACCGTACCGGCCGGGTTCCATGCTCGAGCCCTGCCGGCGGCTACCGAGCCTTCCACCGCCCCGCGCACACACCCAGCGCTCGCTCCCCCGCCGGATATTGTGACCCCGCCGCAGCCCAAACCCACCTGGGTCAACGTGACCGGGACCCTCAGCGGAGCCGCTCCGCCGCGGGGCAGCGAGAGCTCCTCCGCGTTCGACGCCGCTCCCGGCGACAACGAGACCGTGCTGTTCGGCGGATGCCTCCTGATCGCCTGCCCGTCGAATCAGACGTGGGTGCTCGCCAACGGTTCCTGGCATAACATCACCAACCCTTCGGACGCTCCGCCCGCCCGAAACTCGGCGAGCATGGACTACGATGCGAACATGCAAGGGGTGCTCCTGTTCGGCGGCGACGGTACCCTCGGCTACTTCAATGACACCTGGCTATTCCACGGCGGCCGGTGGACGAACCTCGGTTTCGTCGGGCCGATGGCCCCCAGCCCACGGGCGGGCGCTTCGATGACCTTCGACCCCCAGCCCGAGGAGAACGGCTCGGTGCTGTTCGGGGGCTGCGTGACGTCCGGTCTCAACGCCGTCTGCACCAACGACACCTGGGTGTGGGCCGGCTGGTCCGGCTGGGTGCAGCTCACCCCCTCGCTCGCCCCCCCCGCGGTCGGTTATTCCGCCATGACCTTCGACGTCGCCGACCAGGTGCTGCTCCTCTTCGGCGGATGCGGTGGATTCCTGTGCCTCGGCGTCATCGGCTCGACCTGGGAGCTCTACTCGGGCCAGTGGTGGGCCGAGTTTCCTTCGAGCAGCCCGGTGAACCGCACCGATGCCTCGATGGTGTACTCACCGAAGCTCGGAGAGGTGATCCTGTTCGGCGGGATCACGGCCGGCTTTGCGCTGGACAACACGACCTGGAGCTTCTTCGCAGGGACCTGGACGCTGCTCGCCCCCGCCCTCGCGCCGTCGGTTCGTGGCTCGTACGCGCTGGCGCTGGACCCAACGGGCCAGACCCCGGTGCTGTTTGGCGGTGCCCTCAATACCAGTAGCGGCAACGACACGTGGGTGTTCGAGTTCCCGCTCGCAGCCTCCATCGGCGCGAACGTCTCCGCGGCGGAGACCTCCCAGACCATCGGATTCACGATACCGCTCTCTGGCGGCACGGGTCCGTTTGGCGGGACCGTCTACTTTGGCGACGGGACCCTGGGCGTGGTCTCGGGGGACGGAACGCAACTCACGACGACGCACGTTTACACGCACCCCGGGAACTACACGGGCTCGGTCAACCTGACCGACGGCGTGGGGGAGCTGGCCACCGGCACCGCCGCGCCCGTCGCCATCAGCGCCGGGCCACTCGTGGCGGTCCTCGCGGCGCCCGCCAGCGGGGACGTGGGGCACGCGGTGATGTTCATCGCCACGCCGACGTACGGCGTCGGCCCGTTCAGCTACACCTGGAGCTTCGGTGATGGTGGGGTCGGCACGGGAGCTAGCGCGTCCCACACCTACACCACCGCCGGGAGCTACGCCGTCGTCGTGAACCTGACCGACACCCACCAGGGGATCGCCTCGGCATCGGTCCAGGAGACCGTCAGTGCGGACCCGAACGCGTCCGTTCGGGTCAATCCTACGAACCCCGCCGCCGGCTCGGTCGCCACGCTGCTCGCCAATGTCTCCGGCGGCACCGGACCGTTCAACTTCTCCTGGCTGTTCGGCGACGGCGGCTCGAGCGGATTCGCCACGCCGACCCACACCTACTCCTCGCCGGGGGCGTTCGTCGGGCACCTGTGGGTGAACGACTCGGCCGGCGGCTCGACCTCGGTCCGGTTCACGGTCGAGGTGGGACCAGCGTCCAACCCCAGCGGCTCGACACCGGGAGGCTCCTCCTCGAATTCGAGCCCTCCGCTCTGGTTCTGGGCCGGTGTGGCGGTCCTCCTCGCCGTCGGGGTGCTGGGTTCCGCGCTCCTGGTGTCCCGCCGACGCCGCCCACCACCGGGTCCGCCGGCGAGCGCCCCGAGGTAGGGCCGGCTCGGCCTAGATCATTCCGAGCTCGCCCAGCTTCTCGGGCAGGTACTTCTCGGTCACGTAGTTGAGCCCGTACTTGGCGAGCGACTGCTGCTCGGCCTTCTTGCCGTTCTTGAGCATCAGCTCGATCTCGCTCCGCCACTCGGCGGTCTGGAACCTCGGGTCGGTGAGCTCGGCCTGGAGCGCCCGCACGTCCTGCTCGGTGAGCTTGTCGGAGGGCAGCTGGTAGGTCTCGATGTCGCTCGGTGTCACGCCGAGGAACTCGGCCGACGGCGTGGCCAGGTAGTGGGAGAGGTGGGCGGTCTTGATCGCCCCGTACGCGACGCTCGCGAAGATCCGGAACGACCACGGATCGCCGTCCGTGAAGACCACCACCGGTAGCTTGAGCTCCTCGTTGAGCCGCTTCAGGAACCGACGCGTGGACCGGGCCGGTTGGCCCTTGAGATGCAGGAGCAGCGCGTGGTGCTCCTCGTCGAAGCCGTTCTCGGCGAGCCGGTCGACCATGCCGCCGCACTCGATGGCGATGACGAACTTCGCGCCGGTCTTGACCAGCTCGATCTTCTCCTTCTCGACGTTGAACGGCAGGGCGTAGCCACCGTCCCCCACATCGTCGCGGCAGTTGATCGACTTGACGAGCCCCTTGCGGTTGCGTTCCTTCAAGGTCAGGTCGCCGATCACCGAGGCGCCGTTCTCCTCGGGGTGGAGCCGGAAATCCTCGCGCAGCCGCTCGCAGAGCACCTCGAGGTCCTCGATGAGCAGGTTCGACTCGTCCTCGCTGTGGAACTTGCCGTCCTGCCAGCCCTCGGAGATGTAGTACAGTTCGCGGAGCGTGGAGGTCTTGTTCTCCGCGGCCATCTCGTTGATGAAATCGACCAGGCAGAAGGTCCGCAGCAGCATGAGCGCGCCGTCCCGCTTGCGCGCCGAGCGCGTTCCCATCGCCCGGCCGAGCTTCCACACGCCTTCCCGCATCTGGAAGGCGATGTTCTGCTTGGTGCGCAGCGGCAGGCGCATCCGGGGGATCTCCCCCGCGTAGAGCTGGTCGTACACCTCGCGGGCGAGCGCGAGCGTAGGGGCGAGCGCCAGCGCGTGACGCTCGCTCGCCTTACTCGTCTTCGAGGGCGGCGTGGGCTTCTTCGCCATCGTAATCCACCTCCGCTTCGTCGCGTGAACTCTCGGCGGAGGCTCCTTCGGCCGCCTCGATGATCGCCCGCGGGAGGCGGACCTCCCAGTCGCCCGGCAGCGACTCGGCCCCCAGCAGGTGCGCCTCGTCGACGCCCGCGATGAACCAGTCGAGGTCGTTGAGCTCGACCTCGCAGGACTTCGGGAACCGCAGGGTGAGGCGGGAGCGGGCGCTCGGCGCGAGCTTCTCGAGCGTCCACCAGGCCCGGCCGAGCTCGGCGTCGGTCCCCTCCGGCAGCGGCTCGAGCGTGGCCGAGGCGAGATCCTCCGGCGGCATCTCCACGAAGAGCTCGAGCACGCGGGCGCGTGGAGTGTAGTTCGTGAGTTCGACCGTCACCGATGACTCCGAGGGAGATGGCCCCGGCCCGCTGGTCGCCTCCAGGGCGACCACGTCCATGATCTTCGTGATCACGGGGGTCAGGTCCGGGACGGGCTTGCCGGCCAATCGGCTCGCCTTTTCCGCGAGTTGGGGAAGGATCCGCTGGATGATGATGAACTTCTCCGACGCCAGATCGCGCCGGCTGCGCCGGGACAGGTGGGTCCGCAGGTGGCGGGCGGCCCCCTGGAGTGCCAGGGTGAGCTCCTTGTCGATCTCCGGGTCCTCGGCGACGGCCTCCTTGGCCTCGCTCGTGAACGGCACCTTGGTCGACGCGAGGTGGACGAGCAGCAGGCAGGGGCCAACCGGTAGGCCGTTGCCGCCCTTCTGATCCAGACCGTACCGCCTCCAGTCCAGGTTGGAGACCGCGGTGGTGATGGCGCAGGCGCCCTGCTGGAAGAGGAGAGGGACCCGGTTGGCGAACCGAAGCAGCTGCATCGGCTGGTCCGCGGGCAGGCCGCCGCCGTAGACCAAGCCCACTTCGACGAGGAAGGGGTTCCCTCCCCGCACCTTGGGCGGCCGACTCACCGGCGGTGCGAAGAAGTCCGGTCGAATCTCTCCGAGGACATTGCGCAGGCCGCGCTTGATGAGCAGCGGTCCGATGGGGGAGAGCGCCTCCGTGTTGGGGGGCAGCAGCGGCACCTCATGGAGGACCCGCAGCAGGCGCTCCAGCTCCTCGCCGTGAACCTCCTCCGGTGACTCCTTGCCGGTGAACTTCCCGAGCGCCAGCACCTCTCGGAGTGCGCGGGGGGTCACGCCGGCGAAGTCCTTGGTGAGCGTCTCTCGGAGCGAGGTGAATTTCGAGGCTTTGAGGCGGTAGGCGAGCTCGCCCAGCTCGAGCCCATGCGGGTGGGGCGGGATCTCCTTCGGGACCGGAGGGACCTCAGTGCTGACCCGATCCCAGGTGATGCGGGTTCCGTCCGGCTCGATCAGGACGATCCGTGCGTGCGGGTTGACGATGGCCGTGTTGCGGAGGTAATCAAACGGCGACTGCCGACCCCGAGTGTACCGCGCCTTGAGTACGAGCTCCACCCGCGTCCCTTGGGGGCGGTCCCAGAGCTCGAGCTCCTCCGAGACGATCCGGGGCTGGTTGTGCTGCGTGTCGATCAGCAGCTCCGCGACGTGCGCGGCCTCTTCCTCGGCGACCTTGGATCGGATGCGGGCCGGGCGGGCGGTAGTGAGCGCCGCGTAGAGCACCGCGGCCGAGATGCCGATCCCTTGCTGGCCGCGCGACTGCCGGTTGGCATGGAACCGGGAGCCGTAGAGGAGCCTCGCGAAGACGTTCGGGATCTGCTTCTTGACGATCCCCGGGCCGTTGTCCTCGACGGCGATCCGAAGCCGCTCGGTCCCCTCCTTGGCGATCTCGACTTGGATCTCGGGAAGCACTCGGGCCTCTTCGCAGGCGTCGAGGGCGTTGTCGACCGCTTCCTTCACCGTGGTGAGCGCGGCGCGGAGCGGGTTGTCGAAGCCCAGGATCTGCCGGTTGCGCTCGAAGAATTCTGCGACGGAGATCTCGCGCTGCTTCGCGCCGAGCTGCTGCGCCAGGCTCGGCGTTCCGGGCATTGGTTCCGGACCGACGGGGCGCCCTCTTTAAGCCGTGAGTTCGAACCGAACGATGGGACGGGTCCGTTAGGCGTGGTCCCCGTCGCGGAGCACGGGTCGGAACGGCCGCCAACGGGCCGCATCGTCGAGGTCCACCTCCACGCCGAGCAACCGCTCGCCGTCGCCCGCATGCTCGAGGGGCAGTTCCTCCGTCGGCAGCGGCTCGCCCCGGGCGTCCCATGCTCCCGAGCCCCCGCCGAAGACGACCCCATCCACCACCCCGACTCGGTTGACGTAGACCACGGGCACGGCATTCTCCACGGCGCGGGCGGGCAGGAGCTTCGCGAACAGTCGGCTGGAAGTCACGGGAGCGGCCGACGGGATGGCCAACAGCTCGGCGCCGGCCAGCGCGAGAGTTCGGAATACCTCCGGAAAGAAGGTATCGTAGCAGATTCCCACACCGACCCGGCGTTCCCCCAGCTGGAGGGGCACGGAGCGATCTCCGGCCGAGAACGGCACCCCTTCTTCGAAGGGGCCGTAGGTCGGGAGGAACCGCTTGCTCTGCACCTGGAGCTCCCCGGAAGGCGAGGCCAGCAACGCGCCGTTCTGGATCTCGCCGGGCCGTGGCCCGGCGATCGCCCCCCCGACCAGGATCGCCCCGTGGGCCCGCTCGGCCGCAGCGTTCAGCCGACCCACGGTGGCGTCCCCCGGACGCACTCCCATCCGGTGCAGTCGATCCCCGACGCGATAGCCCGTGAGGAACAGCTCGGGGTAGACGGTGAGCTCGGCCGGATGCGCTCCGCTGAGCCGCTCGAGCCGAGCGAGGTTGGCCTCGAGATCGCCTCGCACCGGCGCCAGCTCGGCCAAGAGAAGCCGCATCTAGTAGAAGTGGTGGCGAACCGCGAGCAGATAGATGAACAGCACGATGAGCACCAGGAAGAGCACCGTGATCGAGGCGGTGAAGAACTCGTAGGCCAGGCCAGCGAACAGCAACGTCACCATGAGGTAGAGGGCCCAGAGCTCCTGATCCCAGAGGGCCCGCGCCAGGGCGATGATCGCCGCTCCGAGGACGAGGAGAATGGCGGCGCCGTAGACATCGACCGAGCTCGAGATCAGTAACGAATCCGGAAAGGCGGTAGTCCCGGCGTACTGATGGAGAAAAGCGATCGCTCCCGTCAGGAGCAGTACGAGTCCGGCGACCCCGAGGAGGAAGCTCAGGATGGCGACGCCGATGGGGAGGCTCGGGCGGAGCAGGGGAGGCTGACGTGGTGGCAGGTGTTGCACGACCGGGGCCGCGGCTGCGCGACTGCTGTGCGCGTGGGAGGTCGTACCGGTCATCGCGTGAAGGAATCCCCACCGCGCCGAACGGCGGTTTGTAGGTTTCGCTCTACCCGAACGCACGCCCCGCCGTTCGTTCCGACCGTCGGGACCCCTGCCGCTTCGGGGTTCTAGAACCGGCGGGCGACGGCGGCACGAGCTAGGTGCTCGAGCAAGGAACGGTACGGTCCCGGGGGAATCGGGGTCAAGGCATGGACGGCACGCTCCGCCCAGCGGCGCGCCTCCTCTCCGACCCGCTCGGGGGCGCCGGCGCGCTCGGTCAGCTCTTTGAGCCTGAGCAGATCACCAGACTGCTTCCGCCGGATCGCGAAGAGCCGTTCGAACTCCCCCTTCTCGGGCCCCGAGAGCGCGGCGTGCGCCTCCAGCGCCACGAGCGTCGGGTTCCCCTCTCGGAGGTCGGAGAACAGCGGCTTGCCCAGCAAGTCCGGGTCCCCGTACAGGTCGAGCACATCGTCGCGCAGCTGGAACGCGATGCCCACGGAGCGACCGTACTCCGCATAGGCATCCACGGCCGGGGGACCGCCGCCCCCGATCTCGGCCACCGAGGCGAGGGCCGCGGAGACGATCGCCGCGGTCTTGCGCTCGACCACCCGGAAGTAGTGGGCCCTCCCCGTGGTCAGGTCAAAGCGGGCGCCCGACTCGAGCACCTCTCCTTCCGCCAGGTCGGCGCACGCCTCGCCGCAGCGCAGGATGATGCCCCGCGGATATTCGGCAGCGAGCTCGAACGCCCGAACGAACAAGTAGTCCCCCGTGACGATCGCGACCGGCAACCCGAAGGCGCGCGGGACGGAGGCCCGGCCGCGCCGCAACTCGGCGTGGTCGATGACATCGTCGTGCACGAGCGTCGCAGTGTGGATGAGCTGGAAGGCCGCCGCCAGCGAATGGACCGACCGGGTCGAGTCCGCACCGAGCGCGCGCAGCGCGACGGCCATGAGGAGCGGTCGGATGCGCTTCCCGCCGCCCTGGCAGGCGTACCGCGCGGCTTGGGTGAGCTGAGGGTACGTGGCCTGGAGCACTTGCTCGAGGCGTGCATCGATCTCCCGTAGGTCCTGCATCAGCGGGGGCAGCAGCTCTTCGAGCTCGCTGGGCAGCTCGGCACCGATGCTCCGGCCCACGAGCGCCTCGAGCGGCCGCTCGGTCCCGGTCGATGGGCTGCTCATGCGGCCACTCCGGCGAGACGGCCCGGCCAGCGCAGTCGCATCATCTCCTCGAGGCCGCGGGCGCCCAGGTAGCGCATCCCGAGCGACAACCACGCGTCGCGCGCGGCGAACCGGTCGCCGAACCGCTTGATCCGATAGCCACGTTCGAGCGGCTCCGCCATTCGGGAGCGCCAACGGGTGTCGTACTCGGTGAGCGGCAGCCCCTCCCGCACGTGGTCGGCGGCCACCTGGCCCGCATCGTACCCGGAGAGCATCGCCGTGGGTATTCCACCGCCGTTCGTGGCCATGACGAGGTTGGCCGCGTCGCCGACGAACAGTGCCGGGCCACGGACCGCGCTCGCCGGAGGGGGGCCGATGGGGACCCACCAGCGGGTCCGCTCCGTGGCGCGCTCCAAACCAGCGCCGTCGGTGAACCGGTCCAGGAGACGGGAGAGGGTCGTGCCGGGGGGGAGGTGCGAGACGCCGAGCCCCACGTTGGCCTCCCGGCTCTTGGGGATCACCCAGGCGTAGCCGCCCGGAGCGCCCCGGCCGAAGTGGAGTGCGATCTCGTCGGGGAACTCTCCCTCGCAGTTCGCCGTGATCATGCGGTACATGTCCCGGCGCGGCCGAAACCCGAAGGATCGCCCCACCGTAGAGATCGGGCCGTCCGCCCCGACGATGACCCGGCAACCGGCCTCGCTCCCGTCGGCGAATCGCACCCGGTCCGCGGCGCACCCGGTCACACCGGCCGGGAAGCGAAGTTCAGCGCCCGCCCCTTCGGCGGTGAGCGCGAGGCGCTTGTCGAACGCGCGTCGACTCACCGAAACGCCGTCGAGCGGGAACTCGAAGCGGCGGCCGGACGGCGCGACGCAGACCATCCGTCGGGTCCGCCGTAGTACCGTCTCGGGCGGGATCCAGTAGGCGCGAGCGATCGCCTCGCGCGCCGGCAGCAGATCGGCGAGCTCCTCGGGGCTCGGCAGGAACTCCCCGCACTGCACCGGCTCTCCGAGCTCGGGCCGCCGGTCGACGAGCAAGGTACGCGCTCCGCCCTCGGCCGCAAACCGGGCGGCGCTGCTCCCGGCGGGGCCGGCTCCTACGACGACGACGTCGAACCGCTCCATCGCTACAGACCGAGGGACAGGAAGTGCTGGGCGGCGGTGCCGAGGGCGCCCAACACCGGCTGGGGATACACGCCGAGCGCGACCACCGCCACGGCCGCCAGCGCGATGGCGCCGGCACGCCCCCATCCGAGGCCATCGGCCCCCAGCGGTTCCCCCGACCGCGCGGGTGCGGTTTCCTCCGCCGTGGGGGACTTGTCGACGTACATCGTCTTGAGTATCCGGGCGTAGTAGAAGACCGAGAGGGCGCTGTTCAGTAAGCCGGCCACAGCGAGCCACAAGAACCAGCCCTCGGCCTGCACGAGCGCGGAGAACAGCACGAACTTGGAGACGAACCCGACCGTGAGCGGGATGCCCGCGAGCCCGAGCAGGAACAGCGCGAACGCGGCGGAGAGGTACGGTCGCCGCACCCCCAGTCCCCGCCAGTCGGCCACGAGCGGCCCGATGCCGAGCGCGGAGACCGCCGCCACGACCAGGAACGCTCCGGTCTTGAGCAGCACGTGCGCGAGGATCTGGAGCGACGCACCGGTGAGCGCGGGCGCCGTTCCGACGGCGATGCCGAGCAGCATGTATCCGGCCTGGCTGATCGAGGAGTAGGCGAGCAGCCGCTTCATCTCCGGCTGCAGCAGCGCCAGCAGGTTGCCGAGCGTCATCGTCAGCAGCGCGAGCACGACCAGCGAGAGCTGGATCGACTCGCGGGCCGAGCCGGTCGCCGAGGAGAGGCTGCCCACGAGCAGCAGCGGGACGGTGAACAGCAGCACGAAGGCGAACAGTCCCACCTTCTTGGTCCCGCCTGCGAGGAACGCGGAGACCTCGTCGGGGGCGCCGTCGTAGACGTCCACCGCCCACATGTGAAAGGGCACCGCGGTCACCTCGAAGCCGAGGCCCACGAGGAGGAACGCGTAGCCGGCGCTGGCCAGACCGCCGGAGCCCGACGGCCAGCTGTGCCCGATCACCGACAGGCTGGTGGTGCCGTAGGCGCCGAAGAGCAGCGACGCACCGAAGAAGGAGAGCGCGGCGGAGAGCGCGCCGATGATGTAGAACTTCATCGCGGCCTCGAGGCCGCGCGGGTCCCGGCGCGTGTACCCGACCAGGAGGTAGCTCGAGATCGCGGTGATCTCCAGGGCGAGCAGCAGGTAGACGAGGTCCGCCGCCAGCGTGACGAGCAGCATCCCCAGCGTCGCGAAGATCAGCAGCGCGTAGGAGACGGCGGCGCCCCGCTCGACCGAGGGACGGGAGAGGAAGGCGAGCGCGACCAAGCCGGCCGCGAGGAGGAAGAACTCCTGGAACCACAGGCCGAGCGAGCTGAACCCGTAGAGCGCCCCGGGGATGGCCGCCCCGTCGACCTGGCCCGCCGAGACGCCCCGCAATCCGCCCATCCCGGGGGTGCCGAGGTCGGCCGCCACGAGCAGGAAGGCGAGCAGCATGCCGGCGAGGGAAAGCGCGCCAAAGTACTCCCGACGCTCGAGCCCGACCCGTTCCCCGAGCAGGATGAGCAGTCCCGCCCCGAGCAGGACGAACTCGGGGAGGAATTGAGGGATCAGTGTTCCAAGGTCCACGGCGATCCCTCCGTTACGGCAGTCCGTAGACCGGTGAGTGGATGATCACGTTCGTCAGCAGACCCGGCAGGATCCCGTAGAGCACGGTCAGGGCCACGAGCATCGACATCGCGAGCGCCTCGGGCCAGGGCAGGTCGCGAGCGGTCTCCGGCACCCCCTCGGTCGGGCCGAAGAGCACCCGCTGCATCATCCACAGGTAGAACGCCGCGGTGACGACGAGCAGGAGCAGCGGCACCAGCACCCAGTAGCCCAGACGGTCCCAGGTGGCGAGCAGCGCGCTGAACTCCGCCGGGAAGCTGATGAGCGCGGGCAGGCCGAGCGAGGCGAGGGCTCCGACCATCATCATCGTCGAGAGCACCGGCGTGCGCGGCGTGATCCCGTGCACCGTGGCGATGTCCCGGCTGCCGAAGGTGTGGTGCATGCTGCCCGAGACCATGAACAGCAGCGCGCTCACGACCCCGTGGGCGAACATGAGGAGCACCGCGGCGAGCAGCCCCAAGTTCGAGTCGACGGCGATCGCGAGCAGCACGATCCCCATGTGGTTGATCGACGAGTATGCGACGAGCCGTTTCAGGTCCCGTTGGGCGAGCGCAATGACCGAGCCCCAGATGATCGAGGCGAACGCGACGGCGTAGAGCAGCGGCTGGTCGTGGACCAGGCCCGTCGGCAACAGTTCGAGCCCCCAACGGATGAGCCCGTACCCCCCGAGCTTGAGCAGCAGTCCCGCGAGGAGCACGGAACCGCCGGTGGGCGCCTCGACGTGGGCGTCCGGGAGCCAGGTGTGGAACGGGACGATCGGGAACTTGATCCCGAAACCGAAGAGCATCGCGGCGAACAGCAGCGCCTGCGTCGTGACCCCCAGCGCCTGGGCGGGGACGTACATCCCCGCGAAGTCGAAGCTGGGGGCGTGGGAGTAGAACGCGGTGACGAGCAGCGCCACCAGCATGACGATGCTGCCGACGTGGGTGTAGACGAAAAACTTGAGCGCCGCATACCGGCGGCGCAGCCCGCCCCAGTACCCGATGAGGAAGAACATCGGGATGAGGACGAGCTCCCAGAACAGGAAGAACAGCAGTACATCCAGCGCGAGGAACACGCCGGCGCAGCCCAGGCAGGTGAGCAGGACGAGCCCGAAGTAGGCGGCCGGCTGCCGGCGCTCGTCGAAGGAGTAGAGGACGGTGACCAGCTGGAGGATCGCCGTCAGGAGCAGCAGCGGGAGCGAGATGCCGTCCACGCCGACCGTGTAGGAGATGTGCAGCCAGGGCAGCGAGATCCACGGGTAGCTCTCCGCGTACGCGTACTGCGGCACTCCCGAGGCGCTGACCCCGGGCCAGCTGAACCCAGAGAGGAGGCCGGACACCTCGAGGAGGAAGAGCATCGAGCTGCCGAGCGCCACCCACCGCGCCCACCGGCCGGACAGGAACGTGAGGACGGTGCCCACGAGGAGCGTGAGCAGCAGGAAGGAGAGGGCCGGGAACATGGGCGCCTAGATCCCTCCCGTGCTGACGAGCCAGGGGGCGATGACGAGTAGGAACAGCAGCAGGAATAGGAGCCCCGAAACGAGGAAGGCCGCGTAGTCGAGCACCACCCCGCTCTCGATATGCCGCAGCCGGTTGGAGAGGCCCCCGAAGGCCCGCTCGAGCCCGTGCACCGTCCCATCGATCATGTACCGTTCGACGAAGTCGGCGGCGCGGGAGAGCCCGTAGAGACCGCGCAGGCCGATCGCGTCGTAGGCGTCCTTGAAGTAATACCGGCGAAGGAGCAGCGCGCGGACGGGGCCCAGCGCCGAATTGGGCGCGGCCGTGTAGACCTTCCCGTTCCCCCACAGGGAATACGCGAGTCCGATGCCGCCGGCCGCAAGTCCCAAGGAGATCCCCGAGAGGGCGAGCTCGCTCAGGCCGTAGTGCGGGGGGATACCGGCGCCGGGCAGCAGGCTGGCGAAGGCCGGAATGAACGGCAGAAGACCAGCGCCCATCGCGAGGCCGCTCAAGGCGAGCAGCGGTCCGGTCATCACCCAGGAGGCTTCGTGCGCGGTCGGCAGCGTCGGGTCCCTCGATGCCGGGCCGGAGAAGGCGAGGAAGAACGCCCGGAAGATGTAGTAGGCCGTGAGGAAGACGGTCGCGAGCGCCATCAGGAAGAACGGCCAGTACACCGGGTGCGTCGCGAGCGTGCCGTACACCGACGCGAGCAGGTCGTCCTTGCTCCAGAATCCGGCGAACGGGACGATGCCGGAGAGCGAGAGACCCCCGACGAGGAACGCGAAGCCGGTGATCCGCATCGACTTGCCGAGCCCGCCCATCTTGAACAGGTCCTGCGTGCCGACTGCGTGGATGACCGAACCGGCGGCGAGGAACAGGAGCGCCTTGAAGAACGCGTGGGTGAAGAGGTGGTAGAGACCCACCATGGCAAAGCCGGCGCCGACGGCGAGCACCATGTAGCCGAGCTGGGAGATCGTGGAGTAGGCGATCACCCGCTTGATGTCCGTGTTCACCAGCGCCATCGTCGCGGCGAAGAAGCTCGTGAACCCGCCGATGGCCACGATCGCCAGCTGGTCGGCCGGCGTGAAACCGAGGAACAGCGAGGCGACGGCGAGGAGGTAGACGCCGGCGGCGACCATCGTGGCGGCGTGGATGAGCGCGCTCACCGTGGTGGGGCCTTCCATCGCGTCCGGTAGCCAGACGTGGAGTGGGAACTGGGCGGATTTTCCGGCGGCTCCCCCGAGGATGAGGAGGCCCGCGATCGTAAGGGTGGTCGAGTGGCCCCCCATCGCTCCGGCGAGGAACGGCTGGTTCCCCTGGACGAACGGGAAGCCGTTGGCCGCCCAGCCGCCCGCGCTCCCGCTGGTGGCGTACGTGGCGAAGTACACGAAGATGCCGAGCAGGAACAGGATGTCCCCGACCCGGGTGACGAGGAACGCCTCCTTCGCGGCGCTAGCCGCGCTCGGTTTCTCGTAGTAGAATCCGATCAGGAAGTACGAGCAGACGCCGACCAACTCCCAGAACAGGAAGAACTCGAGCAGGTTATCGGACAGGACGAGGCCGTTCATCGCAGCCAGGAACAGCGAGAGCTCCGCGTAGTACCGGGGCAGTCCCCCGTCGTGGTGCATGTAGCCTATCGAGTAGAGGAGAACCAGGAAGCCGACGACGGTGACAACGATGAGCATCAGCGCTGAGATCGGGTCCACGAGCGTTCCCACGACCAGCGAGAACCCGTTGGGGAAGGTGCCCGTACCGTTCCCCGGGATCGAGAACCAGGTGTACTGCTGGTCGGTGTAGCCGCCGCTCGAGAGCATCTCCTCGACGGCGATCCACACGCCGATGACCATCGTGGCGAAGCCGAACCCGACCGCCACCCAGCCCCCGTGCTCGAGCCGCTTGAGCCGCGGGCCGAGCAGACCCACGATCACGAAGGAGAGCGCCGGTAGGAGGGGTAGGAGGAACGCCCAGTCGAACAGATAGGTCGCTTGCCACATCGTCGCCTCCTAGAGCCGCAGGCTCGTGGCCTCGGTCACGTTGATCGAGCCGCGGAGTCGGTTGAGCGCCAGCACGATGGCGAGCCCCACCGCGATCTCGGTGGCGGCGAGGCCCACGAGCACCACGGCGGCGGATTGGCCGTTGAGCCCGCTGGCGGGAGTGGAGGCGAAGGCGGCGAAGTAGACGAAGTTGAGCACCGCCGCGTTGATCGCGATCTCGATGGCGATCAGCAGCAGGATGAAGTTGCGGCGGGTCAGGATGCCGAAGAGGCCGATCCCGAGGAGCGCACCGGAGAGCCCGAGGAAGCTGGCGGTGGTGATCGGGTCGCTCACTCGCGCCCCTCCCGGACCAGGTAGATGGCGCCCGAGAGGGCAGAGAGCATGACCAGGCCGAGCAGGAGCAGCCAGCCGCCGTACGGTCCGAACAGCGCGCTCGAGAGGTCGACCACGGCGTAGCTGTGGATGGTCGTGGAGTTCGAGGCGCCGGCCAGGTCGGAGGCTACGGCGGCGAGCAGCACGATGACCAGCAGCGCGAGGAAGAGCGACGTGAGCGAAAGACCCGTGGCGGCCTCGCGGGAGAAGATCCGTCGGCGGGTGACCATGATCCCGAACAGCAACAGGATGGTCACGGCGCCGGCGTAGACCCCCAGCTGCAGCACCCCGAGGAAGCTCGCCTGGAGCAGGAAGTACAGGCCGGAGAGTGCCACGAAGAACGACGCGATCCACATGATCGTGTGGACCAGCTCGCGCACGAGCAGCGCGGCGAGCGCCGTGATTACGGCGACCGCCCCGAGGGCGAGAAACGCGAGTCCCTCCGGGCTCACCGGTGAGTCCCCCAGAAGAGGCACTCCTTAGGACACACCGAGATGCAGGTGCCGCAGCGGACGCAATCGGAGTCGTTGACGACCGGCTCCTTCCAGATCCGCTTGGGAAGCTTCTCCCCGGCCTTGGCGACGGGCTTGGGGAGGTCGACCATGGTGATGCACTTGGTCGGGCAGTCGCGGGCGCAGGCGTTGCAGCCGATGCAGAGCGGCGGGTCGAGCAGGATCGCGTCCTCGTTCTTCGGACGCTCGACCCGGATCGGGCTCATCGGCAGCTTGGCCTTGAACACCTCCTCGAGCCGCTGCGGGGAGTAGATCATGTCCGAGCGCTTGGATACCGAGAGCTCGTACCGGGTGGTCATGCTGAGGCAGCCCTCGGGGCAGGCGTCGGAGCAGAAGCCGCAGTAGCTGCACTTCCCGTAGTCGATCTGGGGGCACTTCTTCGGGTGCTTGGGGTCCCCGCCGGGGACGGTGACCATGTCGATGCACAGGTCCGGGCAGCTGAACGCGCACAGGTTGCACGAGATGCAGGTCTCGATGTTCAGCGCGTGGACGCCGCGGTAGTTGTCCCAAACCTGGCCCACGCCGATCGGCTTGCCCGGCGCGATCCGGACCGCGCCGCGGAACTTGGGGTCCTCGAGCCGCTCGAACGGGTAGACGATCGTCGAGGGGCGCAGCAGGCTCTTGCCGAACTGCCGCGCCGCGGTGATGAGCGGCTTGGCGACCCAGAGCACCGAGCTGTTCGATTCGGCGGTCGTGCTTTCGGACACGGTCTTAGCTCCCCATCGACGGCAGGCAGCCGAAGACCGGCAGGCACTTGGCGAGGACGACGAGGGCGGCGAGGACGATGGAGAGCAGCGAGAGCGGGATCATCCGCATCCAGCCCACCCGCAGCAGCTGGTCGGTCCGGACGCGCGGCAGCGAGGCCCGGATCCAGATGAACACCCCGAAGACCAGGTAGGTCTTCACTTGGAACCAGAAGATGCCGGCCAACGGGAAGTTGGTGAGCGGCGCGGGCACCCAGCTCGGCAGCGTCCAGCCGCCGAGGAAGAGCAGCACGATGAGGTAGCTGCCCACGAGCGCCCGGGCGTAGTCGGCGAGCATGAAGAAGGCGAAGAGCATCCCACCGAACTCGGTGTTCCAGCCCTCCACGAGCTCGGCTTCCGCTTCGGGCAGGTCGAAGGGGATCCGTTCCATCTCGGCGAGCATCCCCGCCACGAAGACGATGAGCGCAAGGAACAGCGGCCCCCAGAACCAGTAGTTGCGCTGCTCGTTCACGATCGTCGTGAGGTCGAAGCTCCCCGAGAGAAGCACCACCGCCACCACCGCGAGCAGGATGGGGACCTCGTAGGCAATCATCTGGGCGGCCGAGCGCATCCCTCCGATCAGTGAGTACTTGTTCGCCGATGACCACGCGCCGAGGAAGATGAACAGCGGAGCAAAGGAGAAGACCACCAAGGCGAGCAGTAGGCTCAGCGGCAGCGTGCCGGCACTCCAACCGGTCGAGACCGGCAGGATGCCGAACATCACGATCGAGGCGACCATGTACGCCGTCGGGGCGGAGAAGAAGCCGAGCGGGTCCGCGTCCTGCGGACGGAAGGTGTGCTTGCGGAACAGTTTGAGCCCGTCGGCGAAGTTCTGCAGGAGGCCCGCGTAGCCCACGTGCATGGCCCCCCGGCGGTCCATGAACCGGCCGAGCATCTTCCGCTCGAACCAGATCAGCAGGATCGTGTTGAGGAGGCTCGCCCCGAGCAACGTCCCGCAGAACACCAGGACCGAGAGGAGTAGGATGAGGTCCCCGTTCGAGAGTAGCGTGCTGAGCGGGGCCGGCAGTACGGCCGCGAGATGGAGCAGGAGGGTGGAAACCAGCGAGTTGGAGACGCCGTAGAGCGAGAGCGGGGCCATGGGACTAGCGGTCCACCTCCCCTACGCAGACGTCGACACTGCCCATGATAGGCGGGATGTCCGCGACCCGGTAGCCGACCAAGTACTGACGGGCCGCGGCGATGTTCACGAAGACGGGGGACTTGAGCTTCACCCGGTACGGGTGCTCGCCTCCTTCGTTCACGACGTACGCGAGCGCTTCCCCGTGCGGTTCCTCGATGGCGGAGAACCCGACCCCCTTGGGGTACTCCCGCTTGAGCAGGTAGCCCTCGCGACCGACCGGTGCGTACGGCGCTCCCATCCACCGCGGCACGTTCTCGGCCATCACCGGACCCGCGTTGCGGTCCAACCAATCGAGCGTCTGGCGCAGGATGCGCAGGGACTGCCGGAGCTCCTCCATCCGGACCAGATAGCGTCCCGTCACGTCGGCACCGTCGGCGACCGCCACCTCGAAATCGACCTGCCCGTAGGCGGCGTACGGGCGGTCCTTGCGGAGATCCCGCGCGACGCCGGCCGATCGGAGCATCGGACCGGTGATACCGTAGCGGATGCACTCGCTCGCCTTGAGGACGCCCAAGTTGTCGCACCGTCGGTGAAAGATGTCGGAGCCGAGGCAGAGCCGGTCGTACTCGACGAACCGGTCGCTGAGCCAGTCGCACACCTTGCGGGCCTGATCGGTGAACCCGGGCGGCAGGTCGTTGCGCACACCGCCCACCCGCATGTACTCGTACGTGAGCCGCCCGCCAGTGTAGCTCTGGAACAGGTCAAGGACCAGGTCCCGGTCCCGCATGCCGTACAGGAACGGGCTCATCAGCCCGATATCCTGGACGAACGCGGCATACCACATGAGGTGCGAGGCGACCCGCTGGAACTCCTCCGACATCGTCCGGATCCACTGAGCGCGCTCCGGCACCTGGATGTGGAGCGCGTGCTCGGCGGCCTGGATGAACAGGTGTTCCCAGGCCATTCCCGCGACGTAGCAGGTACGGTCCATCAGCGTGATGATCTCGTTGTAGTGCCGGTCCTCCGAGATCTTCTCGATCCCGCGGTGGAGGTAGCCCATCTCGGGGTCGACGTCCAGGACAAGCTCGCCGTCGATCTTGACCCGGAGGTTCCACAGTCCGTGCGTCATGGGGTGCTGGGGCCCCATGTTGATCCACATCTCAGACATCGCGAACTTTCACCTCGAGCTCCTCGGGCTCGTGCAGCCGGAAGGAGCGCAGTAGCGGGTGGAACTGGTAGCCGGTCGGCGTCAGGAGCGGACGCAGGTCCGGATGGTGGTCGAAGGTGATCCCGACTAGTTCGCAGGCCTCCCGCTCGTGCCAGTTGGCCGATGGGAAGACGGGAGTTAGGCTCTCGAGGTGCGGCTCGCCCGCCGGGATCCGGGTCGAGAGGAACAGGTACTGCTTGGCCCGGTCGGACCAGACGGTGTAGAACAGTTCCCGCTCCTCTACCCAGTCGATGGCGCCCACCTGGCCCAGGTGGTCAAAGCCGAGTCCATCCCGTACCTCGGTGAGCAGCTCGATGAGCCTCGCGGCCGGGAACCGGATCCTTCCGGCGGTCCCGGGGAACGGCTCGACCACCACGTCGGGGAACCGTTCCCTTAGCCGCGCGCCCACCTCCTCTGCTTCCACCGGCCCCCCCTCCGCGCCCGGCGCGGACTACTCCTTCCGCTCCTTGATGAGCTGCTCCAGCCGCAGAATGCCGTCGAGCAGCGCCTCCGGCCGCGGGGGACAACCGGCAATGTACACGTCGACGGGAACCAGCTTGTCGACGCCGGGGACCACCGAGTAGGCCGTGCGGAACGGGCCGCCGCCGGTCGCGCAATTCCCCATCGCGATCACCCACTTCGGCTCCGGCATCTGCTCGTACAGTGCGATCAGCTTGTGCGCCACCTTCCACGTGACCGTACCGTTGACGATGAGCAGGTCGCACTGGCGGGGGGAAGAGCGGGGTACGACGCCGAACCGCTCGGCGTCCCAGCGAGCTCCGAACGCCGCCGCGAATTCGATGGCGCAGCACGCGAGCCCCCAGTGCAGCGGGAACAGCGAGTTCCGACCGGCCCAGTTGAACATCGGTCGGATCAGCTTCCCCTGGGCCTGCTCGGAGAGCATGGAGCCGAGCGCCTCCTTCGCCGCGGGGACGAATTCCCGGGCCCGTAGCGTCTCGATCTCGACGAACGACACCGCCGGCTCGGTGATCATCGGCAGCGGCATCTCGGCGTTCGTCGCCGCTCGGAGCGCGGTAGGGGCGGCGCTCACACTACCCACCGCCGTTCCCCGCTCAAGGCGTAGTAAATGCCGGCGAGCACGAGGGCTGTGAATCCGAAGGCGATGAGGGTCGGGCCCCAGCTCGTGCGCAGCGCACGGAAGGTCAGGCCCCAGAGCGCGAGGAGGAACCCGATCACGTCCACCGCTACGAACACGATGGCGAAGGTGTAGTGTTGCGTCGGAAAGTCGATCTGCGCCTCCCCCTCGGGCTCCTGGCCGCACTCGTAGGTCAGCGGCTGGAGGTAGGCGCGGCGGGGCTTGGCGCCCAGCATGCGGTTGGCGATGACCGAACCAACGCCGAAAATCGCGGCGAGAACGACGAAAACGAGGAACAGGGTCGTGCTGTCCAAGGACGTCCCTCCCACGGCTCACGAGGAGCACTCATTCCACCCCGAGTGCGTATTTAAGGGTCCCCCGAGCGTGGTGGTTTCTTCAGTGCCGATGAGGTCGGAACTCGATGCGCGGGCGAGGTCCGGGGAACTCGGACACCCCCTGAGTCCCGGAAAAACGGTGGAGCGGACACGCAGCCCCATGGCCGTGCTCCGGGCTCCTACTAGCTGGCCCGACTGGCGCCTAGTGGTCGGCAGCGGGCGACCGCCGGGCCATCCACGCTGCGCGACCTACTAGGCCCAAGAATGCCGGGGTCGAAGGTCACCAAACTCTCCTCCGCTCGGAAGGAGCCCTGGCTTGAGCTCCTGCGCCGACGACCGGAGCTCATCATTGGGCCCGCTCTCGTGGCATGGATCCTCGCCGACTGCCTGCCCATCGCCTTTGGACGACCGTTCATTCTGGGCGTCTGGGCCAATGCCACCTTCCGCCATACCCCCGGCAACGCATTCCCGGTCACCTACGCGTGCGCGGTGCTCCTGTTCCTCTTCGCCGTGTACACCCTCGACGCACTCAGCTGGCCCCGCCGATTGCTCGTCGCGATTGCGGTGCCGTTCGCGTTCACGCACCTCTACGAAGTACCGTACGAATTGATCGCCTACTGGGTATGGTACCCCCTCTACAACTGGGCGCTCTGGCCGCTCGCGCTGTTCCTCAACGGAGTGTGGCTCGCGCTCGGCGTCTCGACCTTCCCGTTCTGGAAGCTAGACCGGCGTGCGCAGGCGGTGCTCGCCCTGTTCCTGGCGACGTTCGCGGTCTGGTGGCTCTGGTTCTGGCCGTTCATCCCGCCGATTGCACTTCCCACGAATCCCGAGGGGAGCGGCTACATCCTCTCCAAGGTCGTACTGGCACTGTTGGTGGCGTGTTTACTCTGGGCGGGTCGGCCATCCCGCGGGGGCTGCCCCGTTCCCGAACGTCCGAGCAGCGTCGAGGACCCTCCCTCAGTGAACCGAGATGCCGGTCCCGGTGTCGTGGCTCCACTCACGGCACGCGTTCCATTCGAAGCACGCGCCACGGCTCTGTCAGAGGGTCGCACGGCCGCCAGCGGTATCCCTGTAGTTGGACGTGATGGCGGGATTCGGCCCGGACCCTTCGGATTCGACTCGCTCTACTAAGGCCGCTTCGAGCCAAGAAGTCCGGAATCGAGGATGAGGGGTGTGTAAGCAGCAGTTCCGCGACACCCAGCTGCCGAACTGGAAAGCCCACCCGCGACCGGCGGGGAAGCGATGCCGGATTCGCCATTAGAAACGGAGGACCAGCAACCGGCAGCTGGCGCAGCGGAAGCCGTCAAACCAGACCATCCCCCCGGCGGTGTACTCGCCAATCTTCTCTCCCCCCAGTGCGAGGACCGATCGCGACGTGTGCCACTTTGCACCGCCTGTGAGCGACTCCGAGGCCAGGCTACCGTGTTCCATCGGTGACTGGCACGATGGGCAAGCGCGGACTTCGGGCAAGTTTTCCCGGCGACACGGAGAGGCCCGAGCGTCATTACCTGGCCGTGCCACTGACAAAGGTCGAGGGCCGAGTTGAAATCGGCAGGAGCGCGGCGCAGCCCCCGGCGGCTATCGTCCCAAGAAGACTGGCCGGCGCTTCTCCCGGAACGCCAGAATCCCTTCCGCCAGATCCGAGCGATCGGCAGCTTCGACGGCGCCCTCACGTTCAAGGGCCAATTGCGACTCCAGCGAACCGGAGAACGCCGCCACCATCAACCGTTTCATCCATCCGTAGGCAAACGTTGGGCCTTCGGCCAACTCCCGTGCCCGCTCCCACCCGCGCGCTTCTAGCCGATCTGGTGCGACCAGCTCGTGGACCAGCCCGAGCTCGCGCGCACGCGGGCCGGCAATCCGGGCGTTCGTGAACAGAAGCTCTTGGGCGAGGCCGACGCCCAGGAAGTGCGGCAAGAAGTACGTGAGACCTCCGTCGGGCACGGCGCCGAGCGCTGGAAAGGCGGGCACGAGCAGAGCCTCTTCAGTGGCAATGCGCCAATCGGCGCTCAATGCGAGGGAGAGTCCGCCACCGGCCGCAACGCCGGGAAGCACCGCCACCACCGGCTTGGGCATGAGTAGAATCGCCCGAACCGAGCGCTCCTGCTCGCCGGTGAGCTCGTGGAAGAACTGGGGCAACGTCCCCCGTTCGCTGGCCTCCTGCATGGCGGCCACGTCCCCTCCAGCACAGAACGCCCGACCCTCTCCCGTGAGGATGGCGGCGCGGACCGAGGAGTCCAGCCGCACCGATTCGAGAGCTTCCCGGAGCTGTCGAAACTCCGGGACATCGAGCGCGTTGAGCCGCGCGGCGCGGCAGATCCGGATCAGTGCGACGCTACCTTGACGCTCGATCGTGGTCGGCACGGGAGCTCCGAGGCCCCGGAGGAAGCCGGGGTTAAAACGGCGGGGCTCGGCCGTCACCCGGGGCGCTGTCTACCGGGACTGGCTCCGGCGGTCCAGATCGCGCCAGCGCGAGGGATGCAAGAACCCACGCAGCAGCTTGGCGTAGAATATCGGGGCGTACGCCAGATTTCGCCGACGTCGACTGTTCATCTGGATGAGCAGGACGACCATCGCCGAGTAGAGCAGCTCGCGCGGACTGAATCCGCCGGTGATCCGTACCCAGGCTCCTTGGAATTCGGGCCAATGGGGTGCGGCTCGGTAGGTGCCGAAGTGCGTGTAAGCGTCGGTGAGGTACCGGACCCCCAGCCGGGAACGGCGGAGCTCCCGCTGCAGGTAGTACGTCTCGCGACCCTGGACCTCTGGCGGAACCCGCACCCGGCTCGCCCAGGCACGGTCGAGGAGTGTGAGCGACAGCGGCAGGCCGTAGAGGAAACGGTGTCCGACGGCGGTACCGACGACGGCTCCCGTACCGGGGTGGCGCAGTTCCTCCAGCCCCCTCTCGACGAAGTCGCGGCGTCGGACGATGACATCGCTGTCCAGGAAGAGGATCTGGGGCGTCGTGGAGAGCGCCACCGCCCGCGTGCGCGCAAACCCCAACCCCACCTCCTCCTGATGGAGATCGGCACCCCAGCGCAGCGCGATGCGGTCGGTCCCGTCGGAGCTGTGGCGGTCCACGACGATCAGTCGGCGGATCGGCAGACACTCCCGTGCGGCCTTGAGGCATTCCTCGAGGTGCGTGGCCGAGTTGTAGGTGCAGACCAGCACATCCACTTCCGCGCGTCCAGGGGATTGCTGGGGCTTCAAGTCCGGAGGGAGCCCGCAGATAGGCTCGGATCTGACTGGGAGGTGAAGCTCGCGGGACGGAGCTCCGCGACCGCTTCGGAGTGCGGTCCGGGTGCTTCGACGCGCTCCCTCTCGTACGTGGCGAGGAAGTGATCCCCCAACTGCTGGAACGGCCAGACGTTCCCGACTCGGGCGTCCCACCGCGCCAAGGTGTCGAATCGTCGGGAGAACCGCTCGGCGTAGCTGGTCAGGTCCGAGGGCGGGAGCAGTACCGGCACCCCCTCGATGGCCCGACGCCGGAAGTAGGGCCCCAACGCCGCGTCGACGTCTCGTGGAGAGAACGCATAGACATCGACACAGAACCGTGAGCCTCCGACCGGTACGGGATTCGTCTTCCGCCCGAGGGCCCGGTCAAGTTGGAGCGTGAGGGTGTAGCCGAGTACCTCGAACAGGCACCAACGGTTGTACACCCCCACAAACAGCGGGGCGCCCGGCGCGAGGAGAGCGGCGAGGGCCTCCCCGACTGGACGTAGCTCCGGCTCGCAATTGAGAGCACCGTAAGTGGAGTAGGCACCGGCAAACGACCCCTGGCCCAGCTGCGAGACGAGACTGGACAGGTCCCGCGCACGGGCGCGGATCGTGCGGAGTCGTTCCGTGCAGCCGCGCTCCCGTGCCTTGGCACGGACCACTTCCAGCATCCGTTCCGAGATGTCCACGGCGGTGACCTCATGACCGGATTCGAGGAGGGGCAAGGTCTCCATCCCGCTGCCACAGCCGATCTCGAGGAGGGGATCGCGCCCCGCAAAGAGCGGCCGAAGCCGGGCGAGGGAACGATTGCGTAGGAGGAAGTTCATCCGATTGCCGGTGATGTGGCGGTCGTAGTCCTCGGCAATGTTGTCGAACTCTGACCGGAGCCAGCGGTAGTACCGGTCGGAGTCGTTTCCGGGGGGGCGAACTGCCAGTTGGACGCGGAGGATCCGAGCGGGGTGCTCGTACCACCGCCGGAACCCCTCGTCGCCATACTTGGCCACGAACAGCTGCAAGATGCGCGCCTGCTCGTCGGGGGCCGTCACGAGTTCGGCGAGCCCTTCGCCGTCGCCACCCGCCCAACGCAGCCGTCCCGATTGCTGGCGCAAGAGTTCGATGGGCCAGCGCGCGGCACGCTCCCGGGCGATGAGGAATACCGAGGACCCCTCGCGGCAGAAGCCTAGGGGGACTGTTCCGGTCGCCAGGAGCAGGTCCAGCGAGCGACCGTCGGCGGGCTGCGCGGATCCCTGGGCGTTGCTGTCGGCAGCTGGCGGTGGCATGCCCTAGCGGGCGCCTACGGCGGCTTCCTCTTGCAACGCCCGGACAATCTCGGGAATCTCGTAGCTGAGGTTTTCCACCACCTTGTCGCCCACGGGCCGTTTCTGCAGGAGTAGCCCGGCACGGCTGGCCAAGAACAGGAAGGAACACCGCTTCGTGTCGACCCCGAGGCAGACCCCGTGGTCCGAGACCAGGTACTTGAGCGGAAGTCGCTCCGAGTAGACCTTCATGACCGGGGTGACCTATCCATCCGAGCCCAGTATAAACCGCCCCCCTCGCGACGCGGCGCCGCTCAACGGCCCGCGAGAGTGAGTGGCGGTCCCAATCGAACCACAAGGTCCGGGAACTCCCCAGAGTTCGGCGATTAATAGGCCCGAAGGGCTCCGACCGGGATACGAATGCCTCGAGCGAAGATCGGCTCGGATCTGGAGCGACGTGTGGATTCCATCGTTCGGGTAGCGGGGGAGCACCGGACGACCGTCCCGGTGGAGGCACTCATTGACCTTCTCCCCGAGGAGGCCCCCACCTCTCCTGCGGAACTAGAGGCATGGCTGCGAGAGCACCCCGAGATTGGGGCGCTGCCGCTCGACGGGCAGGTCGGCCCTCCGGGGCTCTCGTTACGGGACGACCTGCGGGTGCGTGAGGCCCGCGCCGCACGGTACACCGAGGCCGCCGTCTGGCTCTTCGCCCAGCCCTTGAGTAGCCTCGAGCCGTTGATCCAATGCGCTGCAGTGACCGGCTCTGTTGCGTTCGGCCGACCCGAAGCGGGAGACGACTGCGACCTCATGGTGGTCACACGCCGCGGTGCGCTGTGGGTCTTTCTGACGTTCACCTTTCTGCGGCTTCGCTCCCTGCATCGGCCCGCTAGCAGTGCCGATGCGCCCGAGTTCTGCCTCAACTACATCGTCGACGAGGACTCGGCCGAGGCCGACTACGCTACTTCCCGCGGACTACTGTTCGCGCGGGAGGCGCTGACCGTCCGCCTCCTCCTCGGGGATCCGTACTATCGGTCGTTGCTCGCCCGCGCCAGCTGGCTGCAGCGGGAAGCGCCGCGGCTCTATGCGCGGTGGCAATCGACGTCCTCCACCCCCATCGACCGGTCGATTGCGCCGGTGGCGGCTACCACCCAGTTCCTGAACCTGCTCCTGTTTCCCTTGGTGGCGAGCTATCTCCAGCTCAAGGGGGTGCTCGCAGGGCATCGACTGCGGCGGGCGGGCCTAGCGCGCCAGGAGTTCCGAACGATTACCGGCCTCGGGAGGATGACCCTCCGCACGCTCAAGTTCGAGCGGCTGCGGTCGACGTACGGGTCGGCTCTCGATACTCCGTGACCCGGGTCCACAACACCTGCTCCCGCGAGCTGAGCTGGTCGAAGCCTGCGAGGCACAGGGCGGCGAGCTCGGCGGTAGCGAGATAGGCGAACGATCGCACCCCGTCCGGGCGGGCGCGGACCGCCGCGCGCAGGAGCGCCCAGGCGGCTCTCGGTCGTTGCCGAAGGAAGCCGAGCCACGTCGTCGGAGCGACGCCGACGAGCCGGCTCACCTGTCGGTGGCCGAAATGTATACGTCGGCGCTGCCGCAGATGCTCGTGCCAGCGCGACGGCACCGCGATCCCTACGCCGGCCGCCGGCGAGTAGTCGAGCGTCCCGGCGTGCGAGCTCAGCCACGCGCCCACGAACGCACCGTCGTTGACAATCCCCTCCGCGAGCGGGGGCGCCCGGGTGAGCGAAAGAAGCAGCAGCTCGTCCGAGAGATGTGTGCCGACCCCTCCTTGAAGTGCTGCGACATGCAATCGGTGGTGGAGGTCCCACAGCAGCGTCACGGCGTCAGAGAATCCTCCGTCAGGGGCCGGGGGGAGCGGCCGGCCCATCACGGCGAACGGGGCCCGCAGCCGGCGAGCTCGATCGAGCAGCGACAGGAGGCTCCCCGGCTCCGCGACCGCATCGGCGTTCAACAACACCAGCAGGTGGCCGGTCGCGCGCGCCAAGACCAGGGCGAGGGCGGCCGACTTGCCGCGTCGACGGGATTCGATCACCAGGCGGACCCGGCGATCCTCTAAGGCTAGGGACCGCGCCACCTGCTCGGTTCCGTCGGTGGACCCGCTTACGACCACCCAGACTGTGCCCCACCGAAAGCCGATAGGGAGTTGCTGAGAAAGGAGGGAGCGAACGGAGGCCGCCAGACGGCGCTCCTCATTGTGGGCCACGATCCCACCGGTCAGCCATTGGACGGGGGCCAACGTCGTCGGGGAATCGCCGTCGAGCTCCTCGAACGTTGGGTCCTCGGCGCTATCGAGAGTGATTGGGAGCGCAGCCGAGCCCGCCATACCCTTCCCAAATCAGGCGGACCTCCCTATAGCCGTGGGGGGCCCCCGCTCGTCGAGGATTGGTGCGAACACGCAACCCGCAGCCGGAGAGGCTCGGACGCCGCGTTGCCGGCGCGATCGGCTCAGGGAAGTGGCGGGATCTTGCGCTTCGGGTCGGGAATCGGGTCGGTGTGGGCAGAGGGGGCCGTTCCGGCGGAGGTCGAGACCGAGCTGGCCGGGGGAGGCGGTGTCGGACCCGCCGAGCCGATTGCCCTGGCCGTGGCGAAAATGGGTGCGTGAGGTCCTGGCGGTCCCCCGGCATCGTCGGAAGCGCGGTGGGGCGCGATTACCGCCTCGGCGTCGGCATCCCCCGCGGAGCTCGTGGTGATCATCGCGGTCGAAGCGTCGGACTCGGCCTTGATCTCGTCCTCGATGCTCTGGATCTCGGTCATGAGCTCCGTCTGTTTGGGGATGGGGCCAAGAACGTCGTCCAGCGTGCCAATCTGCTTCTCCAGGTCCGCGAGGCTGTTGAGCGTGCGGTCGGGGATCGTGCGACCGGTTCCCAGATAGTCGGCGGCGCCCTCCATTAGCCGCGAAATCTCGAAGGGGAAGATGATCTTCGTCGCCTGGCCGTCGGCGATCTTCCCGAGGGTGTCCAACGAGAGCACCGTCATCGACTTGGAGTCCATCGGACCCGCACCGAGCGAGAGGATCCTCAGGCGTTGCGCCTCACCCTGCGCCTCCAGGATGGTCGCCATCCGGCCGCCTTGGGCCTCGAGGATCTGGGATTGCCGTACCCCTTCGGCCTGGAGAATGCGGGAACGCTTTTGCCCCTCGGCCACGAGGATGGCCGAGCGCTTCTCCCCGTCGGCGCGGAGGACCGCGGCCCGCCGCTGCCGTTCCGCGGAGGTCTGCTCCTCCATCGCGGCCTTGACCGGCCCCACGGGGTCGACCTCCTTGATCTCGACCGCCTCCACGCGCACGCCCCAGCGGTCGGTCGCCTCGTCGAGGATGTCCCTCAGACGGGCGTTGATCCGCTCGCGGTTGTAGAGCACCTCGTCGAGTTCCATGTCGCCGATGACCGACCGGAGGGTGGTCTGGGCCAGCGCCACGGTGGCGACGTGATAGTCCTGGACCTGGAAGATGGCGCGGGCGGTGTCGACGACCTTGATGTAGATGATCGCGTCGACGTTGGTCGGGGAGTTGTCCTTGGTGATGACCTCCTGCCGGGGCACCTCGAGCACCTGCGTCCGCAGGTCCACCCGGATGACGTTCGCGATAGGGTTGATGATGTTCAGGCCCGAGTTGAGCACCCGCTTGTACGACCCGAACAGCGTGACGATACCCTGCTGGTAGGGCTGGATGGAGTGGGCCGCCTTCGCCAGGATGAGGAAGATCGCGAGTACGATGATCACGCTGAGCGTGATGAAGAGCGTGGTGTAGTCCATCGTCTACCCCCTAAGCTGCCGCCTCGCCCTCAAGGGGCTCAACGGTCACGGCGACGCCCTGGCCGCCCAGCACCCTGACGCGAGTCCCCTTCGGAATGAGCCGGACGGACCGGGCCGACCAAATCTCGGAGCCTACCTGTACCTTGCCCCGGAGGCTATCGGGGACGACGGGCGCGATCACGAGACCTTGCTCCCCGGCCAACGTCTGGGGGTTCGTAGTCATCGGACGGTGGATCGAGCCCATGCGCTGGTACATGGGGACGGTCGCTAGCATCGCCGCGACCGCGACGGCCGCCACGATGAGCGGGCCATACAAGGTGGCCAGCAGGAAGTCGGGGACGAGCATGTAGAGTAATCCGGACACGATGAGCACCGACCCTGGAATGAGCAAGAAGGCGCCAGGATGGATGATCTCGAAGGTCATGATGGCGATCCCGATGATCAGCACCACAAGCCCCGCGGTGAATGTGGCGTCGCTCACGGAAGGCTGCGAGGGGGAGAGTGCTGATTAAGCATTCGACCGCCGAACGCACCGGTCGGTGAGCGGGGGGACGGCGGGTCCCGCGGCAAGCAAAACCTCATACCTCAGGAACCCAGTTCTGGTCCGCATGTCCGGAGGTCGCATCGGCGGGCTGCCGCTCGGCGTCGCCATCCTGGCCGTACTGATCGGCATCTTTGGATTCTTCGTGTTCCTGATCGGCGTCCTGCTCTTGGTTCTGGGCCTCGGCGTGGGCCTTGCGAGCGCGGGGGGAGCGGCGAGCGTATTCGGGCTCACCGGCGCCGCCGCAGGCCTGGTCACGCTGATCATCGGCCTCATCATTCTGGCCGTCGCCGTGGGCCTCTGGAACCAGGAGCTGTGGGCCCTGGTTCTTGCCATCCTCGTGCTCCTGCTCTACGCCGCGATCGAGTTCGTTTCGCAGGCTTTCCTTGGGCTGGTCATCGTGATTCTGCTCCTGGTGTACCTGGTGGCCGTTTCGCGCCACTTTGACTGAAGCCGGGGGTTGAGACGTGCGCCGCCGCTGCGCAGCAAGCGACAGACCATTTCGCAAGGTTGAAGAGCCCCCTCTCCCCACTAGACTACCCCCATGAGTAGCCCCGGGCCGGCAGGCAGCATCGCGATTCTGCTCCTCCTCGTGGCGAGCGGGCTGGCGCTGGGAGCCTCAGGACACTCGGCCGTGGCGGCG
>JAKIWO010000079.1 GCA_022749995.1 Thermoplasmata archaeon | reverse complement strand
GTAGGGCAGTGCCGAACCAGGGAAGAGTCGCAGGAGGTGGACGAGCAGGAGGATCCCGATCAGCAGGGAGAGCGAGCCAAGGAACAGGAACGGCCAACCGGCGAGCAGTCCGGGCGCGAGCTCCTGCCAGAGAGAGGGAGAGTGTTCTCGTCGGACGGCGGGTGTGCCCCGGCCCCCGCCCGAAAGGTACGCCCGGGAAGCGGGGAGGCTCTCCGTACCTGCCCCCACCGTGCGCCCCCCTAGCAGAAGTAGCTCAGGCCGAGACCTTTAGACCTGCGCCGCGCGAGAATCGTAGAGCTGGGGAACCGGCGCACGGCCAGAGTTCCGTGATGGCACCGCCCGGAGGACCGGAATGGGAAGAAGGAACCCCCGCCCCCTGCCGCCCCTAGGTGGGGCGGCCGGAAGCGGGAGCGGAATAGGTTGCGAGAGCCGACCGGCGGGTCGGCTTACGGGCAGCTCGCGCTGGAGCACTCGAACTCGACCACCGTCACGCTGGTGATCGTGTTCGCGCCCGCCCCCAGGTCCCAGGTCAACAGGATGCCACCGGCGACGGCCGTCGCGGCCTGCGCGACGTAAACGCTCGTGCTTCCGCCGTTGCTCGTGGCCACGACCGAGACATCGATCTGCATCGCGCCGGCGAAGCTGGTGGTGAACTGCAGGTAGACGGTCTCGGCGATGTCCCCGGCGCTACAGGCGTTCAGGCAGAAGGCGTTCTGCCCGGCGACGAGGTGCTGGGGAGTACCGGCGTTGCCGCTCGAGGCGATCGGGGCCGGGTTCGCGGTGAGGTTGATGGTGGTGAACTTGTAGGTCACACCCGGAACGCCCGCGCTATTGTTCGTGATGTCGCCTTGGCCGGCTTGGTTGTGCACGTTGATCGTGATCGCCGCCAGAGCGAAACCCGCGACCAGGCTGACCATCGCGGCAATCGTCCCCAGATAGACCGTTCTTCGTCCCAGAGTCCCTCGCATCTACTTCCTCCCCCGTAGGGGTAGCAACTTCTTGGTGGGATGGCGTATTTATACGTATAGACCGAGAGGACAGGTCCGCTCGCCCTGCAGGTCGCCTTGCAGGATTCCGGCGCCCTCACCCAGCGTGGCGTGGGCCCGGGAGCCAGAGGTGGCTATCCCCGAACTCGTGCCAGAGGTAGCCTCGCTCGACGGCGGCCCGGTAGGCCCGGTGGACCCGAGGCTGACCCGCCACCGCGAACAGGAGCGCGAGGTGGCTCGCGAACGGGTCGTGGAATCCCGTCAGGAGCCCGTCGATGACCCGGAGGGGGTCGCCGGGTTGGAGCTTGCGGCGGGTGAAGCCCGAACTTGCCCGCAGGGTTCCAGACCCCGCCGCCGCCTCGAGCGCCCGGGCCACGGTAGTACCTACGGCGATGACCCGACCGCCCTGGGCGTGCGCGGCGCGAACGGCCTCAATCGCATCCGGAGCGACCTCGAACGGTTCCGGAAGGAGCGCTTCCTCCTCGAAACGCGGAGCGCTCACCTCCAAACTGGAGACGCCGGTGTGGAGTAGGACCGTGGCCATCGACACCCCGCGCGCCCGCAGCGCCTCGAGGACCCGGAGGGTGAAAGGTCGACCGGCGGACGGCATCTCGGCGCTCCCCGGCACGCGTGCGAAGATCGTCTGATACGCCTCGATCGGGAACCGCCCGCGCGCGTAGCCGTACCGAATGGGCTCTCCCACGGCGCTCATCGCTTCCCGTGGGTCAGCGTCGAAGCGCACGAACCACAGTCGCGGTTGACCGGGGTACGGTTCGATCGCGGCGCCCACGCACGGTCCCACCCGGATCTGCATCCCCCGCTCAATCGGGAGCGGGCCGGGCCGATCGAAGCTCCAACGTGGTTCGGCGAGCCAGAGTCGCCGTCCGAAATCGGTGGAGAGGTGCATCCGGAACGGGCCGAAGGTCGATTCGGCGGGAACCGCCGCGGCGAGCGTCGCGCTCCCGTTGACGACCAGGAGGTCGTTGGGTTGGAGCCAGTCAGCGAGCGCATGAAACGAACCATCGTGATCCCCTGCCGAGTCGCTTACCATCAGCCGCACCTGATCGCGCTCGAGGCCGCGCTGCTCTGGCGGTTCGTGCGCTTCCAACCCGGCAGGTCGATCGAATCCGAGCGCCTCACGCTTCATGCGGCGGCTTCCCATTCCTGCGACTGCGCACGGAAGCGCTGACCCGAGAGACGACGGGGCGTCTGGCCAAACAGCCAGGCCCAGAACGGCAGGGTGACCTCCGGGAGTGGCCGGTCGGAGATGTCCTCCCCGGGGAACGCGTCTTGATGCATCCGAGTGCGCAGGTCGCCGGGATCGACGCTCACCACGGACACGCCGGCCGAGCGCCATTCGGCGGCCAGGGTTCGACTCACCAGGTCGAGGGCCGCCTTGCTCGAACCATAGCCCCCCCACCCAGGGTACGCCGCCACCGCGGCGTCGCTCGAAATGTTCACGACGAGCCCGCCGGCGCGCTCGAGCTGGGGAGCGGTCAGCTGGATCAGGGCGAGCGGCGCGAACAGATTCACCTCGTAGAGGTCGCGGAGTCGGTCCAGCGAGAATCCCAGCATCTCGGGCCGGGGCGAGGGACCGAGCTCAGAGGCGTTGTTCACCAGCAGGTCGAGTCGGCCCTTCGCCGCGACCTCCCTCGCTAGCGCCTCCCGGTGGCTCGACTGCCGGAGGTCGCCCACGATCGAGCGCACCGCCGCGCCTAGGCTCCGGCAAGCCGCCGCCGTCCCTTCGAGTTCCTCAGAAGTTCGGGCGTTGAGGAGGAGTACGACACCGGGCCCGGCCTGCTCCCGCGCGATCACCGCCCCGAGTCCCCGACCGGCTCCGGTGATCATCACGACGCGGGACGGGTCGGATCCCAACGACGGGTGGTCGTCGGTCATCGGCGAGCTGCCTTCGGCCGGATGAGGAACCGGCAGACCCCGTCGCCCTGAACCACTCGGTGCGTGGTAGTGACATTGGCGTCGAGCACGGACGCGAACATCCTTCGCTCGGTCTCGCACGCCTCGGGGTACTCCTCGGCGAGGGCGAAGATCGGGCAGTTGTGTTCCGTGAGCTCGCAGGCGCCTCGGCGCTGCCCGCCGAACTCCGCCATGTAGCCTTCCTCGTCGCGGAGCCGAGCGAGCGCCCGGACCCGGTCCACGAGGGCGGGCTGGCCGAGCAGCGGTCGGTGGCGCGCCTGAACTTCGGCGGCCCGTTCCTGGAGCAGTTCGCCGACGGCCGGACGGCCGAGGCGCC
>JAKIWO010000078.1 GCA_022749995.1 Thermoplasmata archaeon | reverse complement strand
TCCGGGAGTTCGCCCCCGCTCGAAAGTTGTGCGTGATCCCCCCCGGCATCGACCTGGAGGAGTGGGCCGGTGGAGCTTCGGCCAGCGTGGCGCCGGGCCTCGACCTCCCGCCGAAGTACCTGCTGTTCGCCGGCCGCATCGCTCCGAACAAAGGCGTGGACGTGCTGTTGCGAGCGATGGCGCTCCTCCCCGAGGCGGTCCGGGTGCCCCTCGTACTGGTCGGGAAAGACTGGGGGGAGCGTCCCCGTCTCGAGCGACTCGCCCGGGAGCTGCGCATCGATGCCTGGGTCCGGTGGGCCGGACATGTGCCGGACCGGGCCAGCTATCGGCAGTGTTTCTTCCGAGCGAGCGCGCTCGTACTGCCCAGCGAGTACGAGGCGTTCGGCCTGGTGCTGCTGGAGGCGATGGTCGCGGGGACTCCGATCGTAGCCACTCGAGTCGGTGGGGTCCCGGAGGCACTGGAGCAGGGGCGGGCCGGCGCGCTCGTCCCGTACGGCTCCCCCGACCAACTCGCCATCGCTCTTCGCGAAGCGCTGGCGGGATCGCCTGAAACCACGGAGCGGGTCCGGCGTGGGCGCATTCGGGTGCAGGATTTCGCGACCCGCCGGATGATCGAACGGCACCTCGAAGTGTATGGCGCCGTCGGACCCAAGACGGGGGTTGCGGCTCCCGCACGTGGCGGGGCAGGGTAGGCTCGATCTAGCTGGGATGCGTCGCCGTGAGTTCCCGAACCAGGGAGAGGAGACCATCGCGAGCGGCCCCGGGAGGATGGAGCAGTGCCGCCGCGCGGAGCACGGCGGCGAGCAGCCGGAGCGTCAGTTCGCTCCGACCTCCTCGGCGTACCGGTGCAGGATGGCCATCGCTCGCTTCAAGTTCGGCCGCGAGGCGGCGAACGAGAGCCGAAGGTGCCCGGCGCCCCGCGCGCCGAACGCGTCACCCGGTGTGCTGATCAAGCCGCGTTTCAGCAGCGCCCCCGCCACCTCCGGTGCCGTGCCGGGCCAGTCAAACTTGGGGAAGGTGTAGAACGCGCCGGCCGGCGGGCGGCAGTGGAGACCCGGGACCCGGTTGAGCTCCCGGCTGATGTAGCTTCGCCGCGCCCGGAATTCCTTCACCATCGCCCGGGTCGCGTCGAGACCGTGGGCCAGACCGGCCAGCGCCGCCAGCTGGGCCGGCGTGGAAGGACAGGCGATCAAGTGGTAGCTCACCTTGTTGATGTCCGGCGCCAGCGCTCGGGGGGCCACGACGAACCCGAGCCGCCAGCCGGTCATCGCGAACATCTTCGAGAAGGAGTGGACCACCACCACCCGGTCGCTTTTCCCCCAAAACGAAGTGAAGCGGCCCTCGTAGACCATGCCCTCGTACACCTCGTCGGAGATGATCGCCAAGCCGTTCGCCTCGGCGAAGGAGACCAGACGATCGACGGTCGCCGGGGAGAACACTCCCCCCGTGGGATTGGACGGGGAGTTCACTACAATCGCGCGGGTTCGGCCGGTGACCCGCTTCTCCAGTTCGTCAAAATCCGGCTGGTAGCCCTGTTCCTCGTCGAGCGGGTACGGCACTCCGAGGGCTCCGGCGAGTCGTGCGTGGGGCGCGTAGAGTACGAATCCTGGATCCGGGATCAACACCTCGTCGCCGTCCTCGTACAGGGTGAGCGCGCTCGCGACGAGCCCCTCGGACCCGCCTGCCGTCACGATGACGTTGTCGCGGCTCACTTCGGCGTCGAGCGCGCGATACCGCTCCGCGATGGCTTCGCGGAGCGCGGGCAGCCCGGCCGACGGGCCGTAGTGGTTCTTCCCGTGGCGGACCGCGTCGCACAGCGCATCGATCACCACCGCCGGCGGGTCGAAGTCCGGCTCGCCGAGACCGAGGTTGATGGCGTCGGCCGGAGCCGACTCGAACATCTTGCGGATCCCCGAGATCTCGATATCCCGAGCTCGTTGGGAAACCATCTCGGTTCGGACCGGAACTTCCGAGATAAGGGTTGTCGGAGGAAACGGGCGTTCACCGTCGAGGAAGGCACGTGGGTGGGTCCGTACTCGAGTGCGAAACCCCCTTGTAGCGGTGGGTCCAGCGGGGGCCGGGGAAGACCGTGCCCGTCACCGTAGTCGTAGGCGCGCAGTTCGGGGACGAAGGCAAGGGTCGGATCACCGACTTCCTGGCTTCCAACGCCCGCTACGTCATCCGCACCGGAGGGGGGCCCAACGCAGGGCACACCATCCAGATTGGCTCGGAGAAGGTGGTGCTCCACCAGGTCTCCTGCGGGTGCCTGCGTGCCGGCGTAACAAGCGTCGCGGGGCCGGGCATGAACATCGATCCCTTCGCCTTGGAGGAGGAGATCACCGAGCTCGATCGGCGGAACCTGCTCAAGGGGGAGATCCTCGTCAGCGACCGAGCGCATGTGATCCTTCCGATCCACCGGATCGAGGACGCCTGGGAGGAGGAGCAGCGAGCGAAGCACGGGGGCAGTGGGCCGATGGGGACGACGCTGCGAGGGATCGGCCCGAGCTATGCGGACCGGTACGGACGATGGGGCGTGCGGTTCGTCGACCTGGGCAGCCCCGTCCGGCTCAGCGAGCGGCTCGAAATGCTGTACGCCCGAAAGGGGCACTTGGGAGCACTACCCCCGATGGAGGAGCTCCGTGGCCAGCTCGCCGAGCTCGGCTCGAGACTTTCCCCCCGAGTAACGGCTACGGAACCGGTGCTCTGGGAAGCGATCGAGCGGGGGGAGCACCTGTTGCTCGAGGGGGCGCAGAGCGCGCTGCTCGATGTCGACTTCGGGGCGTATCCCTATGTCACGAGCTCCCACCCGACGGCGGCCGGCGCCCTGATGGGCAGTGGCATCGCGCCGACGGAGCTCGACGAGGTCGTGGGTGTGCTGAAGGCGTACTCGACCCGCGTGGGCGAGGGCCCCTTCCCGACCGAGGGGACTCCGGAAGAGCAATCCTTTCTCCGCACGGAGGGCCAGGAGCACGGGGCCACCACCGGAAGGCCGCGCCGCTGCGGCTGGTTGGACCTCGTGCTGCTGCGCTATGCGACGCGGCTGAACGGCTTCACATCGCTCGCCGTCACCAAACTCGACGTTCTCGGGGGCGTAGAGGAGGTTCCGGTGGGGATGGGCTACACATCCCCCGAGGGCGCTCGGGTAGCTTTCCCGCCAACCGCGGCGGAAGATCTCGCGACCCTGCGCCCGGTGCTACGCCGAATCCCAGGATGGCCCGAGTTCACCAGTCGACTCAAGGCGCGGATCCAGGCGGAAGGGGTTCACGCGTTGCCCTCCGCGGTTCGCGGGTTCCTCGACTTCATCGCCGAGCAGGCGGGCGTTCCGGTGGAATGGATCAGCTATG
>JAKIWO010000077.1 GCA_022749995.1 Thermoplasmata archaeon | reverse complement strand
GCCACCGTCTGCGTTCCCAGCACGTCCGTCTCGAAGAAGAGCCGGTTGTCGTAGATGGAGCGCGTCACGTGGGACTCGGCGGCCATGTGGACGACCACGTCGGCCCGGGAGATCAGCGCGTCCATGAGCTCGCCGTTCCGCACGTCGCCGTACCAGAACTCGTAGCGGCCGGACTGCTGCGCTCCTTCGGGCAGATTGGCGACGCTACCCGCGTAGGTCAGCGCGTCGACCACCAGGACGCGATAGTCCGGGTACTTGTTGTAGAGGTGCCGGGCGAAGTTGCTCCCGATGAACCCGGCTCCGCCGGTGACGAGGATGGTCTTGGCGCTCATAGGCGTTCACCGACTCCCGTGCCGCCGAGGATGGCCGGGCTATCCTCGCCGCAGTTGAACAAGAGGTCCAGGATGGAGAGATGGGGCACGAACTCGCCGTGCTGCTGCGGGTAGACCGGATGGACGTAGTCCTGCCATTCCACTTCGACGCCGTGCCGGGTGAAGAGGTCCGTATCGAGATACTCCCGCGCCGAGGCGCCCGAGAGATAGCGACGCGCGCCCAGGTGCTGGCACAGGGCGAGCAGGCGTTCGCTCTGCTTCCCCGGAATCCCGAGCTCCGAAGCCCGGAGCGTCCGGCGCTCGAGACCGAGCCAACCGCAGAGGAGCCCGGTCACCGCCAGGTCGAGGTCCACGAGGAGCGTCCAGCGCCGCTCGAGCAGCTCCTCGAGCGCGGGCAGGTATCGGTCGAGAAAGGGCGCCCGGCGGTAGAACTGCCTGAGCGTTCCCACGTGCTTGCGCGCCCACGGTGTCCGGTTGTCGATCTCGACCTCGAGGATGGCCGGCTGGTTCCGACCGGAATGCAGTACGGGCACGGTCAGCCACCGAGCGGTCCCGTCGGAGGCCTTGACCCGGTTTCGGTTGCGCCAGCCGTGCTTGTCGAACTGGACGTCGTCATAGTATACGAAGACGTCCGCCCGCTGCATCTGGTCGAAGAAGCCCAGCCACGGAAGGTACCCGGGCTGGAGCACGACGAGCGTGGCGATCGGCATCAATAGACCCGGTGCTCGCCCAGGTAGTCTTCCCACCAGACGTGGAGCGCGATCAGCGACAGCACCCGGTTGGCCAGCGTCGTATCCCCGCCCCGGAACCGGGCCACGAGCGCGGTCGCCGTATCCGGACGTACCATCCCCGCCGCCAGAACCCGTTCGGGATGAAGCACCCGTGCGGTGAACTCCCCGAGCCCGCTCATGAGCCACTGGTTGACCGGCATGACGAAGCCTTCCTTGGGCCGGTCGATCAAAGGAGCGGGCAGATACGGCGCGGCCGCCCGCTTGAGGATGTACTTGTTCTCCCCATCGCGGATCTTGAGCCGACCCGGCAATGAGGCCGCCAGCTCGACGAACTCGCGGTCGAGGTAGGCGGTGCGGGTCTCGAGCGAGTGCGCCATCGAGAGCCGGTCCACGAAGGCCAGCACCTGGTCCGGGAAGATCCCCCGGAACTCCGCTTCGAGGATCCGGTTGACCGGGTCTCCCGCGGTACCCTGCGCGAAGTAGCCGGCCAGATGCGTGTCGGAGGACGCGGCGCCGACCGCCGCCGCGAATGCCGGCGTGTAGAGCTCGCGCTTCTCGGCCTCCGAGAAGACGGCGAGACGCGCGCGCCATCTGGCCGGATCGGCGTCGGCGATGGCCTCGACCAGCCGGGGGTTGTCCTTGAACCAGGGCTGCTCCAGCACCGCCGGCCCCCGGGCGACGTAGTCGGCGATCACCGGAGCCAATCGGTGCGAGAGGTAGCTGCCGAAGAGCTCGTCGGCGCCGTCACCGGAGAGGGCGACCCGGACGTGTCGACCGATCAGGCGTGACAGGAAGTAGGGCGAGACGACGCCCGAGAAGGGCTGATCGAAGTGGCGGAGGATTCGCGGAAACTCGTCGGCGAACGAGCCGGCCGAAAGCCGCTCCTCGTGATGCTCCGTGCCGTACTGCTGGGCGACCGCGCGGGCCCAGCGCTGGTCCTCGTCCTTGCCCGGCGTCGTGCTCGCCGCGTCGTACGTCAGCGTGAAGGTCTTGATCCGACCCGGCGACAGCGTCGCGGCCAGCGCCGTCGAGAGGCTCGAATCCACACCGCCGGAGAGGTAGAAGCCGATCGGTACGTCGCTCAGCAGCCTCCGCCGGACTCCTTCCTTCAGCGCGGCGGCCACGCGTTCGGCCACCTCCACCTCGTCCATCCGATTCCACGCCGGATCCGGCGCCCACGAGAGCGACCAGTAGGTCGAGACCCTGCTACCCTCGCGCGCGGACCACGTCAAGGTCTGGGCCGGGCCCAGGCTCTTGATGCCGTCGAAGACGGTGTCGGGGCCGGGCACGTGCTTGTACGAGAGGAAGTGGTGGACGGCGGCGGGATTCAGTCGGCGCTCGTAGTCGCGGACGGCCAGCAGGCACTTGATCTCGGAGGCGAAGTAGAGGGCCCCCGGCCGCTCGAGGTAGTACAGCGGCTTCTTGCCCGTGTGGTCCCGGGCGAGCAGGCCACATCCCCGCTCGTCGTCCCAGACCGCGATCGCGAACATGCCCAGGAGCCGCGAAGGAAACTCGGCGCCCCAGTCCTCGTAGAGATGCGGGATGATCTCGGTGTCCGACCGCGTGCGAAAGTGGTGACCCTTGGCCTCCAGGGCCGGACGCAGCTCGGGAAAGTTGTAGAGCTCGCCGTTCTGCGCCGCCCACACGCTGCCGGTCTCGTTCGAGAGCGGCTGGCGACCGCCCTCGACGTCGATGATGCTGAGCCGCCGGGCGCCGAGCGTGAAGCGCGGGCCGGAGACCAGGAACTCGTCGTCGGGCCCGCGATAGGTGATGCGGTGGAGCATCACCTCGACGGTCGAGGGATCGGACCGGCCGAAGACGCCGGCGATGCCGCACATGGCTAGGCGCTCCCGGGAGCGCGGAGGAGACCGAGCCGGACCACGTCCACCCGCCCCGCGTCCTGGGCGCGGTCGCCGCGGAGCAGCCCCTCGCGGCGGAAGCCCGAGCGCTCGAACGCGGCGGCCGCGCGGGGGTTGCTCGTCAGCACATCGGCCCAGAGCTTCTCGAGCCCGAGCGGACCGAACGCGATCCGGGCGAGAACGCGGAGGGCATCCGTGCCGTACCCCCCGCCCCACGCGCTGCGATCGCCGATCACGATGCGCACCTCGGCCCGGCGATGACGCGGGTGGATGTCGTAGAGCCAGACGAGACCGATGAACCGGTCATCGGCCAGGCGGTCCACCGCGAAGGGGGCGGCGGTCGGAGACGTGACCAGGCCATGGAACCAGACCTCGTGCTCGGCCCGGGTGATCGGGCCGGCGCGGTCGATGAGCCGGGCGACCTCCGGATCGTTGACCCAGGCCCGGTAGCGCTCGGCATCCTCGAGCTCGAAG
>JAKIWO010000076.1 GCA_022749995.1 Thermoplasmata archaeon | reverse complement strand
GTCATCGACGCGCAGAGGAGCACTGCCAGTAGGGCAACCGTCAGTCCTGCGTCCATCGTCGGAGTCTGGGAGCCTCTCACGTTCGTACGGTTCACTCCGCGCCGCGGCCCGACGCTTCGCCGCGAGTGGTCTCCGGTTAATCTTGCTTTCCTGTTGTCCAGAAGTCGGGACCGCGGAACCTAGCGCCGCGGTTGCGAAGGGTCGAGCGTCTGCAGCATGAGCTGTCCCGGTCCCTGAACTCGCATCGCCTCGTAGCTCAGCGCCGAGCCCATCATCCCGTGCCCGAGCGGCTGGTTGAACGCCTGCATCACCACGCTCGCGTCCTTGAGCAGTACCGCCCCGTGGTCGACGTCGAAGACCTCGCCTTGGGCGAGCGTGAAGCTGAGGATGTTGCCGTGGCCGTGGACGGCGATCGTGCCTGGTCCGGTGAGCCGGTCCATCCAGAATCCGATCATCCGGCCGATCCGACCGGTGCCCTTGACGTAGATCGTGTCGTACTGGACGGTCGAAGAGGCGAGCAGGAGCGAATGCTCGGCGACGTCGAGCTGTTGTCCGGCAGCGAGCTCGATGACGCGCACCTCGCCCGGCTCGGAGCGGCTGAAGGCGGCGTAGCCGGGGCCGAGATACGTGTGCATGTAGAACGGCACCCCGCCGATCATGCTGCGCTTGAGCGAACGGGCGATCCCGCCCTGGATCATCGGGCGCATGTGGAACTGGACCGTCGGGTCGCAGTACACCATCACGCCGGCCTCGCAATACACCGTCTCGCCGGCAGCGAGCTCCGTGAGGGCGTTGGGGACGTGCCCGCCCTGGATGGTGACCTTCATTCGCGCGGTCCCTCGTAAACGAATTCTCCGCTGTGGACCATCACCTTGCCGGGGCCGCCGATGTCCAGGAGCGGGAAGAAGTGGTTCGGCGGGAACTGCGGCATGCCGCCCCAGACGTTCAGTCGGAAGCCCATCCCCGGTGTGAGTGCCAGCAGCGCGTGCGGGGCGGCCCGCAGCCACTCCCCCGGCTTGAGGTCAAAGCTCAGCGCATTGCCGAACGTCTGGATCGCAAAGCTCCCGGGCCCCCCCAAGTGGACCGCTTCCAGGTACCGCTGGTTCTGCTCCCCCGGAAGCTGATACGCAGCCAGCGAGACTATCCCGAGGCCCATGCTCGCCAGATGTGCGAGCAGCGCGGCGTGGTGGAGCAGGATTGACTCCCCCGCGGCGAGGCTCATGACCCGGATCTCCCCGACCATCCCCGTGGAGACGGTGGCGGTCCCAGGGCCATCCAAAGTCTCGAAATACCGCGTCAGGCTGAGCGGCCATCCGCCGGCCGGATTCGGGAAGCTGAGCTTCACCCGGTCGACGTGGACGCTCGGGTCCCGGTACCGCACCTGATCGACCGGAACGAGCGCCCGCTCGCCCGCGGCGAGCTGGATGAGCAGCGCTGGGGAAACGTCGCCGACATGGTCGAGCTTCATCGGTGATTCACCTCCCTGTCTGCAGCCCGATCGTCCCGGGCCCCTGCAGGACGTACATCTCCTGCGCCATCATGCGGCCGAGCAGCCCCTTGCCCACTTTCTGGATCATCGGGGAAATCGGCATCGTCGGAGTCTTGTGGAGGATCGCACGTCGCTCGCAGACGACCGACTCGCCCGGTGCGAGCCGCATGGTGATGAAATTGCCATACGCGTGCAGCGCGAACTTTCCCGGCCCGGCGAGCTGGTCCATCCACATCCCGCCCCAGCCGGGCAGACCCTTGACGTAGAGCGTCTCGTACCGGAGCCGGTTCTCGGCGCAGACGAGCGAACCTTCGGCCACGTCCAGCACCTCGTTCTGCCCGAGCTCCATCACGCGCACCTCGCCCACGCCGTCGCGGGAGAACGCTGCGTGGCCCGGGCCGGTGAATTCGGCCAAGTAGAACGGCAGGCCCCCGACGGTGGTGCGCTTGAGGGTCGAGAACATCCCCGAGCTCGGGATGTTCTTGCGGTCGACCTTCACGGAGTCCTCCTTGTAGAGGACGATCCCGTGCTCGGAGTAGATCGACTCGCCCGCCGCTAGCGTGGCGAGAACGGAGGGCACCACACCCGGCACCACTTCTAGATCCATGTGGAACTCCCGGACCGTCGGCGCCCTACGCCGCCTCGCTCCCTTGCACGTCGAGGGCGAACATGTGGCCGCAGTACTCGCACTTGGCGTACCCCCCGGAGACGTTCTTCGAGTCCATCCGTGCGCCGCAGCTCCGGCAGCTCAGCTCCTTGAGCGACGCCTTGCTGATCGTGACCTCGGTGCGCTTCTTGACGAACTCTTCGGGGATCGGCATCTGCTCACCTGCGCGGACCTCCGGGAGTCTGCCTTCCGGAGCGCCGCGAGATACCGGAGATTTGGTGGGTCTAAGAGGTTGCGGGGTCGCCTGGGACGAGCCGATCAGCCGGGCGAAGCGAGCGCCTGCTCCAGCGGTTCGAGGTCCCCCCCCGGAAGCAGTTCGGGGTTGACCGGCATCCACACGGTGACCCCCAGTCGGCGAGAGTGGCTCTGCAGCCGTCGGAGCCAGCGGGCCACCGGCTCGACCCCGTTCACAGTGACGAGGTACTCGAGCTCCTGGAGAATCACGGCGCTTACCCTGTGCTGCTCGGTGGCGGCGAGCAGCTCACCCTCGAGCGCCTCCAGGTCGGTGGGCCGGACAGAGTTCGGGCGATTGGCCGCCGAGAGCCACAGGAATCGGATATCCGCCGACCCACTCGCGGCGCGCAACGCCGGGGGGAACACGCGCCCTACCCAGAGGCCGGACGCTCCGTCCCGCGTGCGAGCGAGGAACTGGTCCCAACTCCGATCCAGGCTGGCGCTGGAATCGAGCTCCACTCCTCCGAGCATCTCGGGGGGTTTCGGGGGGGAAGCGAACGAACCTGCACTACTCACCCGAGGCGCGGGCAGGGGGGTCAGCGGAGGAGGAGCCGCAGGCGCAGCCGGTACCACCGGGGGAAGCTGGACGGGCGGGGCCACGATGGCGGGAAGGGCTGCCATCGGCGGAGCCATTACCGCCGGGGCCGACGGGGGGACTAACTCCCTTGGGGTCGGCGATGCTGACACGGGGGGTACCAGCTCGGGGATCGAGGGCGGGGAGGGGGGCGCGTGACCGTTCTCGGGCGAGGGAAGCGGCGGGAGCTCCCGATCGGGCGCCAGCCGTTGAATGAGCGTCCACGCTACCGCCGGGCCGAACCCCGGTAGGCGAGCGATCTCGGCGGGTTCCGCCGACGCGATCGCCTCGACCGTATGGAACCCTGCGTCCCATGCGTACCCGAGCTTGGTGCTCCCGAGGGCCGCCAGATTGCAGCGCGCGTCGAGGGCTGCGAGTAACTCTTGGATCCCCGTGGCCCGCTCCCGTACCGGTTCCGCCAGCATATCGGTGACACCAGCCGGCAGCGTGGTCGGTACTGCGATCCGCAGCGGGTCCTCCTTCTTCGGAG
>JAKIWO010000075.1 GCA_022749995.1 Thermoplasmata archaeon | reverse complement strand
TCACGCTGACGAAGGAGGTCATCGCCGCACCCCACCTTCCCGTAGTGCTCCAGCACGTTCGGTTCGATATCCGGCCGGGCGTCGGACCGCTGAGGCTCTTCGCGCTCGCGGCCCCCCACCTCGACGGGGGCGGCGCCGGCAACAACGGCTACGTCGTCGAGATGCCGGGCCGGCAGTTGCTGGCCGCCGAGCGCAACGGTTTCTGGCTCGCGATCGGTGCGAGCACTCCGTTCGAGCAGCTCTCCTGCGGATACGTGGGGGAGAGCGACCTCTGGACCGACCTGGAAGCGCATCACCGAATGACGTGGGAGTACGACCGAGCAACGGCCGGAAACATCGCCCTCGGCGCGGAACTGACCATTCCCGCATCGGGCGAGTTCACGCTCGGACTCGCCTTCGGTCGCGGCCTACCGCACGCCGTCTCGGCGCTCTTGCCCTCCCTCGCGACACCGTTTGCGGAGCATCGCGCCCGGTTCCTGGAACAGTGGGGGCGGGCATGTCGGCACGGACTGCCGATGCGCAGCCGCCGGGGGGATCGGGGCATGCTCTACCGAACGAGCATGAGCCTGATGCTCGCCCACGAGGACAAGACCTTCCCGGGAGCGATCATCGCGTCGGCCGCGATACCCTGGGGCAACACCAAGGGCGACGAGGACCGGGGAGGCTACCACCTCGTGTGGACCCGGGACCTCTGCCAGGTCGCCGGGGGACTGCTGGCCGCCGGTCACGTGGAGAGCGCCCGACGGAGCCTCATCTACCTCGCCGCGAGCCAGCAGAGCGACGGGGGCTTTCCCCAGAACTTCTGGCTGAACGGCGATCCGTACTGGCGGGGGGAGCAGCTCGACGAGGTGGCGCTGCCGATCCTGCTCGCCGGCCAACTCGAACGGGCCCACGGCCTCGAGCAGTTCGACCCGTACGCGATGGTGCTCGCCGCCGCCGGCTACCTCGTGGTCCACGGCCCGGCGACGCAGCAGGAACGGTGGGAGGAGGCGAGTGGGTACTCTCCCTCGACGCTCGCGGCCCATGTCTCCGCCCTCGTCGTCGCGGCCCGGTTCGCCCGGACCCGGAGCGACGGCTCCACCGCTCGCTTCCTCGAGGAGTACGCCGACTTCCTCGAATCGCGCATCGAGCGCTGGACGGTCACGGAGTCCGGCGAGCTGCTCGAGGGGGTGCCTCGGCATTTTGTCCGTATTCTTCCGGCCGACCCGTTCGACCCGCGAGCCCCCGAGGAGCTCGAGGGCGCCGTGGTGCATCTCGCCAACCAGCCGCCCGGCTCTCCGCCCGTGCCCGCGAACCGGGTGGTCGATGCGGGATTCCTTGAGCTCGTGCGCTACGGTGTGAGAGCCCCCAACGACCCGCTCGTGATGGCGAGTCTGTGCGTCATTGATGCGACGCTGAAGGTCGAGACCCCGTTCGGCCCGGTCTGGCGCCGCTACAACGGCGATGGGTACGGCGAACGATCGGACGGCACGCCGTACGCCGGTTGGGGAAAGGGAAGGGCGTGGCCGCTGCTCGGGGGGGAGCGAGGCACCTACGCGCTGGCCGCAGGCGAGGATCCGAGCCCTTACCTCCGGACCCTGGAGAAACTGGGAGGGAGCACGGGTCTCCTACCGGAGCAGGTCTGGGATGAGGCGGACCTGCCCCGGATGCACCTGTCGCTCGGGAATCCCACCGGCAGTGCTCGACCGCTCCTGTGGGCCCATGCGGAGTACGTCAAGCTGCTCCGCTCGAGCCAGGATGGGGCCGTCTTCGATCTCGTGCCCGAGGTGCGCGAGCGCTACGCCGCCCGAACGGATCGTCCTCGGGGGCTCGGAGAGGTTTGGAAGTTCAATCGGCAGCCGCGGCACACGGTCCGAGGGCTGCCAATGCGCGTCCTCGCGTCGGAGCGGTTCCGCCTGCACTGGTCGGCGGACGGTTGGCGGTCCGTCGAGGATACGGAATCGATCGCCACGGGGATAGGAGCGGAGTACGTCGACCTCGAGCTCCCGCCCACGACTCCTGGACCGGTCCAGTTCACCTTCTTCTGGACGTCACGGGGGGAGTGGGAAGGAAAGGACTTCCAGGTGGATCTGGTGGACCCCGCCCGCTAGCTCGGCTGCTCGACCCATCCCTCGGCGTGACCCAACCTCGTCGGCCACCCGCCGGTGAACCGGCCGCACTCCATGACGGCGCTATGAACCGCCGCGTGCTCCGCTCTCCCGTGGCCGCGCGCTCCCGAACTCTAACGGGCCGGTCCGCCGGGACGGGGGTTGAGGTCGTGCTTCTTTCGCTGGTTCTCGTGTTCCCCCTACAGAGCGTGCCGGCGACCTCGGCCACCGTTGCCGTTGCGTCCTCCTGCCCCGGGACCAATTGGCCAACCTACCTCGGGTCGGTTACCCGCCAAGGCTCGGAGCTGGGCGAACGCACCCTCTCTCCCGCCAATGCGAGCCGGCTCACGGAACTCTGGAACTACTCGACCGGTCGGCCCGTGGCGGCGAACCCGGCCATCGTGGGCGGAGTGGTGTACGTGGGCTCCTGGAACGGCGACGAGTACGCGATCCGTGCGAGTACGGGCGCTCTCCTGTGGAAGAGCTTCCTCGGTATCGACCCAAAAATGAAGGGCGCGTTGGGGATCACCTCGTCGGCTACGGTGAGCGGGGGCGTGGTCTATGTCGGAGGAGGGAACTCCTCCTTCTACGCTCTGAACGCATCGACCGGCAAGATGCTCTGGCGGATGTTCTGGGAGAACGTTTCCTCCGGCTACTACAACTGGGCGAGCCCGCTCATCGAGGGAGGGAACGCGTACCTGGGGGTCTCGAGCCTGAACGATGCGGCCGTGCGAGGTGCTCTGCTCGAAGTATCGCTCTCTACCCACAAGACCCTGCACGAGTTCTTTACCATCGCCAAGGGCGACCTCGGGGCCACCGTGTGGACCTCGCCGGCGTACGATGCGTTGAGCGGGTCCGTCTTCGTCACGACCGGCAATCCCCCGGCGAACAATTCGAGCCGGGGCGAATCGATCCTGATGCTGAACGCCACCAGCCTGACCCTGAAGGGGAGCTGGGCGGTGCCGACCGCTGAGGTCACCCTCGACGGCGACATGGCCTCGACGCCGGTCCTGTTCACGACCCGAGCGGGTGCGCCCATGGTCTCAGCATCCGACAAGGACGGCCGCACGTTCGCGTGGAACCGGTCCCACCTGTCCGCGGGACCGTTGTGGAACCAGAGTGTCGCGGTCCCTTCCAACCTGACGCACAACGGGAACCTCGGGCCCATGGCGTACGGCGGGGGGATGCTGTTCGTCGGCACGACACTCACCAACTTGAGTGGAGTGCTGCACAACGCCTCGGTGCAGGCGTTCGTGGCGGGAACGGGGGCCCCGGTCTGGGCCACTCCGCTGGACACGGGCGTGATCCAGGCAGCCCCGGTCTACGCGAACGGAGTCGTCGTCGTCGGAGCGGGCCCCGTCGTGTACGTCCTCAATGCCTCCAACGGGATCGTTCTCTACCACTACCTGACGCATACGAAGGTCACGTTCTGGGGTCCGGGGGCCATCTCGCGCGGCGAGTTCG
>JAKIWO010000074.1 GCA_022749995.1 Thermoplasmata archaeon | reverse complement strand
GCCTCCGCAGTCGCCACCGACGGCGCGACGACGACTACGAACCCGTCTCGTTCCTCGGCCCCGAGCCGTTCGCGCACACGGAGCAGCCGCGGACCCTCTAGACCGTGCACCGGCAGCTCGTCGGAGTGGAGGAGCCCCTTGACCCCGGTGGTGCGCGCGTAATCGGCGAGCTCTCGACCGAGCCGCTCCGAAGAATTCTCGGGAGAGCGTAGCAGTCCGGCGAAGCCGGGGAGGCGCAGCCCCCAGGCCACGCCGCCATGGCCCAGCATCCGGAACGGTCCCTCGCGAACTCCGTCGAGCAGGTCCGTAAGCGGCCGCGCGGGATCGACGGGAGCGCTGGCGTGAGCGGACACGAGGCGGTCCCGAATGTGGAGGAGTGTCTCCTGCCGCTCCCGCTCGGAATCGACGTACTTGGGCAGGAGGCGAAGCTCCTGGACGCCCTTGATCTCGACCCGCGTCCCGCCCTCGACGGAGACGTTCAGGTCCTCCCGGATGGTGCCGATGCCACGTCGGACCCTTCGGGTCGCGCGCAGGAGCAGACCGATCTCTTCCGCGAGCTCCTTGGCCTCGGTGCCGCTGGCGATCTCGGGGGCGGTAGCCACCTCGACCAGCGGGATGCCGAGCCGATCCAATCGGAACCGACTCTCGCCGTTGCCTTCTCCCACCTTGCGGGCCGCGTCTTCCTCGAGGCAGACGGTGGGGATCCCTATCCGCTTCCCCTTGAGCTCGATCCAGCCGTTGGTCGCTACGAGGCTGGTCCGCTGGAACCCCGAGGTGTTCGAGCCGTCGATGACGATCTTCCGCATCACCTGGATCTCGTCGACCGGACGGGCGTGCAACAGCAGCGCGACCGTCAGGGCCACGTCGAGCGCCGCCGGATCGAGTTCCTTGGGTGGCTCCTCGTCGGCCTCGACCAGGCAGGAGCTCGGCGTAGTTTCGTACCGGAATTGGATCCCCCGCGCGGCTTCGAACGCCACCGCCGGATCGATCGCCGCGCTCTCCCCTCCCGTGGCGCGGAGCCGGCGGAGAACGGTCCGGTCCACCTGTTCGGTCAGCGTCCCCGGGCAGCGGCAGAAGAGCTTGCCGGTGGCGAGCTGCTGGTGGACCTCGAGCCCGGCCTTCAATCCGGCTCCGCCACCGGGTGCCGTACCGCGAACTCGCCTGCCCAATCCTCGAGCAGGAGCCGCCGCACCACGGCGGGGTCCTGACTGCGGCCGAGGGCGAACAGCATCTTGACATACGCGACCTCCGGGAGCAGGTCCGCGAGGTACGTGACCCCGGCCCGGAGCAGCTCGCGCCCGGTAGAGTAGACGTACGGATCGGATGCCCCCTCGAGGCACTGCGTCGTCATTCCCACCACCGCGCCCCCCTCGACCGCGCGCCGGATCCACGGGAGGTGGGAGCTCGCCACGTGACCGAGTCCCGTTCCCGCCAGAATCACGCCCCGGCATCCGAGCACGGAGCGCTCGGCCAGTGCGGGATCGAGGCCCGGGTAGAACCAGCAGAGCTGGGCTTGGACGTCCATCCGGGTGTCCACCTCCACCGGACCAGTAGAGGGGGCCCGTGCCTCGGGAGTCAGGTGCACACCCTGCGCGTCGACGGTGCCGATCGGCGGCCCGTTGCGGCTGCGAAAGGCGTCCCGACGGCTGGAGTGCATCTTGCGCACACGTGTCGCCCGGTGTACCGCGAATCGATCGTCGGAGAGTCCCTCGTGCATCAGCACGACGACTTCACTCAGCCGACCCAGTCGCGCCAGTTCCACGGCCGCCTCCAGGTTGGAGCTCCCATCGGAGGAGGGTCGGTCGGGCGAGCGTTGGGCCCCCACGAGAACCACCGGGCCGGGGAGCCGGGGCAGCGCGAAGGCGAGCGCCGCGGCCGTGTAGCCGAGCGTGTCGGTCCCGTGCGCCACAACCACTCCGCGCGCGCCCGAGCGGAACTCCTCGGCCACCGCCTCCGCGAGGGCCACCCAATCGCCGGGCCCGATCTCCTCGCTGAGACGGTCGAACACCGACCGGATCCGCACCGGACCTCCGCGCTCGAGCGTGGGATAGAACGAAAGGATCTCCCCCTCCTCCTTCACGGGCTTGACGCCGCCCGTACGGTAGTCGATCCGCGAAGCGATCGTTCCACCGGTCGTGAGAAGGGAGACCCCGCCCGCCGTGGCCTGCTGCCCAGTAGCCCCGCGGGGTGCCGGAGCCGAGACGCCGTTGGGTGGTGGGGCAGGAGGATTCACGGACACTCGGTCGGACGGCAGGATGGAGAGCCCCACATTGTAACCGCTCGGCAGCTTGAGTTGAACCACACGAGCGCCCGATAGTTCGTGGCCGGGTACCAGCGTGCCCTTCCAGCGGCTGCCGTCCAGGCGCACGATCTCGACCTCCGAGCCTCGGGATAGCCCTTGGAGCACTCTCCAGGCATCGTCGGTCGCGCTCTCTTCCACCATGAGGAGTGACGCCCCGACCCGAGGAGGGAGTATAATCCTCCGGTAGAGCGGGCCGGCGGCGGTGTCGAGCGACCGCCGACTTTTATACGGTGGCTCGCTCGCCGCGACGGGTGGGCGGGGGCGCTCACGGAGCCCGTGTGGGGTAGCTACGGACCGGGAACCTACCCGGCCCGCTGCAATGGATTATCCTAGAGGCCTGCGGAGCCTCAGACCTGGGTTCGAATCCCAGCACGGGCGTTCCCCCCCACGGGAAATTGGCCAAGATGCGGGCCCCCTTCGGAAGTTGCCGATGACAAGCCCGGCCTCGCACTTTCGTTCCAAGACCCCCATCGCTTCGTTGGTCTGTCTCCGCCCGGCATTCTCTCGGGGGCCCAATAGGGGTGCCTTCGGAGCCCGTTGCGTCTTGGAGAGATCCTGACGCGAGTCTCAGGTCGCACCCGAGCTACTGCCCTCGGAAACCGGCTGGGGTTCGAAGCCGCGGGGGTCATCGTTGTGGGGGGTTCGTTTGGCTGCTCGCGCTGGAACGTACCACGGTGGTGAGGTCCATGGCATTCTCCGCCAAAGTCCGGTGCTCCCGGGCACGTATCACTTCGTTCCGGCCTCCCAAGGGCTAGGGCAGCCGCCTTGCCGACCCGACCGTACGTTGAAGTACCTCGGCCCGGAGATTCCTGCCTGTGCACACCCTCCTAAACAGGCCCCCGCTGCAGGCGGTACTCGTCGCGGCGGTCCTCGTCCTCACGCCTATGCTCCTAGTGAGCCTCTCGGCGGCGCCGCAGGCACCGGCCCTCCCCGTGACCTCGGCCAGCGGGACGATGCGAAGCTTGGCCACGCCCGTGCAAGTCACCTCCTTCTCGTTCCAACCGAGCTCTCTTTCCGTCGGTACTCAAGCGAGCGCGTCCGTCAGCCTCTCCGGTGGAAACCAACCGTACTACCTCTGGTTCAACAACACCCCGCCGGGGTGCGGGCCCAGCGCGATTCCGGAAATGCTGAACACCCCCATGTTTCAGTACAGTTGCCACCCGAGCGCCACCGGCAACTTCCAGGTCCACCTCGATGTTCTCGACAGCTCCGCACCGCGGAGCCACGCCACCCAGAACGCGAGCGTAATGGTGAACTCCAACTCCGGCAACGGGAACAACAACAACAATAGCGGGGGCAGCGGCGGGAAGGGGAACGGTTCCCTCTCCCTGCCGAGCGGCCTTCAACAGCTGGCGCTCATCTTCGGTGCCGTGTTCCTCGTGGCGATGCTGATCATCGCCGCCGGTACGATGGCCACGGCCGT
>JAKIWO010000073.1 GCA_022749995.1 Thermoplasmata archaeon | reverse complement strand
GTGTCCGCTCACGCCAGCGCTCCCGTCGAACCCGCGCGGCCGCTTACGGACCTGCTCGACGGAGTTCGCGAGGGACCGTTCCGGATGCTGGGCCATGGCGGCGTGGCCTGGGGGCTACGCCTCCCCGGCTTCGCCGGACTGCTACGCTCTCCCGAGAATTCTTCGGAGCGGCTCGGTCGAGAGCTCGCCGATTACGTGCGCACCACCGGGGTCAAGGGGCTCCTCCACTCCGACGAGCTGCCGGTGCACGGTCTCGAGGGTCCGCGGCTGCTCCGTGTGCGCGAACGGCTCGGGGCCGAGGAACGAGACGGGTTCGTAGTCGTCGTCGCGCCGTCGGTGGCGACTGCGGAGGCCGCCATCGCCGCGGCTCGAGAGCGCGCCCAGACCGCGCTGCTGGGCGTTCCTCCCGAGACACGGGATCCGCTCCCCGATGGCAGGACCCGGTACTCCCGCCCGCTGCCCGGGCGCGATCGGATGTACCCCGAAACCGATGTGCCCCCGATCCCGGTTTCGGCCGAGCGCATCGCGCAGCTCACCGCGCAGCTCCCTGAGTTGCCTTCCGCGACGGCCGCTCGCCTCGCCCAGGAATACCCTCTGGCGCCGGACCAAGTTCACAAGCTTCAGCGGGAGGACGAGGTCGAGCGGTTCGAGCAGCTCGTGCGCGAGGGCCACCCCACCGCGCTGGTGGCGCGCCTGCTCACTCAGGACATCGAAGCAGCTCGCGCCCTCGCCCCGGACAGCCTTCGTGTCCTGCAGCTGTCCGAACTCCAGTTTCTCCTGAGCTCGGTCGAAGAGGGCCGGTTCGCCAAGGAAGGGCTGCCGCAGGTGCTGGCGGGCCTCCTCGGCGGAGCTGGGTCTGCCGAAGAGGCGCTCAAGACCTCCGGCTTCACCGGCTTCACCCGCGCGCAGCTCGATGACCTGATCGCGCACGTCATCGACCGGAACGGATCGCTCCTCCAGGCTCGAGGTGTCGAAGCAATCTCTCCTCTCATGGGTGAGTTGATGGCCGAGGTCCGGGGCCGATGGGACGGACGCGAGGCGGCCGCCCTGCTCGCGGCCGCCATCGCCCGGCAGGTGAAGGGGCGCGACCCGCCTACCGCATGAGCGGACGGAAGCACCGGCCTAGCGTCTGTGCGCTCGCGATCGACATCGACGGGACGCTGACCGACAAGGACCGGCGGCTACATCTTCCCGCATTGCGGGCGCTCCAGCGTCTGCACGCGCGCGGGGTCCCGGTCATCATCGCCACGGGCAACGTCCTCCCCATCGCGCTCGCGCTCACCCGCTTCTTCGGACTCCCCGGGCCGATCGTCGCCGAGAATGGGGGGTTGTTGTACGAGCGGGTGGAGGGCCGCGAGCTCGTGACTCGTCTCGCCCACTTGCAACCCGCACGGCGCGCGGCGGCTCGGCTCGTGAGGGCGGGTCTCGTAACGAAGCCGCTGTTCACGAACCGCTGGCGGGAGACCGAGGTGGCGTTCGAGCCGACCTTTTCGGTGGCCCGCGCCCGACGTGTACTTCGGGGATCGGGCATCGATGTCGTTCCGACCGGCTTCGCCATTCACCTAATCGAACGAGGGTGCGGCAAGCTCGGGGCGCTCGAACGTGCGCTCTCGCGGTTCGGGCTCCGGGTCTCCGATTGCTTCGTCGCCGGGGATGGCGACAACGATGTCGAGATGCTGCGGGCGGCCGGATTCGCCGTCTCCTTTCCCACCGCCAGCCCGCGCGCTCGCGCCGAGGCCGACTACCTCACCCGGCGGCCGTACGCGCTCGGCTTCGTCGAAGCGCTTAAACAAGTTCGCGTTCTCGTACCGCCTCGGACGGGGTGAAACGGCTTGGCCCTAGTCGGACAGTGCCGTCGCTGCGGGAATCCGGCCTCGCTCCGGTGCACCGTCTGCGGACGACTGCTCTGTCGTTCCTGCCTGGACTCCGAGGAGCGGATCTGCCCGGAGTGCACGGAAGCGCGCCGGCACCAGAAGGGGATTCCCTCCGTCAAGCATCCCCCCTCTCGGCTCGGCTGAGCGATCCGTCCTCGAGCATCGCACCGCCCGGAGGCGGGCCCCGCGTCTAGTACGGGTACCCTGGAAGGACGAATCGTCCGCGAGGGCTTCGGTGTGCCAACCAGAGCAACACCGCTCCGAGCACGCCCATGATGAGCCCGAGCGCCAGGATCGCCCACGCATACGGCCCCAACGCGGGGCCGACCCACCACGGACCGTACCGAACGCCGGCCGCCGGCGCTAGTCGGTGCGCCAGCAGATTGCCGAGGACGAGCCCGCCCAGGCCGCCGAGGAGGAACAGCACTCCCGCCGCCGTCCAACCGATCCGCACGTTTCCCCCCTCGTCGGCCTCGGGAACCGGGGGGCGCTCCTCGAGCTCGCTCACGGAGGGGGCGGAGCGGGGCCGGGTTCTTAGCAGTTCTTGGGGGCTGGTGGCCGCTTTCTGCCCCGAGCGGTCCCGGACGGCCGATGCCGTCGTTGCTCGTCACGGTCCGCCGCTCGCCGGAGCTCGAGGCGGCGGTAGGTCGACATTTGCCCCGAGTCCCGGTCGCGTACCTCGGGACTGAGCAAACGATCTCCGACCCAGCCTCCGTCCGCGCACTCCTCGTAGGTTCGCTGGAGCGGGAGCTCCCCTCACTCCGACCTGAGTCCTTCCCCAATCTTCGGCTCGTGCAATCGGTGTTCAGCGGAGTGGACACCGTCCCGTTCGAGCGGCTGGGAGCCGACGTGAAGGTCGCCGGGAACGTCGGCGCCTATGCACCGTTCGTGGCCGAGCACGCGGTGGCGCTCGCGCTGGCGGTCGCCAAGCGCATCCCCTCCGGCCAGGAGGAGATGCGCGCCGGTCGCTTGCGGCCGATCGCGTGGAGCCTCCAGCTCTCTGGTGGACGGGCGATCGTCCTCGGTCTCGGGGCGGTGGGACGTGAAGTGGCCCGTCGGCTCTCCGGACTCGGGATGAGCGTCGAGGCGGTGACCCGTGACGGTGCGCCCCGGGAAGGAGCCGGTCGTACCTACCCACCCGCCGAATTCCCCGTCGCTGCGCATGGGGCGCGTCTCATCGTCAACTGCCTGCCGCTGACCCGGGCGACCCGGGGCTGGGTGGGAAAGGCAGCATTCGACGCGCTCGGCGCTGGTGCCATCTACGTGAACGTGGGTCGCGCCGAGACGACCGATCCGGAGGCGCTTCGGCTCTGGCTCGACGCGGAGCCGACGAGCGGGGCCGGTATCGATGTGTGGTGGGAAGAACAGTTCGAGACGGGGACCGTCCGGCTCCCCTTCCCCCTCGACGGGCGGCCGAATCTCGTGGCCTCCCCTCACCGCGCCGGCCACGTGGCCGAGGCCGTCGCCGCCGGCTACGAAGCGGCGCTGACGAATCTCTCCGCCTACTTCGGGGGTCGCCCCGTCCGGGGCGTGGTCGACCGGTCGGAGTATCCGGGCTAGCCGAATCCCGGGATCCGCTGCTTGGAGTCCCGGTCGCCGGGTCGCACCGGGCTCTTGCGCAGCTCCTTCGGGCATTCGACGAGCCGCACGAGCGGGGCCGACTGCACGATGTACGCGGGCAGTCCGGTGTTGGGGTCGTTGCCCGCGCGCAGGATGTTCATGATCTCGAGCCGGATCTCGACGACGCTGCCGTCCTTGAGCTTCAACCGCACCCGGCCGTCCCCCTCGAGGACGGAGTAGTCGACGATCTCCGCGTTCGACAGGTCCGGCGCCGGACCGCCCGGCGCCCCCATCATGCGGGCGCTCCGGCGGGGGCGAGGCGCTCGCGCAGGAGCACCCGCGGGTCCTTGCCGTCGACCGTGAGGCCGAGGGAGGTGCAGCTGCCGATCACCTGGTTCATGCGCTGCTCGATCGTCCGACCCTCGAGGTCCTGGCTCTTGGCCTCAGCGATCCGCCGGACCGCATCGAGGCCGACGTCGCCGACGATATCGGTCTTGGGCTTGCCGCTGCCTTTCTCCTTGCCGGCCTCCTTGAGGAGCAGCGCCGCGACCGGTGGGCGGCCCACGAGCAGAGTGAAACTGCGAGTGGCGGCGTCCACGCGGACGATGACCGGCACCCGCATGCCGGCGAACTGCTTGGTCTGCTCGTTGATCTGCGTGACCACCTGACCGACGTTGACCCCGAGCGGCCCCAGCGCCGAGCCGAGCGCGGCG
>JAKIWO010000072.1 GCA_022749995.1 Thermoplasmata archaeon | reverse complement strand
CCGGTCACTTCGTGAAGATGGTGCACAACGGGATCGAGTACGGGATGATGGAGTCGTACGCCGAGGGGTTCGCGATCCTGGGGGCCAAGCCAGAATACGCCCTCGACCTCGCGCAGGTCGGCAAGATCTGGCAGCGCGGTAGCGTGGTCCGATCCTGGCTCTTGGACCTGAGCGTCGCGGCGCTGTCCGACCCGAGCGCTCTCGCCCAGATCGCTCCGGTCGTCCAGGATTCGGGGGAAGGGCGTTGGACGGCCGTGGAGTCCCTCGACCTGAATGTCTCGGCGCCCGTGATCCTGATGGCGCTCGAGCGCCGGATCCGCTCCCGGGAGAAGGACCCGCTCGCCGAGAAGCTGCTCTCGGCGATGCGCCAGCAGTTCGGCGGGCACGCCATTACGAAGGAGTGAACGGATGGCCCGAGCCCCGCCTGAGCCGCACCTGTTCGTGGTGTTCGGTGCCACGGGCGACCTCATGCAGCGCAAGCTGCTCCCGTCGCTCTTCGCGGTCGAGACGGCGCTCTCCAAGGGAGGGCCGCCGTTCCGCCTTCTCGGCTGCGCCCGTCAGCCGCTCACCGAGCGAGAGTTCCGCTCGCTCTGCCTCAAGTCGCTCCGCGGGGCCAAGGCGGGTCCGCTCGAGGAGCTCCGCCGCTGGGTGGACCGCACGGTGGCGTACGCCTCTCTCGGGGACAGTGGCCCCGACGCCTACGCGGCCCTTCGGGGTCGGATCGAGGAGGTGGAGCGCGGCGCCCACCTGCCCGGCAATCGCGTGTTCTACCTCGCGCTACCCTCCGAGGTGGTCGGGTCCACCGTGGAGCAACTCGGCGCCGCCGGCCTGCATCGTTCGCCGGGCTGGTCCCGGCTCGTCGTGGAGAAGCCGTTCGGCCGCGACTACCGCTCCGCGGTGAGCCTGAACCGGCTCATCCACCGGTACTTTCACGAGAAGGAGGTGTACCGGATCGACCACTACCTCGGAAAGGAGACGGTACAGAACCTACTCGTCTTCCGGTTCGCCAACATGCTGTTCGAGTCGGTCTGGAACCGGGACCGGATTGACCACGTGGAGATCACGGTCGCCGAGGACCTCGGCGTGGAGCACCGCGCCGGCTACTACGATCACGTGGGCGCGCTCCGGGACATGGTCCAAAGCCACCTCCTGCAGCTGCTGACATTGACCGCCATGGAGGTGCCCGCCAGCCTGGACCCGGACCAGGTCCGTAACGAGAAGGTCAAGGTGCTGCGCACCCTGGAACCGATCCGGCCCTCGGATGTCGTGCTCGGGCAGTACACGGCCGGGCGCGATGGAACGGGGAAGGTGCCGGGATATCGGCAGGAGCCGGGAGTGGCCCGGCGCTCGAAGACGGAGACGTTCGTCGCCATGGCCCTCCAGCTGCACAGCTGGCGCTGGCACGGCATCCCGTTCTACCTCCGGACCGGCAAGCGTCTGCCCAGCAAGGTCACCGAGATCGTGGTCCGGTTCCGGGAACCGCCGGTCTGGTTCTTCCCGGAGCGCGGGAGCCGGGAGATCCACGCGAACCGGCTGACGATCACGCTCCAGCCCAACGAGGGGTTCATGCTCTCGATCGAGCTCAAGCGACCCGGCCAGGAGATCGAACTCGTCTCGCAGCGCCTCCACTTCCAGTACGCCGAGGCCTTCGGGCCGCTGGCGGACTCGTACCAGACCCTGCTGCTCGATGTGATGGAGGGGGACCAGACCCTGTTCGTCCGCGCCGACGAGGTCGAGGAGGCCTGGCGGGTGCTGGGCCCCGTGCTGGAGAGCGGTCGGAGCCCGCTCCCCTACGCAGCGGGCAGTTGGGGGCCCCCGGCGGCTCGGGCTCTGGTAGAGGACGGCGGGCACCATTGGACGACCGACTAGCGCCCCGCGTGCACGTCTTCCCCGACCTCGCCGCTGCGTGCCACGCGCTCGCTGCGGACCTGGCCCGGCAGGCATCCGACCGGATTGCCCAGCACGGTCGATTTGGGCTGGTCGTCCCTGGAGGAGAGAGTCCGCGCGGACTCTTCCAAGAACTCTCCGGACGGTGGCGCGCCGAGGTACCCTGGTCCGGCGTGGATCTCTTCTGGAGCGACGAGCGGGCGGTGGAACCGGAGGACGACCGAAGCAACTACCGAGTCGCTGTCCAAGCGCTCCTGCCGCTTCCGGGCCTCGCGCCATCGAACATTCATCGCATCCACGGGGAGGAGCGTCCCCTGGCGACGGCCGCCAGAGGGTACGAGTGGGAGCTCCACCGCTGGGGAGGTGCTACCCCGAAGGCCTGGGCTGGTTTCGACGCGGTGGTGCTGGGAGTCGGACCGGACGGCCACACCGCTTCGTTGTTCCCGGGGTCGGCTACGCTCGAGGAGCGGGAGAACCTCGTGGCCGTGGAACCGTGGCCGGCCCGGGAGCCGAAGGTACCACGGATCACTCTCACGCTTCGGGCGCTCGCGGGCGCGCGGCGGATCGCCTTCCTCGCCAGCGGCGCGGACAAGGCCGAGGCGATCGCTCGCTCGACGCGGCCGGCGGAGCCCGGGGTTCGGACGCCGGCCTCCCTCGTCGAGCAGGAGTTTCGACCCGAGTGGTACTTGGACGAAGCGGCAGCGTCCGGATTGTAGGCGAGCGCTTCCCCCGTCGTCACCGCCGGACGGTGCTCGGTAGGGCCCGGCTCCCGGAGTACGCGAGCGCCGGAGCGAGCAGCACCAGGATCGGCGCGACAAGAAGGACGAACTCGACCCCCGGCACCGGGTAGAGGAGGGCGATGAAGGGACCCAGGAGGGCGAGGAGCAGGAGCGCGTAGAGCACGCTCGCGCCGCCCAGCGCCCTGCGCCGGAACCGCCGCCCGGCGAGCCCTAGGCCGAGGACGATACCCACTCCTCCCAGCCAACCGAGCCAGAAGCCGGCGAGGCCCGTGTACGCCCCGAGGGGGCTCTGCGCGCGCACACAGGTCAACGCGTGCGTTGGCTGCCCATGGAGGCAGCTCAGGAGAGAGCTGGTCGACCCCAACAGGGTAGCCGCCGAGATCACCAGGAGGAGGAACCCCAGCGTCCCCACCAGGCACAGGACGGAGGCCGAGACGAATCTCCTATCCACCTTCCGAATCGCCACGAACGCTCGACGGTACGCGAAGAGGGACAGGAGCAGAAGGAACCCCCCGGCCAGCAGCAGGATGCTCGTCGCTAGGACGAGGGTGGTGCTCCAGGCGAAGAGCCCGCTCGGACCGTACGCGGCCACCAGCAGCAACCCTAGCGGCAAGGCAATCCCCAGGAGCCCACCGGCGACTCCCAGGCCACCACCAATCGCCAGGCGCCGGAGCCCGCTGAGGTCCAAATCGCCGGGACCCGGTAGATTGGCGGCCATCCTACGTCAGCGATCCGCCGGCCGCCGCGCGTTCGATTGCGCGGCCCCGCACTCGCCGAGTCCGCGGAGCGCCACCGGCCGCATATCTATTCTTTCGTGGACTCGCAGGGGGTTCCGTGCGCGACACCCGCTAAGGCGAAGCGTCGGTGGTCGACCCGTGCTCCAGCCCATCGGATCACTCCCCCTCCGACAAGCTTGGAGCTGCTGGACGGAGAGCGGCCTGCCCAGGTCGTTGCCATCGGGTCGGGGACCGATGGGCGGGGGTTCACGACTGACGGTGCTCGGATGCTCCCCCTGCGCCGCGTACGTCCCGGATCGCCCCGCCGCACGACCGGCCGCAGGACAGCAGTCCCAGCGACTTCACGCATTCCGGCACCTCTCGGGGGGTTTTCGGCACGGAATCCGCAGCGGTCCTTATCAGAGGCTCCACCCAATCGGCGGCGGCTGCCTCGAACCGAGAACTACTCCTCCAATTATAGCGCAGGAGCCGCTGGGGCTCCCTCGGCGGTTCCCGGGTGCGATCGCATCGGGGAGCCTCCGACGAAGGAACGGAAGATGGTGGGCTCAGCAGCTCAGACAAGTCGGAGAACGCGGGTTTCAGGATTCTCTCGCAGCGCAGTCATCCTCGGGGTGCTGCTGACGCTGGTCCTTCCCGCGGGCGTGATGGGTCTCGGAGGGTCGACTCGCACGGGCACCGTGGCGGTGGCCGGGCGGCTCGCGAGTTCCGTAACGGCCGGCACGACCGAGCTTCAGGCTGCGGCGAACTCCCTCCAGCAGGGCGGCGGGCCTGCGTCCGGTGCGAGCTGGAGCTGCAGTCCCTCGGGAGGAGCGGGCTTGAGCTGCAGTCCGCCGACGACTTCTCTGCCCTCTCCGGCGGGCACCCCGCACCCGAGCACCAACACCCTGCCCGATTGGACCCACCAGGCCCTGG
>JAKIWO010000071.1 GCA_022749995.1 Thermoplasmata archaeon | reverse complement strand
TCTCCTCGCGCCTCCACCGCCTCAGCAAGGGACTCGTGGGCACGGCCGAGGCCGAGGGGGCCGCCCTCGTCCTGGAAGACCTCCACCTGCCCCGTGTCCGCCCGGGGAGCCGTCGGATGCGCCGACGGCTCTCCCCCTGGCCCCAACGGGAGCTACACCGACAGCTCCAGTACAAGGCCGAGGAACGGGGAATTCCGGTGCTCACGGTGAACCCCGCTTACACGCCCAAGACCTGCCCGAGATGTGGCGTTCGCAAGGATCGCCGAAGCAGGGTGGGCCGGGTGTTCGTCTGCGATCACTGTCGGTGGCGTCGCGACCGACAGGTGAACGCCGGACTGAACATCTGCCGAACCGTCCTCTCCGAGCTCCCGGAAGGAGCGATGAAGGGAGGACTTGGAGGTCTTCGGCTTGACCTCGACGCCCTGGCCCATGAGGCGATGATTCTCCGCTACGACCCGGGTAGCGCCGGGTCGCACGAGAGGAGCGGACGGTCAGGGAGGGTCAGCCCCGGTCAGCAGCCCGCCGACCGGTTCTGATTCAAAGCCGCGCCGGGACGATCGTCGGCGAGCCGGGCTAGGCGCAGCAGCGCGCCCCCGTCGAGGGACGTCAGCTCCCGGAGTGTCAGGCGCAGCGCGGAACCTTCGTCGGGGCACCGGAGCCCGTCGACCATCGAGGGGGCGCTTCGGTCGCCGATGATCATCGGGGCGATGAACACCGTGAGTTCGTCGACGAGCCCGGAGCCGAGAAAGCTGGCGAGGACGCGCGCACCGCCCTCGACGAGCAGCCGTCGTACTCCGCGTTGCGAGAGGTGAGCGAGCAGGGCCGTGAGGTCCACCTGGTCGCTACCGGCTCGGAATCGTTCGACACCGGCCGGGTAGTCGTGCCGCGAGCCGACCGTGCCCGCCACGAGCGTCGGTCGGGAGCCGTCCAGTACCCGGGCGTGCGCGGGCAATCCTCCGCGCGCATCGAGTATCACCCGCAGGGGGTCGCGTCCGGGTGGCTGGCCCAACAGCTCCCAGTGTACCCGCAGCGATGGATCGTCGAGGCGGACCGTCCCTGCTCCGACGAGGATGGCGTCGCACTCTGAGCGCAGCCGCTGCACTCTGCGGAGATCTTCCGGCCCCGACAGCCGTGCCCGAGCTCCGCCGCCGAACGCGAGCTTCCCATCGACCGAGATGGCACAGTTCGCGTGGACGAACGGCCGGGGAGGCCGGTCGCCTCGCTCCGGACTCATGCGCCCGGGGGGTCGGATCCAGAGATACGGTCGGCCTCCGCCTGCAGATCGGCGTGCGGAAGGCCGGCCTGCGCGAGTTCCTCGAGGTTGATCCGCACATTCGCTAGGGCGCCCTCCCGCGCAGCCCGGAGCAGGGCGAGGGCGCTCACCAGGTCGCTCCCGACGGAGCTCTTCGTCTGGCCGCGGTGCCGTTCGAGCTGCTGCTCGAGTCGGAGCGCGAGCCGTGCGGTCTCGGTCGGCACTTCGGTCGCCTTGCGCAGCGCCCCTTCCCACCGACGCGCAGCCGCCTCGTCTTCGGGAGCTTCCCGCTGCGCGCGGCGGGTGGCTCGGACCGCCTCGAACGAAGCCGCGTCCTCCTCCGCGAGTGCGGTGAACCGGCTCCGGGCGGCCGCAAGCTCCTGCGCTAGTTCTGCGAGGGCCGGCGCGACCGAGCCGGCCGGCGCCGAGTACGCGAGCACCATCTGGGCGAGTGCGACGCCTAGCGCGCCCACGATGGCCGAGACGGAACCTCCACCGGGGGTGGGCGTGCGCGCGGCGACGCGGGATAGCAGTTCATCGAGGCTGATGGAGGAGAGTCCGGAGCTGTTCGGGACGCCCGTCGGCACGGCCGTCGGTGGAGTCAGTTGGCGCTCGAGGATCCGGCTACGGTCGAAGTCATTGAGCTGCAGGTAGTACTCGGCCGCGTCGAACAACGCGTCCTCGGGGATCAGGCCCACCACCTCGCTCGACTCGACCCGGACCCCGAGGCGTTCGGCCTCGCGGCGCACCAATTCGACCACGCGCGGGATCGGAGTCCGCCGGTAGTCGGTCAGGTTCATCGAAACCTGGGCCCGCTGGCGCTCCTTGATCTCGAACCCGAGCGCCTTCACTTCGGCGAGCCCCCCGTCGCGGCCGCGTACGGCGTGGGCGATCCGCTTGGCCACGGCCACCTCCGGTGTCGAGAGGTAGATGTTGTAGGCGATGAGCACCGGCCGCACGCCCACGGCGACGGCACCTGCGGTCGGATGGAGCCGTGCCGCCCCGAAGTCCGGGGCGCGCTCGGGATCCGTTGCGACGGCAGCGAGCAATCCCTCGAACTCGCCCTGGCGCACCGCGGCCAGGTCACGGCGCTCCGGCCGCCGGGCCGCATCCCCGTACAAGTACACCGGGACCGCGAGTTCCTTCGCGATCCGAGCGCCGAGCCGCTCGGCGAGCGCGACCGCATCCGCCGTGGTCGACTCTCCGAGGGGGACGAACGGAATCACATCGACCGCTCCCATGCGCGGATGCTCCCCGTGGTGATGGGTCAGGTCGATCTCGCCGACCGCGACGCGGGCCATCGCGAAGACGGCCTCGAGCAGCGGCTCGGCCTCTCCGGCCAAGCTCACCACGCTCCGGTGATGGTCGGCGTTGCGCTGGACGTCGAGGACCGTCACCCCGGCCCGGCCGCGCGCCGGCGCGACGATCCGCTCGATCCGCGCCGCGTCCCGGCCCTCGGAAAAGTTGGGGACGCACTCGAATCGTTTCATGACGCCTCGGGCGCGAACGCGTCGAGCCGCTGCTGACGCCCCCGCGGGGGCTCGCTCGCCGGATGAGGCGATCGGCGCACGCGCTCCAGCGCAGCTCGCACCCGGGTGTCGGAGAAACCGTGACGATCGACCAGCAGGCGAATCACCGCGTCGGGGTCCACCGCGCGGAAGACCGGTGCGGCGACCGTCGCCACCTCCGGAGTCCGGAAGAGCTCGGCGACCGGTGCCACCGCCTCGGGGTCGAGCCCGGCACGACGCAGGGAGGCCTCGAGCCCGAGGTGCTCCTGGGCGAGCTTGAGGGCCCGCTTCGGACCGAACCCTCGCGCCCCGTCGGAGTAGTCGTTGCCGATGAGGAGCCCGATGAGCAGCAGTTCCTCGGAGGAGATTCCGAGCGTGCTGAGCAGCTGCGCTCGGTCGATCACCTGCGCTCCCAGGGCCTTGCCCTTGGGGGCTCGGGCGGCCAGGCCCCGGACGAGTCGGGGTGCGCCGAACAGGAGACAATCGTAGTCTTCGGAAGCGGCCGCCCAAACGAGGCCCTCGGCCGCCATGCGGGCGGCCTGCGCCTCTCCCTCGGAGGGTGCTTGCACGGAGGGGACACCGAGAGCCGCGAGCAGCTCGACCGCCTCCGCCACCATCTCGCGGGAAAGGTGGGAGGTCGCCGCCGCCTTGCGCCGCGCGAGTTCGAGGTCCCCCGCGGCGAGCGCCTCCTTCCAGGCCTCCTCTGCCCGTTCCTTCACCCGGAACCGCTGACTCAAGGTGCCGGCCTTGCGGTCCGGGGCCTTGCCGTCCATCACCCAGACCGGTCGCACCCCTTCCGCGAGGAGCGAAGCGGTCCGGTTGAGCAGCCCCATCAGGTGACTCGTCACCCGCCCCTCGGCATCGGTGAACAACCGACCGTCCGGTTGCCGGATCGTAGCGAGGAACTGGTAGAGCGCGTTGTACCCGTCCACGGCGAGCGAGCGGCCCGCCAGCGCCTCCCACGGGAGCTCCTCCGGATGCACGAGGTCGCGCAGCGGCAGCCCCACGGCGCGCTTGAGCAGGGGCGAGTACTTGGGCCTATTCGGCCCGCCGCAAACCGTGTGCTGGCCGTCGGCCGCGGAGCGCAGGGCTTCGCGGCGGAAACGCGGCCAAACGTACATGTACGCTCCGGGCGTCGCGCTCCCGGAACCGCCATGCCGTACGAGTGGAGGATGGAACAGGGAGCTACCGAGTTAACGCCGGGTGCCGTCATGCTCTGCGGCTTTCCCAGCGCGGGGCTCGCCGCCACCGTCGCGGCGCACTACATGATCCGTACGCTCGATCTGCCGCGGATCGGCATCCTGCACTCCGAGGAGGAGCTCCCCATTGCCATCGTACAGAACGGACGGGTCAATCCGCCGATCCGGGTTCACGGGCGTGGCCAGGTGGCGATCGTGCTCAGTGAGTTTCCCCCTCCGCCGGGTGCCCTCGTGAACCTCGCGGAGACGTTGCTCTCTGGCGCGGAGTCGCGGAAGGTCCGCATCCTGCTCGCTCTCGAGGGGGTCGTGCCCCACCCGACCGAGGACGGAGCACCCCCGGCCGAGGAGCCGGCGCCGGTCGAGCAGTCTTGGGTGGTCACGGCCCGACCGGACCCCGAGCTGATCGCGATGTTCGCCAAGGCCTCCGCCCGGCCGCTGACCGACGCGGTCCTCGGAGGGATGACCGGAGCGTTGTTGGTGGGGGCGCAGAGCCGG
>JAKIWO010000070.1 GCA_022749995.1 Thermoplasmata archaeon | reverse complement strand
GTGTTGCCGAACCTGGCGAGCGCTCCCATTTCGGTGACGGCCATCCCCGTGCCGCGGCTCGCGCAAGTGGCACCAGAGTCGACGGGATATCTCCCAGCCTTCATCATCGCGCACCAGAACGCGCCGGATGGCCCGATGAGCTCGGCGGTGATGCTCGAGCTGCTCGCCCGATCCGACCGACCGCTCTCGGAATGGGTCGAGGAGCTCCCGAAATACACGGTGGTCAAGCTCAAGGTGGCGACCCCGCAGGCGCTCAAGGCGATGGTCGTCGAATCCGCCCGGAAGACGTTGGGGGCCGAAGCCGAGAAGCTGGTGACCATCGACGGGGTGAAGGCGTTCTTCTCCGACGGCTGGATCCTGATTCGCCCCTCGGGAACCGAACCGCTGGTCCGTGTGTACGCCGAGGCCCGCACCCCCGAGCTGGCCAAGCGGCTGAGCTCGCGTGGCACACAGCTGGTCGAGTCGGTGCTCCAGGAGCGGGGCGTGGAACCCCCGCCCGCCCGGGCTTCGGGATAATCGACCGCCCCGCGGCGCGGACCGCCACGAGCCTTATCTCCCCCGGGCAACCAAGTACGCTCCGCCAGCAGAACTTCGCAGGAGGGGGCCGCTCGGGCACCCGCGACCGAGCGAGTGGGGGGGGCAGAGCACGGTGAGCATAGGTCCGCATGGATACGTGGGCCGTCCGCCGACTGACTTTAATAGACGGAGGGATGAGCCGGTCCGAATGCCCGAGGAGACCCGCGGAAAAGAAGAGCGGGGATTCGAGGCACTCAATTCGATCGGGAAGGGCACGAGCGTACTGGTCGGCGGTACGATCCTCCTGTTTCTGCTCAACTTCATCGGACGGGTCTACACCGCCCGTTACCTGACCCTCGCCGGCTTCGGCGCATTCAATCTGGGCTTGGCCCTGACCGGTCTGCTGGCGCTGGTCGCCCTCCTCGGTCTCCACCAGGCGACGGCCCGGGTACTCGCGAACAATCGAGACCCCGCCGTGCGTCGCAAGGTGATCCGGTCGGTGACCGCGCTCACCGCCGTGGCCGCCGTCGTCAGCTCCTCGATCGTGTTCGTGCTGGCGGCCCCGCTCGGTCGACTGTTCGGGGGCGGCTCCTCCGACGCCTTGACGCAGGTCTTCCAGTTGCTGTCGGTCACCGTCGGGTTCACCCTGGGCTCCACGCTGCTGGCGTCCATCTTCCAGGGGTTCGAGAACGCGGCCCCGAACGCCTGGTTCAACCAAGTGGTGCAGCCGGCGGCGTTCGTGGTGTTCGTGTTCCTGTTCTTCCACTTCCACCTACGATTGACCGGTGCCCTCTACGCCTGGACCGTGTCCAACGCCGTGGCGTTCGCCGCGCTGCTGTACTACTCCTGGCGCCGTCTGCCGCAGTATCTACCGCTCGAGGGGCCGATCGCCCGGGAGATCCCGCGCGGGATGATGTCCCTCTCCCTCTCGCTCTGGGGCGTCACCACCCTCTCGTACGTGACCGCGTACATCGACACGCTCATCCTGGGCGTGTACCGGCCGGAGGCCACGGTGGGTGTCTACGCCGCAGCGCTCACGCTCGGGCGGCTGCTCTTGGCGGCCAACGGTGCCTTGACGTACATCTATCTCCCGGTCACCGCGCGGCTGCAGAGCAACCGCGACTTCGATTCGATCCGGAGCACCTTCGTCACGTCCACCCGGTGGATCCTGGTCGTGACCGTCCCGCTGTTCCTGCTCTTCTTCGCCCTGCCCACCCAGTCCCTGATCGCCGTGTACGGCTCGGCGTACTCCTCCGGGAGCCTGGCGCTGGCCATCGTGACCGCGGGCTCGCTCATCTCCGTCGCCGTCGGACCGGTGAACGCCTGTCTCGCGGGGCTCGGGATGACTCGGTGGCTACTGCTGACAGCCATCGTGTCGGCGGGGATCAACACGGCCCTGTCGTTCGGGCTCATCCCCATCTTCGGTCTCAACGGCGCCTCCGTGGCCTGGACCGTAGCTCGAGTCGCCTACCCCGTGAGTGGGCTGGCGGGGCTGTACGTGGCCCACCGCATCCATCCGTTCACTCGGACGCTGCTCGCACCGCTCCTGCTCACGGTCGGCATCGGTGTGCCGCTGTTCTACCTGATCGGCTGGATGGGCGCCCCCAACTGGGTGGTGTTCCCGCTCTACGGGGTGGGCGTGCTGCTGTACCTCGGCGCCACCTTCTTGACCCGGAGCGTCGAACGTGGCGACCTCGTGCTGTGCCGATTCATCGAGCGGGGTGTCGGTCGGCCCTTGCCCTTCCTGGTCCGGCTGCTGGAGCGGTTTGGACCGGTGGGCCGCGGAGCGCCCCCGCGATAGGCACTCCCGCCATGCGCTCCGTCACCACATTGGTACCTTTACCCCCCTCGTACCGGGGGGGCACCGAGGAGTACGCCTATCGGGTCGCCGGGGAGGTCTCCAAGCATCGCCCGGTGCGGGTGCTCACCACTCGGGTGAGGGAGGGCCACGATCGGGACCCGGTCCCGACCGGGGGAGCGACGCTGGAGACGCTGGAGGCGTTCGAGCTGTGGGAGCGACCCGTGGTGCATGGGCGGAAGTCACGAGAAGTACTCCGAAAGGCCGTCGAAGACTCCTCGCTGCTCCACCTGCACATGCCGTTCCCGTTCGTCGAGCGACGACTGACCCGGTGGGCGGCGGAGGCGGGGGTCCCGACGGTGTTGACGTACCACATGGACGCTCATTTCGGGGGTCGAGCCATGCAGGGCCTCGTCAACTCGGCGTACCGGAAGCTCTCGGCGGAGCCGGCGCTCGAGCGCGCCAGCGTGGCCGTGTCCAACAGCATGGGGTATGCGCGCGCCTCGCCCGTCCTCTCGCGCCACCTGGAGAAAGTGCGCGTGATCCACAAGGGAGTGGACCTGAACCGACTGGGGCTCGGCACGGAAGCGTCCGGGGCGGCCGACGCCTCGCCGCTGCCCGCCGCCTGGTCGGAGGCTACGGGGCCGAAGCTGCTGTTCGTGGGGCGCCTCGTGCCGTACAAGGGGTTGCCCGTGCTGATCGAGGGGTTTGCTCGGTACCGGGCCCGGGCGAACTCGGGTACGCTGTTCATCGCGGGGCGCGGGCCGCAGGAGCGACGACTCAGGGAGCAAGTCCAGCGGGCCGGACTCACCGCGCACGTACACTTCCTCGGCTTCGTTCCGGACCGGTGGCTGGGCCGTCTTTACCAGGAGGCCGACCTGGTCGCGTGCACCTCCGTGAGTCTCCTCGAGTCGACCCCGACGGCGCTCGAGGAGGCGGCCGCGCTCGGCACCCCGATCCTGGGACCGAGGTTGCCCGGGATCGAGGAGAGCCTACCGATCGAGGGCGGCCGGGGCGCGTTGGTCGCACCCTACGATATCGACGGGGCATCGCGCGAGATCGCACGGCTGTTGAAGGAAGGAGTCCGGGCGGCGCCCGCACAACCTCGCAGCTGGTCGGCGGTCGCGGAGGAGTACCTCCAGCTCTACGAGGAGTTGGAGCGGAACCGGCCGGGGGGCTGAGTCGCCCTCGATGCGGATCGGCAAGCTGCCAGCGCTGGCTGGGAACGGAGGCCCGGATGCTCGCTCCCGCGTGCGGAAGCCCCGTACGCCGGCCGGCCCCGCCCAGGCGTCCAGAGCTACTCGGCGAGGGGGTCGACGGAAGCCCAACCCCTGCCCATGAACGCGTCGAGTCGACCCAACGTCCTCGTGATCGTCATGGACACCGTTCGACAATCCGACTTCCCGGGAGGTTCCAACGGGGTCGATGGGATGCCCCGCACCGCCCAGTTGAGGACGGAGTCGGTGGTCTTTCCCCAGGCCGTCTCCCCCGCGCCGTGGACCGTGCCCTCCCACGCCAGCCTGCTGACCGGGCTCTATCCCTGGGAGCACGGCGCCCACGGTCGCTCCGACATTCGGCTCTCGCCGAACGTGCCGCAGCTCCCCGAGCTGCTGCGTCCGCTCGGCTACCGCAGCGCCCTGCTGGCCTCCAACTTCCTCGTGGGGCCCGAGACGGGCCTGGGGACCGGCGCCGACCTGGCCTGCTGGGGAGAGTGGTGGGAAGGCTACTTGCGAGGCTACGGGGGAGCGTACCCGCCGCACCAGCGAACGGCGGCGGATCCGGTGGCCGAACCTCCGGCCCGCCCGAGGGAGGGGGGCCTCTGGAGTCTGGTACGTACCGCGTCACCCTTGGCGCACCGGTATCCCGGGACGCTCGACATCGCCGGGCGGATCCTGCGAGGGCTCCGGCCGGGATCCGCGGGCACGGGGTCCGGGGTATCACCCTGGATCGAGCCGACGCTCGAGCGCTGGCTCCAGACCGTTCCCGCGGAGGCTCCCGCGTTCGCCCTGATCAACCTGCTCGACGCGCACGAACCTTACTTCCCCCCCGAGGGCAACGACACCTCCTTCGCCGAGTGGCTGCGGTACGCGACGATCCCGCAAGACCGGACCGGCTGGCTCGCCGGTCGCTGGGACCCGGACAGCCGCTCGATGGGGATCTTGCTCGAACTGTACCGGCACTCGATCCGCTCCATGGACGCCCGGATCGGGACGATCATCGACAGCTTCCGACGCGCGGGACGATGGGAGAACACCCTGTGCGTTCTCACCAGCG
>JAKIWO010000007.1 GCA_022749995.1 Thermoplasmata archaeon | reverse complement strand
GGACCCGAGGGGGATCGGCTCTGCCCGCACCTGGCCAAGGACGAGCCGGCCCCGTTCCTCGAGGTCGATTGGCCATCGGCCTCGACCCGGTGGAAGCTCTGCCGCGCCTGCGCCCGGGAGGACGCCAATCTCCTGTCGGGACTTGCCTCGGGCGCGGCGGTGCCGAAGCCAGACGACACCTTCGGCGCGAACGCGGGGCTGGGCGTGGACTGCCGTGCGGGGGATGCCTGCCCCCACGCCGGCGTACCGGGACCGTCCCGAGGCCTGCTGAGCCGGTACCGTTCCGGCCGCTTCGACGATGCCACCTTCTTGCGGGAGTATCTCGCGGAGACCGCTCCGTACCTCCGTCCTCGTAGCGGTGCACTGTTCATGGCCGGAGGAGTGTGTTACGGCCCGGACCTAGCGGCCTTCGTTCGCGCGCTCCACCCGACGGGCACGGAACGGGCTGCGCTCGAGCGGGTGCTGCCCCAGGTCCGGGGTTCCTTCGAGATCCCTTCGCCCTCGGCCAGCCTGGCACTCGAACGGCTGTGGAAGGAGCACGCGGAGGAGATCGTCGCGGCAATCGAGCCCGACCCGGTCGAGGCGACCCGCCTTGCCACCGACGCTCGGCGCAACCCCGGCCGGGTCTCGGAGCTCCTGCAGCGGGCGGCCCGGCGGGCGGAGGAACGCGAGCGGCGCAGCGCGCTACCGAAGTACCGGCGCCTCTCTCCCGAAGCGACGTTCATCGACGCCGTGGCGCGGAGCCACGCGGTGAGCGGCGTCGGCGCCGCCGAGCGCACGTTGCTCGAACGGCTGCCCCAGGAGGGGAAAGAGCGGGGGCTCGCCTGGGCGCTGCTCTCCGCCCTCGGCCGAGCGACGCCGCACGCCTGGCAATTCACCGATACCGAACGCCGGTTCGGGGAGGAGCTTGAGGCCCCCGCGCGGGCGCTACTCGAGGCCGGAGCCAGCGCCTACCACGAGGCCCTGGGACGATTGCTGCTCGCGGCCGGGACGGCCGACTGGGGCGAGCGGGAATTGGAACCGTAGACCCAAATAGGGGGAGGACCGATGGTAGGGAACGAGGCGCGGTCCCTCGGCGACGCCCGGGCCCCGTTGCCACCTCCGGGTGGGAACGGGGAGCGTAGCCACGGGGCCAGACCCGGCGAGCGAGCTAGCATGCCCGAGAGTGAAGCACCCGCACTGACCGCGGTCGTCGTGGCCGCGGACGAGGAGATCCGGGTGCTGCTGCGCGGACTGCTCCGTCTCCACCACTTCCGAGTCCTCGGTGAGGCGGACGGAGTGGGGCAGGCGATCGGGCTCGTTCGCACCTCCCCTCCGTCGGTACTGGTGGCGGACATGGAGCTCGCGGAAGGGACCCCGTCGCTCCTGCTGCAGGAGCTGCGAAGGCTCAGCCCGGGGGTCCGTTCGGTCTTCGTGGGTCCGCCGACTCCCGATGGCCCCGCCTCGTTGGGCTCTGAGCGGCCGGACGCGCTGCTCCAGCGACCGTTCCGAGTCCGGGAGTTCGCCGAGGCGATCGGCGTGCTCCCGTCGGACCCGCCGGCCGCGAGCTAGACTCGCTCCCGGAACCTCTCCAGCGCCGCCGCCTCTTCGAAGTGGAGTTCCGGGGCGGGCACCACCAGCGAGTGCGGCGCCTCGCCGAACCGGCGCCGTCGCCATTCGGTGCGGGGGCCGTACCACCCCGCCGCGTCCGCGCGGCCGACCCGGGCCGCGACCGCCACCTCGAGCGACGCCGGCAGCTGTCGAAACTCCGGGTCACGTTCCTCCAGGATGCCGAGCGCCGCGTCGGCGCTCAAGTACCGACCCTCCGCCGGTACGAGGTCGAGGAGCACCAGGCTGTGGAGCCCGGCGCTCCGGTTCGCGGCGATGCGGTCGACGAACGAGCTGGGGGCGTAGCCGTCCGCGGGGAAAGGGATGGAGATGACCCGACCGAACCGGTAGTGCTGTAGACCCAGGAAGGAAGGCACGGCGCTCAGGATCGAGGCTCCCGGTCGATACCTCCAGTGGTGCCCGCTCGACTCGGCTCGCAACCGGAGCTCCACGTGGGTGGTCGCCACGAACGGGTCGCCCGCGGTGAGGAACAGGACCCGGTCGTGCACGGCCAGCGCCGCGAGAACGGCACCTCCCTCCTCCGCGGCCGTCCGGTCCAGGATCTGCAGGCGCGGACCGGCGAGCCGGCGCAAGGCCTCCAGCTGGGCCGGGCCGACCGAGCTGGTGTAGTTGTCCAATAGGACCGCGCCGGCGGCGTTGACCAGTGTCCGCAACGGCCCCTCGAGCTCGGGGTCGTCCCCGAGACCGAGTCCCGCGAAGCAGAGCTCCGCCATGCCTAGCCGCGGATCGCCACGACCGGGCAGGGGGCGCGGCGGAACAGCTCGTCGAGGAAACGTCGAGTGAGCAACGTGCCCGTCGTGCTCGCCGGGTCCTCGCCCACAATGAGGAGCCCATAGCGCTCGCGCGAGGCCTCCGCCAGGATCACCTCGGGCAGGCGGTGGCGTCGTCCGAGGAACCCCCGGTCCAGCGTCGCCCGGCGGTGCAGCAGCGGTAGCCCGCGCGGGGAGCGCGGCAGCGTCTCGACGCCGGCCTCACCGGTCAGCTCGGGAACAACCCCGCTCAGGCCCAGCGTGACGATCGGTATCCCCTGGTGGTGCACCGCGATCTCCTCGGCGAGGCGCATCACCTTGGGCGGGGGACGCTCGTGGAAGGCCGGGACCAGCACGCGGTTGATCCGTTCGCCGGTGAGGGCGAGCCGGTTGACGATGACCACGTCGCAGGCGGCGTGGTGGAGGATGGCGCTCGCGGTGTGGCCGACGAACGGGTTGCGCTCCCGGCGGTCGCCGCGTAGCGTCATCAAGATCGCGTCGACCTCGCGGGTCTCCGCGCTGTCGAGGATCTCGCCGGCGACATCGGTCGAGGCGCGGATCTCCGGGTCGGCCTGAACGTCGAGCGCGGCCGCCGCCTCGTGCGCGGGGATGACGAAGTTCACGGAGGAGCGCCAGTCCCGGATCACCTCGGGCAGCGAGTGGCTCCGGATGATGTGCAGGATACGGATCTCCCCGTCGGCGTCGAGCAACCCGGCGCCGAACCGCAGCAGCGGCTCCACCTCGCTCGGCGTGGAGACCGGGATGAGTAGGCGCCGGTACATCCTATCCCCCTCCGCTGGCGGTCCCCGCGACGAGTGGTGCGACGCGCCCTCCCATCGGAGCCGCCCTCTCGCTCCCGAGGCCGCCCGGGCTTACGAACGTTCGCACCGGGGGGGCATCGGTTCCCGGCGCCCTCGCAGAGACGCTGGCGGTGTGCGGAGCCCCTACCGAGGGGGCGAGAGCGGATGTGCCCCACGCCTCGCTCGAGTTCGTGGTCGAGTTATTGGCCGGGGGGGGGGAAGAGTTGCTCGACGGGTAGGGGGGTGCGTGGAGCACCCATCCTAGGCCCGCCATCAGCAACGGGAACGCGATCCCGGTGACGAGGATGACGAGGAGGAGGAGCAACACGAGCGTCCTCGCATGGCGAGCCGGTGTCATCGCGGGCCGAGGTTCGGGGGCTTGCGCAAACGGATGGGCACCGCCCGCGACGCTCGGGCGGGGCGGGATGGCCCGGGGCCGAGGCCCGGCCAAAGCGGTCCCTGCGGGGGGAGCGTCGGAGCCGCTCACCAGAACGCCCCGCTAAAATGAGGCACCAGCAGGGGCAACCCCTCACTGGCCAGGTGCACGAGTGTCTGCCAGAGCGGCTGCTGCCCGAGCCAGAGCAGGGCTTGGTAGAGGAGCCAGATCCCGACGAAAGCCGAGAGCAGCCCCCCCACGCCGTACAGCACCAGGTTCTGCCGGAGGAGGTCGATGGCGGACTTGGGCCGGAATCGTACTCCGTAGAGCGCGAGCGGGATCAGGAGCGGGATGATGATGGCGTTGAAGAACACCGTCGCGAGCACGGCGAGTTCGGGCGAGCCGAGACCGAGGACGTTGAGGAGGGCCACACCGGCGATGACACCGCCGTTGGCGGCGATGAACAGCCCGGGGATGATCGCGAAATACTTCGCCACGTCGTTCGTGATCGAGAAGGTGGTGAGCGCCCCGCGGGTGACGAGGAGTTGCTTACCGATCGAGACGATCTCGATGAGCTTGGTCGGGTCGTTGTCCAGGTCCACCATGTTGCCCGCCTCCTTGGCCGCGCTCGTGCCGCTGTTCATGGCGAGCCCGACGTCGGCACGGGCGAGCGCCGGGGCGTCGTTGGTGCCGTCGCCGGTCATCGCGACGAGCCGGCCCTGCGCCTTCTCCCGCTCGATCACCTCGAGCTTGGTCTCGGGCTTGGCCTCGGCAATGACCTCGTCGACGCCGCTCTCCCGACCGATCGCCTGCGCGGTCAGCCGGTTGTCGCCCGTGCACATCACCGTGCGGATGCCCATCGTGCGCAGTTCGCGCAGGCGGTCGCGAATGCCGGGCTTGACCACATCCTTGAGGAGCACGAGTCCGAGCACGCGCTGGTTGGCGGCGAGCGCCAGGGGGGTCATCCCCTTGCGCGAGGCTTCCTCCGCCGCCTGGCGCAGCGGCGCCGGTAGAGGGCCCGCGTACGCCTCGATCGCCTTGACCGAACCCTTGTACACTTCGGTGCCATCGCGCAGGACGATGCCGCTCATCTTCCGCTCCGCACTGAACGGGACGACTCGGTAGGCGCCCTCCTCCAACCGCTGGCTCGCCGCGCCCCGGCGGCCGGCGAGGCGCAGGATCGAGCGACCCTCGGGGGTGTCGTCCAGGCTCGAGGCGAGCATGGCGCGGGCGGTGAGCTCCGCCTCGGCGACCTCGGGGGCCGGGACGAACTGCACCGCGAGGCGATTGCCGACCGTGATCGTACCGGTCTTGTCCAGGATGATGACGTCGAGGTCGCCGGCGGTCTCCACCGCGCGCCCGCTCTTGGCGATCACATTGGTCTTGGCGACGCGGTTGACCCCGGAGATCCCGATCGCCGGGAGCAGCGCGCCGATGGTGGTCGGCATCAGCGAGACGAACAGCGCGATGACCGTTCCGACGCTCAGGTGGACGTAAGGAAAGACGGTCACCAGGTACAGGAACGCCACCACCACGACGAGGAGCGCGATGGTGAAGCCGGCGAGCACCGTGTCGAGAGCGAGCTCGTTCGGGCTCTTCTCCCGCACCGCCCCCTCGACCAGCCGGATGAGCCGGTCCAGGAACGACTGGCCCTGCACGGCGGTGATCCGGATGCGGATGGTTCCCTGCACCACCCGGGTGCCGCCCAGCACGCTCGTCTTGTCCCCGCCGCTCTCGCGGGTGACCAGCTCCGACTCGCCGGTCATCATCGACTCGTCGATCTGGGCGGCCCCCTCGACGACGTCGCCGTCCAGCGGGATCGCTTCCCCCGCGCGGACCTCCACTCGGTCACCGACCCGCAATAGGTCGGTGCCGACCCACCGGGTGCTCCCATCGGCCGCGAGCTGGCGGGCCCGCATGCCGCTGCGGACCTGCCGCAGCGCGTCGGCCTGGGCCCGCCCCTGCGCCTCGGCAATCGCCTCGGCGAGGTGGGAGAACCAGAGCGTGAGGAACAGGATGACGGTGAGCGCCTCGTAGTAGGCGGGGTGGTAGGTCGCCTGGATATCCGGGAACGGCGCCGGGTAGAGCGTGACGACGAGGAGGAACAGGAACAGCACGTAGACCGTGAACATCACCGGGTGTTTGTACTCCCGTCGAGGGGAGAACATCCGCAACGACTCGGCAAGGACGCGGGTGGTGGAGGTGTGCGGCCGCCGCCGGGAGGACTCGGGGGCGGTGGCCCGCGCCGCGGCCACGCTAGCCCCCGATTTGGGAGAGCGGACCGAGGGCGATGACCGGCAGGAACAGGAGCGCCGAGATGACGATGAGCAGCAGGGTCAGGTACAGGGTGAACGTGAGGCTGCGGGTTTCCAGCGTACCGGGACCCGGCGGCAGCGAGTTGCTTCGGGCGAACTCCGAACCGATCTTGAGCATCGCCACCATCGGCAGGAACCGCCCGATCAGGATCACCGCCGCTCCGACGAGATTGAAGAACGGGGTGACATCGTGGAAGCTGGACATCCCCGAGCCGTTGTTCGCGGCCTCGCTCGTGAACTCGTAGAGGACCGACGTGAAGGCGTGGGCATTGGAGCAGACCGAGCCGGCGCAGAACGGCACCGTGGCGAACGAGGAGGTGGACGGCACGAACCCCCCGATGTACGCTGCCGCCGTCGGAATGAGGATGGCGACCGGGTGGTAGAGCAGGATGAGCGCGGTCCACTTGACCGAGGTCAAGCTGATCCGCTTGCCGAGGTACTCGGGCGTCCGGCCGACCATGAGGCCCCCGATGAAGATGGCGAGGAGGGCGAACACCAGCAGGGTCCCGAAGCCGACGCCGTCGGAGCCCGGCGTGTTCTGGGTGAACATCCCGAACAGCAGCGACATCTGGGGGATCGGGGCGAGCCCGGCGATGTTGAGATTGTTCGAACCGGTGTTGGAGTAGACGCTCGCGAACTGGAAGGAGGAGTCCGGTACGACTCCGAACCGGTAGCCGGAGAGGGACAACCCCGGCGGCCCCTCGAAGGCGAGGAACAGCGCCAGCCCCGCAACGAACACGATGAGTATCGTGCCGAGGTAGGGCCACGCCTCCCCCGGGCGTCGCACGATGGAGGCGAACGCGAACGGGAACGCAAACGGGAGCAACAGGAACAAGCCGAGGCCGAAATCCTGCGTCCAGATGGACGGATTCGCGAGCGAACTGGCCACGTTCGCGGAGGTCCAGGCGCCGCCGTTACTCCCCAGATAGACGATCGACTGGAAGCCCGCCACCGGACCGGCGAAGCCCGGGTAGCTCGCGTGCGGCCCGGCCCAGAGGGGTGGGGGGAACGCGTCCGGGACCGACAGGACCACCAGGACCACCCCGCCCACGAGCGCGAGCGGCAGCAGGACGCGCGTCAGCGACCGGACGATGTCCACGTAGAAGTTCCCGAGCGTCCCGTCCTTGCGGATGAAGCCTCGGGCGAACGCGGCGACGACCGACATCGCCGCCGCGGGGGCGAGGAACATCGGCACCCCGAGGGCCAGGAGATTGCCCCAGGGAGTCATGTTGACCTCCGGGGCGAAGTGAGTGAAGTCGGTGGCCGTGAGGAAGCTCGCCGTCGTGTGGACCGTCGTGTCCCAGCTCATCGGCGTGAACCCCGTGGGCTGAGGGAACAGGTCGCTCTGGAAGGTGAGCATCGCGAACATCCAGGCGGCCGTCAGCGCGGAGAAGAGCAGGAACGCTCCCGCGTACTCCCGGAAGCCCATCGACTCCCGAGCGGAGACGCCGAGGACCCGGTAGACGCGCCGCTCGACCGGGAGCAGGATCCGGTCCCCGAACGCCGGGCGATTGGTGTAGACCCGCCCCAGATAGTCCCCGAACGGGGCGGCGATGGCCAGGATGATGGCCAGTACAACGGCGATCTCCACGATCGCAGCGAAATCCGCCATCGGATGCGCCCCTAGAACCGGTCGGGGTGAACCATGGCGTAGGCGAGGTAGGCGGTCAAGAGAAGGCAGACCACGGTGAAGACGAAGAGCCCGAAGTGGGCCGCCACGACCCCGAGCCAGTCCATCGGCGCCGCCCTCCGGGGCGCTCGAGCCGGACCGCGTTATTTAAGGAGCAACTCGGTGCCGCATCGACGGTTGCTCGAGCGCAGCATCAAATATGGGTAGGGCTGGCCGCCCCTTCCTCGGCGGGAGGTTCGGGTTTCGGTGGCGCAGCCTCCCGCCGCTGACGCCCGCGGACAGAGAGTCGCCGGATGACTCGATTCATCTCGAGCTCGCGCCGCGCTTCGGCCCGCTGGTAGCCCAGGTCGCGGGTTTCCTCGGTGAGGAGGAGAACGACCCGCCCATAGCGAGTCCGGCCGGTCCGACCTCTGCGTTGGATGGCGCGGATCTCGCTCGGCACCGCCTCGAAGAACACCACGAGGTCGACATCCGGCACGTCGATCCCTTCCTCCCCCACGCTGCTCGCCACCATCACCGGGAACCGGCCCTCCCGGAAGGCCGAGAGAACCTGGTGCTGCTCGCGTTGGTTCATCCCCCGGTCGCTGCGCGCCCGGCTGGCCTGGCCGACGAACCGTCCCACCTTGTGTCCCCGGCGTTCGAGTGCCTCCTGGATGTCTTGGATCGTGTCCCGGTACTGTGCGAATACCAGGATGCGGACCGGGCTCGAGTGGGTCCTCGCCAGCTCCTCCTCCACGATCTGCGAGAGCAGGTCGAGCTTGGGGTGGGAGCTCTCGGAGGTGTCCGTGAGGAATCGGCGTGCTTCCTCTCGAGATTGGACGACCTCCGGCAGGGCCAGCACCGCCCGATCCCCCTTGCCGGGCTTCGGCTTGCCCTCCAGTCGCTCGAGGTACGACAGGAACGGGCCGAGACCCTGGGTCTCGAGCCGCTCGGAGAGGTGATGCAGGTGCAGCAGGATCAACTGGTGGTAGAGCGGACCGAACCGGCGGACCATCGGACCCGGCCGCGCAAAGATCTCGGCGCGGAGCGCGATCAGGTCCTTGACCGAAAGCGAGCGCAACGGCTTCTTCCGGAGGTACCCCATCCGCTGGAGTTTGACCCCCTCCCGATGGGTGGCCTCGACCAGCCGCGCCTGGATCGCCTGGGAGATAGGAGGCAGCCGCACGCGCCGCTCCTCGAGCTGCACCGGCTGAACGAACTCCCGAACCCCTTCGTCGGTGCGGCTGCGGGACTCCACGCGGCGCGTTCCGAGCGTGGCGATCACCGACTCGATTCGCTCGATCTGGGCCCCCGGCGAGGCGGTGAGCGCGAGGACCCGACCCTCGGCCGGTCGCTGCTCGCGGTAGAATCGGGCTACGTCGACGTACGAGTATTTCCCGACCGCTCGATGCGCCTCGTCAAAGATGAGCAGATCCACCTCACCCAGGGTGTAGAGTCCTTCCGCCAGGTCGTGGACGATGATCTGCGGGGTGGCGAAGACTACGTCGGCGGCCTCCCAGCTCCCCTCGCGGGTCGCGGACCGCACGGTGCCGGTGAAACGGGCGCGTCGCATTCCCGGTATCCACCGTCTGAACGAGTCCGAGTGCTGGTCGACCAGCGGTCGGGTAGGTGCTAGGAACAGCACTTTGCCAGAGCCGGCCCGAAGCCGCTCGGCGGCCAGCATCGCCGCGATCGCCGTCTTACCCATACCGGTCGGCAGCACGACGAGCAGGTCTTCGGCGAGCCCGACCCGGGCCAAGTCCAGCTGGTACGGGAGTGCCCGAACCTCTCCCTCGGCCAGGAGCGGGTGACGTACGAATCCGCCCTCGGTTCCCCAGACCCCCGGTAGCGGCGGTGGATGGGGCCGGGCGATGGGCGGGGGGAGGCCCGGGGCTACCGCTGGCTCGGTGCCGAACTCCTCGAGCTGATGCTGCCGGTTACCCACAGGTTGCCCCCAAGCAGAGCTCGGGAGAAGGATTACGCCCGGCCGGGCCTACCGAAACCGGAAACGGCGGACGCCGCGACTAGCCCGCGGTCCGTGCGGCCCGCCCGCGCTTGGGGTGTCGGCCCCGCGCGAGCTCGGCCTCTCCCACCCGTGGGGTGGGGGCCAGCTCTTGGGCGCCCCCCATCTCTTCTCGCAGCACGGCGGGGATCTCCACATTCCCTTCGGGGGTCTGATAGTTCTCGAGCAGGGCCACGAGCAATCGGGCGAGTGCGGTGCCCGACCCATTCAGCGTGTGCACGGGTTCGGGCCGGTCGGATTGAGTTCGCCGCACCCGGATGTTCGCCCGGTTGGACTGGTACGCCTCAAAGTTCGAGACGGAGCTGATCTCGAGCCAACGCTCCGAGCCGGGCGCCCACAGCTCCAGGTCGTAGCACTTGGCCGCTTTCTCCGGTAGGTCCCCGGCCGGCAGATTGAGGACGCGGTATGGCAGCTCGAGCCCGCGCAGCACCGCCTCGGCTTCGTCCCGGAGCTCCTCCAGCTGAGCGTAGGAGTTCTCCGCCAGCGTGAAGTTCACCAACTCCACTTTGTCGAATTGGTGGACCCGGGCGATCCCTCGGGTCTCCACGCCGTGGCCTCCGGCCTCACGTCGGAAGCAGGGGGTGTAGGCCATCAACTTGTACGGAAGATCCTCCGGGAGGAACACCTCGTCCCGGAACAGGTTGGTCACCGGCACCTCGGCGGTCGGAACGAGCCAGAGGTCGTCCGTCTTCACCTGGTAGGAGTCCTCCGCGAACTTCGGGAGCTGACCGGTGCCCCGCATCGAGTCGGAGTTGACCAGGATGGGTGGCGAGACCTCGACGTACCCTCGGCCGAGATGCAGCCGACGCATGTACCGGATGAGGGCGTGCTCGAGCCGGGCCAGGTCCCCCCACAACACGTAGAAACCCTCCCCGGCGACCTTCACCCCCCTCGGCTCGTCCAGCAGATTGAGCTCGTGCCCTACCTCGTCGTGCGGTTTCGGGGAGGCGGGTGGGTTCCGTTGGGGGACGAACCGGGATACCTCTACGGCCTCCGCCGCGGTTCGCCCGGGCGGCACGCTGGCGTGAGGGATCTGCGGGAGGGCGAGCAGCAGCTGCTGGAGGTCGGAGTCGATCGCACTCTCCTCCTGTTCGATGGTGCGGATCCGGTCGCGGACGGTGGCCAACTCATTCCGAGCCTCTGGGCTCGGTGCCTCCTTGGCAGTGCCCGTCGCCGGCCGGGCCGCCGCGTTGCGCCGAGCGCGCAGGCGGTTCGCCTCCTCCGTCAGCGCTCGGCGGCGCTGGTCCAGCTCGAGGATCCGGTCGACCTCGGCGCTCTCGCGATACCTCCGCCGCAGGCCGTCGCGGAGCTCGGCGGCGTGTTCGCGCACGAAAGAGACCGGATACATGGCGACTAGTCGGACCGCTCATTCAGGGCGTCGAACATTAAGGTTGGCGCCGAAGCGCTCGTCGGAACTGCGGAGCGGGCGCCGGCACCCCAGGCCCTGGGACTCCTGCCGGGGGCCGCGTATCGGTCGCAGGCGTCTAACCCCGGCCGCCGTGCCGGATACGCTTTTCTAGGGCGCGCGGGTCGACGCGGGACAGGCGGTCCCCGTGTCCTCGAAGGAGTACGGCCTCTTCATCGGTGGCCGCTGGGAGACCCCGCCCGGCGCCGCGACCTTCCACTCCACGAACCCCACGAACGGCACGGAGGTCGGCTCGTTCGTCTCCGCGAGCGCCGCCGACGCCGGCCGCGCCGTGGCCAGCGCCCACGAAGCGTTTCCGGCGTGGCGGGAGACTCCGGCGCCCCGCCGCGGCGAACTGCTGCTGCGGGTAGCCGAGGTGCTCCGGCGACGCAAGGAGGAGCTCGGCCGGCTCGTGACCACCGAGATGGGCAAGGTCATCGCGGAAGGCCGGGGCGACGTGCAGGAATCGATCGACTTCGTCCAGTACATGGCGGGCGAGGGCCGACGGCTCGCGGGCGAGACCGTCCCTTCCGAACTCCACCACAAGTTCTGCATGACCGTCCGCCAGCCCAAGGGCGTCGTGGCCGCGATCACCCCGTGGAACTTCCCGACGGCCATTCCGAACTGGAAGATCGCAGCGGCGTTGATCGCCGGGAACACGGTGGTCTTCAAGCCCGCGTCCGCCACCGCCCGCTGCGGCGCGGAGGTGGTCCGGGCCTACGAGGAGGCCGGCCTGCCCGCCGGCGTCCTGAACCTCGTCACCGGGAGCGGGGGAACCGTCGGGAATGCGCTGATCGACGACCCGAGGGTCCGGGCCGTCTCCTTCACCGGCGGGGTCGACACCGGACGGGAGGTGTACGTCCGGGGAGCTCGGGGCCTCAAGAGCGTCCACCTCGAGCTCGGGGGCAAGAACCCGATGATCGTGATGGAGGACGCCAACCTGGACCTCGCGCTCGACGGCCTCATGTTCGGGGCGTTCGGCACCGCCGGGCAGCGGTGCACGGCCACGAGCCGGCTCTTGCTCCACGAGCAGGTGTACGATGAGTTCCTGGGACGGCTCCTCGAGCGGCTCCGGAGCTTCCGCGTGGGAGACCCGCTCGAGGAGAGGACCGGGATGGGCCCGGTCGCCTCGGCGGAACAGGAGCGGAAAGTGCAGTCGTACCTCGACCTGGCACGGAAGGAGGGGGACAAGATCCTCATCGGCGGAGAGAAGCTCGCCGGCGGTGGGTACGACGCGGGCTACTTCCTCTCCCCGGCGGTGGCGGAGACCCGGCCGGGCTCCCGGATCGCCACCGAGGAGATCTTCGGGCCGCTCCTTGCCGTGATTCGGATCCGAGACTACGCCGGGGCCGTCCGCGTGGCCAACGAGGTCAGCTACGGTCTGTCCAGCGCGATCTACACCCGCGACGTGAACCGCGCGTTCCGGGCCATCGGGGACTTCGAAGCGGGCATCACCTACGTCAACGCGCCCACGATCGGCGCGGAAGTGCAACTGCCGTTCGGCGGAGTCAAGAACACCGGCAACGGGGGCCGCGAGGCCGGGTCGGTCGCGATCGAAGAGTTCACCGAGATCAAGACCGTCTTCGTCGACTTCTCCGACCGTCTCCAGAAGGCGCAGATCGACCTCGCCCCGTGAGTCCAGCGTGACCGGGTTCCGGGGCGACGACGAGCGGCTCGACCGGGAGATCGAGGCCACCGAGCGGATCGCCCGGCTGCGGGTCCGCCGGTTCGCTTCCGAGCTCCGCCTGCTCGAGCGCGAACTCAGGGAACTGCGGCGCGAGAGGGCCCGGCGCCGGGCAGCCGCGCGCGAGCTGATCGCTCCGCCGGCGATGGCCGAGGCGCGGGCCGCCTCCGACTAGCTCGACCGGTTCGGATTGTCGAAGTTGGTGAGCAGCGTCTGGTTCGGGCCGCGAGGCCGAGCGAGCGGCGCAAGCAGCGCGTCCTCTGCGAGGGCGGGCATCGTTTCGGCGATGGGCACGTCGACGACGATCTCGCGGGTCCGTCCCCCGCGACCCCGGGAGACGATGCCGGCCCGCACGAGGCCGAGGGTCTCGAGTTCGGAGAGGTAGTTGGAGATGGAGCGGGCGTGCAGCGGCTGGAGGCCGAGCCGCTGGCAGAGCTTGCAGTAGGCCTCGTACACCTCGCCCGTGAGCACGCCGCTCCGCCGGCGTTCGTAGGACTGGAGGATGGCGTAGAGCAGCACCTTGCAATGGGGAGGGAGGGTCCGCACGCACTCGACGATGATGTCCAGCTCGAGGCGACTCTTTGCCTTCACGACGTGATCGCTCGCGATGCGGCGCGCCCGCTCCCGCTCGGCAATCTCCCCGGCGAGTCGGAGCAGCGCCAGGGCACGCCGAGCGTCACCGTTCTCGAGCGCGGCGTACGCGGCGCACCGCTCGATCACCCCGGCGTCGACCACGCCGTCGCGGAAGACCTCCTTCGCCCGGTCGCGCAGGATGTCTTGGAGCTGCGGCGCGTCATACGGAGGGAAGAGGATTTTCTCCTCGTTGAGCCGGGAGCGGACCCGGGCGTCGAGGTGCTGGGTGAACTTGAGGTCGTTCGAGATGCCCACCAGGCACAGTCGGCCGCCCTCCAGCTGGGTGTTGATCTGGCTCAACGTGTAGAGCACCCCGTCGCCGCTGCGGGCTACCAGCCGGTCGATCTCGTCGAGGACGAGTATGCAGACCCCCGGCTTGCTGTCGAGGAGTGCCTGGAGCGCGCCCTGGACCCGGTCGAGGGCCCATCCGGTGGGGACGCGCTGCGCCTCTCCTTCGGCGAGGGAATTCCCGATGGTCTGTAGGAGCGAGTAGGGAGTATCGATGTTGCCGCAGTTGACGTTGACGAAGGTCGCCGGACGTTCCTTGCCGACCCGGCGCAGGAACTCCAGACGCACCTGCTGGACGACCGCGGTCTTGCCCGTGCCGATCTTCCCGTAGATGAGCAGATTGCTCGGCAGCTCGCCGCGCAACGCCGGAGCGAGTACCTCGGCGACCTGGCGGATCTGGTTCTCCCGGTGGGGCAAGCGAGCCGGGACGTACGCCTCCCGAAGGATCTCCCGGCTTCCCTTGTAGAGCTCCGAGCGTGGGGGAAGCATCGAATCGAACAGCTCTCCCGTCGGAGCGCCGCTGAGCTCGGGGTTGGTGCGCGGCGTGGACGGGGTGGGAACGATGTCGGCAGGTGCGATGGATTCCACGGCGAGAAACTCCGGTGTGAAGAACAGTCCTCCGAAAGGCGCGAGCCATATCTATCTTTGGTCGGCGAACGAGCACCGGCGACGGCTGGTCTCGAAAATTCTGCGCCGGGTCGAATGGGCCATCCGCCCGCCCCTCGATCCGCCCGACTCCTACCCTCCGTGCTCGGACGATGCACCGCCTCGTGCGCCTTCAATCGCCGACGACGACTACTCGCCGGCCGCTGCCGTCGCGGCTTGCCCCGACGACCGCTCGGCGGCCCACTTCGGGCCCGAGCGGTCGCTCGCCCTGGGCGGTGCCTAGTTGGGGGGCGGCTCCGTGCCGCCGGTTCCCGGGGTGGATTCGTCGTAGACGGCCGGCTCGGAGGCCGGTTCGCTGCTCTCCCCGCGGGGCGGGCGCCGCCGCATCAGGAGGATCGCCGCCAAGGCCGCGACCACGAGCACCACGACCCCGATCCCCACGTAGAGCAGGAGGTTCGAGCTGCCGGTGCTGTTGGTTCCGCCACCGGGCGGGGGCTTGCAGTTGACCGTGCACCCGCCCTTGCTGGCCGCGTTGAGGGTGATCGGCGCCGCCGTGACGTTCCCGGGCGAGACGGTCACGCTGGTCGTCGACTCGTTGTACCCGGTCGCCGTCACCTGGATGGTGTGGGCGCCGGCGCCCTCGGAGGCGTTGAACACGCCGTTGGCGTTGAGGTGCACCGTCAGACCTCCGATGAGCACGATCGCCGAAGGGATCGCCGCCGCTGGCGAGATGCTCCCGTTGATCCAACCCTGGTTGGTGAGCCGGATGTTGCTGGTGGTCGTCACGCCGGGCGTCACCGCGTAGTGCCACTGGAAGGTCGAGTAGCCGTGCGCGGTGGCCGTGACATTGTAGACGCCGCCCGGCTCGCTGACGTTGAAGTTGCCCGAGCTGAGGAGGATGGCCACGCCATTGACCCAGACCTTGCCGGTGATGGGGTTGACCGAGCCCTGGATCCATCCGCCCGAGAGCGTCGGGTTCACGGGGAGGGTCTGCGACGGGGCGACCGTCACCATCTGGGAAAAGGAGGTGTACCCGTTCTCGGTCGCGTTCACCCAGTGCGTGCCCCACGGCTCGGTGATGTTGAACGCGCCGCTGGGCTGGTTGACGAGGGCCGCCGCGCCGTCGATGAGCAGGCTCGCGTTCGCCGGGGTCACCTTGCCGGCGATCCAGCCGGTAACCCGGGGGAGCACGATGTCGAGGCTGCTCGTCTTGCCCGCCTGGGTCGGCACCGTCGTGCTGTAGGTCGTGTACGCCGTCGCGCTCGCCGTCAGGGAGTAGGACTGGCCGGCCGCGATCGTCGTGTTGAACTGCTCGGCGGTGGCGTTGTAGGCGGAGAGCGCGACGGAGGCCCCGTTGATGACCACCTGGAGCGAGCCCGAGATCGGCCCGACGTGCCCCGCGATCCAGCCGGCGGGCTCCGGCAGATAGGAGGCCAGCAGATTCCCCGCGCCCGGGTAGGTCACCTGCGCCGGGTTGGAGACGGAGGAGGCGAAGCCCGACACGTTCTGGTAGGCGTAGATGGTGGTGGGCGTGTCCGGGAGCCACTGCGGGAAGGTCAGCGTGACACTGGCGTCCTTCTCCCAGATCGCCGTCGCGGGCAGCGAGAGCGTCGAGCTGGTGCCGAGGTAGCCGAGCGTTGGGTTAACCCCCGCGATGTTCGCGGTCACGTTGAGCATGTCGAGGTTGGTCACGTAGGCGCTCGGGGCCGGGAGCACGGACGTCGGGCAGTTGAGTCCGGTCCGGCAGTCGGTCCACGTCGCGTACGCACCGCTCGTGGTGTCGACGATGGCCGGTCCGCCGCCGAGAGCCCCGACCGGATCAAAGCCGCTGATCGAGCTCAGCTCGGTGGTCACGTACTTGTTGATGATGAACTGCGACGGAGCGTCGGCGATCGGGAACTGGGTGCTCCAGGTGGAGCCGCCGTCGGAGGACTCCACGCCGAAGGCATTGTACGACCCGAGCGTGGCGCTGCCGCTCACGATCGTCGAGGTCGACTCGCCGTAGTACTCGACCCAGATCTGGCCGGTCGGGCCCACCGAGATGGTCGGCTGGAAGTAGAACGTCGCGGAGGTGTCGCCGGCCGAGATGTAGACCGGGGAACTCCAGGTGCTGCCGCCATTGCTCGAGGTGCTAAAGGCGATACTCGGCGTGCCGGGGATGCCACTCGTACGGTTGTCCGCCCAGACCAGGTAGAGGTTCCCCTTGTGCGTGGAACCAGTCCAGTTGTCGGCGGCCAACGACGGAGCGGAAGAGTTGAGGAACTCTCCCGGATTCGCGCTGTTGACGGGGATGACCCCGATGGAACCGATGTCGGTGGCTGCGGACCAGCTGGTGGCGTTGTTGGTCGAGCTCGAGAAGGCGAAGGGGACCGACACATTACTCGAGTGGTTCCAGTCCAACCAGACCTGGTAGTCGGGATAGGTCGGGCCCGGTCCCACGGCGCCCGAGAAGTAGGCGAGGAACGAGTTGATGGTCGGGAAGAACGGATTGAGCAGCAGCGGGGTGCTGACCAGGGTCGGGGCGCTCCAGGTGACGCCGAGGTTCGAGCTGTGCGAGGTCCACAGGGTCGAGGTCTCCACGAAATTCGCGGAGAGCCCAGCCGGCTGGCAGGTGAAGTTCGACAGCGTCATCGAGATGTTCATCCAGCTGGCGAGCAGCAGGTTGGCCGCCGGGGAGAACTGGAGCTGCGGGTCCCGGGTGTAGTTGCCGGGGAAGTAGTAGTTCCCGCCGGCGCAGGTGCCGATCGCCGGGACCACCTTGACCGGGCTCGGGTCGGAGGAGGCGACGGTCGTGGGAAGTCCCCAGCTCTGCCCGCCGTTCGTTGACTCCGTGACGGCCAGACCCATGGGCCCGGCGGCCGCGGCGGTGGAGGTACAGTTGGCGTAGCCCCCGATGGCGGTCTCGAAGTCGGCCTGGCAGGCCTGCTCGAACGTTTCGACCCCAAAGACGGTCGCGCCACTCGCGCCCCCGGTGGGGCCCGAGGCGATCTGCTCGATCCCTACGCCGATGGTGCCCGCGAGGAAGGTGCCGCTTCCCCGCCAGGCGGCCTCGGTGGGGACCCAGGTGGTGCCCCAGGATTCTCCCCCATTGGTGGAGCGGTAGACGGTGCTGAATCCATACTTGAAGAGGTAGACCGATGGCGTCAGGATGAGGCCCGGAAGGGAGAGCGAGCCGTTGTTCAGGTCCCCCAGGGACGGGGAGGCAAGGAGCAGGGTCTGCGAGGAGCCCCCCACCTGGACGATCGAGTCGGGCGTGCTCGAGTTGGCCACTACCCAGTTGGAAGCGGTCGAAGGGGTCGACGGATGGGCGAGGGCGCTCGTGGGGAGCTGCGGCGCCCCACCGTGGGAGCGGAGTAGGCTCAGGCCCGGGAGAGCCTGGATCGAGCCGGACACGAGCTCGGGCGGCAATCCCTGACGGAGGAGTACCGAGCCGGTGTGGCTGCCGTGCGCGGTCGCGAGCGCGACGCCCCCCGGGGTGCCGGTAACGAGCGGAGCGGAGCCCGGGTGCGACCCGACGGCTCCGGCGGGGATGGAGGTCACGAGCAGGAGAACCAGCGCGGTGGAGGGGAGCATTCCCCCCCAGAAGTAGACCCTACGCCCCACGGAGAAGCGGGAGCGGGACGACGTGAGAGTCGACGGTACGGCGGCCTTAGTTGGACCTGTTTGCTTCATCGGTTTCCTTGCCGGAGGAGAGGGAGGGCGACTCGGCGGCCATGGGGGGGAGCGCCGGGGGTTCTTGAACGTTCGGGGGGGGCCCTGCCGACGTCGAGGCCCGCTGCGCGTGGGATCGGCGACGGGAGGCGACGGCCACGGCCGCGATGAGCAGGACCGCCACGAGGCCCAGGATCACGAACCCGGCCCACGGCAGGGAGGTGGTCTCCGGGGGCTTCGGGACGATGCTGATGGTACCGCTCGAGTTCGTTTGGCGCGCGTAGGGGTCCGTCACCCGGACGTGCACGGTGTAGGTGCCGGTGGAGGAGAAGACGTGGTTGGTGAAGTTCCCTTGGGTCACGGCCCCCCCACCGTCCCCGAACGTCCAGTCGTACGTATAGGTGAAGGGGGCGACCGGGACCGCGACTTGGACCGTCAGATACACCGAACTGCCCGAGTAGCTGCTCGAGGGGAGGGACAGGCTCGCTCGGGGCGGCACGGGTCCATAGTTCACCGCGACGCCGCCCGCGCCGCTCACGAGGAGGGAACCGTTCGCCACGAGGACGCCACCGGAGGTGTTGAACCCGAGCAGCTCGTTGGTCGGGCAGGGCGAGGCCGAGAGCGGGTACCTCCCCGAGGTGAGCACGAGGGTGGTGTTGTTGAACACCTCCGCGCTCCCCACCTTGAGACTGCCGCAGGTGGCGGGGTTCACCAGGACGGTGACCCCGTACGTGTCCCGGGCGTAGTTCGCCGTGAGCAACGTCGGTCCGACGATGTAGATCGACGTGGAGTTGATGGTCGAGCCGGTGCTGTTCACCCAACCGATGAAGTGGTAGTCCGCGCAGGGCGTCTGCGAGAGGAACGACCAGGCGTAGATCGGAAGCTGGGTCGAGCCACCGCTCTGGTGGGGAACTCCGTCGATGGTGACCGTCCCGCAGGAGGCCGGAGTCGTGAAGATGCGGACCACGGCGAGCGCGTGGAACTCGGCCTTGATCGATCCCCCGGTCGGGGCGATGATCGCGGTCGTGGGGGAGAGTAGCAGGCTGTTGACGGCGACCCCACCGCTCGGGATCCACTTGACGAATCCAAAGCCGGCGCAGGCCCATGCCGTGACTCCCACCTGCAGATTCGGTGCGACCTCGGTGAACTGGCTGTTCGTGTAGTTCGCCCCGTTGAACTCGATCGTACCGCACCCCGGCGGGTCGGTCTGGAACGCCACGAAGGCGGTGCCCGAGCCCTGCTCGAAGTTCACCGTGAGGGTGCCGCTGCCGTTGACGGTCAACGTGTTGCCGTTCACCGTGAGCGCGGTCACGGGGGAACCTCCGAAGCTCAGGAAGAGGTAGCCGGCGTTGGCGTGAGCGAAGATCGAGTGCACCGTATTGTTCGTGACGTTGACCGAAGCGCCGTTCAGGTACGTGCCGCTGTCCAGGACGAGGTAGCCGCCGCCCGGCGGCGAGACCAGGACGTGGACGAGCGTGAGGCGGTAGTCGTTGGCCGTCACGGTCCCGGGCCCGTTGAGGATGATCTGGCCCCCCCCGAGCGTCACCGGACCGTTGGTGCTCCAGTTGCTGAACCCCCAGCCGCCGAACGGCGACTGGTGGATCGAGTAGGACTGACCCTGGGTGAGGTTGAGCGTGGTCCCGCTCAGGTATCCGGCACCGCGGAAGAGCACGCCGCCGCTCTGGGCCGGGTTCACCAGCAGCAGCAGCTGCACGGCGCTCGCCGAGGAGATCCAATTGGAGGTGATCGACCCGTTGCTCAGGATGAACACCGAGCTGCCGTTGATCGCGATGGCCGGTGTGTCTACCGTCCAACCCGCGAAGGACATCGCCCCGCAGCCGGTGTAGCCGAGGCTGTAGCTGGCGTTGTCGGGGACCGTCACGATCGTCGAGCCGGAATAGCCGGTCCCGTTGAACACCACGCTGCCGCAGCTCGGGCTCGAGCTCACCACGATCTGGTCGAACGGCCGCACGTACTGGTCGAGCACCAGCAAGGAGCCGCTCGCCGAGAGCACCAGGGTGCTCGCCGCGGCGTTCGGCCAGACCCCGGCCCCGCCGGTCGACTCCCAGCCCCGGAAGATGTACTTGTAGCAGCCGACGCCGACCACGGGGTAGGCGCCGGGAAAGATGGAGAGGCTCGTAAACGTGGGCCAGACGGTGCCGTTGAGCAGTACCCCGCCGCAACCGGCAAAGGTCGTGTTGAGCCAGAGGGTGAAGTGCGGCAGCGGCCCGACGGTCACTTCCGAGGGCGGCGAGAGGGGGGAAGGGGAGGTCAGCTGCGCACCGGCGCGGTTGGCGGCGAACACGCGGTACGTGATCTTCCCGTTGGAGGCCGGCGCGGGGATCGTGTAATTGTAGACGCCGTCGGAGGGGGTGCCGGCAACACGCGTCATCGGGACGCTGGTGAGGCTCCCGCCGGGCGAGGTGTAGTTGAGGAGCACCTTGGTCACGGTGCCCAAGTCTTCGGCCCGCGCCGTCACGACGAGCGGCTGTCCGGAGGGGATGTAGCCGGCGCGGGAGTTGTTGGTCACGTACTGCAGGAAGAACGGCGTGGAGTCGTTCGCCGTGCCGAGCGCGTCGAGCTCCTGGTGGGCACCTCCCCAATCCACGCGGGTCCAGGGCCAGATCGGGCCTAGGGCCAGCGCGCTGCCGTTGAACGTGAAGTACGGGTAGTCCCCGTCGATCTGGACCAGGGTGCAAGGGATGACGCCCCCCACCCCGCTGCAGGCGCCGGTGGCGGACTCGGGGGCGAAGTAGCGGTAGTCCCCGCCGTACCCCGACCCGTTCCAGAACTCGGGCGAGAAGAACGTGACCGGCGCGCTGCCGGTCATCGTGGTGTTGTTGTAGGAGTTGCAGGTAGGGGGAGCGGCGCACATGTCGTACCCGAAGCCGAGCCCAAAGGGGAACGACCAGTTGAGCCGGCACGTGTCGGGGCAGGCCGCACTCCACTCGGGTTCGAACGTCTTGGTGAGCGTGCTCGCCGCGGAGAGCTGCTGGCTCTCGCCAAAGGCCGCCGTCGAGTCGTTCACGTAGACGGTCAGGCCGGTCGTGTCGCTTGGACTCCCGACGAACGTCACATTGACGAAGTCGCCCCCGCGCACGTCCGTCGTCAGCGTATCGCCGGAGCTCTGGTCCATCTGGACCTCGCAGGCGAACCCCCCGTCCCAGGTGTAGTTGAGACCGGCCGGGCAGGTGCCCGCGCTCGCGTTGGTGTGGACCGACCAGATCGAGACGATCGGCGTGTAGTTCACCTGTCCGCCGGCCTCGGAGACCGGCTTGAAGACGATCTCGGCGTACGACTGGTTGCCGATCGACTTGTTGTCCCCGACCACCACCATGCCGACGAACAGATCGTCGAACAAAGTCGGCACCCCCGGGTTGCCCTCGGTGGGGAAGTGCATCGGGAATCGGACGTGGTCGCTCGAATTCGCGAGCGAGGAGGAGAAGGTGGCGTGGACCTCGTCGTGCGTGTAGCCGTCGAAGGCGAGCTTGCAAGGAGACTGGGTGGCGTAGTTCGGGGCGATCGGGTCCAGCCCGCCGGCGAGGGGCGCATACTCCGGGTAGGTGCCGGGCACGCAGCCAGGTCCGGCAGAGGGGATCGGAGCGCGAGGCGCAGGGGAGCTCGTGGGCGTCGCGAGGTGCGAGGGTGCGGCAGGGCTCACGGCGTGATGGGGGGCGGCGCCGAGCCCCACCGGAATCGCCAGCAGCGCGCAGAGCAGGACCGGAAGCACGAGCCGGTGTCGACGGCTGCGCGCGACCCACACCGACCCCATCGGCTCAACCCGCGGCCTCAGGACGACGGCGGGCGGCGGAGCAGAGGACCGCCCTCACGGGGCGGTGGCCGGTACACTTCGAAGCTGGGGCCGAACGGATGGGCGGCCGGGCGCGCCGGGTCGGTGCGCCGACCCCGCCGGCTCGGGCGGGCGGGCTCGCCTCGACCTTCCCACCAGAAGGAGAAGCCGAGCATGCCGAGGGCGCCGCCGGCGATGGCGAAGACGAAGCGCAGCGCCTCGGCGTCCGGTACCGCGGCGAGGACGGGGACGTAGACGCCGATGAGGAACAGCAGCGCGCCGAGGATGCCCACCCCGAGCCAGGCGCTCGCGTCCAACGAGTGGCGTAGCCGCTCGCGCAACGGCTGGGGCGGAGCAGCCCCCGGCTCGGGCTCGGCCATGGGTCGCTCCGATGCCGCGGAACCGAGGGGGTGTTCGCCCGCCCTACCCACCGGCTCCGCACATCAACGACCGGGCCGGGGGGGCCCGCGCTAGCCCCGTGTACCATACGAGCGGATGAACTCCTGCGCCCACTGCATCGTTTCGGGGGTGATGCTCGACTTCGTCTTGGACACGGCCGCGAGGAGATTGTCCATGCGGATCCCGACCACGGTCCCCGCCGCCTCGATCTTGCCGAGACCGGGCACGGCCGAGGGTCCCGAGGCGGTGCTGAACAGTCCGCCCATCGCCGCCGCCGCCCCGCCGGGGGTGAGCTCGGTGATGAGCTGCTCGCGCAGCGCGATCAGCTTGGCCTCGTCCACGCAGTTGGCGATGTCCGCGCCGGAGAACCCGTCGGCCCGCGTCGCGAGGTTGCCCAGGTCCACGGAACCGTCGACCGGCACGCCCTTGAGGTGGATCCGGAAGATGTCCTGGCGCGCCGCGAAGTCCGGTGGCGGCACGTAGAAGATCTTGTCGAACCGACCGGGACGCAACAGCGCCGGGTCGAGCGTCTGCGGCCGGTTGGTGGTCGCGATGATGATGACCTTGTCCTTCGGCCGGAGACCGTCCATCTCCGTCAGGAACTGGCTCACCGCGCGCGAGACCTCGGGCGTGCGCATCGACTCCTTCGAGGCGAGCGCGTCGATTTCGTCGAAGAAGACGATCGACGGCGCGTTCTCTCGGGCACGGTACAGTACATCCCGCACGGCCGCTTCGCTCTGACCGGCGAGTGCGCTCACGAGCTCGGGGCCGCTCACAATCTGCATCGGCACGTTGAGCTCGTTCGCAGCGGCCCGCATGATGTGCGTCTTGCCGCAGCCCGGTGGACCGAACAGGAGGATGCCCCGGCCGCTCTTGATCTTGTAGCTCTCCATGAGCTCCGGCCGGGTGAGCGGCAGCTCGACGTACTCCCGGATCGCCTGCTTGATCTCGGTGAGACCGCCCACGTCGTCCCAGTGGACGACGATCTTGCGCTCCGTCCGCTGGACCTGGTGCATCTTCCGCTCGTAGTCCATCTTCATCGTCTCGTAGTCGGAGATCATCCGCAGCGAGATCGACGGCTTGATCCGGGGCAGCACCTGGAGGAAATCGTCCATGGTGATGGGGCTCTGGACCTGCGTCATCATCTCGCGGCGCACCGCGATCGTCGCGCCCTCACGGACCAGGTTCGCCAAGTCGGCGCCGCTGAACCGTTCGGTCTTCTTCGCGATCTCCGCCAGGTCGATGTCGCCCTTGACCGGTCGTCCCTGCAAGTGCACGTGGACGATCTCCATCCGCTCGTTGTAGTCCGGCGGCGGGACGTAGATGATCTTGTCCAGGCGGCCGGGCCGCATGAGCGCCGGGTCGATCAGGTCGGGCTTGTTGGTCGAGCCGACGACGATGACCCCGGCGGACTTGTCGATACCGTCCATCTCCGAGAGAAGGATCGACAGCAGCCGCGGCGTCACATCATCGGCCGTGTACATGTCTCGGCGCTTGGCGATCGCGTCGATCTCATCCATGAACAGGATGGCCGGCGCGCGCTCCCGGGCGGTGCGCAGTAGGTCGGCGACGCGGTTCTCCGATTCGCCGTACCACTTGCTCATCACATCGGAGCACTTGATCGAGATCATCTCGACGCCCAGCTCGCTCGCGAGCGCCTTCATGAGCATCGTCTTGCCGCAGCCCGGCGGGCCGAACAGCAGGATCCCCTTGGGCGGCTCGAGCCGGAACCGGGTCGTGACATCCTTTCGCATCAGCGGAATGATCATCGACTCCTTGATGTCGGCCTTCACGTCGTGCAGGCCGCCCACCATCTCGAACGTGATCTTCTGCAGGCCCTTCATCTCGGCCACGCGCGTACCGACCGAGGTCGCGCCGAGCCGCGAGGTGAAGTACGCCTCGAAGACGTCCCGGATGACCAGCGCCCCTGCGACGGCCGTGAGCGTCGCCGGGATGATCAGCAGTACCGCGATCGCGGCGAGGCTGAAGTAGTTGAACGCGGCGATGCCGCCGACGGTGACCGCCGCCAGGATCGCGCCGGAGATCCCCGAGCTGTAGATCAGGTTCGGGAAGGTCTGCCGGTCCCGGTCCTTGAGCCACCAGGTGATGAGCCACGCCACGAAGCACCAGGCCGCGATCTGCGCGAGCGGGACGGTGACCCCGCCGACGCCGGAGCTGCCCGTGGCGAGCACGTTGAACTGCGGGTTGAGCAGGTTGAGGTAGGCCGCGCCGATCGAGTTGAAGCTGAAGGCGTGCTCCATCGGGAGCGCCGGCAGGAACGCCGCCGAATGCCCCGAGACGAGGCTCGGCGAACTCGAGGCGCCGGGACCCGTGAGGAATCCCAGGATCGGCAGGTTCCCGAGCGTCACGAACAGCGTGATGAGCAGCCCACCGACGACGGCGACGGCGATGCCGAGGTAGAGCGAGAAGACCAGCGCGAAGAAGATCGGGCCGATGAACGATAGACCGATCGGGGCGAGGAACAGCGTGAGTAGCGCCCCCATCCCGAACCGCCAGTCGATGAGCGCCGCGAACAGCACCGGCAGCACCGCGAACAGGAACAGGAAGCCGAGCGTCCCGCTCTGGTAGGCGACTTCCGGCACCACGAACAGCACCAGGACCAGCAGCGAGAGCTGCGGGAACTTCCAGGCGATGAGCATGACCACGCCGGCGATCAGGAAGGCGATCGGCCACGGGTAGAACGGCATGAAGAAGGAGCCGAGCAGCGCCGTGATGCCCGTGAGCCCCACGACCAGGTGCTTGGGGTCCTTCGTCTGCTGGCGGAACCAGCGCTCCACCTTGGCCGGCCACAGGAGCGAGACGACGACGAGCAGCGCGCCGACGGCGATCAGGAAGTAGAACAGGCCGTCGAACTCCACGTTCGGGTCCGGCTGGAAGTAGTTCGGGCTGATGGCGGCCGCGGCAACACCGGTCGGGCCGCTGGGTGCGAGCGAGGAGTGGGTGGCGTCCGCGGCCGCATCGATCGTCAGGTAGCTGTTCGTGCCGTACACTCCACCGGGGAGCTGGGCGCGGACGATAGTGAAGCTCATCACGACGGCCGTGTGCGCGGTCAGCCAGCCGACGTTGCCCTGGACGGTGCCGAACAGCGCATCGGCGAGCGGGGACTGGGCCGCTTTCTGATTGGCCGGTTCATTCGCGATCGATTGGAACGTGAGCACGGTGACGCCGGCGGAAGAATTGTAGACGGCGCTGGCGATGGTGTCCTTGACCATCACGCTCTGGCCGGTCTTCAGCGATCCGCTGGTCAGCTCGACGGCATGTACGGCGGGTTGGCCCGGGAAGAACTGGGCGCCGTTGTCGCTCAGGAACTGGGCGGCGGTCTTCGCCTGGGCGATGTCGGGATAGAAGGTCGCCCAGAGGCCCGCGCCGGTGCCGATCAGCAGCAGACCGACGATGAACAGGACGAAGAACAGCTTGCGGCCGGGGGCGCCGGCCGGGGGGACCAGCGCGCCCGGGGCCGGAGCTCGCGGCTTGGCCGGCACCGCGGGGCTGCGAGGCTTGGTCTGCGGCCGGATCGCCGTCGTGGGGGCGCGGGGTTTGGCGAGGGCGCCGCCGGCCGTGGCCGGTCGCGCAGCGGGGCGGGCCGTGCCCGGCTTGGGCGCCGGGCGGGGTGCCGCCGGTCGGGGAGCGACCGGGGTGGGGGAGGTCGTGATGGTCGCCGGCAGGGGAGTTCCGGCGCTCGCGCTCACCGCTCCGACCGCGCCCGGCGGCGCGGTGGAGGGCTTGGCGGCGGCCACGGTCGTCTTGGGCTTTTCCCCCGGGGCGTTCCCTGCACTCATTGGTTTCCTCGTTCGGTAGCGATCATAAGGTGACCCGGCGCTGCTCCTCTTCGGCCTTGCGCCGGCGTTCGATGAACCACGGCACTACCAAGAAGGCGGCCAGCGCGCCGCCCGCGACGCCCGCGACAGCGCCGACGGTGAAGGTCGGGAAGCTCGAGGTGGCCGTCGGCGGCACCGGTCGGCTGGCAAAGTAGAATTGGATCGTCTGCGGGACGGCGCTGTTGATGTTGATCGTCGCGTTCTGCGTCTGGCCGAAGGCGCGGACCGTCAGCGTGTAGAACCCGTACCCGAGGTGGAGGTACGTGGGGTACGGCGTCACGCCTTGGGTGTACGGCGCCCCGAAGCCGAGGCTGGTGCCGACGCCGCTCTCCGACCAGGTCGAGTTCGAGACACTGAAGGACAGGTACGGCACGAGTCCCGTGCCGGCAACGTCGAGTCCCTCGAAGAAGAAGCTCCCGCTCGTCGGACCCGGGTTGGGGAGCGGTCCCTCCTCGCGGTACGTGTAGTTGATCGAGCTCACCGGGTTGCCGAAGACGTCCTTGGCCTGGACGAGGAAGGTGAGGGTCCCGCCGAGCGGCAGTCCGGGAATCAGCGCGTAGGAGAAGTTCGTGGTGATGGGCAGGAACGGCAGGGAGCCGGAGTGGAACCCGGCGCTATCGTTGTACCGGTAGTCCAACTCGGCCGAGCCGATCGTCACGTTCTGGGTCGGGGAGAGGACTGTCACGTTTACGGGGGAGGCCGAGGGAAGGAGCGTGACGCCGCTCGAGAGCACCTGGGGGAAGCTCGAGAGGACCGCATTGGCGAGCAGCCCCTGGCTCTGGTGCCACCACTGGCCGTTCTTGGACCAGTTGAAGCCGTAGCTCTGGTTGGAGTAGATGAAGTCGATCGCGTGGTTGATCCCCTGCCAAGGTAGCCACGCCTCCAGCGTGAAGGTGACGTTGTCCCCCGGGTAGGGGCCGAGCGCGGGCAGCGACATCACGGTCGAGTTCCAGGGAGAGAAGTCCTGCGGGAAGCAATTCTGGACCGACGTGGTGGTCGGGGTGGGCGGTTGCGTGATGCACACCATTGCCTGGGCCGCCGGGATCGGGGTCGGCGCGCCGCCGCTCTGGTTGTAGGAACTCAACGTCAGGCGGAACGGCTGGAACGGATTCGGCTCGTAGGGCGGCGAGCCGTAGACCTCGGGCGTCGAGGAGACGTGGATGTTGTTGCCGAAGACGTTGGAGTTCCAGGGGCTCTGCACGTCGTACTGCCAAGTGTAGAGGTCGTTGGTGCCCGGGTAGGGGTAGTAGGCCGCCTGCGTCGAGAAGATCTCCGCGGGGCTGGAGGTGACCGAGGTCACCGAGACGTTGAAGAATATCTCGTCGCCCGGCCAGAAGTTCTTGTAGTCGTTGAAGAAGAAGCTCGCGGTCCGGTTGTTCGTGTTGGGGTTGAGCTGCATCGGCACTTCCCGCGGCGCGGTCGGGTCGTAGCTGCTCAAGTTCGCGTTCTGCCCCGACGCGGGGAACTGCGTGAGCCCCCAGATGGTGACGATCGCGTAGGAGATCGCCACATCGGTGGAGAGGTTCATCCAGAATCCGTTCGTCCACTCCGGGATCGTGTTGATCGTGGGCGTGGGGGTGAAGCTCCAGTCGGGGTTCGGGAGCACTCCCGGCACGGTGAAGGTGATGTTCACGTCGGTGAAGAACCGGTTGCCGGACCAGTGCGGGTGCGGGTTGCCCTGCAGGGAGACCGCCGTCCGGTGGGCCGAGGTGGCCGGGGCGCTCGGGGCCGCGTAGCCGCTCGCACCGTATCCCGTGGGGGCGAGCGCACCGACGGGGTGGTGGGAGCTCGCGGAAGGGAAGGCACTGGGCGCGAGCAGCAGTCCGATCGCCACGGTGGCGAGCACCAGCGACGGGAGGGAGCGCATCACAGCGTCACCCGCTTCTCTTCGGCCTTGCGGCGCTCCTGGATCGCGATCCACCAAGGGAGCACGATCGCGAGCGCCACGAACGCGGCAACGAGACCGAGCACCGCCGGCACCGAGATCGAGGAGGGGTTGGACGGGGAGAAGAGCGGACCGGCGGCGGTCGTGTTCAGGTAGAAGAACAGCGACGAGCCTTCCTGTACGATGGTGTAGTGGTCGGATTGCACCAGCGTGCCCGTGTACGACATCGGGTTCGTGGCGCGCAGGTCGACGGAGACCACGGGCGAGGACGACTCGCCGGCCGGGATGAACCCGCGGTCGAGGACACTCACATTGTAGGTCTGGTTGGCGGGGACGAGCAGCGGGGTCCATCGCGAGAGCGTCTGGTTCGGGTAGGCGATCCCGAACTGGGTGGTGCTGATCGAGTTGACGTACCCCGAGGTGCTTTGGATCTGGACGATCGCGCCGGTCACCCAGGTCGCCGTCGAGTTGTCGTAGACGAGCACCGTGAAGAAGGTGAGGCTCGGCGGGATGATCGGGACGATCGTGCTGAAGGTGGGGGTCTCGAACGAGTACTGCCGGGAGATGTCGAGCAGCATCGTGTAGTCCCAGGCCAGCACGGTGAAGTTGACGATCACACCGACGGGAAACGGCGGCAGGACCGCGTACATCGTGGTGGAGTTGTTCCGCGCGAACTGGACCTGGCCGTGCGCCACCTCGCCCGTGGCGTTGTAGTTGAAGGTGTACTGAAGCAGCGCCGTCAGGATGGAGGCCGAGACGCTCTTGCTCTGGATGACCACGGTCACATTCACGCCCGCGGCGACCTGCGGGGTCGGCGGCCCCACGAGCTCGACGTCGGTCGGCGTGGTGGTGAGCAGGATGTCGTTGCCGAACTGCCCGCTCTGGAAGCTCCCGTTGCCGTGGACGGTGTAGTTGACCGCCGGGGTCATGATCTGGTTGAGCTCGTTCACCGCCGTGTCGGTGGCAACCACCCAGTAGGAGACGGTCAGGCCCGTGATCTGGGAGTAGGAGTTCGGGATGGCGACGGCCGTGGAGGTCGCCCCGGCCCCGTTGGAGACCGTGACGGGGAAGACGAACGAGCCGTTCTGGTACGGTGCTCCGTTCGGCCGGCTCTCCACCACGTAGAGCGTGGCCGAACCGATGCTGGCCCTCGTCGAGGAATCGAGTCCGGTGGTGGTCAGCGTGAGATGCACCGTGTCGTTCCAGTTGGGCTGGAGCGGCACCTGCTTCAGCGCGAGGTCGTCGGTCGAGGCGTTCTGGCCCCCGTACTGGACGGCGGCCGGGTAGGGAGACTCTGGCCACGCGCCGGCGACGGTGTAGTGGAACGCGGGCATCGCATTGCCGTGGTAGATGTTGCCCGTGCTGCGGGTGACGAGGTAGATCCACCAAGTGATGCTCATGCCGGCGAAGAAGGTGGGCGAGCCGGCGGAGCTGCGGTTCCAGAAGGTCACCTGATAGACGAACGGCCAGGTCACGTTCGTGGCCGCGTTCGGGGCGGTCTGCCACCAGGGGTCGGTGGCCTGGCGGGAGTGCCAGAGGGAGTAGTCGGCGGCGGAGTAGTACGGGTCACCGTTCCAGAGCGTCCCGCTGACGTTGAGCGCGATCGGCGAGCGCGGTCCCGTCTGGTTCACTAGACCGGGCCAGACGATCTGCCACTGGGAATGGATCTGGAGCACGATGGTGTCGGTCGCGTTCGGCTCGAGCGATGCCGTGCGGTTGCCCGAGCTCGGCACGATGTTGACGGAGCCGGCCTGGACCTCGACGCAGACGGTGCTGTTGAGGTCGTAGCAGCTCCCGGAGGCGGCAGGGCGCACGGCCGACGCGGGGTGCAGCGCCGCATCCACGTGCGGTCCGGCGGCGTGGACCGGGGGCACCGCCAGGAGCATGCCGGCGAGGCCACTCGGAAGCAGCACCGCGGCAAGGAACAACGCGACCCACCGTCGAGAAACAAGGCGCGCGACACACGTGGTGAAGCGGCCACGAACCGCCCGGGCCGAGTTCATAGTGACGTTCCCGGAGCTCCGTGCAACTTGCGTGTGTCGAGCCCCGCCACCCGCGCTTCCAACGACCCGGGCTTCGACAAGGACGGGGGGGTGGTGGCGTGGGGGGTTATAGACTTCTAGTACTCCGCCAGAGCGCGCCACTCCGGTGACGCCGGAACCGACGAAAATCGCGGAAGAATTCTGCTGAGCGAACTGGCGGGGCGTTCGAGCGGCGACCGGCCGCCGTTCGGCCCCAGACGGCGTGCGCCCTGGGAGTTCCGGGAGAACTCCCCGGTAATCGACCGACCCCCACGCGCGAGGGCTGCGGCCCGCCAGGGCGCGGGCCGAGCCGGGAACTCGGGGTAAATCCGGTCGCTCCCTAATCGAATCGACCGAGACCAGGTCGGTTCGCCTCCATCTGACCCTTCTCGAACAGCGACGTCGGGTTCACGCCGGACTTGGCCGCCATGGCCATCGCGATCGGGCGGTTCTTCATGCCGACCCGCAGGAATCCCGCAGCGAGGAACCCCGCGGCGACGCCCTGGAGCGCCACGCTGCCGAGACCCACCTGCGCGCCCACCCCTACGGGTGTGCCCACGGCGATCGGCGGGCCGACCGGCACGGCGAACGGCGGTGGAGGCGGAGGCGCGGCCGGAGGTACGGGCGGCGGCGGAACGGGCGCCTCGGCGGCCAGCACGGTCAATTGGGCGAGCGGGAACGATTCGGTGACGATGCTCTTGTTCGTGACGGGGATGTACGAGGCCCACGTGTACACTCCACCCTCGGAGCCGCTGCCGCCCGCCTTGCAGTACGCAGTGACGCAGGCGTCCACCGGGACGGTCGAGTACGGGGGGCCGTTGGCGTCGACGTAGAAGGTGACGGACCAGGCGTCCCCGATGTGCATCACGTTCGTGGTCGAGTTGTTCGACCAATTCCATCCGTAGTAGACCGCTCCGTTCGGAGTGTAGAGTTGTTTGGGGGTCGCCGGACAGTGGGCGGGGGCGCCGCTAGCAAAGGTGCAGCTCGAGTGGAACTGGGGCGCCGGCGCGAGCTCGATGTGGCCGAACGGCACGTAGGTGAACAGCGGCTTGCCCGTTCCGTTGGCCACCGTCGTGTCGATGACCGGTCCAAAGCTCACCCCGCGCAGGGCGGCCAGCAAGGTGGGGTTCTGCGTGTTGGGGGCGAAGGCGTTCGTATCGAACACCGGGAGCAGCGTCCCCTGCTGCCCATCCGGGCAGCTCGCGAAGTTCGGACCGTCCCAGCTCCCGCCCGTGGCCGCCGCCAGGTCGCAACCGGCCTCGATCACCTTGCCGGCGTCGCCTTGTTCGGGGGATTTGCACGGTCCGACACTGCTCGACTGGACCGGCCAGTCCTTGGAACAGGCATCGGTCATCCCATCGTACAGGTCGATGGTGTCGATCGTGCACACACCGCCGATCGAGTTGGTGCACTGCGCCGCGGTGCGGGCCAGGCCCGCGATCGAGTGACTGATGTTCTGGTCGGGCGAGCGGACCCATCCCTCGCAGTTCGGGCTGCCGAGGGCTCCGTAGGAGTGGCCCGGCTCGCAGCTGGGGGAGGCGCACGCGCCGCTGCCAAATCCCGCGTAGTCGGAGGCGGTGACGCAGTAGTTGGCGCTGTAGCTCGGGTCCCGCGGGACGGTCGAGCCCATCCAGACCACGACGTGGTGGACATCAGGGGACCAGTCGAGCCCGCTGCCCACGATGGCCCCGTAGAGCGCCGTGATCGAGGAGGAGTGGAGGATGTTGTCGGAGAAGTCCGAGTCGGAGTAGACGTACCCTCCGCCCAGCTCCTGCGCCTGGAAGGTGCCCTGGACCTGCGCGCCGAACTCGGCGGCCGGGACGAACGTCGGGATGTCCACGTTGTACTCCGAGCCGTCGCCGTCGTCGAAGGTGTCCAGCGTGGCGAAGTAGTCCACCAGCGAGAAGGAGACCACCGAGTGGGGGTTGGCCGACTGGATCGCGTTCGCAATCTGCTGCGCGTGGGCGACGAAGAACGGAACGCCGTTGGACTCCTCGCACGGCATGCCGGTCGGGAAACTGCCGGTGTCGGCGCACGGGTCGGTGCCGGCATCGCCAGCACTCGGGTCGTACACGCCGTCAAAGAGCGTCGTCTCGATAACGAACGCGACCTGCACCGCGGGCCAGGTCTCGAGCCCCTGCAGGCCGGCGACGGCGGTCATCGTGACGTGCGATTGGCCCGTCCCGGCCGGGCAGGTCGCCGAGTCGAAGGCGCAGATACGCGAAGGGCTGGCGGTGATGCCCAGCGTGAGGCCCGCGATGTTGGCCGAGGGGGTGCCCACGGACGGTCCCGCCGACGTCGCGGGCGTAGCCAGCGAAGTGCCGGCCGTCCGCAGCTGAGGCGCGGCGTGGCCACCCATATGGACGGCGATCGCGCCCGGTGGCGTGAAGAACATCGCCATCGACCCGACCGCGAGCAGGATGAGCAGCCCCGCGGCAGGGCGGCGGTGCTGCAGCATCACCCAGCGACCCGGAGTGCTCGCCGCCTCCACGCTAGACCTCCTTCGCCGCCGCCCGCGGCCGAGCGCGGGCGCTGGCGGCGGAGAGCCGCCGAGCCACCAGCATCGCCGCGACGGCGACGGCCGCGACCCCACCCAGGAGGGCGAGGGTCCCTCCGGAGATCGAGGCGGCTCCGCCGGCGGTGCCGGCCGGAGGGCTCGGCGGCAGGGAGATCGTCAGCTGCTGGATCGGCTGGCCGCTCGCGGTCAGGGTCACCTTCTGGGTGAGGTAGCCCTTGGCGCTCACGACGATGGTGTAGCTGCCCGAGTACAGGCTCACCTGGAAGTTGCCCGTCCCCGTGGTCGAGAGCGTGAACTGGCTCGGGACGTGCTCGGCGGTGAGGCCGGAGCCGCTCACCGTGGCGTTGGCGATGTAGACACCGCTCACGGCGTCGACCACGAGTCCGTAGACCTGCGTCACGGGCGGGAACAGCAGCACGTCGTGCACCCGGGGAGCCCCGTTGATGGAGACGCTGAACGTGACCGGGGTGTAGCCGGTCAGCAGCGCCGGCCCCGCCGAGGCGGTCAGCAGGTGGCTGCCGTTCTCGAGCGGCACCGAGTAGGTGCCCGAGGAGTCGGTCTGCGCGATCGTGGTGACCGCCCCGCCGAGCGTCTCGCTGATGGTGACGCCCTGGAGCACCTGGGAGGGCGTGAGCCCGTCCCGCACGGTACCACTGAGCAGGAACGTCGAGGGGGCCAGCGTCAGGTTGACGTTGTTCACCGTGGCGTGCACCACGACGGTCTCGGCGCTCGAGAGGAACCCGGGCGCGACTGCCTCGAGGGTGTAGGTGCCCCAGGGGACCCGCAGCGCGAAGGTGCCGTTGCCGTCCGTGGCCGTGGCGAAGCTCGGCCCGGCGGAGACGATCGCTCCCGCGATCGGGAAGCCGTCCGTCGCCGAGACAAAGCCGCTCACCGTGTACAGTTCGTTGGTACCGGTCGGGGTCAGGTCGATCGGGGGCAGCTGTACGGTCTTGCCGCTCACGAAGGTGGTCGCCAGGTAGCTCCCTTGATATCCGGGTGCGATCGCGAAGAGCGTGTACGGACCCGGCGCACCCGAGAGGGTGAACCGCCCGGTCGACGAGGCCGGGATGAGCGCGCTGCAGACGCCGGTGCTCCAGTCGGGGCAGGCCTGGATCTCGCTGCCCGCGATCGGCGCGGCGGTGTCGCTGCCGAGGATGACGCCGGTCTCGAAGCCGAACTCCTGGAGGAACAGCACGCCGACCGGCACGTACTCGCCGGCCGAGACCGCGAGCGGCAGGTAGGTGTCGTTGTAGTCGGTAGCGTTCGCGTCGATGATGTAGTTGCCCGAGGAGGCCGGTAGGAAGAACTTCCCCTGGGCGTTCGAGGTGACGGTCTCGGTGCAGCCCCCAACCGGTCCGGTCCCGAAGACGTTCGGGTAGCAGAGCGAGATGTTGGCGTTGGCCAGGATGTCGCCCGAAGGCAGCCCACGGACCGTGCCGTAGATGAACGCGAACTCCGAGAGGTTGATCGCGCCGATCCAGTTCCAGCTGTCCGGCTTGACGGTGATGTACGCCGTGGTGCTCTGGACGTAGTTGGTGTCGGTCACGTTGAGCGCGTCGAGGCCGGGCGGGGCGATCGACCAGAAGATGCCCGAACCGTTGGTGAGGGCGATCGGGTTGCTGCAGGCGGGAGTGCCCTTCGGGCAGATGCTGACGCTCGCTCCGGGAACTGCCGTGAGGGTCGGGTAGCCGTAGACGTAGCCCGCGACGACCCCGTCCCCCGTCAGGTTGATCGGCGAGAGCAGGCCCGTGATCCCCTGCAGGATGGAGTAGCGCGTCTTGTTGACCACGTAGCCGGGCAGTCCGATGCTGACGTTGACCGTCGATCCGAGCGGCACGTCGCTCAGGAAGTAGCCGGCCATGTTCGTGTTGACCGGCCCGTGGTTCGTGACCGAGGCGTTGTTGCTGACGACGATGTTCGCCTGGGCGAGCGACAGGTTGTTCCGGAACGGGTCGACGACATGGCCCGCCAGCCAGGACCAGCCGAGCAGCGTGACCGTTCCGAGCGCGGTGTACGGGTTGGCGGAGCTGTCGTTGAAGAACGTGGTCTGGCTCTCGTTGACGCTGACGTTGAACACCTGGTCGCTGAAATCGGGCGCTTGCACGCTGACCGTCACGCGGCTTCCCGGTGGGGCCGAGACGTTGTCCAGGCCGAAGGAGTCGGCGGTGTTCGAGTAGGAGTAGCTGACGCCGGCGATGGTGGTGACGTTGCTCATGACCTGCGCCAGGCCCACCCGTCCGCGGCCCACGCCATCGGCGGAGCCGACCCCTGCGGAGTCCGCGACGTCAAAGACGACCCAGCCGAAGTGCACGAGCGAGGTGGCGTTCTCGAAGTTGGAGAGCCCCGGACCGAAGCCGTTGTCGGTCGCGTTGGCCTGCTCGTAGGCGAGCCCGCTCGCCAGGACGGTGGTCTTGTTGTTCTGCGGCAGGAGCATGATGTAGTCGCCGCCGCCGTTGAGCGTCTCGGCGACCGTCACCGGCGTGTTGCCGGGTCCAATGGCGAAGGCGCTCACCTGGCCGTAGCGCACGGGGGTCGCGTTGTTCGTCGAATGATCACGGACTTGGCCGATGACGGCGCCGAAGATCGCCAGCCCGATGAGCGGCGTCATGTTCAGCGTGCTGTTCGAGATGGTCACGATGGTCGAGGTGTTGGTGACGAAGCCGCCCGGTGCCTGGCCGGGCCCGGTGCCGTGGCCCGCCGCCGATACCCGGTCGTACTTCCCGGCCGGAGCGGTCTCGAAGTAGATCCCCGCCGAGTTGACGGTGCCCGAGCTGCCGCAGATGCCGGTGGAGTCGCAGGTCCTCGCGGTCGCTTCCCCGGGACCCATCCCGGTCGCAATCGTGACGCTCTCCCAGGGCTGGATGTACAGCCGGCCGTGCACCCACGGGAACGGCTCGAGCGCCAGGGTCGGAGCCACCAGCTCATCGCCGGAGGAGCTCACATTGACGAAGGTGGAGGCCGGATAGAAGTACGGCGCGGCGGTGGCGTTGATCCACCAGGCGCCCGGCGCGAGGGAGATGTTGTAGTCCCCGCCCGTGTTGATCCGCGAGACGGCGACCACGGCTCCGCTCGGGGAGTTGGCCTGCAGGCTCACGATCCCCGGAGCCAGCCCGAGCTTGGTGCTGTTGTCGATCAGTCGGCCGCTCACCCACACGAGCTGGGCGTTGGCATGGGTGCGTGCCTGCGACCGGGGTTGGGCCGGAGCGGCGGTGGTGTTGCCCGCCGGGTGCAGGATGAGGGTGCTGGCGTTGACCTCGCCGCCGGGGGCGGTGACGTTCACCCAGGTGAAGTTCTCGTCGTAGCCGGGGGCGGAGACGACGACCCGGTACGTTCCGAGGGGCAGGAGCCCGCTCGCGGCTTGCCCGAAGTACTCCCCGTTGGTACTCGTCAATCCGTCGATGCCGAGCTGCGCGCAGGTGCCCGGTCCGGAGATCGGGCAGTAGCTCACCGGGGCGAGCGGGATGCCGACGCCCTTCGGGTCGAGGACGAAGCCGTGGATGAATCCGTCCTGGGTCAGGTTGATCGTTCCGATGTTGAGCGTGGAACGGTTCACTTCCACCCAGGTGGAGTTGGGCTGGTAGACCGGGGCGCTCACCTGGACGAGATCCCAGCCGGGAGTGACATTGAGGAAGAAGCTGCCGCTATAATTCACCGGACCGGAGCTCGAGGGGTACGTCGCCCCGCCGGCCGGCGAGCTCAGCAGACTGATCTGGGCGCTGATCGCCTTGTGGGTCAGCGCATCGAGCACGAGCCCCTTGATCGAGGTCTGGACGAGGTGGACCGAGGAAATGTGGTTCGGAGTCACGCTGGCCAGCGACTCGAAGGCCGCGGGGAAGTAGCCGGGCTTGACGTAGGCCCACGTGGTGTTCTTCACCGCATACTGTCCCTGGAAGGTCAGCTCGATCGGTCCGATAGGGGCCGCGACGCAGAAGATGGTCGAGGCCTGCGGGCACCCGGGCGGGTCGTACGGGAAGACCTGCTGATTGTACGGGACGATCGCCACCGTGCTGGACGCGTACGACGAGGGGCCGCAGGTGGTGCCGGTGTTACCGAGCTCGTCGGTCGAGCAGGCGAAGACACTCCAACTGGTGGCGCCGCCCGTCACGGATCCCTGGATGAAGACGCCGGGAGTGAGGTTGAGGAAGCCGATGTTCGATACGAAGTCCGCCGTGGTGTTGGCGTAGGTCATGTTGTTGAACACCGGCATCGTGAAAGTCGTCGGCCACGTGGGGAACATCGTACCGCACTGGGTGTTCGTGTCGGGTTTGACGGCCACGACGTTCCGGAGGGGGGTCGCCGCTATCTCGACCGTCGAGCCGATCGTTCCGCAGCCGGAGAGCGTGGTCGTCTTGGTTTCGTTGCAGCCGCTCGGCTTGCAGTTGATGGCGCCGAGCTCCACTCCGTCGAGGCTGGTGGAGCTGACCACGAACATGGGGGTGTACCCATACGGGTCGGTGTTCCACTTGGCCCAGGCCGCGGCGACCTGGCTGGCCCAGGTAAAGTCCACGGTAACGGCGATGGCGCTCTCCGGGACCATGTTGATCCGACCCAGGTTGTAGACTTCGTTGGACGGGTAGGCCGGGAGCGTGATCTGGGTGATGTTGGCCACGTAGCCGTCTGCCTCGAAGGTGATGCGGTTGGGGCCTGGCGTGCCGTCGAAATACACGACGGTCGTCGCGCCGCCCTGGGCGGAGATCTGGCCCTGCTGGTACACGCAGCCGACGTACGTCGAGCACGCCTGTCCGGCCGCTCCGAGACCGAGCGTGAGCGCCTTGTGGTGGAGCGAGTCCACCAGCGTCGCCTCGACCGCGATCCCGGCGTCGATGTAGACTACGCCTAGGTTGTAGTGCTGGTAGGGCGCGAGGGAGACCCAGGTGAAGTTGCCCTGATACCGGCTGTAGATGAACGTCGAAGCGAAGCTGACAATGGAGGGTACGGGGAGCACCGGAACGTTGGTGAACTGACCCTGGCCGTTCGTGATCTGGTTCGGGAAGGCGAATTCGGTCCCGTTGAGGGAGCTCGAGCTGACGTTGATCCCCGGGATGGCGATGTGGCCGCTGGTAGTCTCGACCACCCCCGAGACGTATGCGTCGTGCAGCAGGTAGATCGTGCCGATGTTCGTGGTCTGGGAGGCGATGACATCGACCCAGGTGGTGTTCTGGGCGTAGTAGGCCTGAGTGATGTAAATCACGTTGTAGCCCGGCGAACTGGTGAAGGTGAAAATCCCGTAGGTGTTGGTGTAGACGGGGCTGCAGTTGACCTGCGGGCAGCGAGCCCCGATCGGGGAGTACTCGACCGCGGCGGCACTGATGTCCGAGTGGGTGACCGAGTCCTCGACACGGCCCGTGACCGTCCCGGTGGTGACCGCCGGATGAGGTCGCGCGGGGGTGGGCGTGGGGAGTGCGGCCGAACTCGGAGACGTAAGGGAACTCGCCGCGGAACCGTAGCTGGTGATCTTGGTAAGGTGGGAGGGGACCAGTGGGAAGTTGTGGGCGGCGGTCTGGCCGGCCAGCGTGGGCGCGGTGGGGGCCGCGCCGATCGCGTGGGCTGGGGCCGCACCGGCGAGCAATCCACCGTGGGGCGCGGCGGAGCTGCCCGATCCAGTCGACATGCCCAAGGCTCCCGGTGCCAGGGGTATCGCCATCAGCAACACCGCCACCAGGATGCTCCAGCGTGGGAGCTTGCGTACCGCCCCCGCCGAATGAGAACGGGAAGCTCCAGCGCCGACCGATCCCGAGCGGGTCGTCAGCAGCGAACTGAATGTAGACCGGATTTGGGCCGGATTCCCCTGTCGTTCTGTCGTCCCTGCCGAGGTTGGCGACTGCCCCATGCTGGGCGGCCAAGTATGGATTTTGATACTTAAACCTTCGCAGTTGAATCCGACATATCTCGACGGAGAAGCGAGCGGTACGCCACTATCCGACTTCGCGCGTCCCAATCGCAACGGTGCCTGGGTGATTGGGCTCGGATTCGTCCGCGGCTAGCCCTCCGAAGGCTGACCCGAGGGGCGCGGTTGGGACTCGCGACCCTAACCCCTTTGGACGGCACTCCCACGTGCGGGGTCGACCGGCTGCCCGAGCGGCATTCCAGAGGAGCACGGACCACCGCGGCTTCCATGGGGAATGTATCGGACGGAAGTTTATATGCGGGGCGCCCGTGCGCCGTTCGATTCGGAGAGCGACACCGTTGGACGTTCCCCTGTATGTCATCGCGCTGCTGACCTTCGCGATCCTCTACCTCGTGCTGGGCGTGTTCCTGGTCTACGCCCTGTTCATCACGCTGATCTTCTTGTTCCTCTACCTCGCCATCCGCTACGGGAACATGTCGGAGAGCTACCCGCAGGGGTTCGGCGACGTGATGATCACGATCATCTTCATCGGGGTCACCTGGGCGATTTTCATCCTGTTCGGACCCAAGAGCCCCGTCCCGTTCGTGGGTAGCGGCCTCACCTATACGGCGGCGACGGCCGTACCGATCAATGCCGTCATCGGGATCGGCGTGGTCTTCTCGATCGTGATGCTGATCATCTTCTCCTTCGCCTACTACCGCGGCGACCGGATGGGCGGGACCAACATGGCCTCGACCTCCGACCGGGACAAGCCCAAGCAGGGCGTCGGCTCGTAATCGAACCGCCCCGTCGTCGGCGGGACTAAGTACGAGCACTCCCTTGTCGGCCTCGGGGTCCTACGTGGCTCCAGTCACCGCCGGCGAAGTACGTCAATATCTCTCGGACCTGGATAGCGGTGTAACTCCCCAGGGCTCCCCCGAGCTCCTTACGCTCCTGCGGGCACAGAACGCGATGCGGGAACCGCCCGCCGCGCCGGGACTCACCGACATCGGCCGACATGTGCTCGCCGAGCTCACGGTCCGCGCCGCACGGACGGATCCGCTCCCCCTCGAGGTCGTGGCGAGCGAGCTCGCCGCGACGGCCCTGGAGCTCGACCAGGTGGCCAAGAGCGCGGAGTACTTCCTCGCCGAGCTCGGAGCGCTCACTCCGGCCGAGGCGGCCCCGTTCCTCCGGGTGGTGGCGGCCGGCCTCGCCAACCGACGCGAGACCGCCGAAGAGCTCGCCGAGCGGTTCCGCAACGTCTGGGGGATGGTGGAGGTGATCGGCGGGGACGCGCGCGACCGGCTCCTGGCCGCCGAGCTGCTCGCCGCCTCTCCCGAGATCGCCACCCGCGTCTACCCCAACCTGGTCCAGACGAGCACCCGGATCCGGGAGGAGTTCGGTGACCGGGCGCCGGCCGTCGGGTTGGCGGCCATCCTGCATCTCGTGCCCTCGCCAACTCCGGAGGCCCCCTACGACGAGTGGGGTCGACATCGGGAAGAGGTGGGTGCGGAGGAGGCCGCCGCGTGGGTGGCCGGCCTCGTCCTGCGGGACCCGGCCGCGTGGGACCGGTTCCGGGCCTACCGCGCCGAACTGCTCGCGCCCAACCCGCAGGCTCGCGGCACCTCACTGGCGGCCGCGCAGCTGACCGAGCTCGGCGCCGCAGGAGCCGACCGGGTGCCCGAGGTCCTGGCACTGGCCCGGGTGCTGGGAGGAGAGTTCCCGCTACCGATCCTCTGCGCTGCCCTGTTGATCTCGCGACACCGGTTGCCTCCGGAGGAGCTCGCGGATTGGGTGCACAAGGCGCAGCGGATCGCCCGTGACCGGCAGCTGGCCCCCACGGCAGCGGAGCTGGCCGCACTGGCTGTCGCGCTGGTCCACGGGCTACCCGCTCAGCGATGGGCGGGCCAGGCGAAGGAAGGCCCGTCCCCCTCGCCCATCTCGACGCTGCTCGTGCTCCACGCCGGGATATACCGCAGCGTGCTGGCTCACCGCACCGCGCCCGTTCCGGCGGTGGCGGGCTAGTTAGATCGGAACCGCGGGGCGTGAGCCCCGGCCCGCTCGAGAAAGTCGGCTCCGTTCGGGAGGGGGAAGGGGTTCGGTCCGCTCGGCCTAGGAGGTGCCGGGCGGTGCGCCGCCCGTGTCGACCGGCGGGCTCTCCGTGTCGGTCGGCGCCTCTTGCCAGCTCTCCATCGGTTCCGCCGGGGGCGGCGAG
>JAKIWO010000069.1 GCA_022749995.1 Thermoplasmata archaeon | reverse complement strand
AGCTCCGGGCGCTGGTCGACGGCGAGACTTTCTACCCGCCGAGCGTGCTGCGCGTCGACCTGGATGCGCAACGGGCGGGGATCCTATCGGCCCACCGCCTCGCGATCGGCGTCGCCCTCGAACTGGCCTGGACCAGCAAGATCTCCACCCCGCTCCTCATCGGTCGAGCCCACCGTGCCGCGCTGGCGGTTGCGCTCGAGATCGGGGAGATTTCACCCCAGACACTGCCCCACTTGGTCGGCCGAGCGGTGCGCCAAGCGCACGCGCTCGCCGAGCTGGGAGGGGCCTGACGGTCCATTCCGAACGGACGACGAGGAGGAACGAAGATGGAGTACGTGTACGGTGCGCTGCTGCTCAACGCGGCGGGGAAGCCAGTCGACGAGGCGGGTCTCGGCAAGGTCCTGAACGCGGCGGGGGTCTCTCCCGACGCGGCCCGGGTCAAGTCGCTCATCGCGTCGCTCGAAGGGGTCGACCTGAAGGAACTCATCGCCAAGGCCGAGACGATGAGCGTCGCCGCTCCCGCGGCCGCCGCGCCCAGCGACAAGAAAGAGGGCAAGGGCGAGAAGAAGGAAGAGGAGAAGAAGGAGGAGAAGGGCGTCTCCGAGGAGGAGGCGTCCGAGGGCCTCTCGGCTCTCTTCGGCTAGTCGGACCCCTCCGCCCTAGTCCAACCCCTTCCCTAGTTTCCTGGGCGCCACCGCGCGGCGCTCCGCTTAAGAAGCTCACCCGCTACAAACAGTAGGCAGGCGAGGTATCGAGTCCGATGGCCGCCCGGGATCACTGCGGCGTCGTCGGTGTAGCCATACCGGGCAAGGGCGCCGCCCCGTACCTGTATCGGGGGCTGCGGGCGCTGCAGCACCGGGGCCAGGAATCCGCCGGCATTGCGACGACCTCCCACGGCCGGATGTCCATTCGCAAGGGGATGGGGCTCGTGCACGAGGTGTTCACTCAGGAGACGCTCGACGCCCTGCGGGGCTCCACCGGCATCGGCCACGTCCGCTACCCGACGACCGGCTCGACCGATCTCGAAAACGCGCAGCCGCTCGCCCTGCGCCTGCGCGAGGAGGAGGCCGCCATCGCGGTGAACGGCGACCTGGTGAACTTCGAGCGGACCCGGCGCCGGCTCAAGGCCCAGGGGGTCGAGCTCCTCGGCAACGCCGATACGGAGACGATGGGCCAGATGATCGCGCTCGAGTATTCCCGGACACGCGACCTCGAGGGAGCAATCCGTCGAGCGCGCTGGGAGCTCATCGGCGGCTACGCCTGCGTCATGCTCGTCGGATCGCGGATGGTGGCCTTCCGCGACCCGCTGGGGATCCGTCCCCTCTCGCTCGGTAAGCTCGAGACCGGCTACTGCGTGGCCAGCGAGAGCGTAGCGATCGAGCTCATGGGCGGCGAGCCGATCCGCGAGGTCGCTCCGGGGGAGATCCTGCTCTTCGACCGCGACGGCTCGATGCACGTCGCGAGTATGGGCGCGACCGGCGAGACGGCCCACTGCATGTTCGAGTGGGTGTACTTCTCTCGACCGGACTCGATGCTCGGCGGGAAAGCTGTCTACGCCGTGCGCACCCGGATCGGGGAACGGCTCGCCAAAGAGAGCCCGGTGGAGTCCGACCTCGTCATCCCCGTGCCGGACTCTTCCCGCCCCCAGGCGCTCGGCTTCTCTTCGGCGTCGGGCATTCCGTACGCCGAGGGCTTGATCAAGAACCGGTTCGTCGAACGAACCTTCATCCTGCCCGACCAGAAGCGACGCGAGGCCGAGGTGCGGGTCAAGCTCCACCCCGTCCCGGGTCTCGTCAAGGGCAAGCGGATCGTCCTCCTCGACGACTCGATCGTGCGGGGGACCACCCTCAAGGAGATCGTCTCGATGGTCCGGGGAGCCGGCGCCGCCCGCGTGGACGTTCGCATCGGCTGCCCGCCGATCATTGCGCCCTGCTACTTCGGGGTCGACATGAAACAACGTAAGGAGCTCGTGGCCTCGGGGAGGACCGAGGAGCAGGTGGCCGAGATCATCGGCGCCGACTCGGTGCACTACCTGTCGTTGCCCGGCCTCCTCGACGCGATCGGGCTGCCGGCCGACCGCCTCTGCCTGGGTTGCCTGAGCGGCCGATATCCTCTCGAGGTCCCGGAAGAGCGGCAGCGGTTCCAGCGGACGTTGCCGGAGTCCTAGGGAGTTGGCCGACGCGGCCCTGATCCAGGCGGGAGGCCGTCTCCGCTGGGTCGAGCGAACCGGAAAGTGCCGAGCCGAGGCACCGCTCGACCCGGAGCCGTCGCGCGCCGCTGCGCTCGCGGATCCCAACGAGCCGCCGGTGGAATCGTTGGTGGGCTGGATCCAGGCCAGCGCCCCCTCCGGAACGCTCGCCTGCTTGGAACCCCGCTGGGCCGCGGTGGTCTCCGGACTCGATCGACCCGCCGTACCCCTGAGTCCGTCGGAGGAGTGGGATTTCCGAGACGGCGGCTGGCCGAGGCTCGAGGCGTGGGACCGCTCGTTCTACCTCGCCCTCCTGCGGCGGCGCCTGGAGGCCCGTCTCTCCTCCCCGGAGGAGGCGCTCATTTCCCTCTCCCGAGAGGAAGAGCGCACCGAGCGCGCGGTGCGACGGGAGGAGTCGGCGTCCCTCTCCTTCATCACCGGCGAGTCCGAAGCCCTGCGCGCCCACGCGGACAGCTGGAAGCAGTTCCGGCTCGCCGCCACCGAGCATCACCGGGAATTGTCCGATCGCCTCGAGCATCTGGCCCAGAAGGCCGCCCCCAACCTCTCCCAACTCGTTGGTCCCCGCGTCGCGGCCCGGCTCGTCTCCCGCGCCGGAGGGCTCGCCGCGCTGGGCCGGATGAGCGCCTCCCGCTTGCAGCTGCTCGGGAGTCGCCGTCGCCCGGCAGGGGGACACGGCCCGCGATTCGGCGTCCTCTTCCTGGCCGACCGGATGGACGACGTGCCTCCGAACCGCCGGGGCGCCTTCGCGCGAAGTCTGGCGGCGCTCGCGGTCATCGCCGCCCGTGCCGACGGCTCGACCCAGCGGCGGATCGCCGCCGAGCTCTGCCTGCGCCGTGACCGGAGGATCGATGGCCTGCGACGGAGCGCGCCGCCGTGACCCGACGCGTGGCCGCCTCCCGCCCGACGGCGGTCCCCTCTCGTCTGCTGCGTCTGACCGAGAAGGAGAAGACCCAGCTCTTCACCGCGACCGAAGCGGACCCGCCCTCGCTGTACGGCGAGCGAGTGCTCGACCGAGCGCAGGGTCCGCTGCGTCACTTTGACCCGTTCCGTAGCAAGCTGGCGGCCGGCCTCATTCGCGAACCCCGGCTGCTTCCTCCGGCCGTCGGCGAGCGGTGGCTCTATCTGGGCGCCGCCGGCGGCACGACCGTCTCGCACGTTGCGGACTTAGTGGGCCCAAAGGGCGAGGTGTTCGCCGTCGAGAAGAGTGCACGGCCGTGCATTCGCCTGCTGGCGATCGCCGAGCGGCTACCCGGGCTCTACCCGCTGATCGGCGATGCGCGGCGCCCGGAGGAGTACCTCTCGCTGGTGCCCACGGTCGACGGCCTGTATCTGGATGTCTCCCAGCCGGACCAGGTCGCGATCGCGATCGCCAACCACCGACTCTTTCTCCGGCGGGGCGGCCGCTTCCTGTTCTGTGTCAAGCTGGCGAGCCTCGCCCGTTCGGTGGACCCCGACGCTTCGCTCCGATCCGTCCTCGCCGACCTCTCGAAAGAGTTCGCGCTCGAACCGCCCATCGCGCTGGCCCCGTTCCACCGGGCCCACGTGCTTCTCGCAGGACGGGCGCTCTCGCCCGACCGTCGCCGCCATGCTCCGCCGGCGCCTCCCGTTCGCCCTGCGGGACGCGCGTCGGTCCGAGTCCTGCCGAGATTGACTCGAGCAGGGAATCGGCCTCGGGCTCGCGGCCGGGCGGTTCCTCAGCGCCCGCCGGCTCGGTCGCGCTAGGCGGCTTTGGCCATCCCGTGGTGGACGATGATCGAGACCACGTCGGTGTCCGCGAGCCGGTGCTCCCGTCCCACCGTCTGACCGGCGAAACGGGCGCTGGGACCGGAGACCTGCGCGAATCGGAAGTGCACGCCGAGATCGGTCGGCAGCCGACGGAGGAGGTCCTCCACGCGGTCGCCCTTGCGCAGGATGATCGGGTTGACGAGGTCGGCCTCCCGACCGGGAGGTTTGAGGTAGACCCGGATGAACGCGAGCGCGCGGCCGACGGCTTCGATCAACTCCGGGACCCCGGAACCGGTCTTCGCGGACAGGAACAGCGGGCTCGACCCCTTGAGCTGGGTGCGCAGCCGCTCCTTGTCCTTGGGTTCCAGCAGATCGGCCTTGTTGACGGCTAGCAGGGCGCGGACGTAGACTCGATTGCCGGCGAGGACATCGATCAGCTGGTCGGCGCTCGCGTCTTCTCGCAACACGATCGTCCCGTTATGCATCCCGAACTCGCGCGCGATCTCCACCGCCAGTCCGTCCCCCAGTTGCGTCAGCTTCACCGTGCTCGAGACGACCACCCCGCCCCGGGACGCCGGGGTCACCACGATCTTCGGTGGCCGGGAGTTGGTTCGTATGCCGGCGTTCTCGATCTCGGCGAGCAGCGCCTTGAAGTCGGT
>JAKIWO010000068.1 GCA_022749995.1 Thermoplasmata archaeon | reverse complement strand
GGCTCGGGCCCCCGGGACCGAGCACGGACGCCGGAGTGATAGGCTAGGCCGCGCTGGCTCGACCGTTGACAGGCAGCACATGAGCGCGGCGGAGGATGCGGCCGTTGTCGGGACCCTCCGGTTCCTCTCGGTCGACATGGTGGAGAAGGCCAAGTCGGGACACCCCGGGCTACCGCTCGGCGCGGCTCCGATGGCGTTCGCCCTCTGGGACCGCCACCTGCGGTTCGACCCGAAGACCCCCGATTGGCCCGACCGGGACCGGTTCATCCTCTCGGCAGGCCACGGTTCGGCGCTCCTGTACTCGCTACTGCACCTGTCCGGCTACGACCTGCCGATGTCGGAGTTGGAGCAGTTTCGCCAGTACGGGAGCCGGACTCCCGGTCACCCCGAGGTGCACCTTACTCCCGGCGTCGAGGCCACTACGGGCCCGCTAGGACAGGGGTTCGCGATGGGCGTCGGACTCTCGATCGCGGCGCGGTTCCTGGCGAGCCGGTTCAACCGGGAGGGGTTCCCGATCGTCAACCACTGGACCTACGGGCTCTGCTCCGACGGCGACCTGATGGAAGGCATTGCCTCGGAGGCCGCCTCGCTCGCCGGAACCCTCGAGGCGCACCGTCTCGTCTACCTGTACGATGACAATCATGTCTCGCTGGAAGGCCCGACCCGTTGGGCGTTCACCGAGAACGTCGAGGACCGGTTCCGGGCCTACGGCTGGAGGACCCAGCACGTCGACGACGGGAACGACCTCGTTCGCCTGGACGCGGCGATCGCGGAGGCTCGCGCCCATCCGGAGCAGCCGACCCTGATCCGCGTCCGCACGCACATCGGCTTCGGCAGTCCCCGCCAGGACACCCGGGAGGCGCACGGCGAGCCGCTCGGGCCCGAGGGCACCCGAGCGACGAAGGAAAAGCTCGGCTGGCCGCTGGAACCGACCTTCCGCGTGCCGGCCGAAGCGCTCGCCTTCCAACGGAGGTGCGTGGAACGCGGCGCGGAGCTCCGGAAACGATGGCTCGAGCTCTTCGAGGGCTATCGGCAGCAGTATCCGGAGCTGGCCCGGGAGTTCGAGCGGACGGTGGCGGGGCGGCTCCCGTATGCGTGGGAGAAGCAGCTGCCGCGCTTCCCGAAGGGCACGCCCGACATGGCCACGCGGGATGCGTCAGCGCAGGTGCTCCAATCGCTGGCGGCCGGGATTCCCGAGCTTCTCGGTGGGTCTGCGGACCTCTCCCCGTCGACGAAGACCGTCCTCGATGGGGCGGGAGATTTCTCCTTCAAGGGCGACTCGGGCCGCAACCTCCACTTCGGGGTTCGGGAGAACTCGATGGTGGGGGTCCTCAACGGCCTGGCACTGCACGGAGGCGTCCGGCCCTACGGCTCCACCTTCCTCATCTTCTCCGACTACGCCCGACCGGCGATCCGTCTCGCTGCGCTGATGGGCACCCACGTGATCGTCGTGTTCACGCACGACAGCATCGCCCTCGGGGAGGACGGACCTTCCCACCAGCCGGTGGAGCAGTTGCCGAGCCTGCGAGCCATACCTCATCTGACGGTGCTACGGCCGGCCGACGCCAACGAGACGGTCGAAGCGTGGCGCGTGGCGGTGGGTCGAAAGGGGCCCGTCGCGTTGCTCTTCACGCGCCAGAAACTTCCCGTGCTCGACCCGGAGCAGATCCCGCTCTCCGCGGGGGTAGCCCGCGGCGCGTACGTCGCCTCCCGCTCTGGGAGCGGTCCCCCGGAACTGATCCTGGCCTCCAGCGGCTCGGAGGTTTCCCTGTGTCTGGCGAGCCAGCGCAAGCTGGCGGAGTCGGGATGCCGGTCGTGGGTCGTATCGATGCCGTCGTGGGAACTGTTCGATGAACAGGAGCCCGGCTACCGAGAGAGCGTCTTCCCCGAGGGAGTTCCCGTGCTCGGGGTGGAGGCGGCGCGCTCGCTCGGCTGGGAACGATTCACCCATCCCAAAGGCTCGGTGATCGGCCTCGATCGGTTCGGCGCTTCCGGGCCCGGACCGGTGGTGCTCCGCGAGCTGGGCTTCTCCGTCGATCACGTCGTCGAGCGGGCGCTCGCCCTGCTGGCGCCGCTAGCGGCCCCGACGCCATGACGCCCGAGGCTCGCCGCAGCGGTGGGGGAGCACTTCCCACCGGCTGGGAGCTGGGGGAGGCCGAGGCGTGGGTGGCGGCGCGGCTCGCGCGCTGGGGTGAGCAGGATGCGGCGGGGGCCGTATGGCGCAAGGAGCCCGGGTTCTGGCCGGCCGCGCCGCCGGAGGAGGTGCCCGCCCGGCTCGGTTGGCTGACGCTGCCCCAGGGCATGGGCGCTCAGCTCGATCGGATCCTCAGCCTGGCGAAGGAGGTGCGGGGCAGTCCGATCGAGCGGGTACTGGTCCTCGGGATGGGCGGTTCCAGTCTTGCGCCGGGGGTGTTCGCCCGGACCTGGGGCGTGACGCCCGGGTTCCCTCGGCTGGAGATCCTGGATAGCACGCACCCCGATGCCGTGCTCGCGGCCGCCCGGAGCGCTTCGCTCGAGCGAACGCTCTTCATCGTGTCGAGCAAGTCCGGGACCACCCTCGAGCCGAACTCCTTCTTCGCCTACTTCTGGCATCGGCTGGGCGATCGCGCGACCCAGCGGGGCTCCCAGTTCGTGGCGATCACGGACCCCGGGACACCGCTCGAGCAACTGGCCACGGCCCACGGATTCCGCGCCTGCTTCTCCGCCCCTCCGGATGTCGGGGGTCGGTACAGCGCCCTCACGGAGTTTGGTCTGGTGCCGGCCGCGCTCGCCGGCGTGGATATCCGGCGACTGCTCCAGCGTGCGCGGGAGATGGCCGAGGGGTGCTCACCGGCGGTGGGGGCCGCCCGGAACCCTGGATTGCAGCTCGCAGCGGCGCTCGGCGAACTCGCCGTGCACGGACGGAACAAGGTCACCTTCGTGGCGAGCCCAGCGCTGGGGGCGTTCCCCGCCTGGGCGGAGCAGCTCATCGCGGAAAGCACCGGAAAGCAGGGCCAGGGGATCGTGCCGATCGCCGGTGAGGTGGCTCCGTTCGAGCGGACCCATGCCGCCGACCGGGTCATCGTCGAACTGAAGTTGCGCAGCGAGGGGGGTGGCGAGCTCGAAGGCGGAGCCGCGAAAGCGAGGGAGGCCGGGATCCCCGTGCTCCGATTCCAGCTCGAGGACCTGGACGAGCTAGGGGCGGAGTTCTTCCGCTGGGAGCTCGCCGTGGCGGCCGCCGGACCGATCCTGGGCATCGACCCGTTCGACCAACCGGACGTCGAACTGGCCAAAGAGCTGGCGCGGAAGGCGTTGTCCGGGCCGGCGGGGGGCGCTTCCGCGGAAGTTCCACTCGTGCGCGTCGACGGGAGCTGGGCGTTCACCAGCGGGCTGACCCGCTGGATGGATTCGGCGAACGTGGGCGACTACCTCGCCGTCCAGGCGTTCCTGGCGCCGGCGGAGGCGACCGATCGGCTCCTGCACGAGCTGCGGGAGGCGCTCCGGCGGCGGCTCCGGGTCTCGAGCACGCTCGGCTACGGGCCCCGGTTCCTGCACTCCACCGGTCAGCTGCACAAAGGGGGTCCAGCGACGGGGTTGTTCCTGCAACTCGTAGACGAACCGGCGGAGCCGGTGCCGTTGCCCGAAGGGCACAGCTCCTTCCGGGAGATCATCGCGGCCCAGGCGGCGGGCGACGCGATGGCGCTCCAGCAACGGGAACGACGGATCCTTCGGATCCAGCTCGGCGCGGACCCGGCGGCATCGCTGCGCAGCCTCAGTGCGTTCGTCCGGGGCTAAGGGAACGCCGAGTCAGGTCACGTACGAGGAAAGCACAGGAGGAACTCAGATGGAGCTGGGAATGGTCGGACTGGGGCGGATGGGTGGGAACATGTCGACGCGCCTCGTGCGCGCCGGCCACCGGGTGGTCGGGTACGCTCGCCGCAAAGAGGTGGTCGACGCGGCCGCCCAGAGCGGAGTGGTCGCAGCCTACACCTTAGCCGACCTCGTGAGGGCGCTGCAGCCGCCGCGGGCCGTCTGGCTGATGGTACCGGCGGGTGGCCCGACGGACGAGGCACTGGACGCGCTCCTCGGGCTCCTTTCCCCTGGGGACCTGATCCTCGACGGAGGGAATTCCTACTACAAGGACACGCTCGCCCGCGCGGCACGGGTCAAGGCGAGAGGGTTGCGATTCCTCGACGTCGGGACGAGCGGGGGCATCTGGGGCCTCACCGAGGGGTATTCACTGATGATCGGCGGCGAGGCGGCCGACGTCGCCCAGCTCCGCCCGATCTTCGAGGCGCTCGCCCCGGGAACCGATGCGGGATGGGGCCACGTAGGCGCCACGGGGGCCGGACACTTCGTGAAGATGGTGCACAACGGGATCGAGTACGGGATGATGGAGTCCTACGCCGAAGGTTTCGCGATCCTGGGGGCGAAGCAAGAGTACGCCCTCGACCTGGCGAAGGTCGGCAAGATCTGGCAGCGCGGTAGCGTCGTCCGGTCCTGGCTCCTGGACCTGATCGCGCGGGGTCTATCCCAGGATCCCGAGCTTTCGACCATCAAGGGGTGGGTCGAGGACACCGGAGAGGGGCGCTGGACGGTGGAGGCGGCGATCGATGAGTCAGTGCCGGTGCCGATCATCGCCGAGTC
>JAKIWO010000067.1 GCA_022749995.1 Thermoplasmata archaeon | reverse complement strand
GTGCGCTCGGACCCTCGGGTCCCCTTCGGTGGGGTCAAGGATTCCGGGTTCGGGCGGGAACTAGGTCGGCACGGGATTCGCGAGCTGACGACCGCCCAGCTCCTCTGGCTCGAGGAGGAGGACCACCTTCCGGCGACCGCCTCGGCAGTTGCTCTCGGTGGCCCCGGCCGGACCGCTAGCCTGTAGTACCGGCTCCGCGCAAGCCCCGGGTCATCTCGACCATGTGAATCCCCTTGCCGTTGTAGTCCCGGGTCGCCCAAACTCCGCGGAGGCGGATTCGCGGTCCCGAGTGCTCGGGCCGGAATCCCATCCCGTCATGGAAGGAGAGCGACCGGGTGTTTTCCGGGTTGATGATGCACCGGACCTTCCGGCACCCGAGCGCCCGGAAGCGGCGGAACATCTCGAGGTAGAGTTGGTGAGCGATGCCGCGTCGTTGCGCGCTCGGATCGGTGGCGACGAGATGGATGTAGCCGACTCCCCTCTTCGACTGGGCCACGAAACCGAGCGTGAACCCGACGACCCGGCCTTCCACCCGGGCGACCAGCGAGGTGTCGGCGAAGTACTTCGTGAAGAGGTGGTAGATCGAGTTTCTCTCCTTGAAGCTCGGCCAGGCACGGTGTGCGATCCGGACGCAATCGAGGAACTCCTCGGGAGCGGCGGAACGGATCGTGAGCTGTCCATGGGAGCGCGTGGTGGGGCGGCGCGTCATGCGTACGGATGGCGCCGCCATCGTTTAAGAGGCAGGGCCCACTGCCCGGTCCTACTCCCAGATGGCGACACCGGGGTCGGGCAAGTTCTACCACCTGGCGCTCACGCTCGTCGCCATCACTGCGCTCAGCATCGCCTTCGCCGGCTCCGTCATTGTGGGCGGCGACAACCTGCTCGTCAAGGTCGTGATAGGGGTCGCGACCGGCGCCACGAGCTCGCTGGTCATCCTCGGCCTGCAGCAGCATTTCCCGCGGGAGGAGGGCCGATTCGGGGTGATCCGCGGGCACCGGAAGATCTACGAGGAGTACGAGAAGTCGGTGAGGGAGCTCTCCGACCATGTATCGCACGCCGTGTACACCACCTCCTCGTCGGTCCAGTCTCGCTCGGTCGCGGAGGAGTGGGACACGTTCCTCACGGCCTTCCTGCGCGCCAACAGCCGGGTCGAGTACCACCGAGTGCTGGTGTTCGACCCCGCGAAGCTGACCCCGGACTGGACGGGACGGCTCGCCGACATCCGTCGGCAGTACTGGGGACTCCCGAACTACTTCGAGTACCACTCCCGCGGTTCCGCCACGATTGAGTTCCTGTTGGTCGACGAGGACCACGCGTTCTTTACCTTCCCCACGACTCTGCGCGGCGAAGAGTCGAAAGGGATCAGCGTGCGGGACCCCGAGACCTGCCACGAGCTCGCGGCCTACGCCCGGCACCTCGCCGGCTCGCTTCCGAACGTGGCCGCTTCCGCGCCCGCTCCGTAGACCCGAGCGATCCCCCCGATCGGGAGCAGCGGGGGTCGGCCGGGCATCTCCTCTCGCGCGCGAGGTGCCCGCTCGTGCCGGAGCGAAGCGACGAAACGCTCCCCTCCTCACCGACCGTTTCCCTCCCTCCGTTTCCAGCCTTAAGCGGCCATCCCCGGTCCGTCCCCGATGCCGATGCTCCCGGTCGATCCGGCCGTCGGGGAGGGATCCCTGCCGCGCCTTCCGTTCCGGACCTTCTCCCCTCCTTTCCGTTAGGGCCGATGCCCCGGGGCTGGCTCCTCGACATCACCTCTTCCCGCGCCGGCGACGCGCTCGAGCTGTGGCTGCGGGAGCAGGGGGGACCGGTGCACCGGGTGGAGGTGCCGTTCCTGCCGCCGTTCTTCGTCACCGGCTCGGCCGACCGGTTGCACGCGCTCGGCCGCGAGCTCGAGCCGCACCGGGACGTGGCCCAGCTCGCCGAGGAGCCGAACCTCCCCTCGCTGTTCGAGCCGACCGAGCCGGCGCGGCCGGCGCTCTCCGTCACCCCGAGCTCGCACGCGCGCCGCCGGCGGCTGGCGAGCGAGATCGACCACTGGGGCGGCTGCGTCGACTACCGTCTGTACGACGTCGACGTGAGCGCCTCCCAGCAGTACTACGCCGCCCACGGGCTGTACCCGGGTGCGCCCGTGGCCTGGAGCGGCCAGCAGGTGGTCGCGACCGAGCCGGCGGAGGAGGTGGAGTACCTCCCGCCGCCGCTGCGGGTGCTCGAGCTCGCCGTAGAGGTGGTGGGGGAGCGGCGGGGCCGGGTCCGCCAGCCGGAGGACCCGGTCGCCCGGGTGCGCCTCGGCCGGAGCGTCCTCGAGGCCGAGAGCGAGGCGGCAACGCTGCTCGCGCTGGTGGAGGAGCTCCGCGTGCAGGACCCGGACCTCCTGTGGACGCAGGGTGGAGACCAGTTCCACTTCCCGCAGCTGTACCGTCGGGCGATGGCGAACGGGCTCGGCCCGGCCGAGTTCTTCCTGGGCCGCGAGCCGGCACCCTTCGGACTGGGGCGCACGGGCAGCTCCTACGTGAGCTACGGGCGCGTGTACCACCAGGCGCCGGCGTTCACGCTCGCGGGCCGGTTCCACCTGGACATGAACGAGCAGTTCGTCCAGGACGTCTCCCTCGTCGGCTTCCTCGACGTGGCGCGGCTCGCGCGGCTCGGGCTGCAGACCGTCGCACGCCAGTCGCCGGGGACGGCGTTCTCGGCGATGGAGACCGCCCGGGCGCTCGCCGACGGCTACCACATCCCCTGGAAGAAGAACCTCCCGGAGCGACCCAAGAGCGCCCGCCGGCTCGTGGCCGCCGACCGGGGCGGCCTCATCCTGACGCCGCCGGTCGGCCTCTTCGAGGAGGTGGACGAGTTCGACTTCGTCTCGCTCTACCCATCGATCATGGTCGAGCACAACCTCTCGGTGGAGACGTTGGACTGCCCCTGCTGCCCGGAGAGCCCGCACCGGGCCCCGGGCCTTGGCTACCGCTCCTGCACGCTGCGGGAGGGGCTCGTGCCGCGCACGCTCCGGCCGATCCTTAAGCGGCGGCGGCACTTCAAGCGGCGCAAGAAGGAGACGAGCGGGGTCGAGCAGGAACGGTACGCCGAGCTCGGCAAGGCCTGGAAGTGGGTGCTGGTGACCAGCTTCGGCTACCAGGGGTACCGCAACGCCAAGTTCGGCCGGATCGAGTGCCACGAGGCGATCAACGCCTACGCGCGGGAGTTGCTCTCGAGCATCGTCGCGACCGCGAGCGAGGAGGGTTGGGAGGTGCTCCACGGCATCGTCGACTCGCTGTGGATGCGGCCGCCCGCCGGCGGGGACCCGGAGGCGTTCTGCGCACAGGTCTCACGCCGGACCCGGTTGCCGCTGGGGTACGAGGGCCGGTACCGCTGGATCGTGTTCCTTCCGGACGCCGAGTACGGGCTCGGGGTGCCGCAGCGGTACTACGGGCGGTTTCACGATGGAGAGTTCAAGCTCCGGGGAATCGAGGTGCGGCGGGCGGACACCTGCGGCTTCGTCCGGGCGGCCCAGGAGGAGGTGCTCGAGCTCCTCGGAAAGGCCCGGGACGGGGCAGAGTTCCGGGAGGCGATCCCGCGGGCGTTGGCGCTCGGCCAGGCCCGGGTTGACCGGCTCGCCGGTGGGGGAGTGCCCCGCGAGGAGCTGCTCCTCACGCAGCGGATCGCGCAACCGCTTGAGGAGTACCGGATCCTGACGCCCGCGGTCGCCGCGCTCCGTCAGCTCCAAGCGGTCGGCATCCTCCGCCAGCCGGGACAGGAGGTGAGCTTCCTCCTCCTGGACCGCTCCTCCCGGGATGGGCGCCGGAAGTCGAGGCCCGAAGAGCTCGTGACGGGGGAGGAGGAGTACGAGGTCCAGGCGTATGCGGAGTTGCTCGCGCGCAGCATGGCGACCCTGTTCGCTCCGTTCGGCGCGTCGCAGGAGCGGATCCTGCGCGAATGGGGGTACCCGGTCCGAGCGCCGCACCTCCCCGCCGTCCGGGATCACCGGTCGCTCGAGCGGAGCGGCCAGCGGAGCCTAGCGGGCTGGGCCTAACGAGACGTATCCGCAGGCACGCTGATCCACGAGCCCGATGGAGGCCCTTCGTGCACGGTGTCGGCGCAGCGCCAACATTCGGAGATGGGTTTCGAGGAGGCGTCGCCGACGGCGAAGCCGCGACCGTCGAGGCCCCCTGAGTTGCCCGCGTCCGGTGGGGGCCTCGCATCGCTACGCGCGGGCGTTCCTCCCGGAACGGAGCGGAACTCCCACGGGACCCCACCCGGCGTCGGGTGCGCGTCGGGACGCGAGCGGGCGGGGCCGGTGACTTCGGTGTTAACCGCCCGGCGCGCTCACCTTCCCCCGGCATGAGAGCTCGATCGCATCGGCGCCCGCGGCGCATCCTGGTGATCGATATCGGGGGGACCCACGTGAAGGCGGCGTTCCCGGGTCAGGCGGCGGAGATCCGGATCCCTTCGGGGCCGACCATGACTCCCGAGAGGATGGTCCGAAAGCTGAAACGGCGGCTCAAAGGCAAGCGATTCGGCGCCGTGGCCATGGGTTATCCGGGCCTGGTCGTCCACGGCCGGATTCTCCGGGAGCCGCCCCACCTTGGGAAAGGGTGGGTCACGTACGACTTTGAGCGGGCCCTCGGTCACCCCACCCGAATCATCAACGACGCGGCGATGCAGGCGCTGGGGAGCTACGAAGGGGGCCGGATGCTGTTCCTCGGGCTCGGGACCGGGCTCGGCAGCGCGATGATCGTCGACGGAGAGCTCGAGCCGATGGAACTTGCCCACCTGCCCTACAAGAAAGGACGTACGTTCGAAGAGTACGCCGGAGAGGCCGCGCTGAAGCGGCTCGGGAGAAAGCAGTGGCAGAAGGAGGTCTTCACCATTGTGCGGACGCTGTCGTCCGTCCTGGAACCGGATTACGTCGTGATCGGGGGCGGAAACCTCCGCAAGCTCAAGTCGCTCCCGCCGGGCGCCCGCCGCGGGGACAACCGCAACGCCTTTGCCGGTGGGGAACGGCTGTGGGAGGACCGGCGAAGGCTG
>JAKIWO010000066.1 GCA_022749995.1 Thermoplasmata archaeon | reverse complement strand
GAAGGAGGCGTTGTCGGAGCCGAGGGTGTTGGAGGCGAAGGAGAGGGAGGAGGAGTTGTCGACCTCGAGGCCGAGGGAGAGGTTGGAGAGGGTGTTGTTGGTGACGGAGAGCTGGGAGGAGGCGGAGAGCTCGAGCCCGAAGGCACCCGAGAAGCCGGCAGTCACGATGTTCCCATCCACCGTGCCGTTGACGTCGTTGGCAAGTCGCACCCCGCCGGCGACGACGTTGGTGAATCGGTTACCGTCGACGTGCACCCGGGTGGCCTGGTCGAGCTCGACCCCTTCTAGGTCGGAGCCGCCGTAGTTGTCGGTGATCGAGAGGTTGAACCCCTCCCCGAGCAGCGCCAGGAAGCCGCACGTGTAGCAGGAGTTTGCGTGGACGGTCAGATTGCCGACGTGGCTGCCGTACACTCCGAGGTTGGCGTAGGTGAGGTTGTTCATCTCCACCATCCCGCCGGTCACGGTGCCGAGGTAGACATCGGTACACGATCCGCAACTGGTGATTGCCGTCGCGAAATTGTTCTCGAAGATGGTGAAGTTGAGGCCGACCAACAGTTGGATCCCGGGGTTGGTCGACCACAGGACGTTGTTGGAGATGGTCAGTCGGTCGAAATCACGCCAGGTAATGCCGACGTGGGAGAAGGAGAGATTGTTGTTCACGATCTTGGAGTCGCCCCCGCCCATCGCCTGCACCGCGGTGGCGGAGTAGCGCAGGTCGTTGCCCGCGATGGTGATCGCCCCGGAGCCGAACATCCGGACCGCGGCACCGGTGCCGCCGAACTGACCGTACGGGATCAGGTCGTCGGCGATCACGATGGCGAAGCTGTACGTCAGGTTCACACCGACAAAGGAGCCCGTCATCTGGTTCCCGCGAATGTCGGAGTCCTCGACCTGCAGGAAGGCCACGGCGGCTTCACCGGGGTAGTTCCACGCGCTCAGGGTGTTGTTGGCGACGTGCAGCCGGGTCGAGTTGAGGGCCGTGACCCCGAGGCCATGGGAAGGGACGGGGGTGCCCGACAGGTCATTCCCCGTTACCGTGATCAGGTCGTCCGTGGAGAGGTTCACCGCCGAGATGTTCGCGGCAGGGAACGTATTGTTCGCGATCGCGGATTCGCTCGTGCTGACCATTTCGCAGTCGATGGCGCCGCGGTAGGCGACGTTCTGGCTGACGGTGACGTGGATCGATCCGGTGACGTCGATCGCGTAGGAGCCGTTGGCCCCGTACGAGATGTTGTTGAACAGCAGGCCCGCGACCTGCACGTTGACCAGATCCAGTCCGATCCCGCCCACTCGGGTGACGTTGTTCCCTTGGAAGGTCACGCCGACGGAGTTCAGGACGAAGGCCGCCTCGGTCGGAGCGTTCGCGAAATCGTTGTCGAGGAAGAGCAACCTCTGCGAGGCCGAGAACATGATCCGAAGCTCCCCTCCCGCGGCGCTCTGGTTGTCCTGGGTCTCCGTCAGGTTGGTGACGTCGAGCCCCCCCTCGGCCCGCCACGTGTCGTTTCCCCAGAGGTTGTTCGACTGCGAGATGTTGGACGCCACATCGAGCAGCAGCCCCATCGCTCCCCAGAACCGGTCCCGAACGAGCGTCAGGTTCTGGTCGCCGTCGAACTCGGCTCCGCGGGGGACGTAGGATCCGGGCGGAGGTGACCAGTTGAGCGAGGAGCGGAACAGCGAGTCCTGGGCGAGGATGTCGGAGGAGTTCTGCACCAGGAGGCCGGTCTGGATCCCGGTGATTCCGAAGTCGTACAGGTTGCAGCTGTTGTTGTTGACGGCGGGAGAGTTGAGCTCGGTAACGTTCCGGATGGTCACGCGGGAGGCCGCGAGGACGAGGAAGAGCGCGCAGTACTGGGACGGTCCGGTCGCGTTGAACGGGAAGCCACGACCCGCGCTCAGGAGGGATAGATTCTCGACGGTCACCCGCTGTACGTCGTAGAGGATGAGGGAGAAGGAGTCGTTCCCCACCCCATCCCCCCGGATCGTGTGCCCGGCCCCGTCGATCGTCGAGCCGTTCCGTTCATCCAGCAACTCCGCGCTCAGGTTGGCGGTCAGCCGATAGGTGCTGCCGTTGCGCACCACGGGTGCGGACGCATTGCTCAGCGTGCCGTTGGGCCAGATGGTCAGCGTAGCGATGATCCCCGAGGGCGGACCCCACGGACGCGGACCGGTCTCGAGCCGGGGGAAATGAACGGGGGGAGAGTGCAGGGCGAGCTCGAGCTTCGAAGTACTCGCGGGAGCCAGCCCGGTCTCCTGCCCGCGGTGACCCGGTCCCAGGGGGGCGTGCGCCGAGGTTCGTACGGGCTCGCCGAGTGCCGGCGATGCCAGCAGCAGAATCAGAAGGCACGGCCACGCGAGGCGCAGCAGCGTGCGACTCACGCATGCCTCCGTGCCGGGATAAGCCCCATCGGTCGCGGGTACTCGGCCGCGGAAGGACGGGCGGCGTCTCGCTGAACCTTGCGCAGCGTGGCCGCTACTCGGCTCCCGTACTGCATCGCGCGTTTCGGTTGCTCCCTCAGCGATTCGGCCACACCCAAATGGAGGGCGAGTCGCCGCAGGAGCGGCTTGCTGCGCTCCCGGGACATGTGGGCACGGCTCCCCACCCCCGCCAACTGCTCACGGAACTCCGGATTCAGGTAGGGCAGCCGGATCTCGCGTCCGCACGCCCCGGCAATGGTCCGGGTCCTCGGGAGGTCGACGTCGATCAATCGGGCGAGGTCTGTCACGGCGAGCCGATCCCCAGCCTCCGCGGTGAGCCCACGATATCGGGCGTACCCCCAGAACAGCTCATCGGCTCCCTGACCGAGCAGTATCGAGCTTGCGCTGGCCGACTCTAGGGCGAGCGCCAGCGCGAGTTGCACGCTGGCGCACGGATCCCGTGCGTCGCCGATCGCGTGCTTCCAACGCTCCCACCCGGCCTCCACCCCCCCAAGGTCGACCAGGACGGGTCGCCAAGGAAGGCCGATGAGCTGCGCCCCGGCGGCCGCGGCGAGGATGTCCGGGGAGTCGGCAAGTCCGACGGTCATCAACGAGGTGTGGGGGCGCTCTCGCAGGATCCAGGCGAGTACGGAAGAGTCGAGGCCGCCCGAGTACAGGATCTCCAGCGGTCCGGCCGGCGATCCTTCCAGAAGGGTAGCACGCCGGAGGCTCTCGGCCAAGCTGGCCTCCACCGCCGGCGAAAGGACGGGTTCGCTCGCCACCACCTCGTCGCAACCGCTAGGCCCTTATAGACGGCCGGGCCCCCTCGCCTTCGTGCTCCCGGCGCCGACGCCTACCCACCACGCCGGAGGTCGGCCGGTGGTGTACGTTGACCGGGACGGCACGATCAATCCCGACTTCCACTACTTGGCCGAACCGGACCGGATCGAGATTCTGGAAGGGGTCACTCGCGGAATCCGGGAGCTCCGCGACGCCGGATTCTGTGTGGTCTGTGTCACCAACCAATCCGGCGTCGCCCGCGGCCTGTACACGGAGGCGATCGTCGAGTCGATCCACGCACGGATCCAGCAGCGACTGGCAATGGGCGGAGCCTCGATCGATCGGTTCTACTACTGCCCGCACGCGCCGACAGAGGGCTGCGACTGCCGCAAGCCCGGGCTCGGGCTTTTCTTGCAAGCCGAGCGGGAGCTCGGCCTGCGGCGCGAAGGCTCGGCCATCATTGGAGATCGGTGGCTGGATATCGCGGTGGGACAGCGCCTGGGAATCCTGCGGGTCCTCGTGCCGGAACGGGGACTCGAGGCGGAGACCGAGGCGGAATTCGTCGGGGACCGTCCACGCCCGGACTCCACCGCCACCAACTTCCTCGACGCCGCTCGGTACATCCTGGATCGGCGCGGGCGGTAGCGCGGACCCCTCCGGCGGCGGAACTTCTATCCGCTCCCCTCGCTCCCCACGGAGACCCCCTTGGTGCTCTCGATCGAGCCGGCCCTGGTCGGCGTCGCCGCCACGGGACTGCTCGCCGCCGCGGCGGTCGGCTCCGGCGCGCTGACGCGGTGGGCCGGCGTGGTAGCGACCGTCTTCGGCATCGTCATCGTCGTGGCCGGCGGATTCCCGTACCTCGCCCTGCTGGTGCTGTTCGTCGCTGCGAGCGTGCTGGCGACACGGTACGCGTTCGACGAGAAGAAGCGACGCAAGTTGCAGGAGGGTACTGCAGGGGAGCGGGGCGTTTCCAACGTCGTCGCCCACATCGTCCTGCCCACCGCGCTGGTGCTCGGAACGACGCTGCTGTATGGCACTGGCGCGAGTCCGGCCGTGCTGCCCTTGTTGTTCACCGCCGCGCTCTCGTTCGGGGCGGCGGACACCTTCGCGAGCGAATTCGGTGTGCTCTCCGGCGAGGCGTACAGCATTCTCTCGATGCGCCGGGTAGAGCCGGGGACCAACGGCGGCGTTTCGGTCCTCGGCACGCTGTGGGCGTTTACCGGCGCCGCCACCACGGCCGTGCTGGGATGGGCACTCTTCTGGGTCTTTCACACTAATCAACTCGCGGCTGACTTTGCCGTCCCTGCCGCGCTCATCGCGGGGTTCCTCGGCTGCCAAGTGGACAGCCTCCTCGGCGCGCTCCTAGAGAACCGGGGCTGGTTGACCAAGGGAAGCACGAACTTCCTCGGGATGCTCTCGAGCATCGTGTTTGCCTTGCTGCTTTTCCGAGGCCTAGGAAACCTCCTGTGAAGGCTCCCCCCCGGACTCGGCGCCGCCCTCCGCCTCGCTCGGTGGTTCTCCTCAGCGGTGGGATGGATTCGGCGACCTGCTTGGCGGAGGCGGCCGCTCGGGGCCACCGCATCCTGGCCCTGAGCGTGGAGTACGGACAACGACACCGCCGGGAGCTCGCCAGTGCTCGGGCACTCGCGCGTTGGTACCGGGTGGAGCGGCACACGGTCGTCCACCTGCCCCTCAGAGCCCTGCTCCGGTCCTCCCTCACCGACCGCCGTCGGGCTCTCCCGCTCGCGCGACCCGGTCGTAAAACAATCCCATCGACCTACGTCCCGGCCCGGAACACCCTACTGCTCGCCCTCGCGCTGGGTGTGGCCGAGTCCTCGGGAGCGCAGGAGATCTATCTCGGAGTCAATGCGGTGGATTACTCCGGCTACCCCGACTGCCGCCCGGAGTTCCTGCGAGCGTTCTCACGGCTGGCCGCCGTGGCCACTCGCGACGCCGTGGAACGGGGACGAATGGTTCGTGTGCGAGCCCCTCTCCTTCGGCTCTCCAAGGCGGAGATCGTGCGCCGGGGGGAT
>JAKIWO010000065.1 GCA_022749995.1 Thermoplasmata archaeon | reverse complement strand
TGGTCGCGCTCACCAGGGCGAACAGCCGTGTGAGCACGGTATGGTTCTGGGCCCAGGCCGTGCCGCCCTCCGCATTGAAGTCTTGGACGGCGGCGGTCGAGTCAAGGACCGCCGAGGCGTTGATCGGCGCGTAGGAGGTGAAGGTGCTCAGGCAGGTGCTTCCGGTGCCCACCTCGATCGGCGCCGAGGAGGAGGCGGTGACGCTAATCATCAGCACCGACGCGTGCGATGCGTTGATCGCGAAGAAGAACCACTGGGCCACTTCGCCCGCGCTCGCGTTCGAGGGCGTCCCCAGGACGGTAATCACTGCCGGCGAGCCGGGCGCCGGCGTGACGGTGCACCCTCCCCCTACGACGGAGCCGGCGTTCACTCCCGTGAGACCCGACGTCAAACCCAGCCCCTCGGCGGCCACGATCGTCCAGGGGCCCCCCGGCGCCGCGATGCCGGCCAGCACCCCCGGCTGGAATGCCGAATCGAAACTCATCGGGGCTCCCGTCGGTCCCGAGGAAGAAGGACTCGAATTCCCCCCGAAAAGGCCTAGGGCGAACGCCGCGAGCAGGACGACCGCGACGACAGCGATGGCGCCGACGGATAGGAGCAGTCGACCCCGTCGAACGCGAGGCGGGGGGCGAGCGCCCGCGGGCGGGGGACCGCCGCCCGCCGAGGAGGCGACGGTCTCGGTCGCCGGTGGGGGAGCGTCAATCGGCTTGGCCAGTGCAGGGGACGGCGGCTCGCTAGCCCCGGACATCGGCCGCCTGAACGCCCACCCGAGCTATCTCGTTAGTGGCCGGTAGAATCCGGCCGGCCACCGTCCGCGCTGCGCGACCCGCGAGTGCGCGCGGAGGACCTAGCCGGGGCGCGCCCGCCGAACCCCGGCGCGGAGGAACCGGTAGCGTACCGGCACTCGGCGTTCGAGGTGGGTCCAGTATTGGCACCGGCCGCAGCGGAACCCGAGCGTCACGACACCCCCCGTCAGCGTGCGGTTCCGGATGGGAACCAGGTCCGACCGGCAGACGGGGCACCGGTCGATGGGCCGGTCGGTCGGGCGCTTGGCGTAGTGCACTTCCAGCCGGAGGGCAGGTGAATCGAGCAGGAGCCGGCGCATCCTCGCCCCCCCGAGGGCGAACCGTCGCTCCTCCTCCCGCAGCAGCGGCAGCATGGCCCGTCGCAACGCCGCCTGGGATTCGAAGGGGCGGCCGGCCCGCCGGAGCGCGCGGAGGGCGGCGGCGCGCACCACCTCGGGATCCGGTCGAAGGAACCGCCGCGCGACGGCCGGCCGCCTACGCCGCGCTGCCACGCCGACCCTCGCGCGTCCGGATCTCCTCGGAATAGAACCGCTCCGCCAGCTCCGCTTCGGCCTCGCCGATCGGCAGCGACTCCTCCTCACTCGCGAACTGCGCCACCAGCGCCGCCGCCGCGGCGATCCGCACCGCGCGCGAGCGGAGCCGCGGGGAGAAGACCGGCTGCTCGCTCCGGTTGAGTGCCTTCTCGGTCACCCCGCGCAGACGGTCGTAGAGCGTGCGGGGCAGCCGCACCGGCTTCGACTGGAATCGGCCGGAGACCAGCGGATGGCGCGACTGGATCGCGTGGAGCAACGTCAGGTGGTCCCGTATCGGCTCGGCGAGGGCGAAGTCGAGTGCCCCGAGCTCAAGCCGCTCCGCACTCTGCTCGACGGCCCGGAACCGTTCCCGGGTCATGGCGTGGAATCGCAGGAGCATCCGGTCCTCGAGCGCCGCGAAGTTCGGGTCGGCCACCGTCGTCCAGTAGTCGGCGGCGCTGCCGGTCCGCACGTTGTAGTTCACGGAGAAGAAGGAGTGGAACGTGTACGGTCCGACGGTGCCGAAGGTCGTCTCCCACTTCACCTCGCGCTGCTCCATCACGAGCTTGAGCGGCTCGACCATGCCGCGGTACTTGAACCAGTCATTGAACTCCGGAACGATGAAGTTGAACGTGCGGCCGGTGTAGAACGCCCCGACGCGCAGGAACTGGACCGGCGTGATCCCACCACAGTACCGGTTCCGGCCCGGCAGGCCGTGGGCGGGGACCGAGGAGCGGGGATTCCCGCGGATCAAGTCGTCGATGGCGAACGTCTTGCCCGTGCCGGCCGGACCAAACAGGGCCAGATGGAATCCCGTGCTACCGGTGGCCCGACCGGTCGGCGCCACCAGCGGGACGTCCACGAGTGCGTACTGCTGCAGGAGCGAGAGGATCGGGTCGAGCGAGAGCGTCTCCCCGAACAGTCCGCGAAAGTAGGCGGCCAGCGACTGGACCGTGAAGGTGCGACCGAACTCGATCGTCTCCTCGAGCCGGTGCTCGAGGACCTCCCGGAGCCGGGCCAGGAATTCGGCGTCCATCGACCGGATCTCGGCGCCCTCGTCCGGCACCGGCCCGTAGGCGCCCTCGGGCAGCGCCTCTCGCACGGATTCTCCGAGCAACATCTCCCGCAGGAGATCCGGCGCCGGCACCGTGAACGCCCGCTCGGCGCGAGCGTCCGGCAGTTCCTCGAGCAGTCCTCGACGGCGCAGGCGCAGCAGGAGACGCGAGGGGTCCTCGAAGATGCGCTCGCGGCGCAGCCGGCTGCGCAGTTCCTGGAGGCTGAACCGGGCCGGTAGCGTGGCTACGCCGCGGGTCGAACGTCGCCGGTCGGCGTCGCCGACGAGGGCCGCGAGCACGCGGGCGACGCCGCGTTCCTCGTCACCGACGTCGAGTGCTCCCGCTGCCACGACCGCCGTTCGAGTCCTCCCGAGGGTAAAAATACTGCTGGGAGGACATCGCCTCGTGAATCGGAGCTCGTCGGCGTACGAACGGGAGCTCAAGCAGATCCTGCAAGGCACCGCGGGCGAGAGTGGCCAGGGACCGAACGGCCATGCACCGTTCCTCGTGGTCCGCGCGGCCGGTTCGCTCGGATTCGACCTGGTCGCGTTGCGGCCGGAGTTTGCCTTCCCCATCGAGGTGAAGGCCTCCCACTCGGCTACGATCCACTTCTCCGCCGCCAGCGGGCGGGCCGCCGAGCAGCTCGAGGCGCACCGCCAGTCCGTCGAGCGGGTGGGACTCCTCGCCTTGTACGCGTTCCGCCGGCTCGGCCGTCGGACGGGAGACCCGTGGCGCTTGTTCGTCGCACCAGGTCCGCCGCACCGGGGCCGGCTCGGACTGCTCCGGCGCCGACTGCCCCCCATCGACGCGACCCGTACCGGCCACGCCGTCCTCCGATGGGAGGACGGGATGGCGCTCGGGGAGTTCCTATCGTGCGTGACCGGCCTCGTCGAACCGCCCGGGTGACGGAGCGCTTCGCGTGTCGGTCCACGTGAGCGCCGCGATCGCCGGCCGGGTCGGACGCCGGCCCGAGGGCTTGGTGGACCTGATGGCCGAGGTAGGAGAGCGGGCGCTCGAGGAGGTCGGCCGTCGCCCGATCGACCTCCTCATCGTCGGCTCGATGGCCGCCGGCCCGCTCGGCGGCGTCGAGAACCTGGTCCCCCAGCTCGCCGACCGGCTGAACCTCGAGGGAGCGAGTGGAGTGCGCGTGGACGCCGCCTCCGCGAGCGGCGCGGCCGCGTTCCACACCGCGGCCCGGGAACTCGCCAGCGGACGCGCGGAGCGCGCACTGGTCCTGGCCGGAGAGAAGATGACCGCGCGCTCGACCGCCGAAGTCACCGCGGTGCTGGCACGGTCGCTCGCACCGTCGGAACAGTCGGCCGGCGCTACGATGCCGGCACTGGCCGCGCTGGTCGCACAGCGGTACCAGCACCGGTTCGCCCTCGAACCGGCGGCGTTCGATGCGGTGACCGTCCAATTCCGGCGCTCCGCCCAGGGCAACCCGAATGCACAGTTTCCCACTCCTGTTTCCCCCGAAGAGGTACGTGCCAGCCGCACCATCGCCGCGCCGCTGCGGCTGCTCCATTGCTCCGCGATCTCGGACGGGGCCGCGGCCGTGATCCTGGAGCGCGGGAGCGGGCCGGCCTCGGTCCTCGGGCTCGGACAGGGGCTCGACGCGCTGGCGCTCACCGACCGGGGCGAGGTGACCAGTTTCAAGGCGACCCGCACCGCCGCGCAGCGCGCCTACGAGCAGGCGCGGCTCACCCGAAAGGAGGTCGAGTTCGCAGAGGTCCACGACGCCTTTGCCCCGTTCGCGCTCGTCAATCTGGAAGACCTCGGATTCTGTGGAGCCGGCGAGGCGGCCCGGTGGTTCCTCGACGGGTGGACCGCTCCGGGCGGACGATTCCCCGTGAACCCTTCCGGGGGGCTGCTCGGCCGTGGCCACCCTGTGGGTGCCTCGGGTCTGCTCCAGATCGCCGAGGTCGCCCGTCAGCTCCGAGGAGAGTCGGGTGCGCTCGCTCTCCCCCAACCCCCGGCCGTGGGCCTCGCCCAGTCGATCGGGGGGCTCGGCGCCCACGTCTTCGTGAGCATTCTTGGTCCGGCGCGGACGGAGGCCGGTTGAGCGAGACCCTCCCCGGTCTGCTGGTCGCCGGCTGTCGGAGCTGTCACAGCCGGTACTTGCCGCGGCCCGGCCGTTGCCCTCGCTGCGGCAGCGATGAGGTCGGGCCGCAGCGGATCTCCAATCAAGCGAGTGTGCTCGCGGCGACGGAGGTGAGCACGCCGCCGGCCGGCTTCGCGCCACCGCACCGGCTGGCGCTGCTCGAGGCGGCCGACGGCGTTCGGATCCTCGCGCTGGTACACGGCGCGCTCCCCGAGCCGGGCGACTCGGTCGCGGTGGTGCGCGACGGGGCACAGTACGTGGTCGTCGACGAAGGTCGGGCTCGGCCGCCCGTTGCCCCACCCCCTCCCGCCTGAGCGCGGGGAGGGGGAAGTCCCGGAGGCCGGCCACGTCCGGCCCCCTTTTGAACCCCCGAGGTGAAACCACCACTGGATTAGCAATCCAGCGCCTTGCCGGGCTGGGCCATCCCCGCGCGGGCCGACCCACGAGGCCCGTCAGTTTAAGGTTTCGTTCCGACGACGGAGGCGAGGTGAAGGACTCGCCGGCCACGACGTGCCGGACGCCGGGTGTGCGCCGCTGCGCCCCCACCGGCGAATGCGAGGACCGCGACACCCATCGCCGTGACCGGCGGCCCTACTAGGCCGGTGCTGCGGCGGGCGCCGGGGCTGGCGAAGTCGAAGCGGCGGCCTCGCCCGGAGGGGGAACGGCGCTCACGATCCGTGGTGGCGGGGGCGGCTTGGGAGGCGGCGGCAGCAGATACTGGGCGAAGAACCCGGTCAACCGCTTCCACATTCGCTCGGCGGCCGCCAGCTGATAGCCGGGGAGATCAC
>JAKIWO010000064.1 GCA_022749995.1 Thermoplasmata archaeon | reverse complement strand
GCGACCTTCTACGGCCGCACCCTGCCGATGGAAGACCTGGTCGCCAAGGTGCGCACGGTCCGGGAGTACCTGACCGTCCACGGGTTCCTCGAGCGCCGGGAGGCGCTCCAAGCGACTCCGTTCGGACGGCTCACCAGCGACCTGTACCTCGATCCGGGCAGTGCCCTCCTCTTGCGCCAGGCGGCCGAGAAGGCGCCGCTCGGCGTTGGCGCGTTCAGCTGGCTGGCCGCCCTCGCCCAGACTCCGGATCTTCCGCCGTTCTACCTGCGGCGCGGCGACCTCCCCCACCTGCTCGAGCGGTTCACCGAGGAGCAGGAGGAGTTGCTCTTCCGACCGGGTTCGACCGAGGGCGTGACGGAGGAACTCGAGCTGTTCCTCGCGGGACTCAAGACCGCCGAGGTGCTCGAACAGTGGATCGACGAGGTGCCGGTGCTCGAGCTGACCCGGGCGAGCGGAATCGGCGCGGGCGACCTGCGCAGCAAGGTCGAGGACGCCCAGTGGTTGCTCTTCGGGCTCTCTCGCATCGCGGCGGCGTTCCGCCCTCCCCAGCGACGGCCGGTCGACGAGCTCGCGCTGCGGGTCCAGTACGGGGTTCGACCGGAGCTGCTCGACCTGGTCCGCGTGCGGGGGATCGGGCGGGTTCGGGGCCGGGCCCTCTACGCCGCCGGCTTCCACGACCGGGAATCGTTGCGAGGCGCTCCGCTGGCCCGGGTGGCCACCGCGCTCAGCTCGACAGCGCTCGCGGAGGCGGTGCTTCGGGAGCTGCGTCCGCCGTCGCCCGGCGCACGGCGGAAGGAACGACCGACCCCACCGGAAACTCCCCCATTGGAGCCGCCTCCGCCGGCGGACGTCTCGCGCCCCGGTCGACGGCGTTCCTTGGAGGAGTACGCCAATCCCTGAGTTCCGGGCGTCCCGCGGCGAGCGGTCGATGCAGGTGGATCCGCGAGCGGCTGCCGCCGGGGCCGCCGGATCGGAGTTCCCGGCTGAGCACACCCATCTGCTCTAGGCGCACCATCCGCCGCCAGAAGGTGGTCAGCGCGAGGGGCGAGCGCCCTTCGGCTCGCGCGAGCGTTTGCTCCCATCGCCGAACCGAGCGCAACTCGCACGGACCGGCCGCGGTCGCCCGGGCCAGGGCGGCGAGCAGTCGCGGTTCTACCGAAGTAATGGCCGGGATCTCTCTCGGGCCGAACGGCCGGGCGAGTCGCTCCGGACCCAACAGCTGCTCCCGCAGCAGGTCAAGCGCGCGGTTGGCGCCCGCACCCTCGTGCACGACTTGCTCGGCGAGGCGGCTCACCCACTCGGGTGCCGGAGGATGGCCGAGCGCGCGTCGACTGCGGTCCTCCACGATCGACCGGACCTCGGGGGGAGAGTACGGTGCCAAGGTGAGTCGCTCCTCAGCCACCCACCCCAGCGAATCCAATTCCCGATTCAGCGCCGGCGCCGGCAGGCTGCCCGCGACGAGCACCGCCCAACTGGGGCTGCCGGTCATCCCCTCGGGGAGGAACTCGCCGGGACGCAGGAGGGCGTGCAACACCGGCCGCAACTCCGGTGAGGCCGCGCTCGCGTCGTCGAGGACCACCGCGACGAGTCGGCGCTCCCGCACCATGCGCCGGAGGAATCCGGCCATGATCTCGGCTACGCTGAAGCCGCGGCCACCGAACCCCTCGTCGTACGCGCGGAGGAGGGCGCTCGCCACCCCCACGGTGCCGGCACACCAGCGTACGCGCACCGCGACGGTCCGGCCCGACGGACCTGAGCGCGAGGTGCCCGTCCGAAGCCATCGCTGCGCGGCCGTCCGAGCGAGCAGGGAGCTGCCGGAGCCCCGCGGCCCGAGCACCGCCGCACGGGGAACGCTGGCCGAGGGGAACGCGCGGAGATGGCGCTCGAGGTACGACAGTTCGCTCTGCCGTCCGAGCAGGACCGGGGGGAGCCATTCGGCGCTCAAGGTCTCGGGGTAGGGCGCGCTCATCGACCATAGGAATTCTTAGAACTATAAGAAATCCTATAGTCGCATCGTTCACCGCAGAAACCCCTATCTCGCATTCTCCGTAGAACCGCCGATGTCGAGCAATACCGGCGGGATGCTCCGCCGGGTGGGTCAGGGACTCGCGATCACTCTCGTCGTGGCCGCCGCGGTGGTGATCGCGATCCGACTCGTCGAGCTCGCCTTCCATCTCGCGCCGGGAAGCACGTTGGTCCAGGGGTTCGAGGTGGCCGGCGTACTCGTGGTCGGGTACACGCTCTCTCACCGGCTCACGGCGGCGATCAAGGTCTGGGCCGCCCAGAACGACCGGCTCTCTCAGGTCACGGCGATCGGGCTGCTCCTCGACGGAGTCGTGGCCGCTGGGGCGGTGTTCGCCCTCTTTGCGGTCTTCAACGTGGGCCTCTCGACTCTCCTGTTCGGTGGGGCGCTCACGGGCGTGGTCCTCGCGTTGGCGAGCCAGACGCTGCTCGCCAACGCGTTTTCCGGGCTGTCGCTCATCGTGGCCGCACCATTTCGCAATGGTGACCGGGTCTCGATCATCTCCTCGAGCTTCGGCACGCTCGCCCCTACCTATGCCCACGAAATGCTCTCCCCGGCCTACACCGGCAGGGTTCTCGAGTGTGGTCTGTTCTACACCACCCTGCGGCTCGACACGGGTCAGATCGCCCAGGTCCCGAACTCAGTCGTGATTGCCGCCCTCGTGGTGATCCACGGTCGCGACCAGCCCCATCGGCTGCGGATTCGGGTCACCCTGCCCCACACGGTCTCGTTGGAGCAGTTCAGCCGGGCCGTGGCGCACCCGGCCAACCCGTACGCAGCCCCCCCGCCGGGGTTCAACGGCCCGGAGATCCGGGTCGCCGAGATCGCGCCACTCAGCTGGGATGCGGTGGTCACCGTCTGGACGTTACAACCGGACGACGACCAGGTCCGCGACCAGTTCCTGCGCGTCGTGCTTCCCCAACTCGCGCTCACGCCGCCAGCGGAGAGCACGCCGGCCGCTGCATCCCCGGCTGAAAGGCTCAAGTAAAACCGGCCCACGCTGCGCGCCGGATGAGCTACACGGTCACGCTCCTGCCCGGAGACGGTATCGGGCCGGAGGTGACGGCCGCTGCCCAACTCGTTGCCGAGGCGACGGGCGTGCCGATTCGCTGGGAGGTCGTCGAGGCCGGCCAGAAGGCGATCGATTCGAGCGGCACTCCGCTGCCCGAGGCGGTGCTGGAGTCGATCCGAAAGAATCGGGTGGCCCTCAAGGGCCCCCTGACCACTCCGATCGGCGGTGGGTTCCGCTCGGTCAACGTGGCGCTCCGCCAGCAGCTCGACCTCTATGCCTCGTTGCGGCCGGCCCGCTCGATCGCCGGGGAGGGGACCCGCTACCCCGATGTGGACCTGGTCGTCGTGCGAGAAGCGACGGAGGGGCTCTACTCTGGGGTCGAGCACTGGGTCGACCGGGAGCACTCCGCGGCCGAGACGGTGAACGTGATCACCCGCAAGGCATGCGACCGGATCCTCCGGTTCGCCTTCGAGTTCGCCGGTCGGGAGAAACGGCGCCGGGTGACGGCCGTCCACAAGGCGAACATCATGAAGACGACCGGTGCGCTCTTCCAGAGCGCGTTCCAGGAGATGGCCGGCCGCTACCCCGGCATCCGTTCCGACGAGCGGCTCATCGACAACATGTGCATGCAGCTCGTCAAGAAACCGGAGGAGTACGACCTCCTCGTCACCACCAATCTGTTCGGCGACATCCTCTCCGACCTGTGCGCGGGACTCGCCGGTGGCCTCGGCATTGCTCCGGGGGCGTTGTTCGGCGATCAGATCGCCATGTTCGAGCCGGTGCACGGCTCCGCGCCCCGATACGCCGGACAGGACCGGGCCAACCCCGTCGCGGAGATCCTCTCGCTCGAACTGCTCCTACGGCACCTGGGGGAGCGCGAGGCGGCCGACCGGGTGTTCCGCGCGGTCTGGGAGACGATCGCCGAGAAGAAGGTGGTCACCTACGACCTCGCGCTACCGGGCTACACCGCGCGGCCGGTCCCGCCCTCGACCGGCTCCGCTATGGCCCGCGAGATCGCCCGCAAGGTGCCGATCGTGGACCTCTCCACCCCGCTCCCTCGCCCGGGGGCCGGAGCCGGAACTTCCGCGCCGGTCGACCCGAACCTCGAAACGTAACGGCTACTCGCCGAGCACCTTCACGACGACCCGCTTGCGCCGCCGGCCGTCGAACTCACCGTAGAAGACCTGCTCCCACGGCCCGAGGTCCAGCTCGCCGGCGGTCACCGGCAGGATCACCTGGTGGCCGAGCAGCAGGTTCTTGAGATGCGCGTCCCCGTTGCTTTCGCCGGTCCGGTGGTGCTGGTAGTCGCCCGGCGGGCAGAGTCGGTCGGACCAGGCCAGGATGTCGGCGTGCAGTCCGGGCTCGTCGTCGTTGACGAAGATGCTGGCCGTGATGTGCATCGCGGAAACGAGGCAGAACCCCTCTCGAATTCGGCTCCGGCCCACGATCTCGGCCACTTGGTCGGTGAGCCTGACCAGCTCTCGGCGCTGCTCCGTCTCCATCCAGAGGTACTCGGTGTGCGCCTTCACGGGCCGCTCGAGCGGCTGCGGCGCAATGAAGATAACCCGAGAGCGCGCCTCGAAGGGTCGTGGGGACCGGCACTCCGCGCCCGGTGCGGATCCGGCGCTTGCCGGAACCGCACCGACCGGCCGCGGACGATCAACGCACCGTGTCCCCTCGTTTGGGCTCCCGTCCCGGGCCGGAGTCGGGCGAGCTCTGGAATCGCGCCGGCATCGAACGATCGACCCGGGTCTTCCTGCTCTTCGCCGGCCTGCTGCTCCTCCTCTGGATTCTCTTCCTCGCCGCTCAGCTCGCGTCACCGTACGCGGGCGTGCGCGACAATGTGGCCGCCATCGCCGTCCTCGCCCTCATCGCGGCCGGCGCTGCGGTGGCGGGTCACCGGCTCACCCTCGGCCGCACACCGCTCACCGTGCGCGGCGATGACGGTTCGGTCGTGATCCGGGAGCGGTCGGGGCGCGAGCGCCGCATCCCCGCGGCCTTCGCGGCGTCCCCCGCCGCGGTCCATTCGCACCGGCCGACGCTCCTCGGCTCCGAGTGGACCGAGACGGTCGAGCTCGAGTGGCCGGGCGGGATGCGACGCGCCTACCTGCTCGAGAAGGGACTGCTGCGTCGCGCGGCCGGCCAGCCGCCGGGGTCGTCCGGTGCCTAGAGCAGGTCTTCGAGCTCGCCGGCGACCAGCATGAGGAGCTGGTCGAGCGCCCGATTCTTGAGCTCGGTGATCTCTCCGCCGTCCGTCTCGAGGCGGGCGAGGAACTCATCCCCGTCGCGCAGGAAGGCGAGCGAAAGGACGTGGCGACGCGTGTCCGTTCGCGGGGGAGTCGCG
>JAKIWO010000063.1 GCA_022749995.1 Thermoplasmata archaeon | reverse complement strand
GGCAAGGAGGGGCTCGTGGTCCTGTCGCTCCTCAAAGAGCAGCGGCTGCGTCTGCCGGTCCTGTTCCTGGACACGGGCTACCACTTCCCGGAGACGCTCGCCTACCGCGACCGCATCCGAGAAGCGCTCGACCTCCAGGTGGTCAGCCTGACACCCGTCGAGCCGGTCGACGACCAGGACCGCCGGCTGGGACCCGCGCTCTACCGGCGGGATCCGGATCGGTGCTGCCGGCTACGGAAGGTGCGCCCGCTCCAGGAGGCACTCGCGGGCTACGATGCGTGGATCACGGGGCTTCGACGGGACCAGTCGAGCCACCGGGCGTCCACGCCGGTGGTGGAGTGGCAGTCCCTGGGTCTAGCCCGAGGCGTGTTCAAGGTGAATCCCCTGGCCTCCTGGAGCCGCGCGGCGGTGGACGAGTTCCACGCCGAGCGCGGCCTACCGGCGCATCCGCTCTGGGATCGCGGCTACCGGAGCATTGGATGCGCCCCGTGCACCGTCCCGATCCGGGAGGGGGCGGGAGAACGGACCGGGCGTTGGCCCGGGACTGAAAAGTCGGAGTGCGGGATTCATGATCCGGGCCTTCGCGCGCCGGAGGAACAGTTCGTGCCGGTGCTGGCCGGGCCCATCGACTGAGCCAAGCCGCCGGCCCAATGCGCCGGCGGATCTCGTTCAGCGGTCGGTCCGGACCGGCGGCTCGAGAAGGGATGCTCCTTCCGGTGCCACCGTCACGGAGAAGGCTGCCGCGCCCACGCGAGTCAGACGGCGCACGGCCTCGAGCGCATGCCCCGGTCGGGGGAGCGCGATGATCGAACCTCCGGCTCCCGCGCCGGTAAGCTTCGCGCCGTAGCAGGCGGGCCGAACCGCCTCGAGCAACGCCTCGAGGCGCGGGTGGGAGACTCCGACCTCGGTGAGCAACCGGTGATTCTCCTCCATGAGCCGCCCCACGGCCTCCGGGTCGACCTCCCGGAGCGCGTCGAGCCCCCGCAGCGCCACCGACCGGAATCGCTCGAGCAGGGAGGCTCCATCGGCGGCGGCCAGTCGTTCGGAGACCGCTCGGACCGCCTTGCCCGTGCTGCGCGGGATCCCCGAGTAGCCGATCACCCAACTCCACCCGGGATCTGCGATCCGGCACACCGGCCAGCTCCGCTGGCCGTCCGAGATCTCCCAGAGCGGTTCGGCTCCCCCCACATTGAGGCTCACCCATCGACCGGCCACGGTGGCCGAGGTGTCACCGGGGCTCCCCACCCCCTGCGCCGCGCGCTCGATGGCAAAACACTCCGCCGCCAGCGCCGCCCTCGTGATCCCGCCCCTCGCCGAAGCGAGGGCGGCGGAGAGCGCCGCCACGAATGCCGCCGAGCTCCCGAGCCCCGCGGCGCGCGGGATCCGGGAAATGGTGCGGATCTCCAGGTGGGGAGGGACCGGGGCGAACCGGTCGAGGGCCGGTCCCAGGTACGGATGGTGGGCCCGCGGCTCTCGGTCGCCGTTCAGCGAGAGGTGCTCGGCCGGACGGACCGAGACCTGCGTGTACAGGTCGACGGCGAAGAGCACTTCCGGACCGCCGTGCACGACCGCGTGCTCGCCGAACAGGATGCACTTGGCCGGTGCCCGCCCGACGAGCGGGAAGCTGCGAGCGGGAACGTCAGCGGTCTCGGCCACGCTTCCTCCCACCGGGTCCGAGGACCCGCTTGCCCCGAGGCTGGGGGACGATCCGACGGCGGGCGCCTTTCCGGCGTCGTGCGGGCGGTATCCCGCCCAACCGGTCGAGGAGCACCGCGACCGCCGCCACCTCGCTGTGCGGCTGCGCCCCCACGGCCACGTTCCAGTCGGCGCGCTGGAACAGTTCGGGAGGGACTTTCGCACCCCCGACGACGAGGAGCAGCCGGCGCTGGCGGGCGAGCTCCGGGAGTCGGCGGTCGATCGGTTCCCCGTACATCGTCAGATGCACGACGGCGCCGGCGTGGGCCCGTACCACGGCCTTCCAGTCGGGAGCCGGCTCCACGGTGAAGCCAGCGCCCCATTCCCGTGCCACGTGGGCGAGCCGCTCGGCGAGGATGGGGTCGGGCGGGTGGAGGTACATCCGCTCCGCCCCCCAGGCCCGGGCCGCCAGCGCCAGATGGGTCGTGAGCCGCGGGTCGCGACCGGGCCGGTGACCGATCCGCAGGACCGAGATGGCCGGACGGCGCGCGCTAGACCGGCGGCGAGTCATGCAACCGCTCGATGCGGTGACCGCGGTACTCGAGCTTGTCCGATCGCTTGACGAGCCCCTTGAGGCGCGTGCCGCTCATCCCGAGCTCTTCGGCGATGTCGGAGAAGAATCGCCCGGCATCCCCCGCGGCTTCGTAGATCTGGGCCTCGAATTTGGCGTAGGCCTTGTCCGGCATGCTGGCGATCGCGAGGATCTCGGAGATCTCCGTCAGCGGCGCCGTGGTGTTGATGTTGATCGTCGAGTAGTACGAGTGGTAGCTCTTGTCCGGGGTCCGCCGACCCTCCCGCGCCACCCAGCGGGTGTCGACGAGCTTCATCTTCTCGAAGAATTGGAGCGCTTTCGTTCCCTCCTTCGAGAACTCCCCGCCGACGTCCTCCTCGGTCAGCCAGTTCTCGCTCAGCCGCTGCAGCAGCTTGAGCTTCACCGGCGTGTCGACGGCACGCAGGATGGGGACGAGCTCGGAGATCTCGTTGACGACCTTTATTCGGTGGATAACGGCGGACACAATTCATCCCGCCCGCGAGGCGGCCAAGAGCGCGCGGCGGTAGCGCCCGTAGCGGTCCTCGGGCGAAAACCGGGCCGGGTGCGGCTGGCGCACCTCGCCCGAGCAGGTAGGGCAGGAGGGCCGAAGGGTGTACTGGTGGCAGGCGCGGCAGACGCGCAGCTCGCCTTCGCTCATGCGCGGGTGAAGCTCCCCTCGCCGCCCGAGGCCTTGATCCGGTCGACGGCGGCGCTCGTGGCCTTCTTGAGCAGCTCCTCGGCCTGCTTGTACTGCGTTCCCTCGACCTGGACGCGGTACCGGGGAGCCCCGACGTACTGGACCGAGATGCTCTCGCTGTCCACCTTCTCCGCCGCCAGGAGCGCCGCCCGCACGTGCTCGAGGCCGTCGGGCGCCGTGGAGCGCACCTCGAGGATCCCCGTGATCGTCACGTGCGGCGGGGTGAGGCTATCCTGCGCGGTGCGGACGAAGGCGGCGACCCAGGGCTCCTTGCCGTGGTCCTTCTGGAACTTCTTGGGGTCGGCGGCGGCCAGCTCGAAGGCGTGGAAGAGCGATCCGTGCTTTTCGACGAGGCCCTCGGCGAACAGGTCGTGCGTCGCCGGCTCCTCGAGCTTGAGATGCTGCGCAACCACCGCGAGCAGGCGCATCGCCCGCTGCTCGTTCTTCCAGGACTGGATCCGCTCCCGTCGCTGGTGGTCGTTGATCCGCTTGAGCGAAAGGTCGATCTGGGCCTTCGCCGGGTCGATCCGGAGCACCCGGGCCACGATCTTCTGGCCTTCGCGGATGTGGTCCCGGATGTACTTGACCCAGCCCGTGGCGACCTCGGAGAGGTGGATGAACGCCTCCCGCTTGTTGAACTCGTCCAAGGTGACGAAGGCACCAAAGTTCCGGATGGAGGTGACGGTGGCGACGACGAGCTCTCCTTCCTCAGGGAGCTCTCCGCGGAGGGGCACGATGAATCCTCGACCTACGCCCCGGCGGTCCGCACCTTTTCGGCACGGAGCTCCGCCTGACCGCCGGTCGGTGTGGCGAGACTTGCACCACAGACCGAGCAGCTCACGGGGGTCGACGGGCGACTAAAGATGGTCTGCTCACCGGAGCAGTCCGGACACTTCACGACCCAAAAGGCAGCAGGTGGCGACATCGAGACCTACTTGTGCTGCTCGACGAGTTCGAGCTGGCTGGCTCGCCAGCTCGCCGGCTGGACGGTGTACTTGCACTTCTGGCAGCGGTAACGCAGATTGACGCGCCGCACGGCCTTGGCTCGGCCTTCCGGTTTGGGGCGAGGGAAGCCGCCATATCCGCGGGTGGCCCGTCGGAACCGGCGCTGCCCCCACTTGAGCTCCGAGGCCGGCCGCTTGCGATTCCGCTCGACGTCGTGTGCGGTGTGCACTTTGCAGCGAGGACAGTAGGAGGAGACCACCTTGGGATAGTGCATCGGGCCGCCGCCAATCGAATAGACTATAAAGGGTTGAGGCGGCCGCGTTGCAAATTGCGCGCGTACGGCGGCTCCGGCTCGGGGGGCTGCCGGCCGACGGTAGATTCGGCTGGGTGCGGCGCGCGAAGCATTAAATAAGGATGCCTTTTCGCGCCCGCACTTCCTGGGGAGTACATGGCCGACCGTCCGACGATTGAGGTCGTCACCGAGGCGCTCGGCAAGGCCTCGGAGCGCAAGTTCACCGAGAGCGTCGAGCTCTCCGTGAACATCAAGGAGCTCGACCTCACGGTCCCCAAGAACCGCATCGAAGAGGAGATCGCGCTCCCGCACGGCCGCGGCCGCGCGGTCAAGGTGGCCGTGTTCGGTACGCCCGAACTCTGCCAGAAGGTCAAGGGGGTCGCCGACGTGACGATCTCCTCGGCGGAGCTCGACGAAGTCGCCAAGGACAAGAAACGTTCCAAGAAGCTGGCCGCCCAGGTCGACTTCTTCCTCGCCGAGGCGCCGCTGATGCCGACGATCGGTAAGCGGCTCGGTGTCGTGCTCGGACCGCGGGGCAAGATGCCCCGGCCGGTTCCTCCCGGCACCGATCCGTCCAATCTGGTCAACGCCCTCAAGCGGTCCATTCGCGTCCGCTCCCGGGGCAACCGCACCTTCCACGCGGCGGTCGGCAACCGGTCGATGCCGCCACTAGAGATCGCCGCCAACGTCGATGCGGTCCTCGGACGGATCGTCGCGCGCCTCGAACGCGGCCGCTCCAATATCGAGTCGGTGTACGTCAAGACCTCGATGGGCCCATCGGTCCGTCTCTGGTAGGAGGAGCGTTCGATGCCGGGTCGACCGTCCGTACGTCCGGAGAAGGCCGCCCGAATGCAGGCGATCGCGCAGGCGATCACCGACGCACCCGTCGCCGCCCTCGTCGGGATCCGTGGCGTACCGGCGGCTGCGCTGCAGAAAATGCGCCGGGAGCTGCGCGGGCGGGGCCACCCGATCGTCGTCGCACCGAACAGCGCCCTGCGTCACGCCCTGGAAGCGGCCGCGAAGGAACGGCCGGCGCTCCGTCCGCTGCTCGATCACGTCACCGACCAGACCGCCCTGCTCGTCGCCGAGGGCAATCCCTTCGGGCTCTGGCAGGAGCTCGACCGGACCCGCTCGCCGACTCCGGCACGCGGCGGTGAGATCGCGCCGGCGGACGTGGTTGTACCCGGGGGCACGACGAGCTTCAAACCCGGACCGATCGTCGGCGAGCTGCAGCAGGCCGGTTTCCCCGCGGCGATCGAGAAGGGGAAAGTCGTACTCAAGAAGGATGTCACGATCGTGCGGAAGGGGCAGCCGATCCCCCGCGCCGTCGCCACGCTCCTCACCCGGCTCGACATCTTGCCGCTCGAGGTAGGGCTCGAGCTCCGGGCGCTGGTCGACGGCGACACGTTCTACCCGCCGAGCGTGCTGCGCGTCGACCTGGATGCGC
>JAKIWO010000062.1 GCA_022749995.1 Thermoplasmata archaeon | reverse complement strand
TGCCGTAGCTCGGGTGGATGCTCGCGCCGGTGGCAGTGCCGCCGTCGCCCAGTGTCCAAGTGTACGAGAAGGGTCCGTACCCTCCGGAGGGCACCGCTGCGAGCTGCGGGCTGAACGGGGCGAGCCCCAACGTCGTCGACGGTGCGATCGAGGCCGAGAGCGGTTGGATAGCCGTGCCGTTGATGGCCACCGCGTGGTGACGGACCCAGAGATCTCCGCCCTGATCGAGGATCTGCTCCGTCACTGTGTAGTTTCCCGGGGCAAGGTACGTGTGGCGGGCGGAGGTCCCGGTCCCGCCGGTGCCATCTCCAAACTCCCAGGTGACGCGGACCCCCGGCATGCCGGTGGCGGCGACGCTGCCCACCAAGGTGAAGGGGGTGGTGCCGGAACTGGGGAGCGCCGTGTCGCTCACGGTCAGCCCCGAGCCGTCCAGAGACAGGAAGGAGTTCAGCGTGAACGGGAAGCTCCACGTGCTGCCGTTCGCGGCCCGGACCAGGATGGTCACACCCAGCGGACAGTTGGGAAGGCCCTCGCAGGCGCCCCACCCGAACGTCTCGTTGAGCTGAGGACCGAACCCCGCGCCGCCGTCGGAGAAGCTCCACTCCAGGGAGTACGGGCCACCGGCCCCCGTCGCCGAGGCGACGAAGCTCGTCGGCAGCCCCGCGGCAGCGTCGACCGCTGGGCTCACGGCCGCCGTCAGCACGGGTGCGGTGCCGCCCGAGGCGGGCAGCACGTCGATGAGGAACGCCTCGCTCGCGTTGCCCCGTCCGCCATCGCGCGCGTCCCCCACCGCGAGGAACTCTCCGCTGGAATTGTACTGGTGGACGGCCATCGGGCCGGTGGCCGTCCCGCCGTCCCCGAACGCCCAGCGGGTGGTGCTGGCGTTCGGAAGATAACCGCCGCTCACGCTGACGGAGAAGCTCACCGAAAGCGGGGCCGGACCGGAGAGCGTGGAGGCCGTGAAGTTCCCGACGAGCGAGGGGAACAGGGTCAAGGAGAGCGGGCTCACGGCCGTGTTCCCGACGCTGTCGTTCACGACCAGGTCGACGGTGTGGACTCCAGGGGTCCGGAAGATACCGCACTGGCACAGGACGGAGTAGGGGTCGTTCGAGTCGAGCCACGCGGTGAGCGGCGGGACGCCGCCCGCGTACCCCTCGGTGAGGGGAATATCCCCGGGCAGGTCGGCGAGCGTGTAGTTGGCGCTCAGGTGGGCCGAGACCGACGGACCGACGCTGCAGTGCGGCCGCAGGGCGCCACCGACGCTGACCGCCATGGGAGTGGAGTTTCCGCCATCGGCGGGGGAGGCGGAGTCGGTCACGACCGCCGTGACACAAAAGCCGCCGGCGCCGTTGAACGTGTGGCTCGTCGTGAGCGCGCTCGAGGGAAGGCTGTACGTTCCGTCGCCGAACTCCACGGCGATCGTTTCGGCGCCCGTCCCCCCTGCGGTAACCACCTGGAAGCCGATCGTGCCGCCGACCGACACGGTCGTGGTGTTGAGCGTGAGATCGACGGGTAGGAGGCTCCCGCCCCCCACCACGATGGTGTACGGTGCGGAGATCGTCGAGTTCCCTCCCGAGTCGAACACCGTCACACTCGCCGGGTACGCGCCGGGCACCGTGTACGTGTAGCTCGTGGCCGGAGTCGTACTCCACGTGGCGTTCCCGTCCCCGAAGCTAAAGTCGTAGCCGAAGGCGGTGCCGCTCCCGCCGGTAGTGTTGACAGAGAAATTCACGGTGAGCGGCGTGCCGCCCGCGCGGACCGACGCCGAGAGCCGAGCCGTCAGATTGGAGAAGACCGGCGCACGCTCGGTCAGGATCGGGAGGAGAGCGCCCACGATCGGGCTTCCGATCCCGGTCACGGCGTCCCACCCCGAGCCGGCCGAGTAGCCGTTCGAGCCGGTCGTGATGTCGTGGAACGCCGAGGAGTACTGGGCGCCGGCGAGGATCGGGTAGAGCGAGGGAGCCAGGAAGCCGAGCCGCTTCCCCGCGACCTGGTCGGCGATCGCGGCGATACCGGCCCAGACCGGCGCGCTCAGGCTCGTGCCGCTCGCGGCGGCCTCCGAGCCCTGGAAGAAGAGGGCGGCGCCACTCGCCGCATCGAGGCTGACGTCGGGGACCCCGCGACGGCCGGCAGCGAGCGGGAAGCCGGGACCGTGCTGCCAGGAGGGGCGTGGGAACGGGGAGAAGCCGCCCCCACTCCCGCCTTGGTTCTGGCAGCCCGGGTTGGAGGCGCCCGAGGCATTGCCGCTCCAGGCGGATTCGGAGGAGTACGTCGCATCGCTGTTGATCCCGAGCACCGTCCCGCCCACGCCGGTGGCGAACGGGTCGGAGGCCGGATAGTCGGTCGCGATGCCGTTCGTCCCGTCGGCCGAGCCGCAGTCCCCGCTCGCGACAAAGACGCCGATACCCTCCACCGCGGCCGCCTCGAGGACCGGGTGCAGCATCGAGTAGGAGCCGTCGGAGCTCGCGTTGCACTCGAAGGGGCACGCGGTGGCAAAGGAGTTGAAAGCGCCCACGTCCGGCTCCCCCCAGCTGAGCGAGATCACGTCCACGGAGCCGGCCGCGACGAGCGAGTCCACCGCGCCGTACAGCCCGGGGTTGCTGTTCGGGGCGAGCGCCACCGTGATCGACGCACCGGGCGCGGTGCCGTGTACCCACTGCAGGTCCAGCGCGTCCTCGACCGACCAGCCGTCCGGCGAGGTACCGTTGAGCGCGGACTCGGACTCCGTTGGGTACGTGAAGGTGACCGAGGGGGTGGGCAGCCCGAAGGTCGAGGAGAACTGGGCCACGTCGGAGGTCAGGCTCGCCGTGTTCTCGGTGCTGTCGAATACGTCGACGACTCCGATCCGCTCTCCGGTGCCGTTGTGGCCCACGCCCCATTCGCCCGAGTAGTCGTACGCGGTCGCCATCGCACACGGGGTGATCGGCGGTGAGCCGGAGCAGCCGCTAGCGAACGGACCTACGCGGTACTCCGAACTGAGCGGTCGGATCTGACCGACATTCCCGAGTCCGAGCACGCCGTACCAGGGGGCCAGCGACGGGAGCGTGGCCGGGGTCGGGTGCGAGTAGAACTCGCCTCCGCCGGAGGAGTACTGCTCGAAGCTGGTGTGGAATGCGGCCGCGATGCCGTGCGAGGGGCCCGACACCGCGAGGAACAACCGGTCCGAGCTCGGGCGCACGCTCAGGCCGAACGACTGGAAGTAGCCCGCAGCCGCCGCGATCGCCGCAGGGGAGGCGCCAAAGCGCGTGGACGTCTCGGACGGGGAGAGAAACTGTCGGTAGCTCGCCGAGCCCGGGATGGATACGCCGCTGGCCCAGTCCGTGAGGGCGGCTCCTCCCGCCGGAGCGAGGCTGACGGCGATGGTGAGCGATGCTTCGGCGGGCAGCGGCCCGACGTCACGGACCCCGAGGGACGCCCCAAAGGAGGGGACGACGAACGACGGGCCACTCGACCCCGCCACTCCGGAGGGTCCAGGGCCGTCGGGATGTCCCACGACGGGGAGAAGCACCAACAGTAGGGCGGCCGCGACGAGCACGGCCAGTGCGTTGGCCCCCGAAATCCTTCCGGCCGATCGGGTCGAGCTCACCGTTTCTACCGAGTCGGCCACCGGTTCTTCTACTTCTCTCTACTGGCGGAAAGGGGTTTTACCAACCCCGAGGCTGCTCGTCGAAGATCGTGGCGCTCGACTGGGTGGACGGGTTACTCATCTTCCTCGGCCTGCTCGGGGCGTACGCCGGTATCGTCTACGCCCTGTATCGCGCGGGGCGCATCGGTCCGGAACGCGCGCTCAGCCTCTTCGGTCCGGCGCTCATGGTGAAGACGCGCCGGGGCCGCGGCTGGCTCGACCGGGTGGGCCGGTTCCGCCGGTTCTGGTCGCGGGTCTCCGACGTCGGGCTGCTGCTCGCCGGCGTGGCGATGGTTGTCATCGTAGGCACCCTGATCTGGGAGGGAGTCCTCGTCACGCAGATCCCTGCCTCGGCCGCTCCCTCCCCCCAGGAGGCACTGGCGCTTCCCGGCCTCAACCCGGTGATTCCGCTCGGCTATGGGCTCGTCGCGATCGTCGTTGGCATCGTGCTCCACGAGCTGGCCCATGGGATCGTCGCCCGGTCGCAGGGGGTCGGAGTGCGCAGCCTGGGCATCCTCTGGTTCGTCGTCCCCGTGGGGGCGTTCGTCGAGCAGGAGGAGCAGGAGATGCGCGATGCTCCCCGGCGGGTGCGCGGGCGCATCGCGGCCGCCGGCATCCTCGCCAACTTCGGGCTTGCCGTGCTGTTCTTCACCGTCTGTTCCCTGCTCGTATCCACCTCGGTCCACCCGAACGCGAACGGCGCAGGGGTCGAGGCGGTGCTGGGCGGTTCGCCCGCCGCCAACGCCTCGATCGCCCCGGGAGACATCATCACCTCCGTGAACGGGACCGCGACGCCGAACAACCAGGCGCTGTTCGATGCGCTGGCGAAAACGACCGGTGGGGAGACGATTCCCCTCACCTACTACAGCGCGCATCTCGGAACGAGCGAATCGATACGGCTCACTCTCTCCCCCAGCCCGTACACGCCCGGTCGCGGGTACTTGGGTGTAGGAATTGCTCCGGTCAGCACGGGACAATTCGTCGGCATCCTTTCGAGCCCGTTGACCAGCAGCAACGGCCCGCTGGCCGGTGGCGTGACCTGGATCATCCTCCCGCTCGCCGGACTCTCGCCCATCGCGGGCCCCACCACGAGCTTCTTCCACCTCACGGGGGCCGGCGCCGCGCTCGGTAGCACCGGATTCTGGGTTACGGTGAACCTGCTCTACTGGCTGAGTTGGATGAACCTCCTGCTCGGGCTCTCCAACGCCCTGCCGCTGGTGCCTCTCGATGGCGGGCTATTGTACCGCGATTTCGTGACGAGCGCGCTGGCCCGCCTTCGGCGGGGCTGGGACGCAGCCACCCTCGACGGGGTCGCTGGTCGTCTCTCCGTGCTCACATCGTTGTTCGTCGTCTTCCTTCTCGCATGGCAGTTCATAGCGCCCCGCCTCTAGCCGACCGGGTCCGGTTCGGCGAGTATCCCTTCCTTCCCGGCGCCGAGGCGATCGCCGGCGAGCTCGCGGGTTCCCTCGGCGATCTGCTCTCCCATCCCGCGCTCGAGCGGGCCCGCGAGGTCGGTCGCGCCCGCATCCGCGCCGCGTTGGATGACCCGAGTGGTGGGGCGCGCCTGGAAGAGCTCGAAAGCGCCGAGCCCGAGGTCCGGTTCCTCTCCTTCCAGTACGCCCGGCTACTGCTCGCTGCGTCCCCCCACCTCGCACCGGTCCGGCGCTGGGCGGTGGCCGAGGCCAAGCGCGCCCACGTCCGGCTCTGCGCCGCCCCGCCCTCCGAACTCGCCGAGGTCGCTCGCCGCCTCGGCTACGACTTTCGCTCGGAGGGAACCGAGCTGTTGATCCCGGTCTTCGACTACCTGCGTCTCGCCACGCCGGTCCGCGAGGCGGAGTTTCGGCTCGTGCGCCAGCCGCTGCAACGGGGGGCGATCCGGCTCTCGGCCGAGCGGGCCAGCCGGGTCCTGCAGGAGGGCATCCGTCGAGAACTTTCCGAGCCGGCCGAGCTGGCTCCCGAAACCCGCGCCGCGATCCGCGCCCGGGAGGGAGAGTTCCTGGAGGAGGTCGCGCGCCGCGCCCCACCGCCGGCGCCCCGGCGGGCCGAAGGCCCACTTCAGGCGATGGCCTTCCCTCCGTGCATCCGCCACATGCGCCGGATGCTGGACGC
>JAKIWO010000061.1 GCA_022749995.1 Thermoplasmata archaeon | reverse complement strand
CGCCTGTCGCTCGGCGATCCCGAACGCATTCGCCACGACCGTCAACTCCACCTTCCCCGGCTCGATACCGGCGCGATCCAACGATGCGAGCGCGACCGCAGCGGCGGCCTCCCGGCCGGTCGTTTCGAGCCGTCCGAAGCGGCTCATGGCCGCTCCCGCCACCCAGGTCGGCCGCATGCCTTGCCTGCCGTCGGGGAACCGGCGGCAGCGCTTATTGGTTCGCCCGGGAAGTCCGGCGGTCGGGCCGCTCGGCCGCCGGGCTCTCGATCGCGAATCGTCGCAGCACGTCGGCGAGCACCCGCTCGGCCTGGACCTGGTCGTGGGTTTTGATCAGGATACGACCGCCTTGGGCGATCGTCACCTCCTGCTCCAGCTTCGCGATCAGCATCACCCGGGCGTCGATGACGCTCACGCCTTCCGCTTCGAGTCGGCGGGCGAGGGCGCTCAGGTCGAGCTGCAGGGGAGGATGCGGGATGGCCTCGAACGAGCCGCCGCCGGAGCACAGACGAACGGTCGAGTAGGTCACATCACGACCGCGCGCCGCACCACGTCGTCGACGATCGCCTCGACATCGAGCGGCGTTTCCTCCGCCTGGATCTGGACGATCGAGCTGCGCGTCGCCGGCCGGTCGGGGACCGCCTGGCAGCACACTCCGGGCCGGATCGAGATGTCGTACGTGCCGATCTCCTTGGCGACGGCCTCGATCTCCTGCTTGTCCAGGCCCACGAGCGGTCGAACGATCGGCAGCCCCACGGCCACGGTAGCGCTCCGCATGTTCGCCAGCGTCTGCGAGGCGACCTGGCCCAATGCCTCGCCCGTGGCAAGGAAAGAGGCGCGCTCCCGTTCGGCGATGCGCGCCGCCGACCGCCACATGAACCGGCGGCACAGCACGCATCCGACATGCCGGTCCGTGGCCCGCATGAGCGTCACCTGGGTCGGCCCGTGCGGCAGCACGTAGAGCGGGATCGGCTGGTGGAACCGCTCCCGCAGCAGCGTGAGGTGGTCGAGGACCTTCTCCAGCGGCGAGTCATCGGTGAACGGGCGGTTGTCCATGTGGACGGCGAGCATCTCGTGGCCGCCGCGCAGCATGTAGTACAGGCTCACCGGCGAGTCGATGCCGCCGCTCATGAGCATCACACCCTTCATCGCCGTTGACGAGCCACCCGAGCCGGCCTATTTGAACTCCCCGCCGCCGGGTCCGAGCCGTGGCCCTCCGGCCGGTGGCGCGTTAAATAGCGCGCCCGAGTCGGCGCGCCGTGCCAGCCGATGAGGATGGGGCGGCGTCGCTGTACGTGCGGGAGGCCGGCAGCGGATCCACCGTACTGTTGCTCCACGGGCTGGGTTCCGACCACACCGTCTGGAACGGGATTCTGCCCGTGCTCGCCGAAGAGCACACGGTGCTCGCCCCCGACCTACGGGGGCACGGCCGCAGTCCCACGCCGGAGGGTTCGACCTTCGGGTTCGACGAAATGGAAGCGGACCTCGAGCAGCTCCTCGCGGAGCGCAAGGCCTCGCCGGTGCACGTCGTGGGCCTGAGCGCCGGCGCGTTCCTGGCGACCCGCTTGGCGGTCGACCGGACCAGCCAGCTCCGGAGCCTGGTCTCGATCGCCGGCGCCTCGCACTGCGACGCGCACACCCGCGCCGTGGCGGAGAACTGGGCACGGACCTACCACGAGGCCGGATTCGAGCTCTACGTGCAGCGTCTGCTTCGGGACGTGTACTCGCCCGGCTGGCTCGAGGGTCACATGGACCTGGTGGACAAGGTCACTCGCCAGCTCCGGGATGTCGACCTCCGGGGTCCGCTCCAGTGGTACTCGGCCATCCGCTCCTTCGATGTCCGCGGATCGCTCGGTCGACTTCGATTGCCGACCTTGGTCGTTCACGGAATGGATGACCGGGTGATCGACCCCACCCACGCGCGACTCCTGCGCCAGTCCATCCTCGGTGCCGAGCTCAAGCTCTACCCGTACGCGGGTCACATGGTACCGGTCGAACAAGGGGAGGAGACCGGGCGCCTGCTCAAGGATTGGCTCTCCCGCGTCGACGCGGTGGCCGCGAAGGCGCCACCCGGATGAGAGGACCACCGTCACCACCGGCCGACTCAGGTCCCGCGGGCGCGTGGACGCCGGACCTGATGGGCCGACTCGCCCGCCTGCCGCTCAACGCGCCCGCCGACTGTGCAGCGGGAGCCGCCGTCACGATCCTTCTTCGTCCCCTCTCCCGGGATTGGGAGACGCTGCTCCTGGTGCGCGCCGACCGTCCGGGCGACTCGAGCTCGGGCCAGATCGGCCTTCCGGGTGGCCGCCGGGAGGTAGCGGACCCCGACCTCCGCGCGACGGCGCTCCGGGAGCTCCAAGAGGAGGTCGGCCAGCAGCTGGAGGATCTCGAGCCGCCGCTGGTGTTTCTGCAATCCACGCAGGCCCACGCGTTCGGGCTCGAGGTGGCGGTGTTCCTCGCGAGGGTCCGGACCGGGAGCAGAGCCCCACGGGCGGCAGACCCGACTGAGGTCGCGGAGGTGTTCTGGATGCCGCTCGCTGCGCTCGGGCGAGCGGAGCGGGTGGAGCAAACTCGCGGTGAGACCCGGTTCGAGGTGGACGCGACCGTCTACGGGCGACACGTGGTCTGGGGTTTCACGCGACGCGTGCTGCTGGAAGCGATTCGGCAGCTCGACCTCGCGGGCCAGGGCAAACACTAGTATTCGCGCTAGCCGCGCCGAACGCCGGATCCCGGCGCCAGCTCAGACAGGCCGCTTGCCGCGCGGCGGGCTGTCTCGGCCGAACTTGGAGTGAGCGAGCTCGATGGTCTCCCACCACCTCGTAGTGAACGGCTGTCCAAACAGTCTCTCCATCGCCTCGTTCGGATACAGCATCCGCTGGCCGGATCGGCGACAGTACCCGAGGGCGCAATTCTCGACCAGCCCCGTCAGCTGCACCTGCCAGTCCTCGGGACCGGGGAGGAGCACGGGAAGACGCCCCGACGGGCGAATGCGAGTGGTCGAGGCGCTGAGAAACCTTCGGATCCCTTCCCCGGCAGGGAGGCCCCGGGGAGCGTTCATTCGAAGCAGCCGAGAGACCAGCTCCCCCGGGAGGACCATGATCTCCGCCTCGAACGGCAGCAGGGCCAGTATCCTCCGCCGGATCTGCTCAGGGCTCCTGCCCTTGCGGACGACGAACGTTCCCGCCGCACCGATGCTCTCGACGTCGAGCTCCCGAAGTCCCTCCGCCACCGCGGTGGGTCGGAACGTCTTCCCACCCACGTTGAGGCCCCGCAGCAGAACGAGCGTCGCCACCTCCCACGGAGCGTCCTGCAGAGTTTAGCCACGCGGGAGCACCCTTGCGCCGCTTGTCAGGGTCAGCCGCGCGGCGGCTGTCGTCGAAACCAGCAGAGTTCAATCGCCACGGCCACCCCTCTGGCTGGTATCGCAGCGACGAGAAGGAGTTCGGAGAGCGCGCAATGCGAGGTAGTTCCACCGCAGGCCAAGCCAGGGCACTCATCTCAGGCAACCGGTGCAAAGTACGCCTCGTTGTAGAACGCGAGAGCTCCCAGAATGGCTAGACCGGAGACCGCAGCCGTGGTCAGAACGTCCTCGACGAACCTCAGAACTCTCGACGGAGCGGTCGACATGGAAGAGCCCGGTGTCCGCAATGCTACCAGGATTGTACGACGCCCAGCCACGGCTACAGCACGTGCTCACGGAAGTGCGCCCGGATCCTGAGCTGCCGACTGGGCGATGGCTGCGGAATCGTGCCGGGGGAGCTCCTCTCAACCGCCTCCTTGGCCGAAAAACTTTAAAGGGCCCTTAAATACCCCGCGAGACAAGGAGCCGCATGCCGAAGATCCGGATCGAGAACGTCGTCGCGTCGACCTCGCTCGGGGACGAACTCGACCTCCAGTCCATCGCTCTGGGGCTCGACGGCGCGGAGTACGAGCCGGAGCAGTTTCCTGGGCTGATCTACCGGCTCAAGGAACCCAAGACAGCGATCCTGCTGTTTCGCTCCGGAAAAGTGGTTTGCACGGGCGCGAAGAGCATGAAGGAGGTGGAGGACTCGATCCACAAGGTCGCTCAGCAGATCCGCAAAGGCGGCCAGAAGATCACCATGAAGCCTCGGATCGAGGTGCAGAACATCGTCGCCAGCTCCGACCTCGGCTCGGAGATCAATCTGAATGCCATCGCCGTAACGCTGGGTCTCGACCGTGTGGAGTACGAGCCGGAGCAGTTCCCGGGACTGGTCTGCCGTATCGAGGAGCCTCGCGTCGTGGTCCTCCTGTTCGGTAGCGGAAAACTGGTCTGCACCGGCGCTCGCAAGCCCTCCGATGTCGAGCTCGCCGTGCGGAAGATCACCCAGGAGCTCCGCGGGGCCGGGCTCCTGCGCTAGACGGACGTACCGGCGGGACGTGCCGCTCCCGGCCGACCTGCCGGTCGTCGACCACCATTGCCACCTCTCGCCCACCGGGGAGGGGGTGGCCGCCGTTCGTCGATTCGCCGCAGCGGGTGGCACCCACCTCTTCCTGGCCACCCAGAACTACCTGAGCGAGGTCCCTGTGCGCCTTGCCCAGTACGAGGAGCAGTACGCGACGACGGTCGCGATCGCCCGACAGGTCGAGGAGGAAACCTCCGTTCGTTGCTACTCGGTCCTCGCACCCTATCCGGTCGACCTGCTCCGGCAGGTGGACGCCCTTGGGGTAGCGGCCGCGGTCGAGCTCCAAATGGCGGCACTTGCGCTCGCCGGCAAGGAGGTCGCTGAAGGGCGAGCGGTGGCCCTGGGTGAGGTCGGTCGCCCGCACTTCCCGTACCCGCCCGAGCTGGCCGATTCGGTGGAGGCCGTATTCCGGCGGGCGCTCGACGTCGCACGCGACGCCGGCTGCCCTGCGGTGGTCCACTGTGAGGAGTTGGACGCCGGTGGATTCCGTTCCCTCGCGGCGCTCGCTTCCGCCGCGCTCTTTCCCCTGCAGAAGCTCGTCAAGCACTACCACCGAACCGCACTACCTCCGACCGACTACGCCGGCATCTCGCCGTCCTACCTCGCCCGGCGCGAGCTCGTCGATTCGGTGCTCTCCCGAGGGGGCCCATGGTTCCTCGAGACGGACTTTCTCGACGATCCCCGTCGGCCAGGGGCGGTCCTCGACCTCGCCACCGTTCCGCGGCGGGCCCGCGCGCTCGCCGACCGAGACCCGACCGCCGCAGAGCGGCTGCGCATCCCGTTTGTCGAGTCGATAGGGGCAGTGTACGGCTTCACGCCAGAGGTGCCCGTAGGATGAAAGCGCCGCGAGATCGCCGCGGCACGCTCGTCTTTGTCGAGGGCATCGATGGCGCCGGCAAGAGCACGCTGGTGCGGGGCCTGTGCCGGCGCTTGCGAGCGCTGGGGTACGGGGCAGCGGTCCACCGGGAGCCGACCAACCCGCAATTGGGCGGCGAGGCGGTGCGCCGAGGACCGGAGGACCCCCTCGGTTCGGCGCTCCTGTTCACGCTCGACCGCTCTCTCTCACGTACCCGCGTCGAGCGCCTGCGCCGGCGAAATCAGGTCGTCCTCCAGGACCGGTCCTACTTTTCGACGATGGCCTACCAGGGGGCGCGCCTCGCTCCGCGGGTTCGACGGCTCCTGTACGAAGCTCAGCTCGCCAGTTCGGCGCGCCCGGATATCGTCCTGTGGCTTCGTGTGCCCGTTCCGGAGGCTCTGCTACGAGTCCGACGCAGGGGCCGCGCGAGCCCACTGGAGCGCCAGCGGATCCAAGTCGGCGCCCACGCCGTGTACGCCCGGCTCTCCCGCGGGAAGGAGTGGACGGTACTCGACGGCCGGCTCCCCGCTGCGCAGCTGCTTGAACGAGCTACCCTCGAGCTCCGCCGACACCTGG
>JAKIWO010000060.1 GCA_022749995.1 Thermoplasmata archaeon | reverse complement strand
CTCTCGATGGCGTTCGAGTCCGACCGGCTGCGCCCTCGGACGGGCGTCGGAGTACTTTCACCGAGTTCGCCCCGAAAGCCTACCAGCCTCTCCCCGCTCATCTCCCAATGCCCGACTTTGCCGCATTCGGTTCCCGGAGCTTCGCGCAATTGAGTCCCGGCACTTCGCCCTCCGCCCCATGCTCTCCCGCAAGAAGGCGCACGACCGCCGGGTTGGACGCCGTCTCCTGAAGCAGCAAGGATGGAGGGAACACCACCGGATCGAGTCGCGACTCCACGCGCTCTTCTTAGACCTGGTCAAGTGGGCCGTTTGGGAGCACGCCGCGATCGCCCTCGAGGACCTGACCGGGATGCCGCCCAAGCGAGGGGCACCTCGCGGATGCGCCGGCGGCAATCGAGCTGACCCCGCCGAGAGCTGCACCGACAGATCGCCTACAAGGCCGAGGACCGGGGGGGTGCCCATCTACTGGGTCAACCCGTATCGCACGTCAGTGACCTGCCCGAGATGTGGTGACGTGAAACCACACCGAAGCAGGGTAGGCCCGAAGTTCCATTGCAGCGGCTGTGGCTGGTCGATGGACCGGCAGCTGAACGCCGGAGTGAACATCGGTCAAACCGTTCTGCGCGAGCACCGCGCAGAGCTGGGGGGTCTTCGACTTGACCCCGACGCCCTTCTCCTTGATGCGAGGAGGCTCCTCTACCCGCTGGGGAGAACTCGGCGGGCATGAGCGGAGCGGACGGGAAGGGAGGGACGAGAATTGGCTCGGAGTTCGGGCGGTGTTTCCCCTGACGCCAGCCAATGACATCCCGAAGCCCCGACGGTTCGGGCCCCAGACCGCGATGGCAGAGCCGGAGCGCCCCAGTCCGGGCTTGCTTCCAGGTGCGGGCTCGACCGAACCGCTCTCACCGGCGTCGTTCCTGTTCCTTCTCTCGGCAACGTTGGTGTCGGTCTACCTGCTGCTCAGCCCGCTGTTGAACTTCTATCTCTTCGGCTCCGATTCGGGCGAGTACTACGCCCTCGCCAACCAGCTCACGGCGACCGGACACCTCCCCGTGGGTGGCGCCTACTCGGGCGGCTACACGGGCTGGGGATTCGCCTACCCGGACTTCCCCGGCCTTTTCCTGATCGTCTCGGGGACCGCCGGAGCGCTGGGCGTGAGCAACTTCTCGGCGCTCATCTACGCAATCCCCGCAATCTCGGCGCTCTCGGTGCTGCCCCTATTCCTGTTGTTCCGGCGGCTGTGGCCGGTCGACTCGGTGGCCATCCTAGGCGCGGCGTTTGCCGCGGTGATGATGCCTCGAGCGTTCTCAATGGCGCACCCGGCGCCGCTGGGCCCGGGGGATTTGTTTGCCGTGGCAGCGCTGTGGATGTTCGTCGAGGGACGCACCGATGCGCGCTGGTACGCCCCGCTCGCGTTTACGGGCGGAGCGTTGATCTTGACGCATCACCTCTCGGCGTACTTTTTCCTGCTCGGCGCCCTCGGTGGGTTGCTGCTCCTCGAGCTGTGGCGCCCGCTGGCCTGGAGCCGACGGTTCCCATTGCGGGAATTCGGTTTCCTCGGCGCCTACGCCGGCGGTCTACTCCTGTTCTGGTTCGAGGCGGCACCCGACTTCCGGGGGGTGCTGACCGAGGGACTTCCCACGGCGCTCGCCAGCTCCCCCGGACCCGCGCTGCTCCTTGCCGCCGTAGCCATCGTCTGCGTCGCGCTGCTTGTGCGCTGGCGGCGATCGCACGCGAAGACCGCGGGCGCTCGAGTGAGCTACCCTACCGACGCCTCGGTGTATCGTGACATGGTCTTCCTGTGGGGGGGGACCGCCGGCGGGCTCGCCCTGCTGCTGCTGTTGCCCCTGCCGGCGACCTCCCAGGTGATCCAGCCGCAGACGCTCGTCTGGTTCGCACCGGTGATCGTCCTCATCGGGCTGGCGGCCGGCTCCCGCCGTCTCGTCACCGGTACCCGGATCGGCCCGCTCGTACTCACCTGGCTCGCTGCCCTGGGACTCTCCGCCGCCTGGGCACTCAGCACCTCGAGTACGGTCGTTCCGCTAGGGCGGCACGCGGAGTATCTGGTCATTCCGCTCGGGCTCCTCGTCGCCATCGGCTTGGGACGCCTCGCGCTGCGCGCCGAATCGAGTGCCGGCCGGCCCGCCCTGTTCGCCGTGGGCATCGGAGCGGTGGTGCTGCTCGCGGCCAACGCGGCGATCGTCTACCCACCGCCTTCGGATTTCGGGGGCTTCCAGGAGGGGTACACGAACGGCGACGCGGCGCTGTGGATGTGGGTGGGCGTCGGCATCGCCCCGGGGGCTGCGGTGGCGAGCGACCATCCACTCAGCTCGATGCTCTTTGGCGTGGACCATCTGCCGGCGACCTGGCAGTCCACGCCGGCGCTGTTCACCGGCGCGAACCGTGCCGCGGCCCTCGCCGAGCTGCGTTCGAGCCCGGCCCCGCACGGGCCGTACGTCTACCCCATCTCGGTGGTCGCCGTAGATGGCACGATGTACGCGGGAGTGGCGCTCGACCCCAGTGCCCTCGCCGAGCCGCTCTCCGAACCGGCCATCGGATGGCTGGGCGGACTTCCGTTCGTGCCGTTGTACGAGAATGGGCTCGAGACCGTCTACTGGGTCGACGGCATCCCGGCGTCGGTCGGATAGGGGACGCGGCTCCCATCGGCTCGGAGCAGGAACAGCGGCGTGCCCTCCCCCGCCAAGAGCCCGAGCAGGGAGCGGGCCCACCCGAGCTTGCGCCGCTTGCGCTCGCCGGCCGGACCCGTCTCCTCCACGGCCTCAAAGTCGAATCCCGAGAGCAGCACCTCCGTGGCGCCCATCGCCACCGCGAGGAAGGCGGCCCGGTCGCCGTCGGTAAAGCCGCCGTAGTTGACGAGCCCCCCCCGGGGAGGCCCCGCCCAACTGCCCCCGACCGACCCGGGGAACTCCGGGAGCCAGCGGCGGATCGCGTCGAGGTTGTCCCCGTGCGCGTGGGCCAGGACGAGCGCGCCACGCGCATTCGCCGACACCTGGGCGGGGATAGGGCCGTCGAGGTCGGTGACAATAAGGTCGGGAACGAGCCCGACATCCAGGCAGCGGTCCGTGGCGCCGTCGGCCGCGATGAGGCACGGCGGCTCACCGCGGCTCTGCAGCGCGTGCAGCGGGGGTGCGGGACTGTTCGGCGCCAGTCCGACCACCACGGCACTGCGGCGGCGGATGGCGTGTTCGAGTCGCTCGGGCGTGCGCAGCCGCGACTCGTCCCGCAGGAGGTTCTCGAGCACCCGGGCGCTGAGCTGCTCCCGCTCCCACGCGAACCCGAAATCCTCCGCGACCCGGCGGTAATGCGGTGCCCAGCGCTCGTACTCCACTGGTTCACCTCGATGGCGGGAGGTCTCTTTTTATAAGGGGGTTGCTGCTCCCCGCGCTCGGAGTTCCGTCGATGCGCCCGCTCGCTCAGGAGATTCTCTCGCACCTGCCGCAGGAAGGCAAGAAACCGGCCGAACCGACGCCGACGTTGTCCAACGACGACGCCGAGCTCGAGGCGGTCCTCGCCTCCCTGAAGACCAACATCAAGGTCGTCGGTTGCGGGGGCGGCGGCTGCAACACGATCAATCGGATCTTCGACGACGGGCTCGCCGGCGCCGAGATGGTCGCCTGCAACACCGACGCCCAGCACCTCCTCACGATCCACGCCCCGCGCAAGATCCTGCTCGGCCGGCGGTTGACCCGGGGCTTGGGTGCCGGCGCGCTGCCGCAGGTCGGCGAACAGGCCGCGCGCGAGGCCGAGGACGAGCTCAAGAAGCTGCTCCAGGGCGCCGACATGGTGTTCGTGACGCTCGGACTGGGCGGCGGGACCGGCACCGGCTCGGCCCCGGTCGTCTCCGAGATCGCCCGCGAGGTCAACGGGGGCAACCCCCTCGTCATCGCCGTCTGCACACTGCCGTTCGCGAGCGAGGGGCTGGTCCGCATGGAGAACGCGATGTGGGGGCTCGAGCGGCTGCGCGCCGCGGTGGACACGGTCATCACGATCCCCAACGACCGGCTCCTCGAGCTGGTCCCGCGCTTGCCGATCCAGACCGCCTTCAAGGTCGCCGACAGCGTCCTCTCCCGGGCGATCCGCGGCATCACGGAGATCATCACCAAGCCTGGGCTCGTCAACCTGGACTTCAACGACCTGCGCACGATCATGAAGGGCGGCGGCGTCGCCCTGATCGGCATCGGCGAGTCGGAGAGCGAGAACCGGGCCGAGGACGCCGTGCTGGAGGCGATCCACTCGCCGCTATTGCGCGTCGACATCGCCGGCGCCACCGGCGCGCTCATCAACGTCACCGGCGGGCCCGACATGACCGTCTCCGAGGCACAGAAGGCCGCCGAAGTGGTCTCCAAGGCGATCTCCCCGACCGCCCGCATCATCTGGGGCGCGGCCGTCGACCCGACGATGCAGAGTACGATCCGCGTGATGCTCGTGGTCACCGGGGTTAAATCCCCACAGATGTTTGGAACCAGTACGAGCGGCGAGCCCCGGGCCCGCACGGGCCCCGAGCTGGATGTCGTTCGCTAGGTTGTACCGATGGCCTTCCTCGATCGCGCCCGCAACGTCCAAGACAACTTGGACGGCCGCCTGCGCGGCGTAGGGCACGGCAAGTACGGGCGCATCCTGCGGATGGCCCGCAAGCCGAGCACCGAGGAGTACGTCAAGGTGCTCGAAGTGACCGCGCTGGGCGCCGTCGTGATCGGCTCGGTCGGATTCCTGATCTACGTCTTCTTTACCCAGACCGGTCCCTGGCTCTGGCAGAACCTGTTTGGCGGGGGCCTCTAGATGAAGGGGGAGTCGGACGGCATCGGCCTGCTCGACGGCAGCGCCCCACCGGCGGCCCCGGCGAAGCCCGCGGCCCCGAACGAGGCGCCGGCGGCCCCGCAGCCGACCGCGGCCCCTCCGCCCACGCCCGCGATCCCCGTCGGGGAGCTCAAGATCGCCCCGGCCGACGACGCCCAGCGGCAGGTCACCGCGGGCACGGTCTCCACCCTCTCGGCCGTTCTGACCACGAGCCGGAGCGAGAGCTCACCTGCGGTCCTGACCGTCGAGGTCGCCTACACCTCCACCTATCCAGGCGAGGGTGCAGAGTGGCCGGTCCGATGGCTGCTGCCCGGCAAGAAGAACTTCGCCGACCTGGTGCGACGCAAGGAGACGGTCAGCCTCAACATCGCCTCGAGCGGGCCGTTGCCTCTCTCCTTCCAGGTGGAGGCCCCCGTGGGGGTCCGGTACGGCGACCGGGTCGAGCTCCGCCTCTCCGCCCAGTCCGACGGATACGCGCGACCGGCCCGGCTCACGCTCTCCTGGGAGGCCCGCCAGTCGGTGCTCGCGATCAAGACCTCGCGCGGGTACGAACGGGAGGTCGCGGACACGCTGCTCACCCGGGCGGAGGAAAAGCCCGACGTGCTGTTCTCCCTGCTCGTCCCGGCCGCTCTACGGGGCTACGTCTTCGCCGAGGGGATGAGCTTCGAGGGGGTCCGCGAGATGCTCAAAGGGATCCGCAAGGCACGCGGTCTCGTCGATGGCGAGACCACGCTCAAGGAGGTCGAGCCGCTGCTCGTTCCGCGGATCACGGTCGAAGGGTTCGTCGAGGGCGCGATCGTCGAGCTCGTGGCCGGACCGTTCAAGGGCGAGAAGGCGCGCGTCAAGAAGATCGACCAGGCCAAGGAAGAGATCACCGTGGAGCTCATCGAAGCGGTCGTCCCGATCCCGGTCACCGTCCGCGGCGACCACGTCCGGATGCTCGAGCGCGGGAGCCCCTAAGATGGCGGAGGAGGTCAGCGTGCTCGTCGAGGGCGGCAAGGCCGCCGCCGGCGCCGCGCTCGGCTCGGCGCTGGGGCCGCTCGGGGTCAACGTCGGTCAGGTGGTCACGCAGATTAACGAG
>JAKIWO010000006.1 GCA_022749995.1 Thermoplasmata archaeon | reverse complement strand
TCCCGAGCGCCGGAGTGCAGGTCCTCAGTCCGGGTCTCAGCGTCGTTCAGTTCAGTGTCGACTTCACACGCTCGGGCACGTTGGTGTGGTACTGCGTCGTCCCGTGCGGGACCGGAGCCAACCCGTACAATACACCGCCAATGGGCGTGTACGGGTACATGGCCGGAACCATCACCGTGAGCTGAGCCGACGTCAGGATACTCCCCGAGCGAAGGGAAGCTCTCGACCGGCGTCTCTTCGAATCGCTGAACGGCGATATTCGAACGACCGCTCCGAAGGCCCGGTCGGTGGCGGAGAAGTCAGGAAGTCCTAGCTCAGGCCGTCTCTCCCGGAAGTCGCGAGGGGGAACGCCCATCGCCCGAAGGGTCGACCCGGTCCGCTCCCTCCTCGGGGGAACTCCTCGCGACGAGCTTGGAGCCGGCCGACGACTTCGGGTGATCGCTGCTGGATCGAACGAGTTGTAGCCGGGGATTGGTCCGTGAGGGAGTGGTGTAGGCCACGGTGGCTTTGACTAGCGACCTACCTTGGAGACTAAGTTTTGATTCACGCGGGTAGGTTCTGCTTCACGAAGGTCCAAGGAGGCGGGTCGCCTCCCGACCGGCTATGCAGGTCTTTTCCGGGAAGGACGACGGGCCGTATCAGGCGTGGCTACGGGAGCACCCCCGGGTCCGAGTCGTCAACGGATACAGGGCGGATGGTCACCGCTTGAACTCTGAGTACCGTGATGGTGCTGTCCCCCATGGGACGACGTGCGAAAAGGCCGGTGGCAACGATGCCAAGACTGGAGGCTCGTGGACTAGCCGCCCCGAGCTCTGTTTCAACGACGAAGCGGACTTCGATAGATGGCGCAACGACGAGCAGGGACACGATTACCCTGGTGGGTGTAAAGGGCTCGGGTGCGGAACCCCTCGGGCGGGAGGCTCGGCCGAGTTCGAGAACGCCGGCGCAATCCCGTTCTAGAACATCCCGTGAACCAAGACCGTCATATTGTAACAGATGAGCTTCGCCATGATTTCGTTGACCTGATCCGCCGTGGTCCGGGATCGGACATGCTCCGCGAACTTCCTCTCAATGGCGCGGAAGGCGCTCTTGACGTTCGATCTCAAATGATACCGCCGGTCGAACTCGGCCCGGCTCGCTCGGAACAGGTGGTACGCGTTGCGCCACGCCTCCGACCCCTCTCCGTTCCCGGTGCTGTTCGATTTGAATTGGATGAACGTCTCCGATCCCCTCTCCTCTCCGAAGCTGTAGTTGTCCCGGCTCAGTTCAATGTCGGGAGGCTAACCGACTCGAAGACCACTCGGAAGAGGGACCACCCGGCAGTACCGTGGCCCGAGCAGGACTCGATCCAACCCACAACTCCCGAAAGGAGTTTCGATTCAGACGGGGGCTTCTGATTCAAAGCCCCGGCTCGCGCAACCTTTTTGGCCCGCCCCCCGTCCAGCGGCCGGGTAGTAGTGTGCAGGTCATCGCGGGCAGTGCCTCTACCTCGCTCGCCGAGCGAGTATCGCGGGAACTCGGCAACTCCCCGTTCGCCATCCCGTTCACCAAGCGATTCCCCGACGGGGAGCTCTATGTCCGCGTCGGGGGCCGGTTGGCCGACGAGGATGTGGTGCTGGTCCAGACGACCCGCACGGACGAGCAGATCCTCGAGCTGTTGCTCTTGGAGGAGGCGATCCGCGAAGCCGGGGCGCGCCGGCTTTTCGTGGTGATCCCGTACTTCGGGTACGCTCGGCAGGACCGACCGTTCTATCCGGGAGAACCGGCAAGCGCGCGAGCGCTCGCGCATCACGTCGAGCTCGCGGCCGATGCGGTGGTCACGGTCGACCTCCACTCGACCGAGACGCTCCGCAGCTTCTCCAAGCCGGCATACGAGGCGACGGGAGTGCCGGCGATCGCCCGGGTCCTGCGGGAGCGGACCGTCGACCTGCTCATCTCCCCGGACAAGGGGGGCGTGGACCGCGTGCGGCGGATGGCCGGCATCCTCGGGAAGCCCTGGCTCGCGCTCGAGAAGAAGCGGATCGACAGCGACCACGTGGAGCTCACGCTGCCCGAGCAGGACCTCCCGCCCCTGGAGGGCCAGCACGTGGCCATCCTGGACGATGTCATCTCCACCGGCGGCACCATCGTGGAGGCCGCGCGCTTGCTGCATCGGTACAAGGTGGCTACGGTCGTGGCCGCCTGCACCCACGGACTGTTCCTGCGGGACGCCTTCGAGCGGATCAAAGCGGTCTGCGACCACCTGTACTCGACCGACACGCTCGACAACCCGGCCGACAAGGTCTCGGTCGCCCCCGACATCGCCCAGATCCTGCAGCGGGAGTGCGCTTCCCGCTAGCGCGCCATGCAGAGCCCCGAAGCCCGGTTGCAGCCGGCGAGGGAAGTCCCGGCGTTCGAACTGGTGGAGCTCACCGCGCGGCTGCGCCGGATCCTCACCGAGCGGGGAGAGCCGCTCGCCCCCGGCTGGCCCGAGATCGCCGCGGAGCGTCTGAGGACCGGCGAGCTCGACGGCTGGGTCGTCGTCGAGGGAGGGCGTCGGGTGGGACTCGCCCTGCTCTCCCGCCGGGACTCCCGCGCGTACGGCCATCTGCACGTGGAGCCCAGTCCGGACCCGGTCCAGGTCGGGCGTCTCCTCGCCGCGCGGAGCACCGAAGGGCTGCCGCCGGAGATCCAGCGGACCGATTTCGGCGTGACCGGGCTCTCCGAGGCGCAGGAGCGGGAGCTCGGCGGCCTGCTGCGCCGCCGGCCCGGCTTCGAGCTCATCGAGCGGATCGGGCTCTCCCACTCGCTCACCCTCTCCGAGATTCCCGTCCCGAGAGAGCTCCCCACCGGGATCGAGTTCCTCCCGGTGGACGCGGTCCCGGTGGGGTCGCTCGATGAACTGGACCGCCGCGCGTTCCGCGGGGGACCGGACGAATCACTCGTGGCCGACTCGCCCGAGGGGAACCGCCGCGTCCTGGAGCGCATCCTGGCCGGTGAGTTGGGCCGGTTCCTGCCGGAGGCGTCGATGACGGTCGCCGAGGGGGAGAACCTGGTCGGCTTCCTCCTCACGACCGAAGAGAACCCCCGCTCGGCGAGCTTCGCGGATCTCGCGGTCGACCCGGCGTACCGCCGCCGGGGCGTCGGCGCCGCACTGCTCACCCGCGGTCTCCGGGCGCTGCTCGCCCTGGGCTACAGCTCCGCTCGGCTCTGGGTCACGGCCGCGAACACACCGGCGCGCGAGCTGTACCACGCCCTCGGATTCGAACGGGAGCGGAGCGCGTTCATCTACCGGTACCGGCCACCGCGGTAGGCCGGCCCGAGGGATCGCCGCAGACCGCGCGGAACGGGCAGTCGGCGACCATCCAGTCCGGACAGCTCTCCAACCGTGAGGGGTCCCGCTGGGCGATCGCAGCGTGCAGCCGCTCGCATCGCTCCGCCAAAGCGCGGGCCAGCTCGCTGGGCTCGCCGACCTGCACGTGGAGGACCTCCATCGGGGAAACGCCCGGCTCGGGAAGCTCCCGAGCGAGAACGATCCAGCCTCCCGAGGCGCCGACGGCTCCCGCCCGCAAGGCGAGGTCCGTGAAGTAATGGGGGACGCGCTCGGGCATCCGCTCCGGCGGGGTCCGCCAACGGCTCTTGGTCGTCTTCTCCAGGACCGGCTCTCCACGGAAGCACCGGAGCGGCTCGGTCGGTTCGCCGGTCCGGCTCCGCCGCTCCTCGAGCTCCGTCCCTAGCTCGGAGTCGCTCGCGGCGAGCATCCGCCGCCACAGGCTGGTGCCCGTGAACTCGCGGCCCGTGGCCTTCGGCGTGCCGATCCGTTCGAAGTACGTCGGTCGGGGAAAGAGCAGCTCCGAGAAGCGGTCGAACGGCTCCGACTCCGGTGGGCGGGGCGGGGCACGCAGCCGGAGCCCGATCTCCGCCTCGAGCGGCTCGTTCCGCTCGATGCGCGCGAGCCGCTCCCCCCCCGGAGTGGCGCCGGCCGGCTCGGTCCCGGTGCAGCCGCACCGCTGGGCCTCGCGATACTCGCACCCGCGGTCGTACCAGGCGCAACGCGGCAGCAAGGAGGGATCCCGAGTTTCCACGGACCGACGGATCAGCTGTGCGCTCTGCTCGAGCGCGGCCCGGAGTCCGGGAAGGTCGTTGAACTCGCAGTCCAGCGCCCGGACTTCGGACTCGCTCGAATCTTGCGAGCCGACCAGCAGGAGACGGCCTTCTGCGCGGCCGAGCAGCGCGCAGTAGGCGGCCAGCTGCTCGACGTACGCCGGTCGCAGGAGCCGGACGTCGGCCGCCGCGGGAAGTCGGGCGGTCGACTTGAGCTCGGTCGGCCGGTCGAACAGTAGATCGATGCGGCCCACGATGCCGTCGATGCCCACGCGAATCTCCCGGTGCTCGGGAGCGGCAAGCAACCGCTCGACCCGGTCGTGGATGCGACGGCCGCTTTCGCGCCGGGCGGCCACCTCCGGGGTCGCGGGGACGGGAGAGATCTCGTGGTAGTAGGCACGCCGCGGGTCCACGAGGTCGGTGACCCACACGAGGCGGGGCCCGGCCGGCGCCTCCATCGCTCGTCGGAGCCGCTCCGCGAGTACGGGGTCGGCTTCCACGACCGGCAGCCGCAGGGGCGGGGCAGGGCCGGCGGCGGACGGCTCCGTCATCGCGAGAGCCGAGCACATAGGGGCGGGAAGCCGTTGCGGCCACGATAAGCGGTTAGTCCCCCGACGGCTCGCGGGAAGCGATGGGGGGCGTACGTCGGGCGCTCGTTATCGGGAGCGGGATCGCCGGCCTATACGTCGCGGTCCGCGCCCGCGAGCTCGGACTCCATCCCACGCTGGTGACCAAGGCCGGTCTCGAGGAGTCGAATACGCGCTACGCTCAGGGCGGAATCGCCGCCGCGGTGGGTCCGGGCGATTCGCCCGAGCTGCACCTGGCCGACACCCTCCGCGCCGGCGCCGGGCTCGTGGAGGAGGAAGCCGCCCGGCGGCTGGTCGAGGAGGCGCCGGCTCGGATCGCCGACCTGGTCCGTCTCGGCGTCCCGTTCGACGGGGTCGAGGGCGAAGTGTCCCTCGGACGCGAGGCGGCGCACTCCCGCGCCCGGATCCTCCACGCCGGCGGGGACGCCACGGGACTCCTGATCGAGGAGGCGCTCAAACGCCGGGCGCTCGAGTTGGCGCTCGAGGTGCGGGAACGTCGAGTCCTGCGCTCGCTGCGCGTCCGGCCCGCCGGGATCGAGGTGACCCTCTCCGACCCCTCCGGCGCGGAGAGCGAGACCCTCGAGCCCTCGGCCGTGGTCCTCGCCACCGGCGGGGCGGGCAGCCTCTTCCAGGAGAGCTCGAATCCCGCGGTAGCCACCGGGGAGGGGGTGGTGCTGGCGGCGCTCGCCGGTGCCCTGCTCTCCGACATGGAGTTCGTCCAATTCCATCCGACGGTGTTCCTGCGGGAGGGCGCCCCGCGTTACCTCCTGACGGAGGCGCTCCGAGGAGAGGGGGCAGTGCTACGCAACTCCCGAGGGGAACGGTTCATGCCCCGGTACCACCGCGACGCCGACCTCGCTCCGCGGGACGTGGTGAGCCGAGCGATCCGCAGCGAGCTCGAGCGCACGCGCTCCCGGTGCGTCTACCTGGACGCCACCGCATTGCCGCGAGACTTGTTGTTCACCCGATTCCCTACGATCTGCCGGTTCCTGGGGACCTACGCGCTCGACCCGTCCCGCGACCGGCTCCCGGTCACTCCCGCGGCCCACTTTCTGATCGGGGGAGTGGCCACCGACATCGAAGGACGTTCCTCGATCCCGGGGCTGCTCTGCTGCGGCGAGGCCGCCGCGACGGGGGTGCACGGAGCGAACCGTCTGGCCTCCAACTCGCTGCTCGAAGGGGTGGTCTTCGGGGAACACGTCGTGCGGCAGCTGCTCCACCCGAGCGCAGGAGGTCCCTCGACTCCGGCGCGCACGCTCGGACTGAGGATTCCCTCCCCGGCGGAGGTCTCGGATCCCCCCGATCGTCTGGAGCTGCGCCGCCGGCTCTGGGAGGAGGTCGGCATCGTTCGGAGCGGAGGCGGGCTACGGAGGGCGATCCGCCGGTTCGAGGCCGGCGTTCGGGCCGCTCCGAAGGGCCGGCCCGGATCGGAGGGCGCAGCGACCGGCCTCCTGTCACTCGCCGGTCTGGTGATCGCCCGGAGCGCGCTGGCGCGCACGGAGAGTCGAGGTGTGCACTACCGCTCCGACTATCCTCGGAGCCTCGATTCCTGGCGGGTGCACTCAGGGCTCCGGCTCCTTCCGGCGGCTCGGGCCGGCCGGCGCCCCGCGAAAGGCTAAGCGGCGGGCTTCCTCCGAGGGGTATGGCCGATCCCGTCGAGGAGCCGCTCGAGGAGCTGCGGGAGGCGGCACGACGGTTCGTCAACCAGGAGGTCCGACCCATCGCGACGCGGATGGACCGAGAGGATTGGTTCCCCCGCGAGCTGTTCCGGAAGCTCGGCGAGTACGGGTTCCTCGCGCCCACGGTCCCGAGCGAGTTCGGCGGTCTGGGCCTGGGGTATGGTGCTCAGGCGGTGCTCCTTGAGGAGATCGCCCGGTCGAGCCCCGCGCTGGCGCTGTCCGTTGGCGCCCACTCGAATCTGGTCGTCGACAACCTGTACCGGAACGGCAACGACCGTCAACGCGCCGAGTTTCTGCCGCCACTAGCCCGAGGGGATGCGATAGGCGCGCTGGCGCTCACCGAGCCCGGCGCGGGATCGGACGCGGTGGGCCTGTCCACTCGCGCCGAGCGGCACGGGGCGGGGTACCGACTGAACGGCAGCAAGCAGTTCATCACCAACGGGCCCGTCGCTCAGACGCTGCTCGTCTACGCGAAAACCGCCCCCGGGCAGGGGGCCCGCGGGATCAGCGCGTTCCTTCTGTCGAGCGACACGCCCGGGTTCACCGTCGCTCGGAGCCTGGACAAGATGGGGATGCGAGGGTCCCCCACCGGGGAACTCGCGCTGCAGGACTGCGCGGTGGGAGCGGACCGGCTCCTCGGACGGGAGAACGAGGGGGTGGCCGTGATGATGGGCGGGCTCAACGTGGAGCGGGCCGTCCTCTCGGCGATCCCCGTCGGCATCATCGCCGAATGTCTCGAGTTGGCGACCGGCTACGCCCGGGAGCGGGAGCAGTTCGGGAAGAAGATCGGCCAGTTCGAGCTCATCCAGGAGAAGCTCGCGAACATGTACATCGCGCTCGAATCCTCTCGCGGACTGCTCCAGCACGCGCTCCGGTCGGTCCAGCACGATACCCGCAGCGCCCGGGCGAGCTCGGCGGCGCTCACGTACGCCTCGGAGTGTTCCACGCGAGTGGCCCTAGACGCGATCCAAGTGTTCGGGGGGTACGGCTACATGCGGGAATACCCGGTCGAGCGGCTGGCCCGGGACGCTAAGCTCCTTGAGATCGGCGCGGGCACGAGCGAGATCCGGCGGCTCGTCATCGCCCGGGAGCTGCTCGGCGCCGGCTTCGAGGGCTGAGCCGCTGGTTCCGGCCCTGTCGGTGCGACCCCGGTCGACGAGGAGTTATCCGTCGGCCACCGAAGATTAGTTTAGCTCGCACCCCGATTCCCCGGTGAAATGCCCGAGCGGCCCGTGACGAGCTCGGGCACCTCGGCGGTCCGCCTCGAGGTGCTCAAGGAGCTACAGCAACTCATCGAGAACCGCGATATCCGCGACCGACTGGACCGCGGCCCGCTCGCCGAGACCAAGGGGCGCGAGCATTGGGTGCTCCACCTGCTCCTTCGGGCGCAGGAGGTCGACAGCGTCCACACCGACACCCTCGTCGGTTCCGTCTACTCCAACCTGGTCGCCCGGCTCGAGGGGCTCGAGGATCGGCTGAGCCACATCGAAGAGTTGCAGGGCTCGCTCGAGGAGACGCTCAAGAGCCGCCTCGAAACCGTCGACAAGGTCGTGGGCGACCGCATCGAGGCCGGCCTCACCCAGGGCACCGAGCGGCTGAGCGGCGAGCTGGCCAAGACGATCGGCGACAACCTCGACCGCAAGTGGGCGCCGGTGGGGGAGTCGATCGAGACCTTCGCCCAGGGCTCCAAACAGCTCGTCCGCGGCGTCGACGATACGTTCCGGCTGGCGGCGCAGACTCGGCTGCTGCTCAACGACAATGCCCGGCGCCTCTCCGACCTGGGTCGCGACATCGTCGCGCTCGAGGAGAGCCTCAAGCTCGTCGTGGCCAAGACGCTCGAGCAGGGACTGCTTCCCCTCGAGGCCCGCGTGAGCGCGATGGAATCCCATCTCGACTTCCCTACGGCCGAGCGTAACGGCAAGGTCAAACCGACCCCCGCCGAACCCGAGCGCGTCTAGCCGCCCGTACTGGCGTGACGCACCTCTCGCCCCGCCATCCGCGCTACCGGAGTCTCCGACTGCGCGCGAGGCTCGCGGCGGCCTCCGACCGGGGACTCGTCGTTCCCGAGGGGTTGATCGCCCAGGGGCGGGCCGAGGCGTTCGACTACCTCCTCGGTGAGCGCACGAGCCCGTCGGCACGGCGCGCCGAGAGGCTCGCTGCGCGCTGGCTCAAGTCCGCCCGTCGCCCGGTGCTCTCGGTCAACGGAAACGTGGCCGCCCTCGCCTCCAGGGAGGTGGCGGCCCTCCAGCGTGCGTTACCGAACCTTCGGGTCGAGGTGAACCTCTTCCACCGGACCCCCCGGCGGGTGGCGGGCGTGGCGGCCGAATTGGAGAAGGCCGGCGTCCACGGCGTGCTCGGACGTCGACCGACTCGGCGCATCCCGGGCCTCCCCTCCGACCGCGCCCTCGTGGACGAGGAGGGCATCTGGTCGGCCGACCTCTGTATGATCCCGCTGGAGGACGGCGACCGCGCCCTCGCGCTGCGCCGTCGGGGCCAGCGGGTGATCGCGATCGACCTCAACCCACTTTCCCGCACCGCCCGCGCGGCGGATCTGGCCATCATCGACGAGCTGACCCGCGCCTTAGTCGCCATCACGGCCGAGCTCCGGCGCTCGCGGGGTCCGGCCCGATGGCGCTCCGTCCCGACGTGGGCGTCCCAGCTTCCCGAGCAAGCGCTGCGGGCGATGCGCCGAGCTACGCCGGCCGTGCGAGCCAAGGGCCGAGCCGGCGCGCGACCTCGGTGAGGAAGGCATCGTCGGTTCGGTCGTAGGCGTTCGTCGACTGCCCATCGACGTCGATCTCGCCGACGACCCGCCCGCCGGCTCGCACTGGCACGACGATCTCCGAACGGGTGTCGAGGAAGCAGGATAGGTACTCTGGAGAGGAGCGCACGTCCCCCACCAGCACCGTGCGGTCCTCCCGCGCCGCCTTCCCGCAGAGCCCCTGGTCGAGGGGGATCCGGACGTGCTCCGTCGCCCGCTCCCCGTCCCAGCCGTCGAGCACGAGGGTGCTGCCTTCGAGCCGGTAGACCCCCACCCACGTGTAGTGGGCGAACGCCCGCCGAAGGAATCGACAGAGTTCGGTCAGCCCCTCGGGCCGAAGCGCCGAACCGAGCAACGCGTCCACCTGGCGGAGCGCCGCCTCCTGTTCGGCGGGACCGACCGGCATGCGCTAGGCAGCACGGTGGCGCGGGGAAGCGCCGAGGGGGAGACTCTCCGCCGCGCCGGGTGGTCCGAGCGCGGCCTTTGAACTCCCGAGGCGATTTCCGCCACGAGCTTTCCAGACTCGCGCCGTACCGGACTGAGCCACCTCGGCACGTCCCGTCGATTCGACGGTTTCGGCGAGATAAGCTTTGCCGGTTTCCGGCCCCGCCGTCGACGGCCGGGTCAGTTCCGCAGCGGGGACCAGCCGCACGTGGTGCAACCGGTCACCCGCTGCGGGGGGGCGATCTCCGCCCCACACTCGGGACACGCGATGGCCTCGGGCCCGAGCAGGGAGAAGCAGTCGTAGCAAGCGCTTCCTCGTCGGTCGTTCAGGAGGAGGACCAGCGATTTGCCGCAGTAGGCGCAGCGGGAAAATCGCTCTTCCTCGGCGGCCGGACTCCGGCTGTCCGAGAGCGCAAGCATCGCAGGGCCCGCGAGGAGTGGGGTGGTACATAAGTGCTTGGCCGGAATTTTCCCGGCCCCGCGCTCGTGCGAGTTCCGGCGCCTTTCCGGAGTCGTCGACCGTCGATTTTTCGACGGTGGAACGCTAGGGCTCTCGCCAGCGCGCCTTCTTCGCAGCGAGGAGGAACAGTCCCGCGGTGATCCCGATCAGGGCCAACCAATCGAGCGGTGCCGCTAGGAGCGGCGGGCCGAAGAGGGGCTCGGAAGCGCCGAGTCGGAACGCCCGGTGGAGCAGATCGGCGGCGTACGTCGCCGGCGAGAGGAAGGCGAGCGGACGGTAGGCGGCGGGAATGAACGTGGCCGGGTAGTAGACCGGCGGTAACACCGTCAGCCCGAGGGAAACCAGCGGCCCGAAGACGAACGTCTCGCGGATGTCCTCGAAGTACGTGGCGAGCGTGAAGCCGAGCGCCGAGGAGAACGCCCAGACCAGCAGCAGCGTGAACCCGACGGTGAGCGCGTCGAGGATCCCCGGCGGCGGCCCGGTCGCCACCCAGAGGGCGACGAATACGGAGAGCCCGGGGATCGAGTAGAGGAACTCCGACAGGGCGAGACCGGCGACGTAGATCGGTGCCTCGACGGGGGATGCGACGACGAGATCCTGGAACTTCATGTCCTGCTTGAAGTGGGTAAGGTCGGCCTGGAGCGAGGTGCCGATCGAGATCATCGTCAGCACCATTCCCCCGGCAATCGCCGGACGCAGCAGCGTCCCGCGGGAGGCCAGCGCGATGAAGAACAGGAAGGAGAGCGGCGAGGCGATCGTGTTGAGCAGGTACAGCGGCTGACGGCGGACGGGGATCACCCCGTTCATGAACGCGATCGTCCAGAGCGAGCGGAGTCGCCGACGGTCGGTCATGCCACCTCCTCCCCCGCGCTCTCTCCCTCGGTGAGCGGCCGGCCGACCAGCTGAAGGAAGATGTCCTCGAGCGAGATCGGCGCCATCGCTACGGCCAGATTCCTCCCGAGGGCGAGCCGGGTCAACTCCCGCGCGGCCTCCTCGCGGGCGAAGACGAGCCAGCCTCCGGCGACGCCCGAGACCTCTCCGTAGGAGGTGAGCTCCGACTGGGAGAGGCTCGCCGGCAGCGTGACCCGGAACGGATACTTCACCCGGCCCCGGATATCGGCGGGGGTCCCCTCCACAATCACCCGGCCCCGCTCGATGAGGGCCAGCCGAGAGGAGAGCGCCTCGGCCTCGTCGAGGTAGTGCGTGGTGAGCAGCACCGTCCGACCACCCTCTCGGGCCCGCTGGATGGCGGCCCAGACCTCCCGCCGCGCTAGCGGGTCGAGGCCAGTGGTCGGCTCGTCGAGGAACAGCAGTTCGGCGTCCGAGGCGAAGATCATCGCGACCATGGCACGGCGGCGGAGCCCCCCGGAGAGGCGGCTCACCAGCGTGTCGGCCCGGTCCGCGAGCCCCATCTGCCCCAGCACCTGGTCGGTGCGCCGCCGCGCCTCTGCGCGTTCCATCCCGCGCATCCGTAGGTGGTGAAACACGAGCTCGTCGATCGTCAGGAAGTAGAGCGGCCGAGACTCCTGGGGGATGACCGCGATCCGCGCCCGGACCGAGCGAGGTTCCGCCACCGCATCGTGCCCCAGCACCCAGATCTCCCCCTCGCTCGGCATGAGCTGGGTCGAGGCGATCCGGACGAACGTCGTCTTGCCGGCGCCGTTCCGGCCGATGAGGCCGTACACGCTGCCGGCCGGGATGCGCAGGTCGATCCCGACCAGCGCGGCGTCCTTCGAGTGCGGGTAGGTCTTACCGAGCCGCTCGGCTCGGATCGCGTCGGCCACGGACCGACCCAGTTACCAAATCGAGCATAACGTCCGCCCTGAAGAGGGGCGTTCGCGGGTCGAGGGGCTAGCTCAGCACTTCGCGCAGCCGCCCCTCGTGGCGAGCCCGTGCGATCTCGAGGGCCATCCGCCGGCCCATCGAGAGGTGCGGGGCGACGAGGTCCGCGTAGCTCGAACCCGAGGGGAAGACGTTGGTCCCCGCCACGATCCGGGTCGAGATCTCGAACACGTAGAACTTGAGCTCCTCCGTCACGATCCCTTCGACGCAGAACGGTCCGACCATTCCCCCGAACAGCTCGATCGACCGCTCGACGATCCGCGCACCGATGTCGAACACCTGCGGCAGCAGCGACTCGCGCAGCACGACGGGGACGTTGCCGGTGACGACAAACGTCGGCCGGATCCCCGCGGCGAGCAGCTCCTCCTGCGAACCGAGCTTGTAGAGCTCGTCGATGTTCGCTTCGTCCCGGCGGTCCATCCCGAGGAGCTCGAGGGAGCCGTTGCCGACGCGGTACCCGTCCCGCGACAGCGGCGAGTAGAAGAAATGGATGTAGTAGCGGGTGCCGAGCACGTACTGCTGGATCACGTAGGGGCCGGTGGGGCGGAACCCCTCCAGTGTGCGGCGGTCCTTGGCGAGGATGAATCCCTTGCCGCCCTTGGCCCCGTAGTACTTTACGATCGCCGGGCCATCGATGTCGTCGATCGATTCGTACCGCTTCGGCATGCGGACCCCGGCCGACTCGAGCCATTCGCGCTCCTTCTCCCGGTCCGACTCCCATGCGAGGACCTTGCGGTTGCCGAAGACCGGCACCGGCAGGGCCGCAAACTTCTCCGGACCGAGATACTCGACGAAGGAACCGTGGGGAACGAGCACCGCGTGCTCCCGGTTCAGCCGCGCGGCGTACCGGGGCAACAGGGCGAGTCGGGGAATGGCCAGGAAGGCATCCGGGCGGGCCAGCGGGAACGCCTCGTAGTATCGGGGCGGCCGTCCGCCGCAGATGCCGAGGGTCCGGAACCCCTCCTGCTTCGCGCCGTGGAAGATTTGGAGTGAGGAGTGCGAGCAGTAGGTGGCGATGGTGGGCGCGTGCCGAACGAGAGGCGCCACGCGCGCTGCCGAGGCGAGGGCGACCCCCATTAGTTCGGCGACCCTCGCCTCCAATTAGCCTTTACTCGAAGTCACCGGCTGGGGAGGCCCCGACACCTGCTGCGGCAGCGGGTTTCGGCGGGCGGCTAGCTCGCGCTGCCTTCGCTCGGTCCGACGGCCGTCGCTTTGCGCCGGTCCGTACGCCGAGGGCTGCTAGCGCGAGCCGCGGCTTCGATCTCCCAGTACCACCGGCCGATAGGTCGGGGCATCGATGCGGCCGGCTCGGCGGCTTTGGCACCGGAACGCGCTGCGCGCTCCCGGCGACGTACGGCTACTCCACGCTCACCGGGGATCCGATGCAGCCCGAGCCGTTCGGCCACCTCGTGCAGGGCGAGTGCCGCGCTGCGCAGCTCGCGTTCAAGATTCTGCTCGGAGTCCCGAAGATCGACGAACCGGTCCACGAGGACGGCGAGCCGCTCGCGATCGGCGGCGGGGACCTCCTTGAACTCTGGACACCGGTCACGGAACTCGCATCGGGCGCAGGCCCTCCCGGGGGTGGGGGCGTACTCCTCGTCCCGGATCCCGTCGGAGACCTCGCCCACCGAGACCCGAAGCGCCGCCAGCGCCTGGGTCGGCCGGGGCGGAGAGGCGAGGTGGATGCCACCGCGCAGGTCGATGAGCGCGAGGCCCTCGACCGGGTTCGGAAAGTTGTGCTCGACCAGGACCTGGTACAGGGCGAGCTGGTCGGAGGTCAGGGCGTCCTGAACCGTGAGCCCTCGGCTCGTCTTGTAGTCGACCACCTCGAGCCCGCCGGCCGGCGTTAGGTCGATCCGGTCGACGTACCCGTGGACGGGAACCCCCTCCCACTTCGCCTCGAGATGCGCTTCGATGGCTACGGGAGTGGGCGGTTGTCGCACCACCTCCTGGTGGTACCGTAGCAAGAGCGTGCGGCCGAGCTCGCGGTAGCGGCGCTCTTCCTCGGGGCTCTCGTATCCGTCTGGGATCCAGCGCCGTTCGTACAGCTCCAGCAGCTCCTCGGGGCGGATCGGCTCGGGGGGTTCTGCGCGGTAGTCGCCGAAGTGCTCGAGCGTCCGCTGCGTGAGCCCTTCGGTGCGGCGGGCGGTGGGACGGAGGTACGGGCGGAGCAACTCCTCCAGGACCGAATGGACCGTGCGACCGAACGAGAAGTAGCCGCGGGGAGCTTCGGGAAGCCGCTCGAGGTAGAGGTACTTCCAGCGGAGCGGGCACTCGAGGTACGTGCGTACCGAGGAGTAACTCAGCGTCGGAACAGTGCCCACGACCGGCGAGCCCGCGCCGGCAGTTAACCGCTACCGCCGGAGCGGGCGAAGCGCCCTACGCGTCGGCCGGAATCGCGGGACCCATGTCCTTGGCGACGCTCGGGCGTCCGCCGAGGGTGCCCGGGGGCAGGAGCGCCCGGGCCTGCGGGTTGGCGAGGTTCTTCGGCAGCCCGAGCAGGTCGAGGAGTTCCTTGTAGTGGTTGCGGATCGTGACCGGGGTCACGTTCGCGACCGCGGCGATCCGGTCCTGGCTGCGTGGCTCGCCCATCAGGTTCGACGCGATGTAGATGATCGTCGCGAGGATCCCGTTCGGTAGCACGCCGCTCGTGGAGTACACTTGCTCCACCTGCTCGAGCAGGTCGAGCACCTTCGCCCGGACCTCCTTGGAGAGGTTGAGGTCCTGGGTGAACCGCACCAGGTAGTCGCGGGGTTCCACCGGCTTGAGCCCGAGCTTGAGCTCGCGGGCCAGCAACGTGTACGCCCGACCGACCTCGATCTTGGTGGCCTTGGAGTGCGCGATGATCTCCTTCATCGTGCGCGGCACGTGGCACTGGCGGCAGGCCGCGTAGACGCTCGCCGCGACCAGGGCGACGATCTTCTTGCCCCGCGTGGCCTTGTGCTCGAGGGCACGGCGGTAGATGTACGTCGCCGACTCCTTGACCTCGCGAGACAGACCCAGGACGCCGGCGAGCCGGTTGAGCTCCCCCAGCGCGACGACGAGGTTGCGCTGGTGGGTGCGGGCGGCGCGGAGCCGGTGGTTGAGCTTCCTCAGATGGTAGAACTTGAGGGAGGTGTTCCGAGAGAGCGAGTTGCCCTGGAAGTCGCGCGTCGGGACACCGATCTCGCTGAACAGCCCCTTGTCCGGCATGAGGGGAGAGATGACGGGGCCCCAGCCGCGGGCCTCACGGCCGGTGTCTTCCTTGCTGCCGCGCTGGCCACGGTCCGAAACGAGGGCGCTCGCGTCGACGACCAAGCCGCAGTCGGCGCAGACCACCTCACCGCGCACGTCGTCGCGGGTCAGATGGGTCGAACCGCATTCCGGGCAGACCTCCGCCACGGGGGAACTGAGGGCGTCGACATCGGCCTCCTTGCGGCCGGCGAGTGCGTTCTGCTTCATGGAAATCCTATAAGCGGCAAGGTCCACCCCCTTATATACCTTGGTCATGCCGATGTACTCGGTGTACATACAGCCGTTACACCATGATTTGGCTTAGCACGGCTTCGGGACGCTCTCCCGAACCTGGGACGACATCGCCCACCTCCGGATGGGTCTCAAACGGAACCGGCCTCGTCGGCCAGCGAAGGGCTAGGGTGGCAGGGGCTCCCACGGCCTCGCGAAGAGTACTGCTGTGGTAGGCCCGCGCCGTCAGACATTGCCGCTTGCCCGAAGACCGTCGAGGCACGCTGTGCACACGAGCCCGTAGACAGTTTCATATCAATTCGATTCCACCGTGGCCTCCGATGGCAGTTCCGACTTGGCCCGGGAAAGCGCTCAAGGTGCTCCTGCCCGTCACCGGACTCCTCCTCGTGGTGCAGTACATCGCCGGCCTCTGGACCAATGCCTACGCCCCCGCCGGCGGCTTCAGCAGCAACAGTTCTTTCCCGGCCCTCGACCTCCACTGGACGTTGGGCCAAGTCCTCGGGGTGCTCTCGATCATCCTGGTCGTCGTCGCGCTCTTCTCCCGACGGGTCGACTTCGTCGTCCCGGCGATCGTGATTCTGGCCAGCGTGATTGTCGCCGGACTCGCCGGCATGGCGTTCGTCAGTTCCTCTCCGAACCCGCCCTCCGCGACGGTGGAGATGGGGGTGGCGTTCCTGGTCGCCTTCGCGACGACGGTCTCCTTCGGCATGCGACTCCGGTGGGTCCCCTCCTCGACTCCGCCCGCTGTTCCGGGGACCACCGCGAGCAGCGCCTAGGCCGCTGGGGACCTGCGCCCCAAGGGGGCGCAACGTGACTCGAGCCCTTACGCGGCCCGGACGCCGAAGACGCAGCCACGCTCGGCGTGCCGGGTGGGGTCGGGCTTGGAGATGTCAAACCGCTCGCCGAGACGGGTCTCCAGCACGGTGCCGATGATCTCCGGGCAGAGGACGCGGCCGATCTCGGGGGAGTGGCGGCAGGCGAAGCAGTTGCGGACCGTCAGCGTGAGCGGTGCCGACCGTACCACCTCCACCTTGCCGAGCGAGTGCGTGCGGTAGTACGCCGCGAGCTCCTGGACCACCTCTTCCGGACTCGTGCCCTCCATCCCCTCGGCGATCTGCCTCCCGAGCTGGCGGGCCACGGTCTCGATGAGCTCCGGCAGGTCCACGCGCAGCTCCTCGATCCCGGTGGCGGTCATCCCGAGTTCGGCGATCTCCTGCAGCCGCGCGAAGGTCTCCGAGGACTGTCCCCGCCGGATCGGCAGGACGGCCCGGGCCGGCTGCTCGAGCTCCACCTCCCGCTCATCCACGGGTACGGACAGCGACCAGAGGCGCTGGTGGTACGCCCGGGTCAGCGCGAGGAATCGGGGGTCGGTGGTCCACAGCATGAGCTGGGCTGCCTCGCTTCCGCCCAGCCCCTCCGCTCCCGTCACGAAGACGGCGGCCGACTTCCGGTCGATCAGGATCGCCCGGTTGGAGACCGGTCGGCGGGCGTGCCGCAGTTCGGCCACGTGGCTGAACAGCTTGACCTCGGTTCGGTTGGACGGGCCCACCTCGGTGACGATCCGCACCCGCACCCCGCGGGCGCGCGCGTGGGCAAGAGCGCGGTCGAGCCCTCCATCGACGGCACGCGGGAGGGAGAACGCCGAGACGGCGATCAGGATCTCGGAACGCGCCGCGCCGAAGCGGCGCTTGAGCAGGCGCCAGATCGCTTCCTGGCCCTCGATGATGGAGAACCGCCGCGCGTCGTGCGGTTCGGGCGTTCCTACCGTCGCCCGCCATTCCGCGAGCAGCCGCTCCCGGCCGTCGCGCAGCGCCTCGAGGCGGGTGGCTTCCTCCCGGATCCACTTGTCGAGGAGCTCGTCGACCGGCAGCGGCGCGAACCGCTTCGGGCGTTGACCGGTGGGCTCGAGCAGGCCGCGCTCGACGAGTTCGTTGATGTAACGGTAAGCGTGGACGCGGTGGACGGCGGTCGCCCGGGCGAGCTCCGAGGCCGGCAGTGGACCTTCGCGGCTCGCGACCAGATAGATGCGTGCGGCGGGCTCCGCGAGCCCGTGCGCCACCAGCAGCTCGACGAGCCCGCCCCCGTTTCGGGCCACCCTCCTCAAGGGCCGCGCGGGGTTAAAGGCAGGACGCCGCGCTAGAGCGAGACTTGGAAGTCTTCGATGGTGAGAGGGAACGGCACTTCGGCCGCGGGGCCGCCGCGGGCCTTGAGGATCTCCCGGGCGAGCAACCAGTAGACGGTCGCGAGCGCGACCCGCCCCTTGTTGTTCGCGGGGATGACGAAGTCGACGTTGCGCGTCTCGTTGTTGACGTCGCAGATCCCCACCACGGGGATGCCGATCGAGACCGCCTCGCTCAGCGCCTGCTGGTCGGTCGCGGGGTCCGTGACGACGAGCACTTTCGGCTCGAGATACTCGGTTAGGGCAGGGTTGGTGAGGCAACCCGGAACGAATCGCTCCGAGAAGCTGACCGCGCCGATCGACTTGGCGAACAGGCGCACGGGCTTTTGCCCGTACTGCCGCTGCGAGACCGCGAGGATCTTCTCGGGAGGGAACCGGGCGAGGAACTGAGAGGCGAGGCGGATGCGGCGGTCGGTCTCCTTGATGTCGAGGACGTAGAGCCCGTCGTACCGGATCTTGTAGACGAAGCGGCGCATCGACGCCGACTTCTGCTGGGTGCCGATGTGGACACCCGACGTGAGGTACGTCTCCTCCGGCAGGAGCAGCTCCCCCGGCTCGATGTCCTGACCGTCGTCGGCCCGGATCGGCGGTTCTGCTTCGACTTCGTCGGGGGTCATGGGGAGGTCTGCGCGGGGGCGGCGAGCCGCAGGAGTTCATTTAGCTTTGCCACACGCTCCCCGCCGAGGAGTCCGCACTTGAGCCCCCGGGCCCCCGTCCCGATGGCGAAGTGGCTGAGCCACCCTTCCGGCAGGTCGCCGCTGCGGTGCGAGGCGATGGTCGACCAGCCGGCGGCCCGCGCCCGGTCGACCGTGGCAAACGTGTCGGTCAACGTGCCCACCTGGTTGACCTTGATCAGCACCGAGTTGGTCGACTTCTCGGCAATGCCGCGCTCCAGACGGGCGAGTCCGGTAGTATACAGGTCGTCCCCCACCACGAGGAGCTTCCCCCCCACCGCCTTCGTGAACGCCGCGAAGCTGTCGAACGCCTCCTCCTCGAACGGGTCCTCCATGTACTTGAGCCCGAACTTGTCGACCAACTCGACCAGGAAGGCCAGCTGGCCGTCGGGGTCGAGGTTCCGGTCCCGGTAGCGGTACTGGCCGTCGGAGAAGAACTCGCTCGCCGCGAGGTCGAGCCCGGGGTGGACCGGCAGATGGGTCTCGTCGCGGACCGCTTCGCACGCCTGACTGAGTAGCTCGAGCGCCTCCAGGCTGCCGAGCGGCGCGACCCATCCGCCCTCGTCGCCCCGGCCGAGCGCGAGCTTGGGGAACTTCTCGGTGAGGGCCTCGCCGACCCGCCGGTGCACGGCGATGGCCGCCCGCACGGCATCCGCGGGGTTCGGTGCGGAAGAGATCGCGTGGTACTCCTGGAACTCCGGTCCGCCGATCGCGTGCCGGCCCCCGTTGAGGCAGTTGCCGACGATCATGGGCCGACCGGAGCCGTCCAGTCCCGGCCGGAGCCAGCTGCGCCAGAGGGGAACTCCCGCCGCCCGAGCTCGGGCGATGGCAGCGGCGATCGAGAGGGCGGTGGCGACGCCACCTCCGATGCGCCGGAACTCATCGTCCCCGTCCGCCCGGTGCAATGCGGCGTCCCAGCCCGGAGCGTCGGAGAGTTCGCGCCCGAGCAACGCGGGACGCACGTCGGTCCGGAATCGATCGAGGGCGGCGGGCACGCCCCCCTCCGGCAGGGCGAGCACCTCGTGCGTGCCCGTGCTCGCCCCGCTCGGTGCACCGGCGCGGCCGCGGTGGCCGTCGGCGTCGGTCACTTCCGCCTCGACCGTCGGGGAACCCCGGCTGTCCACGATGGCGCGGAGCGTCACCTCGACGACCCGGCTCACGGGCGCGCCTCCACGAATTCGACCAAGACCCCACCGAACGCGGACGGGTGGCAGAACCCGACCTGACGGCCGCGGGCCCCGGGACGGGAGACCGTGTCGATCAGCCGAACACCGGCGCTCGCGAGCTCCGCGAGCTTCCGGTCGACGCTGGGCACCGCGAAGGCGATGTGGTGCATTCCTTCGCCGCGCTGGGCGAGGAATCGAGCGATCGGCGAGTCCTCCGACGTCGGTTCGAGGAACTCGAGGTGGGTGTTGTCGACGTCCAGGAACACCGCGCGGACCCGCTGGGACGGGACCTCCTCCGGAGGGCTCGCGGCCGCGCCGAGCTGCTGCTCCCAGCGCGGCACCGCCTCGGAGAGCCGGTGGACCGCGATCGCGAGGTGGTCGACGGTCATGGATCCTCAGAACGCCCGCGAGGGCGCGTGCTCGCCGAACTCTCCGCGCCAGAGCTCGGCCACTTCGCCCAGACTCGCCCGGGCGCGGAGCGCGGCGAGGAGCGGCGTCATGACATTGCCTCCGGCGCGAGTGGTACGGCGCAGTTCCTCCAGCGCCGAGCTGACCCGGGACGGGTCCCGATGGGAGCGCAGGGCGCGCACCCGTCGCACCTGCTCGGCCTCCTGCGCCGGCGTGATGCGTTGGATCGCCACGCCGCGGCGGCCCTTCTGGGGGAAGAGCGAGAACTCGGGATTCCCTTCCGGGAAGGCGTTGACCCCGACGACCCGCTCCGTACCGGCCTCCCGAGCCCGAGCGGTGCGGTAGGCCTCCCGGGCGATCTCGCTCTGGAAGAACCCTCGCTCCACGGCCGTGACCGAGCCGCCCATCGTCTCGATCCGGTCCAGGTAGGCGCGCGCGTCGGCCTCGATGCGGTCGGTGAGCGCCTCGATCGTGTAGGAGCCTCCCACCGGATCGATCGTGGAGGCCACGCCGGTCTCCTCGGCCAGGATCTGCTGGGTGCGCAGCGCAAGCCGCGCCGACTCCGGCGTCGGCAGGCCGAGCGCCTCGTCGAGCGCGTTCGTGTGCAGCGACTGCGTGCCCCCGAGGACGGCCGCGAGCGCCTCCAGCGTGGTGCGCACCACATTGAGCTCGGGCTGCTGGGCGGTGAGCGAGGAGCCGGCGGTCTGTGTGTGGAACCGGAGCTGCAGCGAGCGGGGGTTGGTGGCGCCGAGGCTCTCCCGGGCCAAGGAGGCCCAGAGCCGCCGCGCCGCACGGAACTTGGCGATCTCCTCGAGGAAGTTCCGGTCGGAGCTGAAGAAGAAGGACAGGCGGGGCAGGAACTCGTCGACGGCGAGGCCCCGCGCCCGGACCGCACGGACGTACGCCATCGCGTTGGCGAGGGTGAAGGCCACCTCCTGCGCGGCGGTGGCCCCGGCCTCGCGCATGTGGTAGCCCGAGACCGAGATGTAGTTCCACTGGGGCATCTCCCGGGTCGCGAACTCGATCAGGTCGACGGTCAACCGCAGCGACGGTTCGGGCGGATAGATGTACGTCCCGCGGGCGATGTACTCCTTCAGGATGTCGTTCTGGACGGTGCCGCCCAGGCGCGCTCGCGGCACCCCGTGCGCCTCGCCCACGGCCACCAGCAGCGCGGTCAGGATCGGGGCGGTCGCGTTGATCGTCATCGAAACGGTCGCCCGGTCGAGCGGGATGGACCGGAAGAGGCTCTCCATGTCGGTGACCCCCGTGATCGCGACGCCGCAGCGACCGACCTCCCCCTTCGCGCGGGGATGGTCGGAGTCGTAGCCGATCTGGGTCGGAAGGTCGAAGGCCACCGAGAGCCCCGTCTGTCCGCTCGCGAGCAGGTACTGGTACCGACGATTGGTCTCGCGGGCCGTGCCGAACCCCGAGTACTGCCGGAACGTCCAGAGCCGGCCGCGGTACATCGTCGGCTGGATCCCGCGGGTGTACGGCTCCGCGCCCGGGAAGCCGAGCTTCTCCAAGCTTTCCTGCGCGGGGTCGGTAGGCGCCTCCGCGAGGAGCGGGACCTGCCCGCCCTCCCTCCGCTCGCCCAGCGAGGCCTTCGCGGCCTCCTCCCAGCGACGTCGGGACGGAGCAGCCGTGGCCTTGCGCGCGCCCATCGGGGGCCGACCGGGTCGCGCTATATCTCCGTTGTCGGGCCGTCACCCGGCGGAGCGGCGGTGGCGCGGGGCTCCGCCGGAGCCGAGTCGGTGGGACCGCCCAGCAGCGGGTAGAGCGCATGCAGGTCGAGTTCGCCCCAGGCCACGGGTACCGGTAGGCCGAGGAACTCGAGGACCGCGGGATGGATCTCGCCGAGCTCTCCCACGACCTCCCCCGCGATCCGCAGGCGCGCGGCGCGGCCCGGGATCGTCGCGGGCAGCGTGGCCGGCTCGCGGACCCCCTGGACCGTGCACCGGCGCAGCAGATACTCGAGCAGGGAGGCAGCGTCGGAGAAGCCCACCCCCTCCCCGGCCAGCACGAACCCCAGGTGCGATTCGGTGCGGGCGCCCGATTCCGCCTCCGGGTCGCGCCGGAGCACGGGTCCCAGTTCGGAGAGTCGCTGCGGATAGCCATGCCGCAAGTTGCGTCCGAGCGAGGCGAGCAGACTCGCCTGCAGGGCATCCCGCAGCCTACTCAGCTCGGCCGAGGTGGGGTTGGCCACGTCGATGGCCTCGGTGCGACCGAGCCGCGCCATGTGGTCGGCGGGAAGCAGCAGCGAGTTGTGCACGGGAGTGAACCCGAGCCCCAGCAGCCACCCCCCGACCTGCCGGCGCCACCGACTCTCCGGCCGCCGACGTCCGACCGTGGGAGACGGGGGATAGTAACCCTCGTCGATGCGGACGCCCCTCAGGAGTAGGAGATCCTCGACAACATCTACCGGGCCGAGCAGGTCGTTGCGCCAGGGCGGGGCGGCCACCAGCCACTCCTCCGCTCCGCGTCGGAAGGCAAAGCGCGCCCTGCCCAGAAGCCCCTCCACCTCCTCGGGGGGGAGATCGATCCCGGAGAGCCGGGCGATCAGCGCCGCGGGCAGCTCGACCCGGCGAGGCGCCAGGAGCGCCTCGCCGGAACGGACCCCGTCGGGCGCCTTGACCCGCACCGGGGCCGCGCTCCAACCACGGAGCAGGAACGGGAGGGCCAGCAGCGCGATCGCCTCCTCGACCCGAGCGCGACGGGTGCCGGTCGCCTCGAGCAGCAGCCGTCGGTCTCCGGCACGGATCTCGCCGACGGCTCCGCTGTTGAGCACCGGCGGCAGGCTAAGGACGGTGCCGTGGGCGTCGCGGAGGGTGAGGCAGGCGTCTCCCTGCCGGCCCATCGCACCGTACCGCTGAGCCATCGGATGCTCCGCGTAGAACTGCTCGACCGGGACGGGACGGTCCTGACCGAGCGGGGTGAATTCGAGTCCGGCCATCGACTCGAGGTCGTAGCGGAGCGGAAAGCGCAGCGAGCCGCCGGGGTACAGACCCAGGCTCGCGAGCCGACGGTCGTACCCCAGGGTGGCGTGCAGCAGCTCCTGGAAGTGCACCGCCTCCGCGATCATTCCCTCGTCGAGCGCGGTTCCCGGTGGTGGGTGCAGGAGCACCGCCGCGACCTCGGGACGGAGCGGAGTCACCCGTTCGGTCGCCTCCAGGAACTCCCCGGGGGGCAGGCTGTGTTCGTTGACCACGGGCATGCCCCCACTCCGGCCCGTGGCGCCGTCGAGGTAGGCCCTCAGGCCGCTTTCGCAGAGCAGGTCGAGCCGGTCCGGGGTGCAGGAGATGGTCAGGGCGTCGCCCTCCCAACGCTCCACCTCCACCTTGGAAAGGAACAGGTCGGCCCGCAGCTCCTCGGGGGAAGGTGCCGGCTCGAGCCGCTCGAGCAGGCGACCAACGGACAGCACCGCCTGCGGCACGCTAGTCCCCTCCGGTCAGGCGCCCCAGGTCGTCCTCGAACAACTGCCGGATGTCGTTGAGACCGAGGCGCACCATGGCAAGCCGCGTGACCCCGATCCCCCAGGCGGCGACCGGAACCGAGATGCCCAGCGGTCGGAGCACCTCCGGGCGGAACATGCCCCCGGGGAACACCTCGATCCAGCCGAGCCGGGGATGCCGGACGTACCCCTCCACCGACGGCTCCGTGAACGGGAAGTAGCTGGGTCGGATTCGCAACTCGCGGATCCCGATCCCCTCGGCGAGCGCCCGAAACACTCCGACGAGCTCCCGCATCGACGTGCCCTCCTCCCCCAGTACGCCCTCGCACTGGCGGAACTCGACGTGGTGGGTCGCGTCGACGGGGTCCGGCCGGAAGTTCCGGCCGATGCAGAACATCCGGAACGGTGGGCGGGGCCGGGTGGCCAAGAACCGGGCCGATACGGCGGTCGTCTGAGAGCGCAGCACCGAACGGCGCGACACTTCGGCCGAGAACGGCACCCGCCAGCCGGTCGAGATCGGCGCGTCCTCGCCGGGAAGCGTCCGCCCCTCGTGGGCGTCGGCTACGCGCGAGAGCAGTCCGGGGTCGGGCAGCCGCCCCTCGAGTCCGACCGGATGGAACACGTCGTGGACGGAGCGGGCCGGGTGCTCCTGCGGCATGAAAAGGGCATCGCAGTTCCAGAACTCGGTCTCGAGGAGCGGGCCTTCCTCCTCGGAGAAGCCGAGCCCTACGAGCAGCTCGGCGAACTCTTCGAGAAACTCGAGGTAGGGGTGCGCGGCGGGTGCGCGGACATAGGGTGCGGCGGCGCGGACATCGTACGGGCGCAGCTCCACTTCGCGCCAGGTGCCATCGCGCAGTCGGGATGGCCGCAGAGCGCCCTCCTCCGGCCGGTCGGACGAAGCTACCGGCAGCTGACGGCCCTCGGCCGAGACGGACCAACGCCGAACGGTCGAGCGCTCGACGGCGACGAGTCCTCGCCGCAGCAGCGCCTTCTCGACCTCGGGAGCGATCGGCTCGCCCCGGCCGGCGGCCTGCAACGCCTGCTCCTCGGGCAAGCTCGCGGTGGGTTCGGCGCCGCCCTCGGTCAACGCAAACGGCGAGCCGGGGGCGAGCCGCCCGTGCCGGCGCAAGACCCCGACCGCGACCGGCAGCTCCTCCTCGCTCAACGACTCGGGGACGAGCTCCGCGCTCACGAGCGGGCGACCGGCCGCTTGGAGCCGGTCGAGGAGCCGCCGTTCGGGAAGGCCGCGCTCGATCGCTTCCTCCCCCCTTCGGGTCAGGACCCCCCGTTCGGTCGGCCGTTCGTCGACGACGCTGAGGTGTTTGGCCTTCAGCCGTTGGAGTCCGCCGCGGACCGCCTCGATCCCGAGACCGGTCGCGGTGGAGATCGCCTCCTCCAGTTCCGGGCGGCCGGCCTGCTGCAGGTTCCGCAGCAGCGTCCGCTCGATGGGCGAGAGCGACAGTTCGATGCCACCGGAGGGGGGCGTCGACGCCGACACGCCGGGACGACCGAGGCCCGGCGTATGGCCTTTGGGGCGCGGGAGCGCGGACTATCCAGCGACTCCGTTTCCGGTCAGCCAGAAGAACGTCCCGACCCCCCCCAGCATCACGTTCGTGTTGATCGAGCTCAGGTTGATCCAGCTCGAGGCGGTGACGAGCGAGTTGGACTGGCCCGTGTAGACGTAGAGCGCCAGATGGTTGGCGATCCGCTCCGACAAGTCGTACAGCAGCACCCGGCCCGGACCCGCCGGGGCGGTTCCAGCGAGCTCGAGGACCTTGACCATCGCCTTGTAGGCGACCCCTTGGCAGGCCTCGGGGAAACTGTTGTTGGCGTAGTAGTTGTAGTCGGAGGAGGGGTTCGCGCAGCTCGGCTGCGAGTACAGGCCCGTGTACAACCCCTGCGCCACCGCGTTCCCGCCCGTGTACGTCGCGTTGGGCAGGTACAGCGGGGTGACGTAGTCGGTGGGGTCGGGGTAATCCGGCGCCCACCCGAGGCCGTAGATCGGCATTGGGTTGCTCCCCGAGGTGGAGGACTGGGACAGGATGAGCAGCGTGTTGAAATTCACGTCGACCGGGTTCATCCGGATCGCACCCCCGCTCTCGATGGAGACCCAGTTGGCCCACAGCGCCAGGATCTCATCCCCCGTCGGGTCGCCGGTGGTGCCGAAGACCGGGAACTGGCACGGGGTCGAGGAGGAGCAGCCGGCCACCTCGGCATCGTAGTAGGGCCCCGAGACGTTGTGGAGCTGGGCCCACCAGTAGGCGGCGCAGGAGCTGTTGGTGGTGGTGCCGCACGGATCACCGGTCGGCCAGCTGATGTCTCGCGGGTAGTAGTTGGCCATGAACTGAGGGATCGCCCCGCCGTACTCGAAGGCCAGCGTGATCCCGTCCCGCGTGTTGATCGTCGTCTGCACCGTCTGGTACGGGTAGGTGTGGACGAAGAACTGACGCATCCCGAGGTGCGAGAAGAAGTCGCCCGGGATCGAGATGGGCTCCGTGGTGTACTGGGTGGCCGTCCCGGCGTTGAAGTTCAAGTTGAACGGCTCGAAGCCGATCGTCAGCGTGGGGGAGGCCTCCGCGTTGACCTGCCCCTTGTTGATGAGCTGGATCAGGAAGGAGAGGTCGGTGGAGGGCACGGTGGCGAAGTCCGCGACCCCGCCGGCGAGCGCCTGCTCGCCCTCGGTGATGTCGCTCTCCCAGGTCACCTGCACCTCGCGCGCGAACTTGCCGGGCTGCGGGTAGCAGCCGCCCCAGCTGCAGTACGGGTTGGCGACGTACGCCGGGCTCGCCTTGAGCTCGTAGGCGATCCCGACCTGGTAGTTCGCGCTGTAGAACGGGCCGCTGCCCACCATGTTGTACTGCACGTTGCCGACGAACCGCCCGGTGGCGCCGGAACCCAGGGTCTCCCACTGGTCCCAGCCCTGCGGGGGCATCGCGGCGATGGGCAGGCCGTAGCCGCCACTGCCCGGCATCTGGCAGGGGTGGTCGCCGGAGCCGCTCGAGTTGCCCGCGGTCCAGAAGGGGATCCCCGCGCCCTGGCCGCTCGCGGAGAACCAGCCGCACGGAACGATGGATCCGCCCAGCTGGTCGGCGACCAGCTCGAGGAAGTACGGCCAGCTCTCGCCGTGGGCGTTGGCGTGGAAGGTGACGCAGCCGTGGTCGGAGCTCATCGCGCCGGTCAGCGCCTGGCAGGTGCTGTCGTTGACCGTCATCGCCCCGAGGATGTTCTGCGGGGTGTTGTTGTACGGGCCGTGCAGTGAGTCCCAGAGTTCGTTGCCCGGATTGAGCAGCGCCTGCGCCAGGATCCAGCCGTTGTTGCAACCGACGCACGGCTGGACCGCGAAGCCCAGCGTCCGCGCGACCGAGAAGACGACGTCCGACGGGTAGATCCCCCAGCTCGCGCCGGTGTGGGGGTCGTAGAACTGCGGAGCGCTGCTGATCACGAAGGTGTAGCTCTGGCTGGTCGCGTTGTAGAGCGTCGCGCCGCCGTAGAGCTTCGTGCAGCTCGCGCTGTTCGGGCCGGGCACGCAGGTGGCGACCACCGGGATGTAGTTGTCCGGGGTCGCGCCGGTGTCGGTGCCATTGTACGCGATGAGCGGCTGGTAGACGTTCGCGATCGCCTCGTAGGAGCCGGTGTCGTACGCGATCGCCGGGTCCTCGGTACGGGCTCCGCCGGGGAGGTCCTCGTACGCGATGATCGTCCCGGCATGCGGGCTCGTCGAGGGCGCCGCACTGGCGACTCCGGCGTTCCCCGGCGGCGCGTAGACGAACACGGTCCAGTTGAACCGCTGGTAGACGAGCGGAGGGGTGCCGGGCGTGACCGTGACGGCATTGGTGGAACCGCCGCGGACGCCCAGGGTGAAGGTTCCTGCCTGCGAGAAGTGGAAGGTGCCGCCGGCGCTCGTGGCGCTCAGGTTCTCGGCGCTCAGGGTGATGCTGGCGCCGGAGTAGGAGACGTTCGGCGGGACTTCTTGCCAGAGCGGGTTCGTCGGGGCGCTGGTGTAGGTGGCACTTAGGGTGACGCTGCCGCCGAGCGGGATGACCGCGGTCGGGGGCAGGCCGCCACCGGAGGGGGTGCTGTTGGTCACGACCGTGCCGCTAATCCCGGGGAGCGTCAGGTTCGTGTCGGCCGCGAAGGAGGGCGTGACCTTCACCGCGACGAGGGAGTGGTAGTTGTCGTGCAGCAGTCCGTCGACCAGCGCGGTGACCCCGACCAGGTACATCCCCGGGGTGGCGAAGTTGTGCGCGATCGCGCCGCCCGAGCTGTTGACGATGTGGCTGCCGTCGCCGAAGTTGAAGCTGTAGCCGGTGGCGGTCTCGCCGGCGGGCAGCGTGGCCGTGAAGGTCGCCAGGCCCCCTTGCTGGATCGACTTGAGCGGGAGCTGGAGCGCGACGTCGTGCAGGTTGAGGAAGACACCGCAACCGGGAGTATTGGCGGGCTGGCAGCTGGGCTTGGCACCGGGCGAGAAACCGCCCATGATCGCGAAGGCCGTAACTCCCACGAGTACCAAGGCAATGGCGACCAGGAACACCGAGGCGATGGTGCTCAGGCCACGGGCGCTCGAGCGGTGGCGGACTCCCCGGAAGACGGCGCGATGCTGCTGCATGACGGTCCCGCCCGGCCGCCTCTCGACGGCTGGTCGGATGGGCGGCGAAGCGGAGCGCTTTATTTATACCTCTTGGGTTCGCGCAACCCGCTCCTCGTCGACGGTAGCGTCGGCCGAACCCCTCGGAGGACTACGCCGCTTCCGGAGCGGCCCCGGGGACCGCCGGCGGGTGCACCAGGCCGGAGAGCACCCGGAAGGCGTGCAGGACATCGTTCTCCCGGACCACGAAGGTCGAATCGGTGTAGACGCTCATCAACTCGAGCGAATTGATCCCCGCGCGGTAGAGCGCTCCCGAAAGGAACGCGAGCACGCCCGGTGTCTCGACGATCGACTCCGGGCTCCGAACGGTCAGCGCCGAGAGCTGTCGGTGCACCGAGATGGGCGCGCTTCGACCCAGCGACGTCAGGATCGAATCGGCGAGGTCCTCCTCGCACAGGATGGTGAGGGCGCCCGGACCCTGGAGCAGCTGCAGGAGGTTGCGGCGGTCGGAGATCAGGCTCCGACCGAACTCGAGCACCTGTCCCAGCAGTTCCCAGTCGTTCGGGACGGTGATGATGACGACCCGGGTGCGCACCTCGATGCGGCTGGCCTTGACCACCTCGAGCACCCGCTGCTCGAGCGGCTGGTCGAGCCGCATCTGCCGCCGGTACCGTCGGCAAGCGACCTCGACGGCCTCCTGGTTGAGCAGGCCGGTCTCCGCCCGGATCCGCCGCGCGAGCGAGGTGAAGTTCAGGATGTCGTAGCCGAGACAGTCCCGCACCGACGGGTGGTCGTCGATGTACCTCCGCGCAATCTCGGCGGCGGTGGGTCCGGAGGCTTGCTTCTTGGCCGACATGGGGGATGGAGCTGGCCGACCGAGGCGAGTTCACACCCAATAGCCTTGCCGCGCACCGAGGTTCCTGGAGGGCCCGTTGGGGGTCGGCCGGACCCCCCCAAAACCCCTGTCGCAAGGGAGACAGAGGGGATATATCGGGGTCATCCGCTCGCCGCCCACGCGTCGAGAGGACCGGGAACCAGGAGCCCGGCTCCAGTCTCTGCGAGGAGGCAGGAGCCGGCTCGCTCGGCCGATGGCCCGCGACGGAAGGAAAGGGAGGCCCAGATGGTGACACAGCGACGGCATCTGAGGCTGCTCCCTTGCACGCAGTGCGAGCACCTCCGCGCCAGCCACTACCTGCTCGCCCCACCGGACGGCCGCAACCGTCGCCACTTCAGCCGCCCACGGGACCGCTCGACTCCGATCCCCTGCCACGTGATGCGGTGCGAATGTCCCCGCTTCGAGGGGGACGCGTCCGTTTTCCTGTGCCCGGTGTGTTCTCGCGAGTATGCCACCCGCGCGAGCCTGGAGATCCACCTCTACGGCCGCCACCCGGGCCTCACCGCTCGGGAGCGATCGGCGCTGCTTCAGGGCGCCCTCAACGGCAAGAGCGCCTGGGAAGAGGCGAGCCGAACCACCACCGAGCGACCTGCCGAGCCGCTGCCCATCGCGGTCTAGGCCGCTCGGCCCTTCGGGCTACGTCGACGGCGCCGAGCCGCTGCGTCCGGGCTCCCGTTCTCGGGCGCCCCCACCAACCGTGACAGTGCGGCATATCCTCGGATGACCGACTCCTCCCGAAAGACAAAGATCGAGTCGGTGTAGACGCTCACGGTCTCCATGCAGTTGATCCCCTCCCGGTAGAGTGCCTCCGCGAGGGAAGCCAGCACGCCGGGGGTCTCGGCCACCTCCGGGTGGCTGCGCAGGGCGACGCTCGCCAACCGCCGCTCCACTCCGAGGATCGCACGCTCGGGGATGGCCTCAAGCAAGGTAGCCAATAGGTCGTCCTCGCACAGGATCGTCAGCGCCCGAGTGCCCTGGTACATCTGGAAGACACCGCGCCGGCGCAGGCTGGGCAACAACCGCTTCCCGATCTGGTAGAGCTCGGCGAGGATCGCGGCGTCCTCGCGGATCCGGATCAGGGCGACCCGGCTGCGGACCTCGAGCCGACTCTGGGAGAGGACCCGCCGTGCTTCCTCCGACCGGGCCTCGGGGCCCCGCAACTCCTGGTGGTACCGGCGGCACGCCATCTCCACCGCCTCCGCGTTCCGGATGCCGCGCTCGGTCTGGATCTTCCGGGCCAGGAACGCGAAGTTGACCAGGTCGGCGCGCAGGGCGTCGCGGATCGAGGGGTGTTCGTCGATGTAGGCCCGGGTCTCGTCCGCCGTGGACGGCGACCGGGCCCGAGCGCTGCCCACGGAAGCGCTCGAAGGGTCGTTCGCGTTTAGGGCTATCGCGGAGCCTGCGCCGGAGCGGATCCGGCGCCACCGGCCTCCACGTAGTTGCCGCACCGTGGGCAGAACGTGAGGGCTGGGTCGAGGGCGAACCCGCAGACGCGGCAGATCCCGGACTGGGCGGCCGCCGCCGCGACCGGGGCGACCGCGGAGGCCACTGGCTTCGGGGGCGCGAGGGCGGCCGGGGGCGGCCGTGGCGTGGGCTTCGGGCCGGCGAGAGTCCCCGGGGTCGCTGGCCGGGAGGCGGTGTTCACCGGCGCCGCCGCTGTGCCGGCGGTCCGGATCCGTTGTGCCGCGGCCTTGCGCCGGGCGCGATGGCTCAGCGAGCGTCCGATCAGGACCGCGGCGAGGAGGATCAGCGTGAACGCGATCAGGTTGTACGGGAACTGCTCGATGAAGGTGAGGAACGCGGCGAGGCCGAGCAGGTTCACCGTGACGCTCGTCGTGTTGCTCCCGAAGAAACCGCCCTCGAGGATCGAGGCGCTGACGGACGCCCTGCTCCCGATGTAGCAACTGGCGATGGAGAGCGGAACCGCAACGACTCCGGTGGCGTTGGTGGCGCCGCTCGCGCTCGTGAAGGTCCCCCCGCAGGGGCCGGCGTAGCCGGCCTCCGCCCCGGAGCTGAACTGCACGGTGAGGTTGGCGAGCGGGCGATGGTTCGAGGTATTGAGCACGAGGGCCGTCGCCGTGAGCGACTGACCGGGCGAGACGGAGCCGGAGCTCAGGGTCAGGTTGAGTTGCACGTAGGAGCTCACCAGGTTCTGGTAGAGCAGGAGAGCGCGCGGGGTTCCCCAACCGGTGACCGGATCCCAGCCCGGGGCCGCCGCATCGAGGCAGTTGGAACCGGCGGTGATGTCGACCAGCGCACGGGCCACCGTCCCGTTCGGCTCGGACTCGGCAATCGAGTAGAGCCTCGGGTTGATGAATCCAAACGGCATCCCACGAATCGCGTCCATCTCCGCGATGATCCCGCCCCAGAACGGTGCGGCGAAGCTGGTGCCGTCCCCCTCGCGCATCGAACCACCGAAGTACAGGAAGTTGAGCGCGGCCGGTCCGGCGACGTCGGGAATCCCCCGGTGGCCCCCGCCCGCGATCGCCGGCACTCCGTTCTGCCAGGACGGGACCCCGTAGTCGGCGGCGAATCCGCCCCCGGAGCCGTTCCACGCCGGCTCGTTGTCGATCCCCGTGACCTGGCCCGAGAGGGAGACGTCCAGTACCGGCGCGGTACCCCCGACGGAGAGCACTTGGGGCGAGGCCGCCGGGTACTGCGGCTGAGCCGTCGTCGTGCACGCGCCACCCGACCGGACGGCACCGCCATTGTCCCCGCTCGCGGCGACGAACGTGATGCCCTGCTGGCCCGCGGAGGAAAAGGTCGATTCGAAGGAGGCCTGCAACGCGGGATCGGCGTGGTCGATCGTGGCGAACGACATGGAGACCACCACCACCCCGGTCTGGCCGACCGCCCGCGTGAGTGCGTCGTCGAGCGTCACGTCGCTCGGGGAGTAGTTGTCGGACGCCGGGCCGTCGGGGGCGTACACGGGGTAGATCGTCGCGCCCGGCGCGGTCGATCCGGCCCACTCGATGTCCAGCGTGAGCTCGATCGGTGCCTGGCTCGGGTCGCTCACGGCGCCGGGCCCGGGGGAGGGAGCGCCATCGACCGGCACGGGCATCACATTCGGGAGCGGCCAGCCGGACGGGTAGTACATGCTGAAGAAGGTGGAGATGTCGTTCTGGTCGTATCCGTCCCCCCAGAGCAGCACGGCGATGGACACCGAACTCGCCCAGTGCGGCGTCCCCGAATAATTGTACAGCGGGCTCAGCCCGTACGCCTCGTGAGCCTCGTCCGGCGTGATCAGGTTCTGGGTGGTCTGGGCCGGGCGCAAGGGCAGGGTGAACTGCGTCCAGCCGCTCGAGAGTCCCAGCACCGACAGCGTGCTCGCGGCGAGCCCGGCCGGAAGCGCGGGCGCGGGCGTCGGGAACTGGACGGCGCGGACGCCCCAGAAGCCGGTCTCGACCGTGGTGGCGAAGGCCCGGTCCATGCCAGCGACGCTCCCGCGCGCGGTGAACTCGAGCCCATCCGAGCCGAGCGGCTGGGACTGGACCCCGAAGCCGGCCAGATAGCTGCTCCAGGCCGTGTACACGCTCGGGCTCGGGTCGTACTCCGCGCGCACCTGGGCCGGAGAGAGCGGCAAGGCCGACGGGGGGCGCGGAAGGAAGAGCGAATTCTGCGAGGGCCAGAGATGGACGGAGATCTCCATCGACCCGCGGAGTGGCGAGGTGGAAACGACCTCCGAGAGCGCGGCCGGCTCAAACCCGAGCCGCTCCGAGAGAGGAGCCAGCAGCGCAGCGGGAAGGTAGGAGGCATCCGGGGCGCGGAACGGATCGGCGGCGCGGGCGGGCTGGGCGATCAGCCCGACCGTGAACCCCGACAGGAGGAGGAGTGCCACGATCAGGCCGGCACGAGCGGCCGGCGCCGGTCGGGCCGCGGGGACGCTCATCCTGCTCGGCTCAGGGAGCCATCGGTCCATGAACCTTCCGGAACGAGGGGCCCCGCTGGAGCGGCCTACACCCGGATCGGTTGAGTGTACCCGGCCGGTAGGTGCCAGGTACTGTCGCCACCGAACGGGTCCGGCCGGGCCGAGGCCGCCTCTCCGCGTTTGGCGCGGAGGAACTTGTCGATCGCCTCGGCGGCGGTGGTGGCCGCCCCCATCGCGTACACGACGCTCCGGCCACCGGCCGCAAACACGCCGGGGACGGCGCTCGAGTAGCCCTCGCCCTTCCCCTCCGGCCATCCTTGGGTGGTGATCTTGAGGTCGAGGCCGGCGGAGAATCCGCGCAGGTCCGCCCTCTGGCCGACGGCAACGATGACCGTGTCACACGGCACCACCGTTTCCGAACCGGGGACCGGCACGGGGGAGCGGCGGCCGCTCGCATCGGGAGGCCCCAGTTCGATCGATTGGACCTCGATGCCCTCGACGTGGCCGTTGCCCAGGATCCGCAGCGGCGCCTTCTGGAACAGGAAGTGGATCCCCTCCTCCTCGGCGCCGTGGAGCTCCTCGTGATCGGCCGGCATCTCCGCGCGGCTGCGCCGGTAGATCAGCGTCACGTCCTTGCCCTCGGAGAGCCGGATGGCACTTCGGATCGAGTCCATGGCGACGTCTCCGCCACCGACCACGACGACCTTACGGCCGAGTCGGACCTGGTGACCCAGGTTGATCTGCTTGAGGAGCTGCAGGGCGGGGAACACTCCCGGGAGCTCCTCCCCCGGGACCGAGAGGGTGCGGTGGGCCGAGGTGCCGATCGAGACCAGTACCGCGGCGTACCCTTCCTCGAGCAGGTGCTCCGGAGAGAAGTCCGCACCGATCCGACGGTCGTGGACCCAGGTAATGTCGAGCCCCTTGAGACGCGCCCGGTCCCGTTGCACGTCCTCATCGGTCATGCGGTAGGCGGGGATGGTCTGCATGAGGCCGCCGTCCCGGCTCTCCTCCTCGAAGACCGTCACGCCGTAGCCCCGGATTCCGAGCTCCCAAGCCCCCATGATGCCGGCAGGGCCACCGCCCACCACGGCCACGCGCTGGTGACGGGGCTTGGAGGGTACGTAGGTCAGCCCGTCACCGCCCAGCTCGAGCGAGGCGCGCTTGAGCTGGCGGATGGCGATCGGTACGCCCTTCTTCTTCACGACGCACGCATCCTCGCAGTACCGGTAGCACACCTTGCACAGGGAGGTGGCGAGGGGGTTCTCGAGCAGGGTCACCTTCGCGGCACCGGCGAAATCCTCGGCCGCCACGAGCCGAATGTACTCGCGGGCATCCTGGCTGATCGGGCACGCCTCGACACACCAGGGGCGGCGGCACTGGATGCACCGCTTGGCCTCGAGGACGGCGTCCGGCAGCGAGTACGGGTGGAGCACCTCCCGGAAATCCTGGATGCGGTCGGCGACCGACTCCTCGGGGATCGGCACCCGGACCGGGTTGAGCTTCGGGGGGATGACCCTCGGTGCAGCCGCCGGAGCGGGGGTGGAAGCGTCGACCATGAGCGACATCGATTCCATCTCGAATTCGGAATAAGAGGCTTGCCCCGAGCGGCACTGCGCCAAGCGAGAGCGGGACACGGCCGCGCTCCGGCGAGAAGGCTTTTGCCGTCGGTCCTCCTCTCAGCGGCCTAGGGCCGCCATGGTACTCGACGCGCTGGGCAAGTCGCTGCGGGGGGTGCTCCAAAAGATCGCTCGAAGCAGCACCGTGGACGAGGCACTGCTCTCGGAGGTCGTCCGTGACATCCAGCGTGCCCTGCTGCAGGCGGACGTCCAGGTGCAGCTCGCCCTCGACCTCACCCAGCGCGTGCGGGCGCGGGCCACCTCCGAGAAGCCCCCCTCCGGGGCGAGCATGCGCGATTTCCTCATCCGGATCATCTACGAGGAGATCCGCCGGACCCTCGGGGCCGAGCGGCCGCTCGACAATCGGCCCCGCCGGATTCTGCTGGTGGGGCTGTTCGGTCAAGGCAAGACCACCACCGCCGGCAAGCTCGCTCGGTACTACCAAAAGAAGGGGGTCCGGGCGGCGCTAGTCGCCGCGGACGTACACCGACCGGCGGCGATCGACCAGCTCGAGCAGGTCGCGAAGAGGGTGGGCTGCGATGTCTACTCCAACCGCGCCGAGAAGCGGGCCGAGCAGATCGTCCGGGAGGCGATCGAGAAGTTCCCGGGACACGAGACGATCATCGTGGACACGGCCGGGCGCTCGGGAGTGGACCCCGAGCTCCTCGCCGAGCTACGCCGGGTGCGGGAGGTGTTCCAACCCGAGGAAACGCTGCTCGTCTTGGACGCGGCGATGGGGCAATCCGCCGGGCGAAGCGCCAGCGCCTTCCACGAGACGGCCGGGCTCACCGGCGTGATTCTGACCAAGCTCGACGGCTCGGCCAAGGGAGGTGGTGCGCTCTCCGCGGTCGCGGCGAGCGGGGCCCCGATCCTGTTCTTGGGTACCGGCGAGCACCTCGACGAGCTCGAGCATTTTGACCCGACGCGGTTCGTCTCGCGCCTGCTGGGCATGGGGGACATCCGCACCCTGCTCGAGCGGTTCGAGGAGCTGACCAACCAGGAGGAGGCGAAGAAGGCCGCAGAGCACCTGATGAGCGGGCGGTTCTCGCTCCGGGACATGCGGAGCCAGCTGGACTCCCTCGGCGAGATGGGACCGGTCTCCAAGCTGTTCTCCTTCCTGCCAGGTATCGGCGGGGCCAAGCTCGACGACTCCCAGATCGCCGACACGCAACAGCGGCTGCGTCGCTACCGGTCCATCCTGGACTCGATGACGGCCGAGGAGCTGGACGACGGGCACCTGGTCAAGGGCGACCGGATCCTGCGGATCGCCCGAGGCAGCGGCCAGCGACCCCAGGAGGTACGTGCGCTGCTCAAGCAGTGGGAGGCAACCCGCAAGGCGGCCCACGGGATCACGAGCAACCGCAAGCTCCGGCGGCAGCTCGAGCGGCAGTTCAACCAGCCCGGGGCCGCGCCAGGAGCCTAGGTGGGCGCCAACCCGCTCGAGTACTGGCTCGGGGGCGCACTACTGTTCGCGTTGCCAGGGTACGCCTGGAGCCGTGCATTGTTCCCCGAGTGGAGGCTCCAGGGGCGGTACGCCCTCGACCACGCGGTTCGGCTGGGCACCCTCTCCTTCGTGTGGAGTCTGGCCTTTCTCGTCGTCGTGGGGTCGACCCTTTCCGAACTCCCCGGCCTGGGGTTCAGCGCGGCCTGGTCCGACCCCCGACTCGAGATCGTGCTGGCCGGGCTCACCGCGGCGGGCGCGGCGGTCGCCGTACTCCGGCATCTCCTTCCCGCCACGACTCCCTCGCCCTCCGCGGAGCGCCCTCGCGGCGCCGACTCGCCGCTCGGCTTGCACCGGGAGCTCGACCGGATCACGCGGGAGGAGCGACGGCTCCGGCGCGCGCTCGCGCGGAGCCCGGCAGGCTCCGAAGGCGCTTCCCGGCTGAGCGAGGAGTTGGAGCGGCTCCGCGCCGAGTCCGTGACGCTCCGAGAGCGCCGGCAGGAGGAGTATGCCGAATAGGTCGCCGCACGGTCCGGACCTCAAGATGGTCCTAGTGCTCCGCGGTGAGCTCCGACTGACCGCGGGTAAGGCGGCCGTCCAGGTTGCGCACGCGGCGGTGCTGCTGAGCGAGGAGGCGGTCCGCCGCCATCTCCAGTGGCTGGAGGCCTGGCGGGCCGGAGGCGCCAAGAAGATCGCGCTGGTCGTTCCCACGCTCGAGGAGCTCGAGGCGCTGCGTCGACGAGCGGTGGCCAAGGGCATCCTGAACATTGTGGTCCAGGATGCGGGTCTGACCGAGGTCCCGCCGGGCACCAAGACCTGTTTGGGTCTGGGTCCGGCGCCCAGCTCCGAGCTCGACCCGATCACTGGGTCGCTGCCGCTCCTCTAGGGGTCCATCTCCGTCGGAGCCGTCCCTGAATTTTGTTAAATCGATATATAGTGCGGTCTGACTGGTCCGCTCGCCGGGGGGCCGTCCTGGCACGGAAGAACGCCCATGCGGATGTGGGTCTACGTCATCCGCCGTCTGCTGCTCATGATTCCGGTCATCATCGGCGTGATGACCATCACCTTCGTACTAGTGACCGCCCTGGGGCCCACCCAACGGATCGAGACGTTCATCGGACCCTCTAAGCAGGGGTACTCGCCGATGATCAACTGCATTCCGGGCGATACCTCTCCGCACCCGGCCCAGTGCCCGAATCCGGCCTACGTTCGGGCCGTGCATGCCCTCGGCCTGGACAAGCCGGTCGAATACCAATGGGGCGTTTACATCTACAATTCGCTGACGTTGAATTGGGGTAATACGAGCAAAGCGAGCGACGCTAGTCAGCTGTACGGAATCACGACCAGCACGGCGGTGATCACCGTGCTGAGCTGGTACCTGCCGTACACCCTCGAGCTGGCGGCGATCTCCCTCGTGATCATCCTGGCGCTGGCGATCCCGATCGGCAACTACTCCGCCGTCTACCGGAATCGACCGTTCGACCAGGCGGCGCGGGTCGTCTCCTTTAGCGGGTACGCCTTTCCCGGGTTCCTGCTCGCGCTGCTCCTCCTCCTGGCGGCGACGCAGCTTTCCGGGGGATTCGTCGCGATCTGTCACGGGGGCTCCGATGCGTTCAACGAGTGGTTCGGTTCCTGGCCGAGCCAGAACTGCCTTCCCGGAGGCAACTACCCCAACTGGATGGGCTCGCAGAACCACTTCCACACCTCCCCCACCGGCTTCCCTACGGTGGACGCCATCCTGAACGGGAACAGCTACCTCGCCTGGGAATCGTTCAAGCGCATGATCCTCCCCGCCCTCACGATCGCCTTCGGCGCGATCGCTGGCATCCTCCGGTTCGTCCGCAACAGCATGCTCGAGGTGATGAACCTCGACTTCATCCGCACGGCGCGCGCCAAGGGAGTGCCCGAGCGGACCGTCGTGCGCCGCCACGCGGGACGCAACTCGCTCAACGTCACCGTCACGATCCTGGGGCTCACGTTCGCCGGCTTCATCGGTGGATTCCCGGTCACCGAGCAGGTCTTCGGGCTCACCGGGATCGGGAACCTGCTGGTCCAGTCGGTCCACGTGCCGATCGACTACGGGCTCGTGTTCGGCACGACGCTCCTGTTCACGATCATCGTCGTGATCGCCAACATCATCGTCGACGTGCTCTACGCCTTCCTGGACCCCCGCGTCCGGCTGGGGTGAGCCGGTGAGCGCCGGCTCGCCCGAACCCGCGGCCTCCGCTCCGCTCCCTTCCTCGACCCAGCGGCGACCGAACCCTCGCGTCGCCCAGCTCAAGCGGACCTTCTACTTCCTGCGCCGGAACACCCTCGCCATGATCGGCCTGGGGATCCTGGTCTTCCTCATCGGGGTCGCCGTCGGTTCGGTCTTCTACAATGCCCCCGGGGACCAGCTGCAGACCTACTGCGGCTCCGATACCGGTAACGGCGTCGGTCTCGTCGGCAGCTCCAATGCCTCGGGCTGCGACCACGTGGTCTGCACGTACCCGTACAACACGCCGGCGCCGAGCGCGAACTGCTTTCCGGTCGACCCCAACCAGGTATCGGTGCTTCCTCCGACCGACTTCTCCCATGGGCTGAGCCTCGGCCCCTTCCCGTTCGGCTCGTTGACCACGACCGCCGACACGAACGAGTTCTACAACCTGTTCGCCGGGATGGTCAAGGGGGCACCCTGGTCCCTCGGGATCTCGGCGGTCGTGGTCGTCTCCGGCTCGATGATCGGACTCTTCCTCGGGGCGAGCGCCGGCTACCTGGGCGGATACACGGACGAGTCGATCATGCGGGCGACCGACATCTTCCTGTCCATCCCGGGGTTGCTCCTCCTGATCGTCATCCTCTCCACCGCCGGTAGCATCTTCCCCACGTTCTGGGGCCATCTCGAGATCCTGATCGTCGCCTTCATCGCCACCGACTGGCCGATCTACACGCGGATCGTCCGTAGCCAGGTGCTCGTCACGCGGGAGCAGAAGTTCGTCGAGGCTTCGCGGGCGAGCGGCGCCCGCACCTCCCGCATCCTGCGCAAGCACATCATCCCGAACAGCGTCTACCCGATGTTCGTGCAGATGTCGCTCGACATCGGCACCATCCCGCTCGGGCTCGCCACGCTCGTCTTCCTGGGCTTCTCCATCTTCCCGCACGTGGCGTTCCCCGAGTGGGGCTCGATCACGGCCCAGAGCGTGGGCATCCTCGCCTCGACGCTCCAGTACTGCCAGGAGTTCTCGGGCTGCCTGTTCCCCTGGTGGCAATTCTTCATCCCGGGGACGGCGCTGTTCGTCTTTGCCATCTCCGTTAGCTTCTTCTCCGACGGACTCCGTGACGCACTCGACCCGAGGCTCCGGAGGTAAGTCGGTTGGCCGTCGACGCACTGCCCAGCTCGCTCGAAGAAGAACCGGTCCCTCGCCCGCTGGTCTCCACGAGCCCCCCGGCCCAGTCGGAGGGCCGGCCCGAGGTCACGACCGTCTCCGGCGGGATCGGCAACGTCGTGCTCGACATCCGCAACCTGCGGACCTACTTCTTCACCTACGACGGGGTCGTCAAGGCGCTCGACGGGGTCAGTTTCAATGTTCGGCGGGGCGAGACGGTCGGGCTGGTCGGCGAGACCGGTTGCGGCAAGAGCGTCACCGCGTTCTCGGTGACCCGTCTCATCCCGGACCCGCCCGGCCGGATCATGGACGGGACGATCCTGTTCAAGGGCGCGAACCTGCTCTCCGGCGTCGACCGCGAGGCGACCTACAAGCCGATCAAGGGCACCAATCGGGTCAAGGTGCACCGCCGCTTCCGGCGGATCCGCTCCAACTTGGACCGCATGATGGCGGTGCGCGGCGGGGGGATCTCGATGATCTTCCAGGAGCCGATGTCCGCCATGAACCCCATCTTCTCCATCTCCAACCAGATCTCCGAGTCGCTGCTGCTCCACCGAGGAGTCGCCATCATCGACGGCCTCCTGGCCGCCCATCCCAACGACCCGGCGGTGAAGCCCGCGATGGAGGCGGCGCTGGTCGCGGCCCGCGAGAACAAGCCCGGACAACTGAGGGCCGCTTGCCTAGCGCTCGGGGAAGCCGCGGGGCTCCCGACGATCGGCACCCAGGCCTACTACCTGCTGCACGACAACTACCCGGACGTCGAAGGGAAGCAGCCGGAGCTCGCCAAGCTCCTGCGCCGCGCGCGCGTCTCGGGAATCCAGCGCCAGTACCTCTCCCGAGAGCGGCGGCTCTACGAGCTGATGACCGACCAGCGCCGCTCCTACCTGGCCGAGATGCGCACGGGCAAGCTCGAACCCGGGAAGCGGCGGGCCATCACCGCACGCCGCACCTCGGTGCGGTTCCGGACCTTCTACTTCGGCCTCTGGGGGCTTCGGGGCCGGGTACGGCGCCCGCTCAACGAGGAGACCTTCTGGCAGAGCGTCCGTCTCCTCGAAGGGGTATCGATCGCGAATCCCGTCCAGGTCGCCCGGGGCTATCCGCACGAGCTCTCCGGCGGGATGCTCCAACGCGTGATGATCGCGATGGCGCTCTCGGCCGAGCCGGAGCTGCTGATCGCCGACGAGCCCACGACAGCGCTCGACGTCACCATCCAGGCCCAGATCCTCGAGCTCATGCGAGAGCTCAAGCGCCGCGTGGGCACGGCCATCATGCTCATCACCCACGATCTGGGCGTCATCGCCGAGGTCGCCGACCGGGTCTGCGTGATGTACGCCGGCAACATCGTGGAGATCGGACCGGTCCGGGACATCTTCCGTACCCCGCTCCACCCGTACACCCAGGGGCTGATCGCCTCCATTCCGCGGATGGACGACCCGTCCAAGAAGCTCGAGGCGATCCCGGGCTCGGTGCCCAACCTGATCTACCCCCCCTCCGGCTGCCGGTTCCACCCCCGTTGCCCCCAGGCGATGCCCGTCTGCAAGGTGGAGCGGCCGCCGATGACGGTCGAGGGGGGCGGGCACGTCGTCGCATGTCACTTATATCACGGACCGGTGGCCCAAGGTTAGGGCCCCCGGGCCCCCCAGGAACACCGCGATGCAATCGGAGTCCGATCCGGAAGTCCTACTCGCGGTTCGGAACCTGCGCAAATACTTCCCCATCCGGGGCGGCATCTTCTCCTCGCACATCGGCGACGTGCGGGCGGTCGATGGGGTCAGCTTCGACGTCCGCCGCGGCGAGACGATCGGCCTGGTGGGCGAGAGCGGCTGCGGGAAGACCACCGT
>JAKIWO010000059.1 GCA_022749995.1 Thermoplasmata archaeon | reverse complement strand
GAGATCGTTTCGTGGCTGCCAGGACGAGCTCCGCCACCCGGGGATTCTTTCGGGCTACGACGGCGAACCCGAGAACGAGATCTTCCTCGGCGAAGACAAAGAACGGGCACCGCTCGAAATACCCTCGCGCCTCCCGCCGCCCACGTTCGTTGAAAAACTCCGGGGAACTGTCGACGATCGCAAGACACGGTGCGACATCGTCAGGGCTGCCTCGCCTGGCCGGCACGAACTCCCCAAGGGTTCGGTTTTGAACTTCTTTTCCCCCTCTGAGTTCGCCGTCTCCGTGCGGTCCGGCGCCGGGCAGAGAGCCCGTTCGGAGGCTTGTAAATCAGCGAAGCGGGGAAGACAACACGACGGTCCGACCATCCGGGTCGCGTAGAAACAGGCTCTTGATGCCCAGCGGTGGGCGGGCGAGCGGCGGGCTCAGAACGCCTACCCTGGTCGCCGCCAGCTTCTGGAACACCTCCTCCGCGTCCTCCACGTTCACCATGAGCACGAAGTCCGATACCGAACTCTCTCCCTGGAACGGATTCTCCGATCCGTTGACCTGGGCCCACCACTTCCCATCCGCAATCGAAAAGGACGAGGGGGTTGAGATACACTTGGCGTAGGGGAATGCACCCTCGACGGGAAGTCCGAGGGCGCCCCGGTAAAAGCTCACGGTCGCGACGAAGTCCCGTGCCAGAAGTATGGGACCGAAGAAGGCGGGTCCGCCGGCCTGGGAGGACACGTGCCACCAAGCGGACTTGCCCTAAGGCGCTTGGCTGGCGTTCGGAGCCGCACACCGGCCAGAGAGCTGCGCGCAGGGCGTCGGGCGGCTAGAGAATTGGGAGAATGCCCTGGGGGAGGTAGTCCGAAGGCGGCCGACCCACGATCGGGATGGGGTGCCCGCACGCCAGGCATCGATTGTCGTCGTCGAGTCGCCATTCGCGGATCAGGAAGCCATACCGGTTCACCGCGATCGCCCCGCATCCGGGGCAGTATGTGTGCTCCAATCGGTGCCCCCAGACGTTGCCGAGGTAGGCGTACTCGAGCCCCTCCTCCTTGGCGATGGCGTGCAGCCGCTCCAAAGTTCGAATCGGCGTGAGCGGCAGGTCGCGCATCTTGTAGTCCGGGTGCCAGCGCAGGAGGTGGAAGGGCGTGGAGGGCCCGAGCTCCGCCACTACAAATCGAGCGAGGTCCCGCAGTGCGGTGGGGTCATCACCGACCTCGGGCACGATCAAGTCGGTGACCTCGACGTGCACTCCAGCCCGGGAGAGGGCCGACAGCGTCGAGAGAATCGGAGCGGGCCCCTTGGCCGTGATGTACTTCCGCATGAACCGCTCCTCGCCGCTACCCTTGAAGTCCACCGAGATTGCGTCGAGGTGAGGGGCGAGGAATGCGACGGCCTCGGGCGTCATGTACCCGTTCGTGACAAAGTTGGCGAAGAGGCCCCGCGCGTGCGCCTCCTGGATCACATCCACCGCGTACTCGGCGAAGATCGTCGGTTCGTTGTAGGTGAACGTCACGCCGTCGCAGCCGAGCGCGAGTGCCTGGCGAACCGCGGCGGATGGGGAGAGCGGTTCTCCCCGGATCTCATGCTCTTGGGAGATCTCCGCGTTCTGGCAGTAGAGGCATCGCCAGTTGCACCCGACCGTGCCGATAGAGAAGACGCGGGAGCCGGGCCGGAAATGCGAGAGCGGCTTCTTTTCGACCGGGTCCACTTGCACCGCCGCGGCCAACCCGTAGGTGAGGAGGTCGAGCTGACCTCCGGAGTTCTTTCGGACGTAGCAAAAGCCGTGGGAGCCCTCGGGGACGACACAGTAGCGCGCGCACGCGGTGCAGCGCACCTTCCCTGAGTCGAGTCGGGTGTAGAGCGTGGCCGCGTGCCCCATCGGTCTCCCTCCCTTGTTACTAGGCGGGCCTCGGCGATAACCGTTCGGGGAGGGCAGTGCTGGGCCCGCCCAAACTCTCAAGCCGCCGGCACCCTCGCGCGTGCCATGCGTACCGGTGCTCGGGCGGATCCCCCGGAAGCGGACGCCTCCGCCCTCGAGGCGCGCATCCGTCAGGAGGTCACTCCGCGTCCGGAAACGCTCCGCCGCCTCGCCGACGTTCGGGAGCGACTGGTCGAGCGCGCCCGATCGGAAGCGGCCGCCCTAGGAGTCCCGCTGCGTCGAGGGATCGTCGCCGGGAGCGCGGCCCGCGAGACGTTTCTCGAGGACCGGGTCGATGTCGACCTGTTCCTCCTGTTTCCGCCGGACCTTCCCCGCGAAGCGCTGGAACGAGATGGGCTGGCCCTCGCGGCCCGGATCGTCGAATCCCCCGAGACCCGGTACGCCGAGCACCCGTACCTACGGGGCAAATTCGGAGGCTTCACCATCGACGCCGTTCCAGGGTACGAAGTCACCGACCCGGCGCATCCGATCAGTGCCGTGGACCGCACGCCGTTCCATCAGGCGTACCTCGCCGCACGCGAGACCCCCGCTCTCGTCGCCGAGATCCGGCTCACCAAGCGGTTCCTGCGGGCGATCGGGGTATACGGGTCGGAGGCGAAGACCCAGGGTCTCTCCGGATACCTCGTCGAGCTGCTCGTCCTCCAGTACGGTGGGTTCCGAGGGCTGCTCCGGGCGATTCGAGACTGGCGCCCTCCGGTTCGCGTGCTGGTCAACCCTGGCTCGCAGCCGAGGACCCCTCCGGGCATCCCGCTCATCCTCGACGACCCGGTCGATCCCCATCGGAATGTGGCGAGCGCGCTCTCCGTTCAGAATCTCGCGCTCCTGCAGCTCGCTGCCCAAGAGTACCTCCAGCGGCCCACCCAAGCCTTCTTCACGCTCCATCCCCCGACCCACCTCTCGCTCCGCGACGCCCGTCAGCGACTCCGGGAGCGGGCCACCCACGTCATCGGGCTCCAACTCCGCCGGCCTCCGCTGGTCGACGACATCGTCTACCCTCAGCTCTACAAGGCCGAACGGGCGATCTCAGAGGAGGCGGAGCGGATGGGGTTCCGACCGATCGGCACCTCGGCGGCGGCTGGCTCGGAAAGCCTCGTGATCCTGCTCGAGGTCGAGCACGGAATTCTTCCCGCCGTCCGTCCGCACCGGGGGCCCCCGGTGGGGCTGGACCGTGTCGGCTCCTTCCTAGAGAAGTGGGAGGACCCCTCCGCACCGCGACTGCAGGGTCCTTACGTCCGGGCCGATGGTTCGCTCGGGGTCGACTCCCGCCGTGCGCTCCGAGGGGTCGAAGAGCTGCTCAGCGAGGCGCTGCCGCGGCTGCCGCTGGGCAAGGACCTGCTCCCCCTGGTGGGGGAGCAGAGCCGGTTCCTCCCGCTCGAATCGCTGCCGGAGGCGGAAGAGCTTCCACTCGCGCTGGGGGAGCTGCTCGGCAAGAAGCTGCCCTGGCGCGAGGGCTAGGCGCCGACCGGCGCTACAGCAGTCCCGAGAGCAGGAACCAGACGCCCAGCCAGACGAAGACCGCGACGGCGATCACGCCGGCCCAGTCTCCCTTCGTGTACTCCTCGTGGGTCGTCCGAACCGCGCCGATGATCGACGGGATGGCGACGATGCCCAGGACCCCGACGAGGATCGAGATCGTGAAGGAGACCCCAATCTGGACGATCGCAGCCGAGGCGAGCCCGATCAGCACCGATACGGCGAGGGCGATCGCGGTCGCCCAGGAGAGGTCGAGCTCGTGGCGGATGAACGCCCGTTCGTCGAAGACAGGGAACTCGAAGGCGGTGCTCTCCCGCTCCTCGATCTTCTGCCGGCCCTTCTTCGCCATGCTAGCGACCCGGGGCGGCGGCGCGATACAGCTCCTCGGCGTGGTAGGAGCTCCGGACGAGCGGACCTGCCTCAACCCCGGCAAACCCTAGGGCGAGCGCCCGACGCCGCCACTCCTCGAACTCCGAGGGTGGCACGAACCGTGCTACGGGCCGGTGGGCGGGCGAGGGTCGCAGGTACTGGCCGAGCGTGAGCAATTGTACCCCGGCGGCCCGCAGGTCGAGCAGGGTCTGGTCGAGCTCATCGGGAGTCTCTCCGAGTCCCAGCATGACGGAACTTTTCGATACGGGGCCCCTTCGGGATTCTCCGATCCGGCGCAGGAGCTCGAGCGACTGGGCGTAGCCCGCCCGCCGGTCCCGGACCTCGGGGGAGATCCGCTCGACCGTCTCGATGTTGTGCGCTAGCACCTCCGGTCGGGAGCGAAGAACCGTCTGGAGCGAGTCCTCCACTCCGCCGAGGTCGCCGGCGAGCAGTTCGACGAGCACCTTGGGTGCCTCGCGGTGGATCGCCCGAACCGTTTCGGCCAGCAGGGAAGCGCCCCCATCTCCGAGGTCATCGCGGCAGACCTGGGTCAGCACGACGTACCGCAACCCCCAACGCCGCACCCCCTCGGCGACCCGGTCCGGCTCGCTCGTGTCCACCACTCCGTGGGGGGAATGCGTTCTCACGGCGCAGAAACTGCAGCGACGGGTACAGTCGGTGCCCAAGAGCATCAGCGTCGCCGTGCCCGCGGACCAGCATTCTGGGAGGTTCGGACAGCGAGCTTCCCGGCAGACCGTTCCGAGGCGAAGCTCCTCGAGCAGTCCCCGTACGCCCGGGTACACGGTACCGCGCGGCGGAGCGACCCGAATCCACTCCGGTAGTCGCTCCCCTCCCAGCACCGATAGCGGGACCGGCCCGTCGGCAGCGAGGTTCACGCGGTTCGGACCGAGGAGCGCGACTTAGGCTTTGCGCGCTCGAGGCGGGATTCGAGCAACATCTCGAGGTGACTCACGGGCACATCGGAGAGCGTGACCCGGGCCGGACGGCCGACCGAGGCCGGCTCGAGCTCGATCAGCCCCTCGCGCTCGAGCTGGCGGATCGTCCGCCAGAAGGTCACGCGGCTGACCGCGGTCGCGCCGAACTCCTCCACGAGCGTACCGTACGTCTGGCGGATACGCTCGGTCGTCGCACCGGATCGCGGTCCGCGGAGCGTGCGTGCGACGGCCAGGAGCGCCAGCAGTGCTTGGGGGGGCAGTTCGTCGAGGCGCAGCTCGCTCTCCCCCGGGACGAGGGAGCTGCGGGCCTGCCGGACATCCTCGGCACCGATCTCGTTCCGTCCGTCGTTCTCCGCGGCGCGCGCGGCGTTGGCCAGGAGTTCCATAGCGAAGCGCGCGTCCCCCCGGGGGGCTGCGGCCCGCGCTAGCGGCGCCAGCGTCTCGGCGCTGAAGCTGCCCGGGCGCAGCGCGATCGTGGCCCGCGCCAGCAGGATCTGGAGCAGTGCCGCCTCGTCGTACGGGTCGAGGTGCAGTCGGTGGGTGAGGCCGAAGCTCGATCGGCTGGCGCCGTCGAGCAGCGGGAGCACATCCTCGGGTGCGATGAGCAGGAGCGAGACCGAACCGAGGGCGATCTCGCGGGCGCGGGAGAAGAAGTAGACGAGCTTGGTGCCCTGGCGAACCAGCGCGCTCACCTCGTCGAGCACGATGAGCCGCGGCCCGGGGGTCCGTCGAAGCCCCTGCTCGAAGACGTCGAGCATTTCGGTGAGGGAGTAGCCCCGGTCGGGGAGCGAGACGTTCACACTCCGCAGCAGCTCGAGCAGGATCGACCGGTCGTTGGCGCGGCGCCAGCAATTGATGTAGATCGTCTGCAGAGGGGGCGTCCCGGCGCGGCTGATCCGACGCAGATCCTCCCCCAGGCGCCGGGCGAGTGCGGTCTTACCGCTGCCGATACCCCCGGTCAGGAGCTGGGGGTGCGAGAGTCCCTTGGCGACCGCCCCGCGGTACCGCTGCAGCAGCGCGGCGAACTCCTTCTCCCGGCCCGGCAGAGCGGGAGGGACGAAAGAGGGGTCGAGGGTCTCCTCGCGGAGCAGGATCGAACTCATCGCTCTCGGACGGGAGCCGCCCGGGTAGATTATCTTCCGGGCTTCGCCGGCGGGCCCAGGTGTCGGCGGAGCTCGAGGGTAGCTCGTTCGAGCAGCTGCGCAGCGGGGAGCCGGCCGTCGAGCACCCTCCACTCCTTCCCGCGGGAGAGCCGGGTGTATGCGGCGTGGGCGCCGACCTGGATCCGCTGGCGTTCCAGTGGGCTCGCGCGGCCCCTGCGTCGGACCCGTAGCAGAGCCTCCGGAACGGGCACACGCAGCCACAGGACGATATCCGGGCGCGCCGAACTGGCGAGCTGAGCTTCGTACACGAGCCGTCGAAGCCACGGAGAGAGGCGCGCCCCCTGGTAGGCCATCGTCGAAAAGTAGGACCGGTCCTGGAGGACGACCTGATTTCGCCGG
>JAKIWO010000058.1 GCA_022749995.1 Thermoplasmata archaeon | reverse complement strand
GCCGCGGCCGGGGGCGCCAGCGATCCTAGCCGTTGGGCGATGCCGCCGGACTCGCGCGGCACCGACAGGTCGTACGCCCCATCGGCGTCGGTGGCCAGGAGCACGACCCCCGTGCCCTGCTCCCAGAAGATCGCGCGCTCCTCGAGCGGGTCGACGATCGGAGGCGGGGCCAGGTCGAGCGAGCGCTCGGGTTCCTCGCCCCGCAAGATCGGTTCCAGGACTCCCTCGCGTAGACCGTGCCAGGCCTCCTCGCTCAGCCGATGGCGACGCAGCCAGCGTTGCAGTCGGGACGCGGCATCCGCCCGCAGCGCGTCGAGGGGGCTGCTCGTGGCTTCCTGGAGCACGGCCTCCAGTTCGCTCTCCAGTCCACGGGGTGGCGCACCCTGCCCGAGTCCGCCGGTACCCGAGTTCCATTGGAGTCCCGGACAGGCCAGCACCAGGGAGGCTTGGACGCGCTCCCCGATGTGCACGTGCACGGGAAAAGCGCGGCACGGGTACGGACGCGCGGCGTGGGCGCGGCATCGTGAGGCGCTGAGGAGCTGGCAAGCGCCCCCGTCCGCGCGAGCGCCGAGCCGTTCCAACCCGGACTCCTCGGGGACCCAGCGCAGCGCGGGTTCGAGTTGGATCAGCCGCTGGCGCTCCGGAGCGGTGGCCGCAGGTTCCGCGAAGCAGCACAGACCGCAGTCCGGCCGGCACTCGAAACGGAATCCACGCAGTAGGTCGAGGTCCACCGGTCCGCTCCGGGCGGGGCCCGGCGCGGTGGGGCGGGAGCGCGAAGCGGTGGAACGGGGGGTGGGAGGTCGCTTACCGGATGTAGGTCGCAGTCGCGGCACGGTCGAACCCTGAGACTATCCGAAGGTGGCTCGCCCCATCAAAGGGCGCATCCCGCAGGAACGGGAGCATCTGCCACAGGTCCCCCGACGCCAGGCGAGCGGCCGGATGGTCTGCGCCGAGGGCATCCCGCGCGACCTCGGCGGTGAGCCGGCGCGTCGACGGCTCATCCAGGTAGCCCAGGGTGTGGATGTACTCGTGCGCGAGCAGCACGAACAGGAACCCGTTCACCTCGCGCTGCGAGCCCAGATGGGCGCGCACGGAGTCCACCAAGCTCTCGTTGAGGACAATCATGTTGCCCGTCACGGGCCAGTAGCCGCCCAGCTGAGCGGGCAACCGGGCGAGTCCCAGCCCGAGGCCGCTCCGCTCCCGGTGGAGCCGCTTCCAGACCGCCGCGCGAACGACCGCGAAGACCGCGTCGTACTCGCCGGCCCGGTCCAGCCGGTCGGCCATCGCGCTGGGGGGCGGGGCAGCCGAGGGCGGCACCGGACCGGGGGGAGGAACGGGAGCCATGACCCAACTAGTCCGGAAGGGACGATAATCCCTCGGTGGCCCCCGCACCACCACCCCCACCCGTCGGTGGCCGCGCGGAGTGCCTCCGAATCGGTCGCTGCCGCAGGTCCCGATTCGCATCTCCCCCGACGGTGCGAACGCTTTACAGGGGTACCGGCGCTCGGCAAGGGGATGGGCCGTCCGCAGGCGATGGTGTTCCCCCGCGGGGAGCGAGTGCAGGAGCGGCGGCGCGACGCCGACGACCGAAAGCTGCGGGACGAATTCTTCGACCACCCGACGCTGCTCGCCATCTCCCGACTCATCAGCCGCGGCCTGTTCGAGTCGGTCGACTACCCGATCGCTACGGGAAAGGAGGGCGGCGTCTTCCGAGCGAGCGGCGCAGGGGGATTCCGGGCCGTGAAGGTCTACCGGATCGGGAACTCCGTTTTTCGCTCCCTCCCGCCGTACGTGCTGGAAGAGTTCCGGCGCGAAGTGGGGGTGGGCGGCTTTGCGCAGCTCATTTCCGCCTGGACGCGGCGGGAACACACCATCCTGACCCGTCTCCACGAGGCAGGCGTCCGGGTGCCCGAGCCGCTCGGCTACCTGCGCAACGTGCTGGTGATGGAGCTGGTCGGGACCCCGCAGGGGGTAGCGTCCGGCCGGCTCAAGGACGCGGCGGTCCGGGACCCCGATGCACTGCGTACCCAGTTCGCCCTGCAGGTGCGCCGCATGGTGCTCGCGGCGCACCTCGTCCACGGTGACCTCTCGCAGTACAACGTGCTGGAAGACCCGGAAGGAGGCCCCGTCTTCATCGACGTGGCCCAGGCGATCCCGACGGACCACCCGCAAGCCCGGGCACTGCTCGAGCGGGACCTTCGCACCTTCGCCCGGTTCTTCGGCAAGCTGGGAGCCGACGGCGATTTCGAGAAGCTCTGGAGGGAGTGCGGGGGAGCCGAACTCCCGCCGCCCAAACGGTAGCCATGCCGACGCTGTTCGTCCGGATCCCCGAGGACCGGGTGGGCGTGCTCCTGGGGGTGGGAGGGAGCACGAAGCGGGAGATCGAGCGTCGCACCGGTACCTCCGTCAGCGTCGACGCGAGCGACGACGCCGTCCAGGTGAGCTCCCCGGACGCCGGCGACCCGATCGGTGCGCTCCAGGCACGGGACGTCGCGCTGGCGATCGGCCGTGGCTTCTCGCCCTTGCGGGCCTTCCGGCTGCTGCAGCCCGACACGTACCTCGCCGTGCTGGACATCAAGGAGGTCACGGGCAAGCGCGACAAGGCGGCCGTGCGCCGCATTCGCGCCCGCGTCATCGGCGTACGCGGCCGGGCCCGGGAGCGGATCGAGGAGCTCTCGGGCTGCGCGGTCAGCGTGTACGGGTCGACGGTCGCCCTGATCGGCCAGGAGCGCCAGCTCGAGCGGGCCCAGCGGGCGGTGCAGCTCCTGTTGCGCGGCAGCGAGCACAACACCGTATTCCGGATGCTGGTGCGCGGTCGGCGGGAGGACAGCTTCGAGGAGCTCTCGGCCCCGAGCCTCCCCGAGCTGACCGACGGGGAACCGCGTGGGTAAGAACGTCCGGCTCGCGCCGGCCGAGCTCGAGTTCGTCGCCGGTCGATTCGCTCAGTACTACCGAGATCACCCGTTGGTCCCCCCGCCACGCTTGGCCCGACGGGAGGTGGCGATGTTCCCGTTCGCGGCGAGCGACCTGATGCGCCGGCACCTCGCCTTTCCCGCTCCGGAGGAACTCCGGGCGTTCCTGCGCCGGGACCCGCCCCGGCACCTGTACTACTCGACCGCGTACTACCGGCAGCCCGACGCCAGTTCGATGAACGCCAAGCAGTGGCTGGGGGCCGACCTGGTCTTCGACCTGGACGCCGACCACCTCCGGCAGGTCGAAGGGCTGGACTACCCGGCCCAGCTGGAGCGGGTCCGCGCCCGGTTCCGTACGCTGCTCGACGACTTCCTGTTCGGCGACTTCGGCATCGACCCGGCGTCGACCCAACTCGTCTTCTCCGGCAACCGGGGCTACCACGCGCACATCCGCTCGGAGGCCGTGCTCACCCTGACCTCGGCCGAACGGCGCGAGCTGGTGGAGTACATCCTAGGGATCGGTACCCAGCCCCAATCGGCGGTAGGCCCGCCGACCTCGATGGGAGCCGAGGCGATCGTAGAGCACGGTGCGGCGTCCAGCGCGGTTGGACGGAGACAAAGTCGTGCGATCGCACGGCCGTTCGTGCACCTCGCGCCCACCGATGCTCCCGGCTGGCAAGGCAGAACGAGCCGAGCAGTACTGCAGCTCTTGGAGCGCTGGGAGGAATTGGGTGCCGTCGAAGCGACCCGTGAGATGGAACGTGCCGGGCTGGAGCACCAGCGGGCCTCCAAACTCGCCCATCAGTTACTCAGCAAGAATCATCCCCGAATGATTCGAGAGCATCGCAGCCTGGACGTGTTCCCTCGTCTGGTCAGCGAGCAGCTGCTGGAGGTGGTCCTCAAGATCGCCGCCGTCGAGGTGCAGGGCGAGACGGACGCGCCGGTCACCACCGACATCCATCGACTGATCCGATGGCCGGGATCGCTCCACGGAGGCAGCGGGCTCCGAGTGGTATCGCTCGAGCGGGAGGAGCTCGACCGGTTCGACCCGCTGCGGGATGCCGTGGTGGAGGCGGACGGCGCGGCTCCCGTGCGGGTCGAGTTGAGCAGCGCGGTCCACCTGCCCTTCGGGCAGGGCCGGATCGAAGGGGCAGCGGGCGATCGATTGGAGCTCTCGGCCCCGGCGGCCGTGTTCCTAGTGCTGCGCGGCGAGGCTACGCTGGCGGCGCCGGTGCCGGCGTAGGCGGAGCTTCCGGCCGGACCGGCACCATGAGCCGGCCGATCCGCTCGATCTCCGCCTCGACCGCCATCCCCGCCGCGAGCTTGCGTCCCGGCGAACCGAAGGCAAAGCCCGGCGCGCCGCCGAGCGAGCCCAGCGAGATCAGGTCCCCGGCCTCGAGCGTGATCCCCCGCGAGAGATGCTCGATCACCTGCGGGATTTGGAAGAGGTAGTCGGAGCTGTCCCCGCTCTGCCAGGTGTCGTTGCCGATCTTGAGCCGCATCCGTAGCGGGTACGGGTGGCCCACCTCTTCCTTCGGCACGATCCATGGCCCGACGGCCAGCGAGCCGTCGAACCCCTTGCCCATCACCCAGTCGACGGTGCCGGCCTCGGGGTACTGCAGGTCGCGGTAGGCCATGTCGAGCGCGATCGTGTAGCCGGCGACATGCTCGTACGCCTGGGCGGCGGGGATGTGCTTGCCGCGCTTTCCGATCACGAGCGCGAGCTCCACCTCGAGGTCGGCGTGCTGGCCGACCGAGTGGAGCACGAGCGGTTCGCCCGGTCCGACGAGCGAGTTGGCGAACCGGGTGAACAGGAACGGCCGGGGGGGAGCCGGCTTGCCCTGTTCGGCCAGGTGGCTCTTGGAGTTGGAGGCCAGGCAGTAGATCTTCACCCCAGGAACCACCGGGGCGAGCAGCCGGACACCCTCCTCGGGCTTGAACAGGAACCGAGCGCCGGTGGCGGCACGGGGCGTCCAGCCCATCTTGCGCCGGCGTTCGATGTACTCGACGATCTTGCGGGTGACCTCGACCGAGTCCGGTCCGCCGGCGAAGAAGGCGCGCATGTCCCGGAACCGGCTCGGGTCGGCCCCCTTGACGGGGTTCACGCCGAAGTAGTCCCGGCAGGCGGTGTCGAGGTCGATGTACTCGTTGGCGTCGGTGAGCATCCCGAAGTGGAACTGCTCCTGCAGCAGGAAGTGGACGAGCTTCACCGGTGCTTCCCCGGCGCTGCGAGGCGGACCGGCCTATAACGGGTGCGCGCCGGGATGCGTTGAATCGAAGCTCCCCACCCTCGCCAACCGCTGCTGCACCACCTCTCAGATTTCACCTTCCACCGGAGCCATCAACTCCTTCCGGGACTCTCGAACTCACCCTCGTCGTGCCCTCGGCTCGTCGTGGCCTCCGCACTCGGCTGTCCGCTCCACTAACTGCTCCCCTTCTTTCCCTCCTCCAGGACTATCGTCTCCTGGTCAACCGGGGCGTTCGCGAGGCGCTCGAGAAGGGGCTTACCGCCCGCGGCTCGCTCACCCCATTCAGTCAGCAGGTCGCTCGTGAGTACCACATGCTCGGCTCCCACGCCCGCACTGCCACCGACACGGCCCTTTCCCTCGTCAGGGCACACCGACGGCGGCTCCGCCAGGGCGTACCGAGCTCGGTCCCCTACTGCCGCAAGCCGTTCCTTAACGCCGACGACGACACCTTTCATCTGGACCCGGCAACGGGTCGACTGCGCCTCTCCCTCCGGAACGGCGAGTGGACCCACCTTGACCTTGTCCTTTCGGAGTACCATCGGGGACTGCTCGCTGGGCGGCGGATCAAACAGCTTCGGCTCCGCCCCGATCGAGCCGTTCTCGTCCTCGAGATGGAGACTCCCGAGTTGTATGTGCCAACCTCAGTTCTCGCGCTCGACACGAACGAGCGCTCCCTCGATGGGGTGCTCGCACGTCCCGGGGGCTCGACGCCCGTCACCGTGCCCTACCCCGAGATTCCTCAGATCCAGCACCGCCACTTCGTGCGCCGCCGACGACTCGGTCGAAAGAAGGCGACCGATCGGCGGGTGGGACGCAGACTGGGGGGAAGGGAGGGCCGACGGGAGCGCGCTCGGGTCTCCTCGCGCCTCCACCGCCTCAGCAAGGGACTCGTGGGCACGGCCGAGGCCGAGGGGGCCGCCCTCGTCCTGGAAGACCTCCACCTGCCCCGTGTCCGCCCGGGGAGCCGTCGGATGTGCCGACGGCTCTCCTCCTGGCCCCAGCGAGAGCTGCACCGACAGCTCCAGTACAAGGCCGAGGAACAGGGCGTGCCGGTCCTGATGGTGAACCCCGCTTACACGTCCAAGACCTGCCCGAGATGTGGCGTTCGCAAGGATCGCCGAAGCAGGGTGGGCCGGGTGTTCGTCTGCGATCACTGTCGGTGGCGTC
>JAKIWO010000057.1 GCA_022749995.1 Thermoplasmata archaeon | reverse complement strand
CGCCCGGAGGGGGAACGGCGCTCACGATCCGTGGTGGCGGGGGCGGCTTGGGAGGCGGCGGCAGCAGATACTGGGCGAAGAACCCGGTCAACCGCTTCCACATTCGCTCGGCGGCCGCCAGCTGATAGCCGGGGAGATCACGGCCGAAGTATCGGGCCCCGACGCCGGGCTCCACGTGCTGCTCGAAGACGGTTCCCGTGCCGGCCAGCACCGGCGCCCACTGGGTCGCGCACCTCGCCGCGATGCGGTCGTTCCCCCCGGCCAGTAGGAGCGTGGGCGCGCTCAGCAACCGGAGGTATTCCACCGGCTGCACGGCCACGGGGCTCGCCACGGCCACCGCGGCGATCTTGCGATCCTGTGCCGCCAGCGCGAGCGCCAGCGCTCCGCCGTAGAACGCGCCGAAGACTCCGACCTTTTCCGCATCCACCAGGGGGAACCCACGGAGCGTGCGCAGGGCGTCCGCGTAAAGGTTCGCGAGCCGCTGGACCCTCGGAGATTCGAGCCGAACGCCGCCCCGGAACTGCGTATCCGTCCGAAGGGAGATATGGTCGGCCGGTGACAGCCCATCGGTCTTGGTCAGATCCGGCAGGAGCACCTCGAAGCCGGCTCGAGCGCACCGGATCCCGGCGTCGAGTACCGTCGTCGTGAGACCGTAGACATCGGGCGTGATCAGTACGGCTGGTCGACGGATCTCCTTCGTCGGAGCGAGTCGCACCGCCGGCGCCATCCCGCTCGGGGCGAACTCGCTGGGATAGCTGACGCGCTCGCTCTGGTACAGTGGGAGCGGTCGACCGGGGTTCGCCTTGGAGTCCCGCCACGCCTTGTTCAGAAAGTCGAGGACGCAGAGCTTGAACCGCTCCTTCTGGAGCACGATGACCGCCTGGCGACGCCCGCAGATGTCGCAGACGCCGATCACGCCGCTCCCAAACTCGGCGGGGATCTCGGTCAGCATCCGGTCCTCGTCGCTCATGGCCCGCCTCTGCGCTCCTTCGAGCGCTTTGAGCGGGGGGGCCCGTTTAACGGTAACCGGCCCGGACGACCGGGAGGCAGGTACTCGAGGTGGCCACTGCCCCGGGGGAACAGTACTCCCACCCCCGCCTCGTGCAGCCGCTGGCGGAGCTCTCGGTCGGCGGTGGCCACCACCGAACCGCTCCGCTCCGCCAGCTCGAGCATGGCGCGATCACCCTCGGCACGACTGGGGACGCTCTCGAATTGACCGGCGAGCTGCGCCGCGGCGGCCGCCCCCGGAACGCCTCGCGCGACGAGCCGGTCGAGCTCGCCCTGGACCGAGGTTGGAATACCCAAGCTCGAGAGGGGAGCCCAGGGAAGCAGCGCCGGGAGGAGGCGGAAGGTCCGTTGGAACGGCCGGAGCAGCAGGTTCGTGTCGAGCAGCACCCGGCGGAACGGCGGCGCGGAGGGAGCGGCGGCTCGTCTCCGGGGGCGCGGGGTCGGCATGGACGCCGGATTGAAGCGCGCGGGGCCTGATACGCCTACCCGCCGGGGACGCGGACCTTAACCCGCCCTGGGCCTCGAGGCCCGAAGGGAAGGGCAGCGATGGTTCGCGAGACGCTCGAGCAGCTGCGCTCGGAGATCATCGTGTGCCGGAAGTGCCCCCGACTCGTGCGTTGCCGGGAGCGGCTCGCCCAAGAGAAGAAGCGCGAGTTTGCCCAGGAGACGTACTGGGGACGGCCGGTACCCGGCTTCGGGGACCCCACGGCGCGCCTCGTCGTCGTCGGGCTAGCCCCGGCTCCCCACGGGGGGAACCGGACCGGTCGGGTCTTCACCGGAGATCGATCCGCCGCCTTCCTCGTCCATGCCCTCCACGCCACGGGATTCGCCAATCAGCCCAGCTCACGGAACGCCCACGACGGACTGCGGTACCGCGACGCGTGGGTGACGGCCGCGGTGCGCTGCGCCCCCCCGGACAATCGGCCGAGCCCGCTCGAGCGGGACACCTGTCTGCCGTACCTCGTGCGGGAGTTCGCGCTCCTCTCCAACGTCCGGAGCTACCTGGCGCTCGGCGGCTTTGCGTGGGAGGCGGTCCGCCGCGCAACGGCCGAGTTGTACGCGACCCCCCGGACTGCCATCCCGTTCGGCCACGGTGCCTGCGCCCCCCTCGGGCCGGGCCGTCCGATGCTCTGGGGAGCCTACCATCCGAGCCCGCTGAACACCAATACGGGCAAGCTAACGGCGCCCATGTTCACGGGGCTGCTCGAGCAGATCCGAGCGAGCTGGTAGGCGAACAGCGTTAACCGTTCCGGCGGTCGCACGGGCCGGATGACGGGGTTCGAGCTGCTGTTCCGGGACGGCTACGCCCGGATCGGCCGGCTCCCTACCCCCCACGGAAACATCGAGACCCCGGCACTGTTACCGGTGCTGCACCCCGACCAGGAGCGGCAAGCGATCCCCGCGTCGGAGCTCGCGGCGGGGTTCGGAGTGAAGGCGGCGATCAGCTCCGCGTACATCCTCTGGCGCCAGCCGGAGCTCCGGGCCCGGGCCGAGGCGGAGGGGTTGCACCGACTGCTGGGCTTCGATGGGCCACTGATGACGGACTCCGGTGCGTTCCAGCAGCACGCCTACGGCCACGTCGAGGTGGGTCCGGAAGAGATCCTCGAGTTCCAGAACCGCATCGGCAGCGACATCGCGACCGTCCTCGACATCTTCGTCGAATCCACGGCCGCGCCCGAGGAGGCTCAGCGGGGAGTGGAGGAGACGATCGCGCGCTCGAAAGTCGCCCGAGGCGCCCGCCCTGGACTGTTGGCCGTACCAGTTCAAGGCGGAGCCTACCCCGAGCTGCGGTACCGAAGCGCCCACGCCGCCTCCGAGGTGGGCGACGTGCTCGCCATCGGTGGCGTGGTCCCACTGCTCGAGCAGTACCGGTTCGCCGAGCTCGCGGTCCAGCTGCTGGCCGCCCGGCCGGCGCTCGCGCCGGAGCGGCCCGTCCATCTCTTCGGAGCGGGCCACCCGGTCCTCTTCGCATTCGCCGCATTGTTTGGCGTAGACCTCTTCGACTCCTCCTCCTACCACAAATTCGCCCGACGGGATGCCGTGATGTTCCCCGAGGGCACCGTGCCGCTCGACTCGATCCGGGAGTCGATCTGTGACTGCCGGGCCTGTCGGGAGGTTCCGCTGCCCGAGCTCCGCGGGCGACCGGTGGCCGAGCGAGAGCATCAGCTCGCGCGCCACAATCTGGCGGCCTGCGTCAGCGAAGTGGCTCGAGTGCGTCAGGCGATCCGCGACGGCGCGCTGTGGGAGCTCGCCGAGCAGCGCGCGGCCGGCCACCCGGCGCTGTTCGCGGGACTGCGCGTCGCCGTCCGCGGTGCGCGTTGGTTCGCCACCGTCGAGCCCGAGAGCCGGGATCAGTTCCGGTGGTGCTCACCGCTCTCGGGGCTGCGTCCCGGCGTCATCCGTTTCCTTGCGCGCCTCGGTGTGTGGAAGCAAGGACGCGGTCCGTATCGATACCATCCGAGAGTGCGACTCACTCCCGGGGCGCTGCGTACCGTGCCGAGCCATGCCTCCACCGGAGAGCCGATCGCCTGGGAGACGGCAACGCCGATCGGCCCGGTCCCCCTCGAACTGCTCGAGCTCTACCCCGTCGGCAACTGGATGGGTCCGGAACAGTACGAGCCGGCGCCGCCGCGCTCGGCGCCCGACCCGGCAGAGGTCGATCCAGCGGAGACCGAAGCGCAGCGGCTCGAACGATGGACGCAGCGCCATGTGGCCGGGGTGTTGACGTGGTGCTACGGGGCGACGCTCGCCGAGCAGCTCATGGAGCCGGGACTCGGCGTGGTGCGATCCGCGCGGAGCGGGCGGCTGCGCCGCCTCGAGCGGGACGGAGTGCCCTGGTTCACGGTGCGCAACGACGGACTCCCGCAGCCCACGTGGGCCGCGGCGAGAGAGATTCACCGCCTCCTCCCGACTCCCCGTGGCCGCGTGGGGGTCCTCGCCGATGCCGCGCCGTTCGTCGAATCGGGCCGGACGCTCTTCTCGAGCTTCGGTCGACCGCTCGACCCGAGCCTGCTCCCGGGCTCGGTCGCGCTCCTGGTGGACCCCGAAGACCGGCTGCTGGCCGTCGGACGCCTGCTGCTCTCGCCGTCGGAAATCGGACGGTTCCAGCGAGGCGTCGCGGCGACCATCCTGAGTCACGCCCGTGCCCCGCCGCCGACGCTGGAGGAGGAGGCGCCGGAGCTGTTCCCCCTCCCACCGGACCCCCCCGCCCCGTGACCTTAAAGAGGCGGCCCGGGGCTTTCGGGTGGGAACGGTAGGCGACGGTGAAGACCTTCCTGCTCCTGCAACTCGACAGCGAGGGCGCGCCGCTCTCGGAGGTGGCCGAGGTGCTCGAGGACCTGGGATTCCGGCCGCACTCCGGTGGGTACGACTTCGTCTACGATTGGGCGCGCGAGGCGAGCGTCCGGGAGTCGCTGCAGTTCGCGGACCGGATCCAGGCGGCGCTGCGCGGCAAGCGCGTGTTCTTCCGGATCGAGTCGCTCGAGGAGTGAACCGGCCCCGGCCGGCCGGACCGGCACCGGCATGATCCTGCTCGGCATCGAGTCGACGGCCCACACCGCCTCGGTGGGCGTCGTCGACGAGTCGACCCGCGTGCTCGGCCTCTCGAGCGACATGTACCGCCCCCCCACGGGAGGGATCCATCCGCGCGAGGCGGCGAACCACCACGTCGAGAGCCTCCCCGGGCTGGTGCGCGCCGCGATGGAGGAGGCCGGGGTCCGGCCGAACGAGGTGAGCGCGGTCGCCTTCGCGCAGGGACCGGGTCTTGGTCCCTGCCTGCGTGCCGGCGCGACCGTCGCACGAACGCTCGCGCTGCTCTGGGGGCGACCGCTCGTCCCGGTCAACCACTGCGTCGCCCACATCGAGATCGCGCGGGCGCTGAGCGGTCTCGAGGACCCGATGCTGCTCTACGCGAGCGGCGGCAACACGCAGGTCATCGTCTACGGGGCCGGTCGCTACCGGGTCCTGGGGGAGACGCTCGACATCGGGGTCGGCAACTTCCTCGACAAGCTGTGGATCGCACTCGGCGGCAGCTTCCCCGGCGGTCCGGCGATCGAGGCCGAAGCGCTGCGCGGCACGCAGCTGCTCACCCTACCGTACGCCGTGCACGGGATGGACGTCACCTTCTCCGGGATGCTCACGGCTGCGCTCGCCCTCCACCGCGCGGGAGCTTCGCGGGCGGATCTTGCGTACTCCGTGGAGGTCACCGCCTACAGCATGCTCACGGAGATCACCGAACGAGCACTCGCCCATCGTCACCGGGCGGAGGTCGTGCTCGGCGGCGGCGTCGCCTGCAACGAGCGGCTGCGGGGGATGGTGCGTTCGATGGTGGAAGCGCGCGGAGGAGTCTACTTCGCGCCCCCGCGAAAGCTCTGCGTCGATAACGGTGCGATGGTTGCCTGGACGGGCCTGCTCGCCCATCGGGCGGGAGTTTCCATCGAGGTCGAGCGCTCGGCGGTCAACCCGCGGCAACGCACCGACCAGGTCCCGGCCGATTGGCGCCAGTCCTCCGACGGCCACCCCCACCGCGCGACCAGCGACGCACGCACCCGCGGAGACCGAGCACCCCCGTGAGCGCTTCGGGATCTCGGAGTGGTCCAAGGAGCAGGAACCTGCACGTCGTCGGCGTCGCGCTTCAGCGCAGGTGCCCGCCTTATCCTTAGCCCCGCGCGGGAGCACCACCACGCACGGCTTCGTTCAGGGACGAGCGTTGAATCGGCAGTTCTACCTGGAGGCGGTAGCACCGGTGGTTCGTACCCAGTTCCCCGGCCTAAAGTTTGGCGCGGGACTGTTGGGTCCTGGTTCCGAAGTTCTGGGCTACGACACTCGGCAGTCGACCGACCACGATTGGGGCCCGCGGGCCCAGATCTTCCTCTCGGCCCGTGACCGCTCGAAGTACGGGACGCAGATCATCACCGCCTTGGAGGAGGGACTTCCGAGGCGATTCGGCGGCTACTCCACCAGCTTCAGTCCTCCGGACTCGGATCACGTCCGGGTTCGTGTGCCTCCGGGAGCGGGCCGGTTACGTCCCCTCGTGTGGGTGGGGACTCTCGCGGGGTTCCTCCGCGGCTACCTCGGCGTCGCGAGCGAGAGGCGCCTCGCTCCCATCGACTGGCTGAGCTTGCCGCAGCACAAGCTCCTGACCGTGGCCGAAGGTGCGGTCTTTCACGATGACGTGGGGATTCGTCGGATGCAGGCCCGATTCCGGTACTATCCGCGGGACGTCTGGCTGCACTTGCTCTCCGTCCAGTGGCTTCGCATCGCGGAGGAGGAGGCGTTCGTCGCCCGAGCCGCCGCGGTGGAGGACGACCTGGGCTCCCGGATGATCGCGGCTCGCCAGGTCCGGGAGATCATGCGCCTCTGCTTCCTGATGGAGAAGCGCTACTGGCCGTACGACAAGTGGTGGGGAACGGGGTTCCGGAAGCTAGAGATTTCCAGAGATCTCCATCGCCCGCTGTGCGAGGTCCTCGAGGCCAGGACGGGACGGGCCCGAGAGCGCGCCCTATCCCGAACGTACGAAT
>JAKIWO010000056.1 GCA_022749995.1 Thermoplasmata archaeon | reverse complement strand
AGGTCCTCGAGCAGCTCGACCCCCGGGGCGCCGTACTGCAGGAAGCTCGCGAGCTGGAGCTTGTAGGCGGCGGCGTGAGGCAAGGTGGCGCGGACGATCCCCTCCAGGAACTTCGCCACCCCCTTCGTTCCGGACAGGGACTTGAGCGGCTTCGGCATCCGGGAGGGCTCCGGGTCCAGACCGACGCAGAGCAACGACTCGCGCTGCTTCAGAATCCGGTCAAGGCGGTCCAGAAAGCGTCCGGGCACTCCGGACGGTCGTCCGGCGAGCGGAAATACGTTGCGCCGACCGGCGACGGCCGAGGTCGCCGGGCGCGCCGGAGCGAGCCAAGCCCTAGGAGAACCCACGGCCCGGGGGGCAGGGCTTTATGCGCCGACCCGAATGTCCCAAGCGATTGTGCTAGTGCTCAACGAATCGGCTTCGCGCCGGCCGAGCACGCTTCGCTGTCGTGGGTGTGGCCGGACCCTCGCGCAGGGCACCGTCGGAGCTGGCCAGGTGCGCTGTTCGCGCTGCGGCGTCTCCCGACCGGACGCTCGCACGAGCTCGGCGATGGTCCTCGTTCGTTGCGTCCGGTGCGGCCGACATGGCAGGGTCGCTCCCCGAGTCTTGGAACTCATCCCCCGCGAGTCGATCAGCTGCCCCCGGTGCCGCGCGCTGCCGGGTGCCTACCGGATGATCCCGACCTTGGGCGGGCCGGCGCTGCGTCCGTTCCCTTCGCACGCTCCCCCCGGCACGGTCTCGGTGCACTGCGCTCACTGCCGTCGCCTCGGCTACGTGCCAGCGCCGCGGGCGACGATTCTGGGAATCGCGGCCATCCTCTGTCCGGGCTGCCGGGGCGCGCGGCCGATGCCCCGCTGGACTCCACCGGCCGCGGTCCGCCCTCCCGACCCCTCGCTCGCCCGACCGCGACTCAACGTCGGCCGACCGCCGGAGATACTCGCCCGTGCGCTGCCCCGCCCCACCGGCGCGGGAGTGGTTCCCGCGACCGCCTTCCATGCCAATGTGCGCGGAGTCGTGACGCTCTTTGAGGTCCGCTGCTTCCGGTGCGGTCGGTACGGGAAACTACCGGTCCGGCCCGGAGTGTCCCTGCGCCCGGAGGAGATCGTCTGCCCGCGCTGCCGCCCCCGCTCCAAGACCACCGCGTTCGGGGCGGGCCGCTCCCGACCGGGACCGTCCCCCGCCGTCCCGACCGCGGCGCCCGCTGGCTGAATCGGTTCGTCGGCCGAGCATTTATATGGCCCCCGGGCTCGGGCCCGCGGGGAATGAGGAACACCTGTCTCACCGATTTCCATGACGAGACCGGCGACATGCTGACCCCCCTCCCGCACTAGTCCCATGGAACCCCGAACGTCGTGGATACCCTACGCGGCGGTCGCCGTCGTCGTCGTGCTGATCGGCGCCGGCCTCGGACTGTACGTGTACTACCATGGCCAGCCGAAGTCCGCCCCCTCCCTCAAGCGGGTGCACGTCGGCGACAATGTCACGGTCAACTACATCGGCGTCTTCGGGAGCGGACCGCAGGTGGGCCACGTCTTCGACACCTCGATCTTTTCGGTGGCTACGAACGGCGCTTCGTGGCCCAAGTCGTTGCAGTACGCCCCCCGGGGGGCTACGCCCAAGTCGTTCAGTCCGCTCGACGTCCACGTAGGACCCAACACCCCGAGCGGGGGGTACTCGATCGGGAACCAGTCGTTCATTTCCGTCGTTCCGGGGTTCTGGGAAGGGCTGGTCGGACTCCCGGGCAACCAGACGGCCGCAGTCAACGTGCCGCCGGCGCTCGGCTACGGGGGCGGAGACCCAGGGTGCGTCCGGAACCAACCGCTCGTGCAGACACTCCCCGTGCTCGTGACGGTGAGCCGAGCCAACTTCACGAGCAGCTATCCCGGCATCACGGCGCAGACCAGTTCTACGTTCACCGACCCGCACTACGGTTGGCCCGTCTACGTGCTGAGCGCCAACGCGACGTCGATCACGATGGAGAATCAGCCGTCCATCGGGGCAACGTCCAGCCCCGCCGGCTGGCCGGTCGAGGTGACCGCGGTCAACTCGACGACCAACGGGAGCGGGCGGATCACGCTGCAGAACGAGCTCACCCCCGCCGATGCCGGCGTGGTGCTGGGGACGCTGTTCCAAGGCACCGCCCCGTGCACGACCGGGACGAGCAGCACCTTCCTCGTGACCTCGGTCAACCTGTTGAACGGCACGTTCACCGAGAATTTCAACCGCGAAGTGGACGGTCAGACCTTGATCTTCCTGGTCACCGTCCTCAACATTCTGCCCTAGCCGCGCCGGTCGGCGGTCGCTAGGGGCTCGGCCGAACGGGCGGACGATACTGACCCGCGGTCCCGAGCGAAGCGGGATTCCTACGAGCTAGCCGAGTCGTACCCGGCCGCTGCGCAGCAGCTGCTCTAGATTGTCGTCGGCCGCACGGGAGAGGGCATCCTTGCCGGCGACCGTGTCCCGCACCCCGCGATTGTGGGATCCGATGGTGTCGCGGGCCTCTCGACGACGCTCGCGACTGGCTTGGAGGGCCTCCCGGATCTCCCGGTCGGCCTCGACCATCTGCCGATTCAGCTCATCGACGGTCCGGAACAGTTCGGCGCGCTGGCGGGCCTTCTCGCGGATCTCCCCGACGACCTGGCCGACGCTGACCAACTGGGCCTTGACGGAGTCGAACCGCTGGTTGCGCAGGGCGCGCATCCGGTCGAGCTCCTGGCCGAGCCGCTCGAACTCGCTGCGCATCTGGCGCAACTGCTCCTCGAGACTGCCGCGCGCGGCCAGCTCGCCGGTCACGGCGGCCGCTTCCTTCTCGGCCTCGAGTAGCTCCTTCCGGAGCGCCCGGGTGCGATCGATGACGGCGTTCTCGTCGGCAATCGGCAGCGCGACGGTCTGCTGGTGCAGCTCGAGCCGTTCGATCTCCCGACGGATCTGTTCGGGTCGGCCCCGCCCGTTCTCCCGACCGGGGGGCGGCCGTTGGCGGAGCTGGGCCACCAGGGCCGAGAGCTGCGGTCGAAGGGCATCCCGCCGCCCCCGCAGGTCGGCGAGGTCGTGCCCCATCGCCTGGTACTCGCGATGGAACTCCTCGACCTTCTCCTCCTTGGGGGCGCGGCTGTCGTACAGCGCCCGCTGTTCGTCGGAAAGCCGACGCACCTCCTCCAGCAGCTTGGCGCGGCGAGTTCTCAGGTCCTGGAGGCGGTGGTCGGCGTGCCGCAGTCGGTCGCGAGCGTCGCGTTCGGCACGCTCGTCCTCCTCCGTGAGGTGGGCCACGCCGGGCACGGGCCCGGCACGACCGACCGACCTAAAAAGACCCTAGGGGGGCCGTTTCAGAGTACGGGGCGGGCGGGGCCGGGTTCCGGCCGGCGGTGCCCTGCGGTGGAGCAGTTGGAGCGCGAAAAGCCCCGCCGGAACGCCGCCGTCGATGTTGACCACGGCGATGGGCGCGCACGATTGGAGCATGGCCGACAACGCGGCCTCGCCTCGGCCGCCACGTCCGTATCCGGTGGAGGTCGGAATGCCGACCACGGGTGCCCCCACGAGTCCGGCGACGACGGTGGGGAGCGCCCCCTCCCGGCCGGCCGCGACGAGGTACACCTGAGGGTGGCGCGCCTCGGTGCGCAGGAGCGCGGAGAGGAGGCGATGCAGGCCCGCTACCCCAATGTCGTGCTCGACCAGCACCGTGGCACCGAGCTCCTCGAGGATGGCTTGCGCCTCGTCGGCGACGGGCCGGTCCGAGGTCCCCGCCGTGAGCAAGGCCACGATACCCCGGACAGGGCGAGCGGAGAGGGGTCCCGGGCCAATCCCGATGCGACCGTGGGCACGATACCGGAGTCGAAGGCCGACCCGCGCGAGGTGGGACCGGTGGCGGGGCTCCAGTCGGGACACGATCGCGCCGGTGCCTCGCTCGCGGAGCGAGGCCAGGATGCGCGCGAGCTGCTGGGGCGACTTGCCCTCCGCGAGGATCACCTCCGGGACGCCCGTCCGGCGCATCCGGTCGAGGTCGATGCGCGCCACTCCGGGAACGAGCAGCTCCGGGCCGGCCGAGGCAGGGCGGGCCGGTGCTCGACGCATCCCGCGGCGCAGCGCCGAAATGGCTAATAGCCCATCCCGTTGGTCGACGCCGACGGTGGGCCGGTGCCGGATTTTTCGCTCACGGAAGAGCAGTCGAGCCTCCGGGAGATGGCCCGAAAGTTCGCGCGCTCCGAGATGCTCCCCCATGCCGCCGAGTGCGACCGGACGGCCCGGTTCCCGGAAGAGATCTACCGCAAGGCCTGGGAGCTCGGGCTGATGAACCTCAACGTCCCCACTGAGTTCGGGGGCAGCGGGCTCTCGGCACTCGACATTTGCCTTATCGTGGAGGAGCTGGCGTACGGCTGCGCCGGCATGACCACCTCCATCATCGCCAACTGCCTCGCGCTCGAGCCGATCCTGCTCGGCGGCACTCCGGAGCAGCAGCACCGGTTCCTCGACCCGTTCTGTGCCTCCTACCAGCTCGCCTCCTTCTGCCTGACCGAACCGGCCGGGGGCTCCGACGCGGGCGCGATCACTACCCGTGCGATCCGGCACGGCTCGGGCTACCAGATCACGGGGGAGAAGTGCTTCATCACCAACGCCCCCCACGCGTCGCTCTACACCGTGTTCGCGACGGTGGACCCGAAACTCCAGCACCGGGGGATCACCGCCTTCGTCGTGCCGCGCTCGGCGGCCGGAGTGCAGCCAGGTAAGGACGAGGAGAAGATGGGCCATCGGGCCTCCTCCACGAGCACCGTCCGGTTCGAAGAGGTGGAGGTACCCGAGGCCGACCGCCTGGGCGCGGAAGGCGAAGGGTTCGCCCTCGCCATGCGGACGCTCGACCAAACCCGTACGCCGATCGGCGCGCTCGCCACCGGCATCGCACAGGCCGCGCTCGACCACGCGGGGTCCTACGCGCTCAAGCGACGGACCTTCGGCAAACCGATTGCCGAGCACCAGGCGATCCAGATCAAGCTCGCCGATATGGCCACCAAGGTCCATGCGTCCCGTCTGCTGACGTGGGCGGCCGCCGCCCGTATCGACCGGGGGGAGGCCGCCACCCTCGACTCCTCGATCGCGAAGACCTACGCCTCCGAGGCCGCCTTCCAGGTCGCCGACGACGCGATCCAGATCCACGGCGGATACGGCTACATGAAGGAGTATCCGGTGGAGAAGCTGCTCCGCGACGCGAAACTCACCCAGATCTACGAGGGGTCGAACGAGATCCAGCGGATCGTCATCGCCCGCGAGTTGCTCAAACAGTACGCCTAGGACGCCGGCGTGCAGATCCTCGTCTTCGTCAAGCCGGTGCCGGAGGCCGAAACCCGGCTGCGGCCCACCGCCGATGGACGACGGCTCGATACCGACGGTGTGAAGTTCGTCCTCTCCGGCTACGACGAGAGCGCGGTCGAGCAGGCGCTCCTGCTCAAGGAGGCGCTCCCGGGGACCCAGGTACGCGCGGTCACCTTCGGAACCTCGCCGCGGTCGGAGGAGGTGCTGCGCAGCGCGCTGGCCCTGGGGTGCGACGCGGCGACCTGGGTCGAGGCTCCGACCGGCTCCGAACCGGAGCTGCGGGAGACGGTCCGCGCGCTCGCTGCGGCGTCTCGGAAGTTCCCCGCGGAACTCTACCTGCTCGGACAGCAGTCGCTCGACACCGAAGCCGGGATGGTCCCCACCGCGCTCGCTGCCGCGCTCGGCCTCCCGGGCACCAACGGAGCGGTGAACCTTCGGTTCGACGGCTCGCGGCAGCTCCTGTGCTTCGACCGGGAGCGCGGGGGAGAGATCGAGAGCTGGGAGTTTCCGGTCCCGGGCGTCATCGGCCTCAAGCAGGCGGCCAACGACCCGCGGGCCGCCAAGCTCCAGAACATCCTCAAGTCCCGTAAGCTTCCGATCGACCGGATCCCGGCGAGCGAGCTCCCCGCCGCTGTCGCGGATGCCGGGACGGTCCGACCCGCCCTGTTCACCCTCCCGCCCGCACGGACGGGGGCGAAACTCATCGAGTACACGTCGCCGGAAGATGCGGCGCACAAGCTCGTGCGGATCCTACGCGAGGAAGCGAAGGTGTTCCCGTGAGCCGCCGCATCCTGGTGCTCGCGGAATCGACGGCGAGTGGTTTGAATCCGGCGAGCGCGGAGGCGGCGACCCTTGCTCGCCAGTTGGCCGACGGCGGCCCGGTGACGGCGGCATTGCTGGGAGCCGGATCTCCCTCCGCCGCCCCCACACTGGCTGGCCTGGGTGTCGAAAAGGTCTGGGTGATGCGCTCGGAGCCGCTCGAGCAGCACCACGCCTTGGCGGCCGCCGCCGCGGCCACGGAGCTGGTACGCGAGACCTCGACGGAGCTCGTGATCGTGGGAGGCACACCGTTTGGCCGGGAACTCTCCGGCGCGCTGGCGGTCCTGTGGGACGCGGCCAGCGCTACGGGAGTCATCGACGCCAGCGCCTCGGGAACCGGGGTATCGGTGCGCCGTTCGGTCTTCGGGGGACGCGCCAGCGAGACCCTCCAGCTCGAGGGTCCCCGCATCCTGCTTTCCAACCGTCCGAGCAGTTTCTCCCCGGCCTCGCCGACGGGCGCCTCGGCTCCTGTCGAGCTACGCGATGTGACGGCGGCGCCGGCGCCCGGCTCCTCCGGCCGTCGCACCGGAGTGCGCGCCGCGGAGGGTGCTGCCGGACCGGACCTCGGCACCGCGGCGATCGTCGTCTCGGGCGGACGGGGATTCAAGTCCCCGGAGAACTTCCACCTGCT
>JAKIWO010000055.1 GCA_022749995.1 Thermoplasmata archaeon | reverse complement strand
GCAGTTCCTTCCCGAGGAACGGCGGCCCGATCAGCATCAGGTGGGATTGTGCCGGTAGGCCCCCGCCGAGGAGCTCGTCGAGCCGACTCACCCCGGTCGAAGAGCGGTTCGGGTCGGTCATCGGGCGGGCCGACGTGGTGGCCAACGGCGACCGGACCCTCACGCTGGAGCCTTCCGGACCCCTGCGGATCGCCGGCCCCGGCACCACACCGGTGGCGCCGAAGGCGCCATCGCGGTTGCGATCGAGATCGAGACGCTGCTCGCGGTACTCCGCCTCTCGAGCTTCGACGGCGTGGATCCGTTCGAGCAGCCGGCGTTCCCGTTCGTCCAACTCCGCTCGGTTGGCGCCGAGTTCCTCGGTGCGCTGCCGGATGGCGGCGTCGCGAGCCTGCAGGATGGCGGCGGTGCGCCGGGCATCCTCGATCCGGGTGGTGAGCTCGGTCTCCTTCTGTTCTCCCTGCCGTGCGCGCTGCTCGGCTCCGCGCACCGCCTCGCCGTACTGCCGTTCCCGCTCTGTGGCGGCCTGCAGCTTGCGCTGGAGCTCCTCCTGCTGAAGCCTGAGCTCGGATTCTCGGGCGGCCAGTCGCTGTTCGCGTGGCCCGGCCTCGTCCAGGAGCCGACGGCTCTCCGTTTCCCGCGCCTCGAGCTCACGTGCCTTCCGCCCCAGCAACGCGTTCTGCTCGGCCAGGGTGGACTGCATGCTGGAGAGACGCCCCTCGCGCTCGACGAGATCCTGTTCCCGCGGGCGGGCCGCGCTCGCCTGGGTGTCGGGGCTCGGCCCCTCGTTCTCACGCGTGGCGACGTCGCTCTCGCGCCGAACGACCTCGCTCGTGCGCCGGTCGAGCTCCTGCCGGCGGGACTCGAGCCGCGCCTCCGTGGCCGTGGTGGCTTGCGTGCGAGCCATCACCTCCTTCTCACGGGTGGTGAGCTCGAGTTGGCGCCGGCTGAGTTCCCCCTCGGAACGGGAGAGCCCCGCCTCTCGCTCGGCGTGGGTGGCCTCCCAGCGCCGGGTCTCGTCCTCGCGCAGGGCGAGTGCCGCGGTCCGGTCCCGCACGTCCCGTTCGAGCTGGTTCCCTTCGGCGATCTTCTGGACCGAGGTCTGGACCTCCTGACGCAGCCGCTGCGACCGGGCCTCGAGGTCCGCCTCGAGCTGGCGCAGCTGGCTCTCGACCTGCTCGGCCGCCTGCATCTTGCGCTTGGCGGCAGCCTCCGACAGGGCCAGGTCCGCTTCGCGCCGGAAGACGGTCGACTCGCGGAACTGGAGCGCTTCGGTCTTGCGCCGCGTGTCCTCGGAGAGCTGGAAGAGCCGGGACTGGCCCGTGTTGATGAGCTCCTGCTCGTGCGGCTCGGTGCCGGAGGAGATGAAGTGGAGCAGCGAGCCGGCGAAGAGGAACAACCCCCCGCTCGCCAGCAAGGTGAGGGTGAGGGCGCTCGCGCGGCTGCCGGTCGCCGGGAGGTAGATCGCCACGGCGAGCAGCGGAGGGGCTAGGGCTGCGCCCAAGGCAAGGAGCTTCCGATTCGACCACTCCGGCCAAGTTAAGGTGAGCCCGACGAGCGCGAGCGAGCTTCCCGCAAGGACCAACGGATAGAAACCGGGCAGGAGTTCCCAGGTGCCGGTCGGGCCGTAGGAGAAGATACGGGCGAGGAGGAGGTACAGCATGAACGCGGCCACTGCCGCGCCCGCGAGGCTCACACTGAAGTGGCGCTCCCAGGGCCAGAGTTGGTACTCGTCCCACTTGACGATGAAGCCGAAGAGGGCCAACAGGAATGTCCCCGCGAGTGCGGGAACGAGGAAGGCTAGCGAGGAGAGGGCGGGACTGCCCGTCGAGGTGGCCGCCGGAAGCACCGAGTAGGTGACGAGGAGCCCGTCGGAGAAGAGCAGCAGGTAGAGCACGAGGGAGTAGTAGTGGGCCGTGCGACCGATCCGCAGCTGCAGCAGGGCGTCCTCCCGAGCCCGGCGCAGATCGTGTTGCGTGACGAAGGTCGCCGAACGGCTGCCGTACGCCGGCGGGACCGTCACTCCCGGCCCCGGCCGAGCGGCGGCGGCTCCTGTGGCTGTCGGCCGACCCGGTACGGCCGTAACCTTGGACGGCAACGGCGAAAAACCCCCGTTGTAAAAGGGCGGGGCGGGCTACTTAATCGTAGGGCTCGAGCGCCGGTACGCGGCCATCAACGCTGTAGCTCGCTTCCAGCGCGCCGGCACCTTCCCGAGTCGCTCCTCGAGTTCGAGTAGGTGCCCCCACGCGAGCGGATCCGAGTGGCAGGCGAAGGTCCGCTCCGGATCCCCTCCGAGCGCCGGGGCGATGGCCTCGGCCGCCTCGAGCTGAAACCCGAGCGGGTCGAGGGTAGTGTCGGCCGACCTGATCGAGATCCTCCGAAAGCGTCCCGGTCCGGTGGGGTCGGTCCGCGTCGGAACAAAGCCGGCTCGCGCGACTCGGGCGAGGACCGCCCGCAGCGGAGCGCGCAGCAGCCGGGCGGCCGCCGAGGGAGGGAGTCGATGCAGACACTCCGAGTACTCACCGTCACCGGCAGACAGTTCCACGGTGAGGAGCCCCCCCGGTGCTACCAAGCGCGCCGCGGCTTCGAGCAGCTCGTCGGCGTGGGGACCCGCAAACCCCAGGAGGTTGCCCAGGAGCGAGACGCCCACGAACGAGCCGTCTCGGAGCGGGGGCCGGCGGCCGTTGCCCAGCACGCGTTCGATACGGTAGTCCGCTCCCGTCGCAGGGAGGGTCTGCCGCACACGGTGCTGACGAAGCGCCTCCCTCGACAGGTCGACCAGAATGATCCGCTGACCGGGAGCGGCGAGATACGGCGTGAACCGGCCCGGTCCGGGTCCCAGTTCGAGCCGGTCCCCCCCCACGGGGGCCGGGTGCTCGCGCAGGAACCGAACTCGGAGCTCAAGGAGCAACTCGCGCTGCGGGGTCCCTTCGTACCGCTTCCATTCCCGTTCGACACGGTAGGAGTCCAGTTCGCGGAAACGCTGCTCGGGAAGCTCGACGGCGGCGGGTCGGTCCTTCGACCGAGTCCGGCGCGGCTCTGCCTGCTCTCGCCCCCCCATGGCCCTCCGCGCGTCGACGGCGGGGGTTTATATTCCCTATTCCTCCGGAACCTTGGACCAAGCATGCCGTACTACGAGTGTCCCAAATGCGGTGGCGGCTACGTGATCGATGTCCTCCCGAGCTCCAAGCCCATTTGCGACCGGGACGGAGCGCGGCTCAAGCGGACCAGCGACGCCTCCTACGAACGGAACGCGCGCGCTGAGTAGTTGCCCGGGCCGCCGCGCATGGTGAGCCTGGGGCCCTTGGTCCGCAAGGAGGTGCGCCTCGGCGGCGCATTCCTCGCCGTCGGCTCGCTGCAATTCATCGCCGCGATGGTGGCGACGCAACTAGCGTACCCCGGATACTCCGACTCGCAGAACGCGGTCAGTGACCTCGGGGGCTCCCACTCGCCGTGGGCGCTCCTGTTCAATCTCTCTATCCGGGTGCTCGGGATTTTGTCCATCATAGGTATTCTCCTCATCCGCAGCGCGCTCCGCAAGGGGTTGACTGCTCGACTGGGAGTCGGCCTGATCGTGCTCGCGGGCTTGGGGGCCGTCGGTGTGGGCGTATTCACCGAAGGCAACAGTTGGCATGCGAGCTTCGCCGCGCTCACCTTCGTCGCCTCCGGCTTTGGGTTGCTGTTCTTGGCACTCGGGATGCTGCGGGACACCCGCTGGGACGGCTATCGGCTGTTCACGCTCCTCGCCGGCCTGGTCACCTTCCTCGGCCTAGAGCTGCTCCGGGGCCCGAGCAATCTCGGCCTCGGACCGGGCGGCGCCGAGCGGCTCGTCATCGCCCCGATCCTGCTCTGGGGGATCATCGCCGGCATCCACCTGGCGCGATTGCCGGTCTACGGTGGTCGAGCGGTCAACGCCTGGTCCGGCGCCGCGGAGCCGCCCTAGCGAGCGCGTCGGCCACGATCTGGTCGTGGTCGAACGCGAGCGGTGGGAGCGCGTCGACGGGCCACCAGCGGGCCTCGCGCGCGTCGTCTCCACCGACCGGCCGACCCCTTCGTCCCCGCACCTCGAACACCGCGCTCGCGTTCGGGCCCCGTGGGTCTCGACCCGGCGCCGAATACACCCCGAGGAGTCGGTGCACCTTGGCCGTAAGCCCTGTCTCCTCCCGGAGCTCTCGGAGCACCGCGTGCTCACAGCTCTCCGTGAGCTCGACAAAGCCGCCCGGCAACGCCCATCGCCCACGAAACGGAGGATGGCCCCGGCGCACGAGGAGAAGCTCGCGTCCGGAGCGGAAGAACGCATCGACCGTGAGCGAGGGAGTGGTCGGCCGGCCGCGCCGGCCAACTCGAGCTCGTCCCATGGGGTACCGCACTCCCGGCCGCTCAGGCCGTTGGAGAGCCTGGTCCTAGTCCGGAGAGCAGGTCGTGCCGCGTGACGATCCCGACCAGCTTGCCGTTCCGTAGCACCGGGAGGCGGTTGACGCGTCGGCGCATCAGCAATCGTATCGCCTCTTCGATCGTCGCGCGGCTCTCGATCGTCACCGGCTTCGACGTCATCGCCGCCCGAACGTCGGTGTTATCCAACGCCGCACGGCAGGCCGGCAGGAGGTCGGAGCGACCGGACTCCTCGGCATCGAGCAACAGGTCGAAGATCCCTCCGGGCAGCGAGAGACCGGCCTTCTCGTGGAGCAGCCGCACCACGTCCTTCTGGCTCAATACCCCGACGGGCCGACCTCGGGCGTTCACCACCGGTAGCCCCGAGATCCGACGTTGGCTGAGGCGGGCGCAGGCCAACCGCAGCGGGTCCGACGGCAGGACGGTGATCGCCGGGCGGCTCATCACATCGCCGACGGTGTAGCCGTAGAACCCCAACGCCGAGTTGTGCGCACGCGAGGTGGTCGGCGAGGATCCCCCGCTCCTAGGGCGACGAGTCTTGTTCGAATGGCGGGCGGGCACGGCCGCTGCGGAGCGGCCGAGTCGGATAACCTCTACGAGGCTCGTAGGGGCGAGGGGCTCAGCTCCGTCCGCTACGGCTGGGGCGGAGCCGAGGCCGTGGAGGTAGGCGACGTCCCCCCCTCACGCCACGGCTCTGGTGGCCGGGCCGGGGCAGGATGGGACGGTGGGGGAGAGCGACGCAGCAGCATCGCCGCCACCACGACCGCGGCAGCAAGGAGAACGAGCCCTATCCCGAGCGTCCAGAGCAGTGCGCTCGACGGACCCACGGTCGTGTTGTGGTAGACGCCGGGGGAGCCGCCGATGCCGCTCACCGACCGCAAGTTCACGGAAAGATGCGCCGAGCCGTTGGGCGCCACCGAGAGATTCGTGAAGAACGACAGATAGCCGGCCGCGCTCGCGCTCACTTCGTGCAGCCCGGCCGCGATGCTCGCATTGACCTGTCCTGCGGTCAACGTCCACGGCACGCCATCGACGGCGAGGGTGCCGTTCGCCGGTTGGAGCTCTACGTGCAGCGTGCCGGGGAGCGGTAGGAACACCTCCTCGACCGTGGCGGGGTTTCCGTTCACTGTGGCCCCCGCCGGTCCGCTCGCAGCGTAGTTGGCAGAGTGCACGACGACCGGGTAGCTGCCGTTGTCGAGCGGAATCTCGAACACCGGTCCGATCCCCACGAACTGCGTACTGGCGATCGTGGCGCTCCAGAGAGTCCCGGGAGGGAGGCCGCTTTCCGCGATGGTGACGAGGTACTGCGGAGTGGGCGTCGCGGGGGGCTCTAGGAGGACGACCACGCCTGCGTTGATCACCGTGACCACCGCCTCGAGCTGGTTCGCGAGCAGGTTGGGGACGCCGGCCACCGTGTAGACGTAGGCTCCGGCGGTCGTCCAGAAGTCCACGCTGCCCGCACCGGTCGTCGCATTGAAAGTACCGTTGAGGAGCACCGACCAACCGACGCCCGTCGGGACCTGGGGGGCCGAGAATTGGACCTGGAAGAGAGCGACGGGAACGATCGGCAGGAAGTCGCCGCGGACGGTGATCGCACCCGAGTCCGTGTACGGAAGCCGCCCGTAGGGGTTGGCGGGCCAGCCGTAGTTACCCCAGTAGTTCCCCCCTTGCAACGGTCCGCCGAGGATGCTGCCCGAGAGGTTGTGGCCGTCGACCGTCCGAATCGCCGAGGCGGCGGCGCTCGAGAGGTTCCACGTATCATTGTACGAGACGGGATTGCCGGAGACGATGTCCACCGTCGGCGTGGAGGCGGGCACCGCGAGGTCATCGCCGAAGTAGTTGTTGTACACGAGATTGCCCGAGGAGTAGAGCGTCAGGCCGTCGGCATCGGGGTTCCCCCCGCCGGGCGTCGACGACAGGAAGAACGGGTTCCCGGGCAGCGCGGCGAGGAACAGATTGCCCCAGATCGTGTTGTTGGAGCCGCCGTACAGGAGCATCGAGGCTCCGGTAGAGAGGAACCGATTGGACGAGACGAGGTCCGAGCTGCAGTTCCACAGCATCAGGTTCGCCATAGGGAAGCCCTGGACGTACGGGCCGTAGAACCAGCCGCCGATCCCGCTCGAATCCTCGATGGTCACATGGCTCGCATTGTAGAGCTGCACCTGCAGCTCGTTCGTCGACGGCAACAGGCCCGAGCTGTACACGCTGGCGTCGTACGGGTCGACCCAGACCTCGAAGGATGGGAGGCCCTGTACGGTGACGTACGCCGAGGTATCGGCGAGGATGAGCCCGGGGAACTCCGGGTACGTGAAATCGTTCGCGCGGGCGAAACTCGGGTCCAAGGGTCCCGTTTCATTGTGCAACAGACGGAACGGGTTCGTGATGCTTCCATTTCCGGAGGTGGAGAATCCGATCAGGTCCGGGAGGTTCCACGAGAACATCGGAGTGTACACGCCGGTCGCGGGGTCGAACGGCAAGGCGACGGGGACGAATGCGGTCGCATTCGTCAGTTGCCCCACGGCGGGCCGGTAGCCGGAGAGCT
>JAKIWO010000054.1 GCA_022749995.1 Thermoplasmata archaeon | reverse complement strand
TCACCGATCTCCTGCCCACGGCCCCGGAGGAACATATCTCCGACCCACGCGATGGTGACGGCGTCCAATTCGTCGTGGGTCAGCTCCTGTGTTCGGACTGGACCTCCGAGGCCGCGGGCGCGAAGCGCTGCCTGCAGCTCCCGGGTCCCCTGCTGTTTTCGGGGGAGCCCGAGCAGGTCCTGCGAACCCCCGGGGTAGCCCTCGACCACGCGCAGCCCTTCCTCGCGCCACTCGCGGGCTAGCCGCATCCCCCGCTCCGTCAACATCCTCATGGGCCCCAAGGTCAGCGGAAAGAACCGAATGCCGAGCCTACGCAGCTCGCGGTCGCAGGCTCGGAAGTGTACTCCGTTGCGCTCCTGCAGGCTGTCGCGACCCCGGGGAAGGCTCAGCGGGGCATCGACGACGACCAATGCCGGCTGGGTGGAGCGCACCAGCCGGTGGAGCTCTTCGTCGGTGTGGAGCACGAGGGTCGTGAGCTCTTTGGCGCCGCGGTAGATGCAGACACCCGTCGACCGGCCCGGCGCGCCGGCCAGGTCGATCCCGAGCACCGGTGCTGACGCGGCAGGTCCCGCAGCTTCGGCCCTCGACGACCGACGAGGCGCGACCGGTCGGGGTCTCGCCCTACGTGGCGTGGGTTCGGTGAGCGTGCGTGGCGAGCTCGCGGGGTGTCTCGAACGGTGCACCGCACGCGGCGCACATGAACCCTTGGCGACTGGCCGACGGATGGGGGGCCGCCTCATGCGCCCGCCGCGCCTCCAGCGAGTCGAACTCCCGTCCGCATCCTTCGCACCGGAAGACCACCTGTGCGGACATGGGTATCGCAGTATCGGCTCCCGTTAGATAAACCCCGATGGGCGCCGATTTTTCTGGGGGGCCGCTGGCCGGGTGCGAGAGCGCGGCAGTGAGGATTTGGTCCCCGGGCCGTTCGGCCGCCGGAATGCGGGAGGGAGGGGGCGACCCGGTCGAGCTCGGTCCACCGCCGACCGGGCTCCCCGTGCTCGAGGATCGCTGGTGTCGACCGAGGGCGCTCGACAACCCGGTGCGGCGGTGGCTGTTCCCGGCCGTCCGAGACATGGAGCGGCTCGACCCGCCGGTCGGCGGATGGGTGGTCGACTTGGGGGCCGGCATCGGGTTCCACGCCGTGGAGTGGCTCCGACGCATCGGCCCCCAAGGTCGGCTCGTCCTCGTAGACCCCGACGCGGAGAATCTCGCGCTCACCCCACCCACTGCGGCGGCCGACCTGCGGCTCGAGAGGATCGTCGCGCCCGCCTCCCGGGTGCCCCAACTGCCCTCGGACGCCATCGACCGGGTGCTCCTCTCCTTCGTCCTGTGTTGCCTGGTGGACAAGGAGGGAGCCCTGGACGAGACTTGGCGAATCCTTCGGCCGGGTGGACGGGCGCTGGTCTGCTATCCGCGGGCCCGGCGGACGCCCTCGCGTCGCCGGCCCCTTCGGATGACCGTCCGGCGCTGGGAGGAGCTCCAATCCCGACACGCTTGGAGTTTCCGCCCCGTCCGGGGCAACCGGTTCGTCGACCGGCACCTCCTCGAGAAGCCAGTGGCCTAGGGGCTCGGCCGACCCTGGGCGCGCCGGATTCCTGGCGGTTCAGAGTGACGGGCGATCCAGAGGCCTCGCCGCGTGCTCAACCCGGGTCGGAGGAGCCGCACCCGAAACCCGGCGGAGTGGAATGCCGCTACGAACTCCGCGCGGGTGAACATCCACGAGACGTGCCGTTCGACGAAGTACCGGATCCCGTCGCGATCCCCCCACAGGTGGTGGAAATCCATCGTCGTCCGCCGCCCGTGGCGCACGGTGCGGTTCATCCGAATCAGGACGCCCTCGGGCAGGTCGCGCCGGAGCACGTAGACTCCGTGGGGGCCCCGAGGATGAAACTGCTCGGGAAAGATCCACGGCTCGACGAACAGCACGCCGTCCGGGGCGAGGTGGCGGGCGAAGTTGCGGAGGGTGCGGTTCAGCGCGGCTCGGTGGGGTAGGTACCCGACCGCGGAGAACAGGCAACTGATCACGTCGAACTGCTCGGGCAGGCGGAAGGACTCCATGCGAGCCTGGTGCAGGCGCACTCCCGGGAGCTTGCGGCGGGCCACGCGCAACATCGCGGCACTCGGCTCGACACCGCTCACCGTGTACCACTGGCGGAGCCATCGCAGGTGCTCGCCGGTGCCGCAGGCGACGTCGAGCCAACGCCTCCCCACCGTGTATCGCCGCGCCCACTGTCGGAGCTGCCGCGCCTCGCCCGAGTATGGTCGGGACCCGTACGCGCGGTCGTAGTACTGCGCCATTTCCGAGTAGGCTGCTTCGGGAGCGGCGACCATCCGTCGGGCGGATAGCGCGCCGGTTCTTGGGAGTTGGGGAAGGCGTTCGCCCGTCCGGCCCGCTCGCCGAGCGGCGCCGGCGAGGTCTATAAGGGGAGGGACGGTCGCCGGGTACGATGGCGGGGTCTCCGTCCCGTCCTCGCGCTCCTATCGAACCGTTTCGCATCAAGGTCGTCGAGGCGATACCGGACCCTTCGCTCGAGGTGCGCGTGGCCGCGCTCGAACGGGCCGGATACAACCTGTTCAATCTGCAGTCCGAGGAGGTGCGGATCGACCTCCTGACCGACTCCGGCACCTCGGCCATGAGCGACCGCCAGTGGGCCGGACTCATGCTCGGCGACGAGAGCTACGCCGGCTCTCGCAACTTTGCCCACTTCGAGTCGACCGTCCGCCGGCTGACCGGGTTTCCGCACGTCCTGCCCACGCACCAGGGTCGCGCGGCGGAGAACCTCCTGTTCTCCACCCTGTGCAGCCCGGGCACCCTCGTACCCAACAACATGCACTTCGACACGACCCAGGCGCACGTGCGCCACGCCGGGGCCGTCCCCGTGAACCTCGCTATCGCCGAGGCGTACGACACCCGCAGCGAGCACCCGTTCAAGGGCAACGTCGACCTCGAACGACTGGCCGCCCTCCTCGAGAGCGAGCCGCCCGGCAAGGTGCCGCTCGTCATGGTCACGTTGACCAACAACACCGGCGGGGGGCAACCGGTCTCCCTGGAGAACCTGCAGGGGGTATCGCGGCTGGCCGCCGCCCACTCGATTCCCGTCTACTACGACATGTGCCGTTGGGCGGAGAACGCCTACTTCATCCGGGCCCGGGAGCCGGGCCATTCGACCCAGGGGATCGCGGAGATCGGGCGGGCGATGTTCGGCCTGGCCGAGGGCGCGACGATGAGCGCCAAAAAGGACGGGCTGGTCAACACGGGCGGGTTCGTCGCGACCCGGGACCCGAAGGTCGCCGAGCGGCTCAAGGAGGCGCTGATCCTGTACGAAGGCTTCCCGACGTACGGCGGACTGGCGCGTCGGGATCTGGAGGCGATCGCCATCGGGCTCGAAGAGGCCACCGAGCTGGCGTATCTCGAGCATCGGATCGGGCAGGTCCGGTACCTCGCCGAGCTGCTGAGCCGCGCGGGCGTACCCATCCTGCTCCCTCCGGGGGGCCACGGCGTGTACCTCGATGCCCGACGGTTTCTCCCGCACCTGCAACCCAGCGAGCTGCCGGGGCAGGCGCTGGTCGTGGAGCTGTACCGGGAAGGAGGCATACGGACCGTCGAAGTGGGCGAGATCATGTTCGCCGGAACGGTGGGGACGCCGAAGGGCGTTGAACCGCTCGAGCTGGTCCGTTTGGCGATTCCCCGACGGGTCTACACCTCCCGGCAGCTCGAGTTCGTGGCCGACACGGTGATCCAGGTATTCCTTCGAGCGGCCTCCGTCCGGGGAGTACGGATGGTCGCCCGGCCCGAGCGGTTGCCGCACTTCACCGCCCGCTTCGCGCCGTTGCCGCCCGTCACCGCACCCGCCCGCTAGGGGCCCCTGGCTCCCCCGCTCCGCTGCAGCCCGACTCGTCGGACCGGCGTCTGCTGGTTCTACCCGAACCGACCGGTCACGTAGTTCTCGGTGAGCTTCTCCTGCGGCGACTCGAAGATGCCGGCGGTGGCACCGAACTCGACGAGCTTGCCGAGGTAGAAGAAGGCCGTATGGTCGGCGACCCGTCGCGCCTGAGCGAGATTGTGCGTCACCAGCACCACCGTGTACTCCTTGCGGAGCCGTCCGATGAGTGTCTCGATCCGATGCGTCGCGATTGGGTCGAGCGCGGAGCACGGCTCGTCCATCAGTAGCACCTCGGGTTGGACCGCGAGCGCGCGGGCGATGCACAGGCGCTGCTGCTGCCCACCGGAAAGGCTCGTGCCCGGCGCGTCCACGTCCTGCTCGACCTCTTCCCACAGTCCGGCATGCAGCAGCGCATCGACGACTCCGTCGTCGAGCTCCTGGCGCCGTCGGACCCCGAGCAGTCGCAGCCCCGCAGCCACGTTTTCGTAGATCGACAGGTTCGGGAACGGCGTGGGCTTCTGGAAGACCATCCCGATCCGGAACCGGACCGCGACCGGGTCGAGGAGCCGCAGGTCCTCCCCGTCCAGCCGGATGGTCCCGGTCACGCTGGCGCCGGGCGTCTCCTCGTGCAGCCGGTTGAGGCAGCGCAGGAAGGTGGACTTGCCGCAGCCGGACGGCCCGATGATCGCCGTGACCGCCCGGTCCGGCAGTGCAAGGGAGAGGTCGTAGAGGACGCGCTTAGAGCCAAAGCGTGCGTTCAGGTCGCTCACCTCGAGCTTCACCGTCATCGGCCTACACCTCCGCGCTGGGCCGATGTCCGCGCACGGCGATCCGGCTCACGAGGCTGATCAGCAGCATGAGCAGCAGCAGGACGAGCGCCGCTCCCCATGCGTCGGCCTGGAGGTTGCCGTACTCCGAGCCGAAGTTCGAGAAGATGAACGGCGTCAACGTCGCCGTGGGCTGGTTCAGTCCCTGGAACCAGAAACTGCTCGAGCCGGCGGTAACGAACAGCGCCGCCGTATCCCCCGCGGCACGCGAAAGACCTAGCAGAGCGCCGGTGACCACGGCTCCCCGCGCCGCGCCCAGCACCACGCGCAGGCTGGTCCGCTGGCGCGTGAAACCGAGGGCGAGCGCCGCTTCGCGCACGGCGACGGAGACGGTACGGAGCGCCTCCTCGGTGGCCCGGGTCACGATCGGGAGCATCACGAGACCCAGTGCGACGCCGCCGGAGAGCGCGCTCGAGGCCGAGTCGTGGTCGTACTGCAAGAAGATAGCGAAGACGAGCACCCCTACGAGAATGGTGGGGACTCCCGTGAGGACATCGGCGAGGAAGCTCACGCTCCGTCCGAACCGGCTCCGGCTCCGCCGACCGTACTCCGACAGGTAGATGCCCGCCAGGATCCCCACGGGCATCGCGAAGAGCGCCCCGACCCCGAGCACGATGAGCGTGCCCTCGATCTCGGGACCGATCCCGCCGACCGAGCAGCTCCGATTCGGACCGGGATTGCAACCGAGCGGGTTCTCGGAGACATAGAAGGAGGGGTGGACGGCGGCGGAGCCTCCGCGGTCGACGGCCGTCTGCAGCACGCTGGCCAGCGGTAGGACAGCCACCGCGAGCGCCCCGAGACAGAGTCCGAGGACGATCCACTCCATCCCGTGGCGACGGCGGAGATTGCTCGGAGCGCGGCCGCGAAGGTGGCGGCTCCAGCGCTCCGTCGGCAGCTTCGGGTCGCCCCCGACCAGCGCGGCCGCCGCCAGCGCGGCTCGGGGTGAGCCGACGGATGGATGGTGCGGGCGCAGCCGCCGGATCGCCCTGGTGAGGGAGCTCGCCCCACGGACCATCCCCTCGGGCGATCGCCGTGCAAGGAGGAGCCTCGCGAGCGCGTTCACGCCGAGCGTCAGCACAAGCAGCAGGAGCCCGGCTTCGAAGAGGGCGCTGCGCTCGAGCCCGATCCCCACTCCCGTAAAGTTGTTGACAATCAGGCTGGCGAGCGTCTGCGCCGGCGAGAAGAACGAGACCGGAGTCAGGTAGATGTTGCCGATCACCATCGCGACCGCGATCGTTTCGCCCATTGCCCGACCCAATCCCAGCACGATCCCGGCTACGATTCCCCCCCGGGCCGGACCGAGGACGGCCACCCGGGTCGCCTCCCAACGAGTGGCGCCCAGGCTCAGTGCGGCTTCGCGGTTGGCGCGAGGCACCGCCCGCAGCGCCTCACGGCTCAGCGCCGCGATCGTCGGCAGGATCATCACGGCCAGCACGAGGGATGCGCTCAGCAGATCCAGACCGTTCGGAGCGCCCGAGAACGGGAACGCACCCCCCGTCGCGGCGGCGAGGCCCGGCTCGATCGTGCCTCGCATCAGCGGGACCAGAACGAAGAACGCCCAGAACCCGTAGACGACCGAGGGTACGGCGGCCGAGAGGTCCACCACGTACGTGAGCGGCTCGCGGAGCCACGGTGGTGCGATCTCCGACAGGAAGACCGCGACCCCCAGCGCGACAGGGACTGCGAACAGCAGGGCCAAGCCGCTGCTCAGGAGCGTGCCGACAATCGCCGGGTAGGCACCGTAGAGGTTGTGGACCCCGTCCCACGCCGATCCGCTGAGGAACCCGGGTCCGAACCGGAGGAACGATGGCGCTGCGCCCTCGACCAGTACGAGGAGCAGCGCTGCGACGAAGAGGAGAATCGCGGCGGCGGCGAGGGCGGTACCGCCATGGAACGCCAGCTCGAGGGCCCGGAGCAGCCGTAGCCGGGCCGGCAGGAGCCGGCGTCCGCTCGGGTCCGGTTCCGACGGCGAGACGAGCGGCCCCCCCTCAGGTGCAGAAGGGGATGGAGGCCCCATTAAAGGTCATCGTCGACAAGCCCGCCTCGTCGACGTTCAGCAGGGCCGTGGGCAGTCCGGCATAGTCGTTCGGCGCGGCATCCGCCTGTCCCGTGGTGAGGACCCAGTGCAGCCATCCGACGAGCACCGCCGATTTCGCTGGGGAGGGCGCAAATCCGTGGTCGGTGGCGGCGTAGGCGTACGCGTACACGAGTGTCGCGAGCGGGTAGTCCGACGCACCGGGGGCATCCACGAGGCTCACGTTGTACCAGTCGCCGGAGGATGCGGGGAACTGCTGGGCCGACGACGCGTCATTCACTGCGCTCTGGGTCGACGCGAGGGTGGGGACGACGAATTCGTGGGCCGGGTTCAGAATCGCGGCGTAGCTCGGCGGCGAGCTCGAGGCCAGCACATCGGTGAGGTCGCTGTACCCGAGCGTGTTCGGGGTCGTCTCGACGTACGTCAGCAGCGCCGAGTTCCCATGGACCGCCTCCTGGAGGGGGCCCGAGGGGAACGAGACGGAGATCCCCTTGCCGGGGCCGGTGGCCCAGGCGGGGCTTTGCCGGGCGAGAAAGTCCGTGAGAACGTAGGTGGTGCCGGCCGGGTCGGACCGATGGACGGTCAGGATGGTGGTGGAGGGAAGGCCACGACCGGAGTTGTTGACCGCGATCGCCGGGTCGTTCCAATGCGTAATCCTGCCGAGGTAGATCTCGGCGAGTACCGCGCCCGAGAGGTTGAGATGCCCGGTCGCACCGCCGAGATTGTAGATCACCGTGATCGCGCCCGCGGTCACCGGCAGCGTGAGCTCGGGGCTTGGCAGGGCCG
>JAKIWO010000053.1 GCA_022749995.1 Thermoplasmata archaeon | reverse complement strand
GGCGAGGTGGCGACCCGGGAGTGGGTCGAGTACAAGACCACCAACCGGAGCCTGAACTTGGGCTCGTTTACCCTCGAGCGGATCCGCTAGGCAGTCCCCGCGCCTCGGAACGACTCCACCCAGTGGGCCGCGCGCTCTGCGCGCTCGCGCGCCTCGGCGATCGTCCCACCGCGGGCCACCGCGACTCCGAGCCGCCGTCCGGGATGCGAGCGGGGCTTCCCGAACAGGAACAACCGCACGCCGGGGACCGAGAGGGCCTGTCGCAGGTGGCCGAAAACGGGGTTCTCCTGTTCACGGACACCCAGGATCACGTGCGCCGCGGCCGGCACCGCCGGTTCGATCGTCGGGACCGGATAGCCCAGGATCGCTCGGGCGTGGAGCGCGAACTCGGAGTTCCACTGGCTCGCCAAGGTCACGAGCCCCGTGTCGTGCGGACGGGGGGAGACCTCGCTGAACAGCACCTCCTCTCCACGGACGAAGCACTCGACACCGTAGAGGCCCACTCCGCCCAAACGGTCCGTGACCGCTCCCGCGGCGGCCTCGAGGCGAGCGACGATGGTCGCCGGCAGCTCGGCCGGCTGCCAACTGGAATGGTAAACCGTGCCCGGTCGAACGTGGGCTACGGGGGAGAGGAACTGGGTGCGGACGGAGCCATCCGCAGCATAGGCACGCAAGGTGAGCACGGTGACCTCGAGGTCGAAGTGGACCTGTTCTTCGAGCATGACCCGAGCGCTGGGTACGCGACCCCCATGGGCGGCCTCGAGGTAGGCTCCCTCCAACTCGGAGCGGTCCTGCACGAGGCTCATGCCGTGGCCCGAGGAGGAGGTCATGGCCTTGACCAGACACGGATAGCCCACGTGCTCGGCGGCGACTGCGGCCGACCTCACGTCGTCCGCGAAAGCGTAGCGGCCGGTGGACACTCGCGCCTCCTCCGCCGCGAGGCGGCGGATCCGCTCCCGGTCCATGGTCGCCCGCGTCGCGCGCGCCGTGGGGATGACCGTCCACCCCTCCGTTTCCAGTTGTTCGAGGGCCGTGGTGTCGATCTGCTCGATCTCGGGGACGATGACGTCCGGCTCTTCCCGCTCTACTAGCGCGCGCAGCGCGGCGCCGTCCGTCATCGCCAGCGTATGCGCCCGATGGGCGACCTGCATCGCGGGTGCATTCGAGTACCGGTCCGCCGCCACCACTTCGGCGCCGAGTCGCATCGCCTCGATGGCGATCTCGCGACCCAGCTCGCCACTGCCGAGCAGGAGCACCCTGGGGGCTCGGCCGGCAAGCGGGCTCTCGCTCGTGTCCCGGAACGGGACTCCGGCGGAGCGGGTGCTCACGGCGAACCCGATGCCGGTTTCTCCCGATAGGTCGGTGGGTTCGCGCGCCGGGCCGGTGGCCGTCGTCGGCCGGGCTGAAGCAGGAAGAGCCCGGCGATACCGGCCACGATCCAGCCCGCGACGGCCACGGCCCACCAATAGTCGCTCGAGGCGGTGGATCCACTCGAAGTCGCGTGGCTCCCCACCTGGACGGTAATCGGCTGGCTCACTGCGGCCAGGCCCTCGGCGTCCTGCGAGCGTACCACCACCGTGTGCGCGCCGGCCGTGGAGAACGTGTAGTTCAGCTCGCTCGAGGTTCCCGAGGCTACCTCCGTCCCGTCCACCATCCAAGTGTAGCTGTATGGCCCGGTCCCATTCGCCACCGCCGCCCGGAGAGCGATCGGGGTGCCGACGCTCGCGGACGCGGTGGGACTGGGCGGAACGATCTGTACCGACGGAGGGGTGTTCACCTGTACCGACGCGGACGAGGAGTTGCTCGGGTCGCCGGCCGAGTCGGTCACCTGCACCGCGAACAGCAGCGCGCCGGTCCCGTTCAGCGTGTAGGCGAAGGGCAAGCTGCACGCCTGCGTGACCAATCCAGCGCCGTCGACGGACCACGCACAGGTGTACGGCGGGACTCCGCCGTTGATTGCGGCGGCCAGGCTCACGGCGCTCCCCTCGTCGGAGGCGACGGGCGCTCCGGTGATGCTGGAGGCGACGGCCGTCGTCACCGTGAGCGGAATGGATTGGCCCGTCGCGAGGCCACCGAGGGCGTCGCTCACCGTGACGGAGGCTCGATAGGTGCCGGACAGGCTGGGATGGCACCTCAGCGACGGCTGGTCGCCGGCGGAGCAGCCGGGCGGAAGCGAGGTCCACGTGTAGTGGAGCCAGCCCGCCCCACCATCGGCGACCGCCGTGACGGCTAGATTGCCGCCGACCTCCACCAGTGCCGTGGAAAGTAGGACCGCTGCGGAGACCGACGTGGTGACCTGGTTGGTCAGTATCGCTTCGACGTTGTAGGGGCCCGGCGGATTGTAGCCGCCTCCCACGATCGTATGCAGGTAGCTCCCGTCTGTCCCGTCGAGTGTCTCCTGGAAGAACGCCGTCTTCGGTGTGCTCGAATCGCTCGAGGTGAGCGAGGTGATGACGGGCACTCCGGGACTCGTGAACTCCTCGGTCCCCCCGAAGACACCGTTCGCCCCCTCGAGGCGGAAGGAGATGTTGGTGAACGACCGAGCGGGCGGTGCCGCGAGGGAGAACACCGTGGTGCTGACGGTTTCCCCCCAATCCTGGACGGCGTTGAGCATCTCCGTGGTGAAGTTCCCAAATTCTGGATACCCCCCACCGGTCGTACGGGTGAGCTGGAAAGTTCCGCTCAGGTCGAGGGAGAATGGGAAGGAGAGTACCTGCTCGGAGAGCGCCCGGTAGCCGGCGATCACCCGGGAGTCGTTGGCCGCGGTTCGCTCCTCCATGGAGAGATTCTGCCAGCTCCCGGTCTCGCTCACGTTGCTCGAGAACAGGCCGGCGATCGTCTCGTTGGCCCACTCGACGCCACCGGCGGTCGGGATGCGGCTGCCGTAGACGTACGTGAAGTTCACCTCGCGGTCCAGTCCCGAAGTACGGACCAGCTCTCCGGAGTAATGGAACGCGGTCGTGGTCGCCCCGCCGGTGGTGGCGCTGGTGTTGAGGAGCAGGGTGCCACCGATGAGCCAGCTGTTGCCACTCGCACCGATTCCCCCCATCGTGACCGAGAAGTTGTGGTACCCCTCGAGCAAGCCCAGCATGGGAGTCGCATCGAACTGCTCCGGTCGGTCGTTGGTGGTGAGCACGCCGGTGATCGGGCGCCAGAGGAACAGGTCGATGCCGCCCGTGTTGACGTACTCGAATGGCAACAGGGTGATGAACCGCGTCCCATCGACCGAGAGTTGCAACCCGCGGTACGCGGGGTTCTGGAGGTACCAGAACTCGTCGGTCGGCCCCAGGCCGTAGGTCCAGATCTCCAGGGTCGCGTTGGTCACATTGTTGGGGATCGTCTGATACCCCCAGGCGATCGGGCTCGCGCTGTGGACGTAGGGGGTGCTCCACAGCGGCAGCACGTCGTTGGCCGCGGGGGGGGCGGCCTGCCCGGGGAGGGTCGGATAGAACGAGAGCGTGACGCTCTCCAGGAAGTGACCGGTGATGTCCGCGGCGGAGAGTTGGTAGTACAGGCTCACGCTGCCGTGGAAGAGCGCCGAGTACTCCGTAAGGTCGCGCAGGACGGTCCACGTCCCATACTCGGGCGTGGTGCCGAACATCACCAGCACGCCGTCGATGTACGCCCGATACGAGGAGTCGTAGACATCGGGGACCACGGTGCCCGTGAAGTTGAACAGGATCCTGGCCCAGGGGCCACCCGTCGGGGCGGTGAAATTCTGCTTGCCCGCCCCCGACGTCACGTTCACAGGGAACTGGATCACGCTGGGGACGGTCGGAGGAAGGGTCGGATCTGGTTCGGAGCCGATGACGGAGACCGGCGGTGGGCCAGCGTGGGGGGCGGTGGGCGGAGTCAGCAGGGTGGTGTTGAAGAAGCTCGAGGGGAGGATCGCGCGGTCCACGGGGGCTGGGAGCGTGGGTGCGGCGGACGGCGGAGCGGCGGGGCTCGGACCGATCGGCGCGCCGTGGGTCGACGGGGAATGGATCGTGCCCGTGGCCGCGCCGGGCAGCAAGAGCAGGAGCACAAGGACCGCGACCGGCGGACGCATGCTGGGTGGCGGAAACGGGACCGGGCTAAACGCTTTGGCGCCCGCCGTTCCGACCGCGCGGGAGCACCGGGCCCTCAACGGGCAGCTGGGCGTGCGGCGCCCAACAGTTGAAGGTCATTGTCCACCATGATCCGCACCAGCTCGGGGAATCGGACCTTCGGCACCCAGCCCAGCTGCTCCTTGGCCTTGGTGGCGTTCCCGCAGAGCATGTCGACCTCGGCCGGCCGTTTGAACTTCGGATCCAACTCGACATGCGGCTTCCAGTCGGAGATTCCCACCCGGTCGAAGGCGAGCTGGACGAACTCCTCGACGGAGTGGGTTTCTCCCGTCGCGCCGACAAAGTCGTCGGGTCGCGGTGCCTGGAGCAGCCGCCACATGAAGTCCACGTACTCCGGTGCATACCCCCAGTCCCGGCGCGTGCTCAGCGTTCCGAGACGGAGCTTGGCGGCCAGACCCAAGTGGATCCGCGCTACCCCGTCCGATATCTTCCGGGTCACGAACTCGTGCCCGCGGCGGGGGCTTTCGTGGTTGAACAGGATCCCGTTGGAAACGAACAGGCCGTAGCTCTCTCGGTAATTGACCGCCGCCCAGTAGGCGAAGACCTTGGCGACGCCGTACGGGCTCCGCGGGTGGAACGCGGTGTGCTCGTCCTGTGGGCTCACCAGTACCTTGCCGAACATCTCGCTCGAGGCGGCTTGGTAGAACCGCGCCCTATCGGCGTGGCTGCGCATCGCCTCGAGCAGACGGACCGTGCCGAGGCCGGTGACTTCTCCCGTGACGACCGGTTGGTTGAAGGATACTCCGACGAAGCTCTGGGCGGCGAGGTTGTAGATCTCGTCGGGCTCGGACGCCCGCATCGCGCTGTCCAGCGAGGCCGGGTCGTGCAGGTCGCCATCGAGTAGCTCGACCCGATCGACGAGATGGGAGATGTTGCGGGTGTTGGGCGTGGAGAGGCGGCGGACCAGGCCGTACACCCGGTACCCCCTCTCGAGCAGCTGCTCGGCCAGGTAGCTTCCGTCCTGGCCCGTGATACCCGTGATCAGTGCCCGACGGCCCGCAGGAGCGCTGCCCACGGCGCGCGGGACAAGGTACGGAGGATTAGACTTGCGGCGGCCGGGGTCCCACGTCGTAGGGCCCCTGTCCACTCGCCTGCCGAACAGCTAATAGACCCCCGGCCAGAACGGCCGGAAGTGCGCGCATGAGCCGAGCTCTCGTAACCGGTGGCACCGGGTTCCTGGGATCCGACCTGAGCCGGGCGCTCGCGGCGGAAGGCTGGGAGGTCCGCGGTACCTACCTCGGCCACCCCGCGTCCCCCGAGGGGTGTCCCGTACTTCCGGCCACCACCCTTCAACCGCTCGATGTCACGCAGCCCGAGTCGGTACGGAAGGCGGTGGAAGAGTTCCGTCCGGACGCCATCTTCCACTTCGCGGGTCAGGCGTTTGTCCAGCGCTCCTTCGCGGATCCCGCGGGCACCTACGCGGTCAACCTGCTCGGCACCCTCCACGTGCTCGAAGCGATGCGCAGGCACGTCCCGAGGGCGTCCATGGTCTTCGCGGGTAGCGGGACGGAGTACGGCGCGCCGCGGCAGGTGCCCACTCCCGAGGAGGCGCCGCTCCTTCCCACGAGCCCGTACGCCGCGAGCAAAGCGGCCGCCGACCTGCTGTGCTACCAGTACGCCCAGAGCTTCGAGACTCGCGTGCTGCGGCTGAGGATCTTTGGAACCACGGGTCCCGGCAAGAACGGCGACAGTTGCAACGACTTCGCGAGCCAGGTCGCGCAGCGAGAGCGCGAGGCCACCGGAGGACCGATCCGGGTGGGGGACCTGGAGAAGCGCCGCGACATCACCGACGTGCGCGACGCCGTGCGGGCGATGCTGGCCGTCGAGCGCAAAGGGGAGTCGGGGGCGGCGTACAACCTCGGCAGCGGCGAGGCGCGTACGGTCCGCTCGGTGCTGGAGACGTTGCTCGGCCTTGCCCACCGCCCCCTCGAGGTCCAGGCGGAGCCGGCGCGGTACCGGCCCGGCGACGAGCCCGTGCACCTCGCCTCGATCGAGAAGCTCCGCGGGTTGGGCTGGGCCCCGACCATCCCGTTCGATCGCACGCTCGAAGACATCCTGAACGGTTGGCGGGGACGCGCGAACGGCGGCTCCGTGTCCAAGCTCTGACTCGCCCGGCCACGCGCGGAGAGGGAGTTCGTCCCGTGGGAGCTCCAAGCTGTCCGGTCGACGTGAGCTGGGACCATCGCTTTCTCCAGTACGAGTTCGGCCTGGGCCACCCGTTCACAGAGCGGAGCCGGCGGCTAGCGGTCTCGCTGCTCTTGTCGGCCGGTTACTTCCGCGAAGGAGCTCCGGCCCGTCGATTGCGGGCCGAGGCGCCCGCAGCCACCACGGAAGAGCTCGAGCGATTCCACCACGGAGCGTACCTCGAACAGCTGCGCGAAGTATCCGAGTCCGGGGAGCGACGCTTCCTGGACGCGGGAGACACCCCCTCCTTCCCGGGCTGCTTCGAAGCGGCGTCCCGAATCGTCGGCGCCACCGTGGCCGCCGCGCGCCTCGTGCAGGAACACCCCGAGATCCACGCGCTCCAGCCCTCGGGGGGTCTGCATCACGCTCGCCCGGGTACGGCCAGCGGGTTCTGCATCCTAAATGACGTCGCCTGCGCCATCGCCGACGCCTTCGCTCGAGGAGTCGACCGGGTGGCGTACGTCGACATCGACGTGCATCACGGCGACGGCGTGATGTACGGATTCTACGGCGAGGCTCGGCTGCTCGACCTGGACGTGCACCAGGACGGCCAGACGCTCTGGCCGGGCACAGGGGACGCGTCGGAAACCGGCGAGGGGCAGGGGAAGGGCCTCAAGGTCAACGCCCCGCTGGCACCTGGGGCGGGCGACCGAGAATTGCTCCGGGTGATCGATGCGGTGTTCGTCCCACGGATCCAGGAGTTTCGTCCCCGGCTCATCGTACTCCAGACGGGCGTCGACGGCTGCGCGGGCGATCCGCTCGCGGGACTGCGGTACTCCGTCGGAGGGTATCGGGTGGCCGTGGCTCGGATTCACGCCATCGCCCACGAAGTGAATGCGAGCCTGCTCGAAACCGGTGGCGGAGGGTATGTGGCCGCGAACGTCAGTCGCGCCCTGGCGGGCGCGGCGCTCGAGTTGGCTGGAGGCGAGGCGGAGCGTTCGGGCGAGGGCAAGGTGCCGGAGAAGTGGCGGGAGGAGTTCCGCGGCGTTACCGGGGAGCGCCCGCCGACGCACTGGCTCGACCTCCCCCGGCCGGAGATTCCCACCACGGCCGACCCGCACACCGAGCGGTTGATCGCTCGCCTGCGGTCTACCACCTAGGCTCGTGCGACCGGACTTTCCACGGACTCCCCACCGGGGGACTCATCCATCGAGTCGCCCAAGCGGCGCCGTCACTTCTGGTCGGAGCGGTGACCGACTCCCCGGTTAAGCCGCTGATCCCAGACCCGCCCGGGCAGCCGGGCTCAGCGAAGGCGTAGATGCGCCCGTCGTTCGAGCCGAGCACGAACTCGCCGCGCGAGATGGCCCCCGGACCCCAGAACGTGACCTTCGTATGCGTCAGGTAGTGGTAGAGAACGATCCCGTTGGAGGCATTGAGGACGTACACGACGGGGCCCGCTCCGACGACGACGACTCCGTTCGCGT
>JAKIWO010000052.1 GCA_022749995.1 Thermoplasmata archaeon | reverse complement strand
CCTGTTGGTGGGTCTCGTGCTGGCCAACCTCCTCGCGTTGATTCTGCGGGTGAGCGTCGCGGCACCGAGGTCAACTCCGTCCGCGTCCCCGGGCGGCGGGCCGCTGGCCCGGGCGTTCCAACCGCGTCGCGGCCCGGCCCCCCGCTGGAACTGGGCGGCGCAGGTAAGCCTCGCTCTCGGTGCCGTCCTGCTACTCGCCGTCTCCAGCGCGGCAGTAGTTCCGTACCCAGCGATCGGGGCTCCCCCCGTCGTCGTTCGGTCGAGCGCCTGTAGTCACGACAACCCGGCGGTACCGGCGGCCACGCTCACACTGCTCCACCATCGGCTGGGGCCCTCGGTCGTCCTCTCGTACGACGCGGGCACTGGGGTGACCTTGTTCTACGATCCCGTGAACCACCTGACGATCTACGAGACGGACCTGTTCGAGGACTACGGAGCGGCGGAGTTCAACGGCGACGACACCGTCCTGTCGACCGGCTGTGCGGCGCCGACCGCCTAGGTCGGGTCAGTTCTCGACGATCCGAACGCTCTCGCCGCCATGGCGCGTCGCGCGTGGTCGGATCTCGCAGAACAGCGGGGTGTGGTAGCCGCCGCCGGTGATGAGCGCCACCCCGACCGGGAGCGCCTGGATCATCTCGGTCATCCCCTCGGTGAGGCCCTCGATCGACTGGGCGATCGCCTTGAGGTCGAGCGGATTGGTCACCTGAAGGATCAGCTGCGTCGTGCACTGCGAGAGCACCGACTTGTCGATGCGCGCGGCCCGCTGGGTCACCACGCACAGCCCCAGGCCGAACTTCCGGCCCTCGCTCGCGATGTTCTTCAGGATCCGTGAGCAGGTGACGACCCCCTGTTGGGGGGCGAAGTTGTGCGCCTCCTCCACGACGAGGAACAGCGGTGGGATCTGCGCCTTCTTCCGGTTGTCAAAGAGCGTGGAGGCGATCCGTGCGACCACGATCTCCTGGACGTCCGGCGCGACCCCCCGCAGGTTGATCAGCGTCGCGTCCCCCTTGTGCACGAGCTCCCGCAGGCTCGTTCCCTGGGGAGCGAGCAGCTTGGTCTGCTCGACATACTCGAGTCGCTCGTGGAGGATCTCCATCGCGGGACCCTCGCCCCGCTCGGCGGCCCGGACGAGGTCCTTCGCCGTGTAGTCCGGGTTGACCGCCCCCACCTCCTCGAGAAGGCTCTTGAGCGGAGCCAGGAAGGTCTTGACGTTCGACAGTCCCATGAAGATGAGCAGGTCGCGCGGCTCGAGCGTGCGCAGGGAGAAGGTGAGCGGTTTCGCCCCCGCGTTCAGCGTGGCGTCGGGGGAGTACTCGTGGATCCGCGAAGCGAACCCCTGCGCTTCGACGTGGAACCGGGCGTGGGCACCGTTCGACTCGGACGGCTGGCGCAGCGAACCATACTCCCCGTGCGGGTCGATGATGACGCAGGTGACCTTGTGCCGGAGCAGCTCCTCGATGAGCACGCCCAACAGGTAGCTCTTGCCGCCCCCGGTCTTGGCGAGGACGCTAACGTGGCGCTGGACGAGCTGATTGATGTCGAGCTCCACCGGTAGCTCGTGGTTGCGCAGCATGCCCACGTAGGCACCGCTCGCCGAGTGACGGTGGAGGCCGAGCACTTGGGCGATCAGCGGGTCGTCGGCTCGGTAGACCTGCGCGCCCGGGCGGAAGGGGATGGTCGGGACCTTCACGAGGCCGGCCCCGTCCCTATAGCCGATCACCCGGGCGAGGCCCAGCAGCGACTCGTGGATGGGGGTCGCGGTGCCGCGTCCGAGTTGGTCGGCCCGGTCCAGGTCGAGATCGCTCTTGCGCCGCAGGTCGTCCAGCTGGCAGAGCACCTCTCCATGGATCTCGTCCTTGACGCAGAGGTAGTCGCCCCGCTCGACGGGCGTCAGCATCGTGAGGTGGAACTGCCCGAGGCCGACGTCGCCGTAGATCCGTCCGACCTCCTCCACGGGGGGCGTTCGGTCGACCTTGCCATATTAGAATGTCGCGGGACTAGAAGTTCGCGTTCACCCGTCAGGCCGGCGAACCCCTGGAGGGCTCCAAGGGACTCGCTCGTCGCTCCGAGTGCGTATCCCCCCGCCGTCGGAGAGGTTATAAATCCAGTCAAATTCGAAGAGTCACCGGCCGAGCGTATCGCGTCGGACGGTGGACCTTTGGCCGACGCCATCGAAGAGTTGGAGCATAAGCGCGCCGAGTGCAACGTCCGGGCGGACGCGCATCGAGCGAATCGGGACCGTCTCAACGGGGAGTCGCGCACGCTCGCCGACCGCCGCGGCGCCACCTTGGACGAGCTGCATGCGAAGAGCGCGGAGGCGCAGGACCATCGACATCATCGGGACGAACTGAACGAACAGGTTCGCGAGGCCAAGCGGCTCCGGGAGGAGAGCAACCGGAAGCTCCAGGAGTGCTCCGACCGGCTCGAGCTCCTCAAGCGCAACCGCACCCCGAGACAGGGAGCGGTGCCGGTCTGGCGTCTGCGAAAGGAGCTCCGCGAGCTGGAGTTCCGGCACATGACCAGTGCGCTCACGGCCGATCAGGAGAAACGGCTCGTGGGCGAGATGCAGCGGCTCGAACTCGCGATCCGTGAACAGGACGATCAGTTCCGGAAGGATCCGGAGATCGAGGGAGTGCTCACCGAACTCGCCAGTGCGCGCGCCGAGGCCGAGCAACACCACACGGCGGTAGGGCAGTTGGCCGAAGAGGCGCAGCGGGAGCACGAAGCGATGGTGACGCTGTACATGAGCGTCGACGAGCTACGGCGTCAGGCGGACGAAGTCCAAGCCAAACTGATCGAAGTGAAGAGCTCGGCCGACGAGGAGCACCGAGGGCACATCGCCGCCATCGAGGAGGTACGCGACATCGAGAAAATGCTGTACGCCTCCCGCGGCGGACGGGTCCCCGTTTCCTACGGCGAGGCCGAGCCGGCCCGCGAGGAGGATTTCCTCGCGCGCCTCAAGAAGGGAGAGAAGGTCTCCACCGAGGACCTCCTCGACCTGCAGAAAAGTGGTCGCGCCTAGTCGGCCGGACCCCTCCCAGATTTCTCAGATATCGACCGGCCGGGAACTTCCCGCGGATTCGCCGCCCCGGGATCCCATTCGTCGATCGCCCGGCAGCATCACCCTTCCGGAGCCTCCCGGGATGGGCTCTGAGAAAAATCAGAATCGTGCGTAAGCATGCGCACGCGCAAAATCGAGTTTGAGGCGCCGGCGAGCGAGCCAGCCTCAAGTACTCCACCGTGCGGAAGCCTAGCATGCGGCACCATCTACCGACCTGGAACGCTCGACCTAGCCACGCCCGATGCGAGCCCACTTCGAGAGGATGGGCCCGCGGCAAGTCCTCAAGCGTCGCCGTGATGCTGCTCGTACCCAGCGCCTTGGTGATCGCCTTCCTGGCAGGAGCCACGACGGTCACTGCGGTGTACGGGCCGACCGGCAACAGTCCGGTGGCAATCGCTTGGGACCCAGTCTGTGGCTACGTCTTCACCGCGAATGCGGGGGGGACCGTTCCGGCCGGAGCCGGGAGCGGACTCTCCTACCTCACCCCGGCCGGTGTACTGACCAACGTTGCCCAGGGACAGAGCATCCACGCATTGGCCGTCGACCCGACCAACGGCTACGTCTACCTGGTGGACGGCGCCGTGGCGAATGTGTACATCTATTCCTGCCCGGCGGGCGGTCCCGTCTCCTTTCTCGCGGTCTACCACACGCCCTGCCTCGCCAATGCTCTCGCGTTCGACCCGCAGAGCTTGGAGATGTGGGCCACCTGCCCCTCCAACGGGTTCGCCTTCTGGCTGACCGCCGCCGTGGTGCCCCCGGCGATCCCGGTCATGGGTAGTGCGATTCCCATCCCCGGAGGCTCCAATGCGCTCGCCTACGATCCGGCGAACGGCGACATGCTCATCGCGAGCACACCCGTCAACACGGTCTCCGCGATCGCCAGTTCGGGGGCGGGTCTCAACACGATAGTCTGGACCAAGGCGGTCGGCACGGCGCCTTTGGCCCTGGCCTACGATGCGAGTGACTCCTACATGTACGTCGTGAACGAGGTGAGTGGGACGGTGAGCGTTCTCAAGCCCACGGGGGCGAGCGCGGGAACGGTCACGGTCGGCAGCCTGCCCGTCGCGGTGAGCTACAACAACGCGAGCGGCCACATCTTCGTCGCGAACTCGGGGACAGGGACCGTTTCCGATATCCTGGGAACGACGCTCCAAGCGACCGTGACGGTGGGGACATCGCCGATAGCGCTGACCAACGACTCGGCGGACACGGACATGTACGTCCTCAACTCGAACTCGGGGACGGTGAGCGTCATCAGCCCGAGTGACACGGTGGTGGCGACCCTGACCGCCGGCGCCAATCCCACCGCCGGCGTCTATAGCCCCACGACAGTGAATGTCTACATCGCGAACACCAACGCCAACACCCTCAGCGAGTTGCCCTCGACGGTGGCGACCCCCGTACTCGCGACTGGCACCGCTCCGTACGGCCTAGCCGAGTCCGTAGGCACAGGCTACATGTTCGCGTCCTTGACCGGCTCCAACGCAATCGAGTCGATCGCCCCCACGAACGCGCTGGTCAGTACGGTGCCGTTCACCGTCGGTCAGTGCGGCCCCGGTCCTACGGCCATCGCCGGGGGCGTGGGCGGTGCTGCGATGTATGCGGTCTGCACCGGAAGCGACACGGTCGTCGTGGTATCCGGGACCGGCACGTATGTCACGACGATCAACATCGCCGCGACCTACCCGACGTTCCACAACCCCATCGCCATCGCACTCGATCCGACGATGGTCGTCGGGACCAGCGGCACCGGCGACATGATCGTGGGCAGCGCGAGCTCGCCCTACGTCGTTGCGATCAGTGTGGCCCTCAACGCGCCCGTCGCCCTCATCGCGACGTCAACGACGACGCCCACGGGACTGCTCTACGACTCTCTCCCGACCTCGGACCTCATGTTCATCGCCGAGCCAGGGGTCCCGGCGCTGCAGACGGTGAACAACGCCGCCGTCGCGGGGGCCGCGCTCCACATCGGAGTGGCCCCCACGCAGATGGCGTTGGACACGCCCACCGGGAACGTCTGGGCCGTCGCCCCCGCGGCGAGCTCCGTCGCCGTGGTCAATCCGGGAAACACCGTGCGTCTCAACCTCGTGGCTCTCGCAGGGAGCGGGGCGGATTTCGTCACCTACGACCCGACGGCGCTAGCGATGGCGGTGTCGGCACCTACGACGAATGCGGTCGACTTCGTCACCACCGGCGCGTACGGCATTTCGACCATCCCGCTGGCTGGTGCCACTCCCGGCCCCTCGGTGTTCGACTCGGTGGACTCGCGGCTATACGTCGTCGAGACCGCCACGGGCAATGTGGCCGAACTGCTGGCCTCGAACCCCCTCTCGGTGGTGGTGATGCCGATATTCGCCCTGGCCACCCCGACCGGCCAGGCCGACATCCAGTTCTCGGCCATACCCGGCAACCTGAACGTCTACTATCTGGACAGCGGAGCCACTCCGCCGACGATCTGGGACATCTGACGGGAAGCGAGGGACGTGAGACCAACCTCTTCCACCGCAGGCTGCAGGCGCTGGACGCCGGCGGCCCGCGGTGTCCCACGTTCCGCTAGGCGAGGGTAGCGGGCCAAGCAGCGCGGAACCCCGGTCGACGACTCGGGGAGAGCCTCGCCGCCAATACCTATATACGAGATTCCCCGGTCCCGCCCGTCCATGCGGTACGTGAAGCTCAATCAGCAGGAGCTCCACAAGATCAAGGACCTCTACGAGGGGGTCATGTCGCACGCCTGCCACGGCCTGTTTTTCAAGGAAGGCTCCGTCGTGGGCGGAGACATGGCCGAGGAGGCGCTCAAGGACCGCTCCAAGTTCTTCCAGCGCGCGGCCGAGGTGCTGAAGGAGCGCGGGTGGATCGAGGAGATCTCCTTCAAGGACGGGGAGGTCCACGTCAAGGGGTCGATCGAGGTGACCTCGAGCGACATCCCGACCTGCCACCGGTTGCGGGGCATCCTTCGCGAGTTCTACGAACGTTTTAAGGGGGCGCGCGTCAAGTGTACTGAGGAGCAGTGCGCGAGCGTAGGGCCCTCTGAATGCATCTTCCGGATCGAGGAACTGTAGGGTAGGAATCGATGATGGCAACCGGGAACGTCGGCACCGTGATCAAGGACCTCAAGGGCCGCCTCAGCGGCATCGCGGCCGCGCTCATTTCGCGCGACGGCTTGGTGCTGTACGCGGACGTACCCGCCGGGGTCTACACCGAGACCTTCGCCATTATGTGCGCCACCATCCTCGGCGCGGCCGCCACGGCCAACACCGAGCTCAACCGGGCCCCCCCGGACCGGATCGTGATCGAAGGGAACGACTCGAAGACGATCATCGTCGGCAGCGGCAAGAAGGCGCTGCTCGTGGTCGTCGTGGACCAGGGTGCGGACGCCAACAAGGTCCTCGCCGAGGCCGCGAAGGTCGCGGACCTGCTCAAGACCGGCTAAGTCGAGCCAGCCCGGCTCGGTGCCCGACCCGCTCGCGGGCTGCTTCAATCGCCGGGCGGTCGCGGTAGCGCGGCGCCTGAACTCATATTCTGAGGGTGATGTCGGCCGGGGAGGTGGTATCTATCTCCATCGGTCCGCTGCCTTCGGACAGTTCGCTCCCACCTACCGAGGTAGATGTCCCCTCCCCGCCCGCCGAGGTGAAGAGATGGGAGGCCGCCACGCGGCGCCGCCTGAATCTCTTCGCCTTTGTCCCTCTCCCTTTCCTCGCGGCGTTGCTAGGGTGGGCGGTCCTCGAGCGGCTGACCGTCACGAGCTCGTGGGGAGTCGTTCCGAGAGTCGAACTGTTCACGGCCGTTGCGGTGGCGTTCGGGGTGGCGGATGCGCTGCTCGCCCGTTGGTTCTTCGCGAGACTGCTCCCCGCCGCGGTGCGAGTGCGCCGCCTGTCGATCTCTGGGAAGCAGCTGCATCTTTGGCCGGAGGAGGGAGACGAGTTTGACGCCGACCTGGCCAGGCTCTGGGTGGGGGGGGCGGCACCGGCTCCTGGCTGGAAGTACCTCGTCGTTACTCCCGTGGGCGCTCGCGCTACGACCGGACTCTACGTCCCTGCCGACGTGGCCTCGTGGATCGAAAACGCGAAGAAGATCGCCCCGACGAACTAGCTCCGACGTGGGCGGCGACGCGGGCCCGGTCCAACCCCGTCGATCGTTCGCGCGACGGGAGCCGCCGCGTAATCACGCCGAGCGCGGCTCGCGCGTGCTCCCGGAGCTCGCATCCGGTCGCATGCTCCCGTTGGGGGAGGGACCGGCCCGATCACTCGGCGGCGGGTTCGGGGTCAGCCGGCGTCCCCCGCCCGTCAGGACCCGCGTGAGATAGCCGGCGAACGCCGCGGCGAGACGAGCCCACGCGAGGATCGAGCGCTGCCCCTGGAGCAGGCGGCTCACCCGATAGTTGCCCCAGAGCGAGCCGTGCTTCTCGGTGAGCTGCTTGCGACCGTACCCGTTCCAGAACGCCTGCACCAGGAACCGCAGCAGCGTCGGGCGGACCCGATGGGCGACGACTGCGTCGGGCAGGTAGGCGATGGACGCACCCGACCGGACCGCGCGCAGGTTGAGGTCGATGTCCTCGGCGGTGATGAATCTGGGGTCGAAGCCCTGGAGCCGCTCGAACAGGTACCGCCGGTACCCCAGGTTGCACGAGGGGTAGGTGACGTCGCTCCCCTCGAGGTAGAGCTCGACCCGCTCCAT
>JAKIWO010000051.1 GCA_022749995.1 Thermoplasmata archaeon | reverse complement strand
GTCGCCGTGGGCCTCTGGAACCAGGAGCTGTGGGCCCTGGTTCTTGCCATCCTCGTGCTCCTGCTCTACGCCGCGATCGAGTTCGTTTCGCAGGCTTTCCTTGGGCTGGTCATCGTGATCCTGCTCCTGGTGTACCTGGTGGCCGTTTCGCGCCACTTTGACTGAAGCCGGGGGTGGAGAGGTGCGCCGCCGCTGCGCGGAGAGCGACATACCATTTCGCAAGGTTGAAGAGCCCCCTCTCCCCACTAGACAACCCCCATGAGTAGCCCCGGGCCGGCAGGCAGCATCGCGATTCTGCTCCTCCTCGTGGCGAGCGGGCTGGCGCTGGGAGCCTCAGGACACTCGGCCGTGGCGGCGCCCACATCGGCCCACGCCGTGATGCCCGTACATCACGCCCTCCAGTCCAAAATCGTCGTTCTCCCTCCCAAGCGGACGCATGCGCTGGGGGTGCATCCCGCCGGTTCCGGGGTGAATCCGTACGCCTACTACAGCTCGGAACCGGCGCCGATGGGGATCGCCGACTTCGGTGTCGATTCCCAATTGAACCCGTACCGTTACACCACCTCGGAGATCGAGGGCAACACCCGCCTGAGCGCCCTCACCACCCTCAACTCGAACACCGGTGAGACGACGATGACCATCCAGCTCAATGTCGTCCTCGAGTTCTACAGCGGCAGCAACGAATTCTACTATTGGGTGCAGGACGTCGCCTTCCTGGACACCGCCACCAACGGCATCGGGTTCGAGAACAACATCTGGAACTTCACCGACGGCTCCGGCTATCTGGCCGCCAATTCGATCTCGGGCAATGGCACGATCCAGAGCGCTGGCAGCTCCTTCTACTACGCCGCGGGGGCCAACCCGGGCCTGCCCGGGGGATCCGCGACGCTCACCTACCCGGCCCAGGTGAACCTCCGTGTCTTCGCCAAGGTGGTCTCCGGCATTCCGGCGGCCGTGTTCGAGTACAACGACGGGTACGGTTGGGTGATCTACGACACCGCGAACTTCGTGTTCACGAGCGCCGTCACGGCGGCGGCGTATGTCGTCGACGGCAACAACTACGCACCGATCGGCCTCTTCCAGGACGCCGAGCTCGTGATGGGTGGCCCGGGCAACGGAGAATCGACGGCCGCGAGCGCTGCGGGGTTGGTCATGACCCTCTCCTTCGACAACGGCCACAACCTGCAGGAGATCCCCAACGCGTACAATTTCGGCAGCAACACCGGAGAGTCCATCTCGGGCATTGCGGAGTCCCGGGCAGGTGTGACCGCCAACGGCACGATGGACGCCGCGGTGAAGGCCGGGAGCTCCACCCTTGCGAACCTCTGGGACCGTAGCTACGCTGCGATCGTCAACATCAGCTCGCCGGACGGCTCCGGCACTCTGGAGGTGGGGGGGACGACGGGTCTCGCCTACCGGGGCGCCGAGATCAACCTTACGATCGCCCCGGGCACCTACGTGTTCACCGGCTATCTCGGCTCGACCCCGATCGGCACGGTGAACGCCACCGTCTATGACGGCGAATATCTCGTGCTCAACCTGTCCGGCGCGCAGATCCTCCGGGTGACGTTCGACGAGTCCGGACTTCCCCTCGCGACGCACTGGACGGTCACCCTGGGGGGGGTGCTCGTGGGCTCTACGACCTCCTCCCTCCAATTCAGCGAGCTGATCGGCTCGTACGCCTACACGGTGGGGCTGGTCTCCGGGTACGCCCCGCAGCCGGCGGGCGGCACGGTGCGCGTGAACGGAGTCAACCAAACGATCACGATCGCCTGGAGTCTCGTAGTGTACTCCGTGGCCTTCACCGAGGTCGGCCTGCCTTCGGGGCTCCCGTGGGGGCTCACGTTCAGTGGGAGCCTGCTCTCCTCCACCGTCGCCACCATCATCCAGGCCGAACCGAACGGCAGCTATGCCTGGCGTGCCTCGCTGCTCCCCGGCTACTCGGCCACCCCCGTCCAGGGGACGGTCAGTGTCAACGGGAGCGCTGTGGGGGTCCAGATCGTCTGGACCTTGCTGGTCTATCCGGTCCGGTTCACGGAGATCGGGCTTCCTAAGGGCACGGCCTGGTCGGTCACCCTCAACCGGACCACGGACCTTTCCGCCGTGGCCACCATTACCTTCAGCGTGCGCAATGGGACGTACGCCTACACTATCCCGGTCACCAGCGGGTACGCCGCGATCACAGCGAGCGGCAGCATCCACGAGAGCGGCGCGCTCGTGTCCACGACCGTGCAGTTCCTGCCGCTCCAAGGCCGAATAGCGGGAGTGGTCGCGCCCGGCTCGGCCCTGCTGACGATCAACGGTACGCCGGTGCCGCTCGCCAACGGAAGCTATGCGCTCTCACTCGCCCCCGCGACGTACAATGTCACGGTCACGCTGGACGGCTACCAGAGCTACACCACCTCGGTCACGGTCGGAGCGGGCCAGACGAGTTTCCTCAACATCTCTCTGCAGCGGGTCGATGTCACGCAGCACCCGAACCCGGCGAAGAACTCGAGCGGGCTGCCGCTCCCTCCGCTCCTTCCAAGCCTCGTGGCGCTCGCCTTGATCGCGGTGGCCGTGGCAGCCCTCGTCCTGTGGCGGCGCCGCTCGCCCCGGGCGTAAGGCCCGAGCGGCGCGCCGAAGCGCCTACTCCAGGAGCGCTTTCACCTGGATCGGGACGTTGTTCTTGAGGGCGCCCGAGATCGGGCAGCCAGCGCCGGCTTTCTGGGCGGCCTCCTCGAATGCGGCGGCGTCCATGCCCGGGACCTTGCCGCGCACCTCGAGCAGCATGTTCGCGACCTTCCATCCGTCTCCCTCCTTGTCGAAGGTGCAGGTGGCGGTGACCTGCAGCCGCTCGGGAGGCTTGCCTGCCCTACCCAGTCCGGCCGCGAACGCCATCGAAAAGCAACTGGCATGGGCTGCCGCGAGTAGCTCTTCGGGGCTGGTCTTCCCACCGGAGCTCTCGGTGCGCGCCGCCCAGCTGATGGGGGACTCCGGGAGGGCCCCACTGCCCACTTTGAATCGGCCACTTCCGTGAAGAAGGTCGTGCTCCCAAACCGCTTCGGCGGTGCGTATCGCTGCCATGCGCCGGCCATGCCGGTTCGGCCGCTTAACCTTCGCTGACGTCGAGGATAGACCCGGTCGCGTTATGCGTGGTCCGGGCTGCGCCGGCTATGGGCCCTCCGTCGAAGGTGCTGCTGTCGCTAGCGGACGCGCCGGCGGAGGCGCTCGCGTTCATCGAGCGACTGCTCCAGGAGCCGGTGGTCGACCCCCGGGAGCCGCCGCGTCTCGAGGAGCTCAAACCGCAGCTGCGCGAGGGCAAGAAACCCGGGTGGCTCTGGCTCGGCCCGGGCGACGAAGCGATCGCGCTCCTATTCGACCTGGGAGCCCCGATCGGCCATCGGGTGCGGGTGCTACTCGGCCCAGGATACCGGACCCGCTCGGCCTGCTCCGGTCTCCTCGAACTGCTCGAGCGGGCCGCGGCGCCTCTGGTCGCCCTTCGATTCCTAGGGCCCGGTCTTGACCTCCCGACGGCCGTCGAGGTCCTGGAGCCCGCCGGATTCCGCTACCTGCTCCGCGTCGACCTGGAACGCTCGCTCGAGGACGAGGTGCCGGAGGGTGCGCCGGAGCCGGGTCTCGTGCTGCGGGAAATCCTCCCGCAGGATGCCGACCGCCTGGCCGTGCTGCTCGACCGGGCGTACTCGACCGACCCGTACGACCGCGTGATGTTCCAGGAAAAAATCGACGCCGTCGAGGATGCCCGCGCGAGCGTGACGGACCTTCTCGCCGGTAGGTACGGGCCGTGGATCGCTCCGGCCTCGCTGGTCGCCGAGCGGGGCGGGCGATTCGAGGCGACCGTGTTCTGCGTGTTGAACGATGGGGCCCTCGTGGCCGAGCTGCTCGTCGACCCGAGCTGCCGTCGCCGAGGTCTGGGCCGGCTGCTCCTGCACGCGGCGATGCGTCGACTCCGAGCGGCCGGCCACCCGCGGGTGCGGCTCGTGTACACGGGTCCGAATCGACCCGCGCGGGAACTGTACGCGTCCCTCGGCTTTGCGCCGCCCGACCCCCCGGAGATCGGCGGGGAGTGGGTGCACGTGGGTCGCCTCGGTCACCCCGAGATCGAGCAAGAACTGCTCACCGCTTCCGTCCCGAGGCCGGGCGGCTCCCCCGCCCGCCGAGCCGCTCCTTGACGGTCAACGATGTCGCCTTCGCCGGCGCGGTCATCGTCAGCGTATTCGCCCTCGTGGACCCGATCGGCACGCTCCCGTTCTACGCTGCCCTCACGGGCGGCTACTCCGACGAGGATCGGGGGTTCGTCCGCGACCGCGCGGTGCTCGTCGCGGCCACGATTCTGACGGTCTTCGCGATCGCCGGCCGGTTCCTGTTCGCCGCGTTCGGCTTCACGCTCGCGGCGTTCCAGATCGCGGGCGGCCTGTTGGTGTTCCTGGTGGGCTACGAGATGCTCCAGGGCAAGGTGGGGACGACCCGCCTCTCCGAGGAGGACCGCGTCGACGCGCTCGCCCGGCGGGAGGAGATCTCCGTGGTCCCGCTCGGCATTCCGCTGCTCGCCGGCCCGGGCGCCATCTCGACCGTGATGATCTATGAGGGCAGCGCCGGCACCGACCCGTGGGCGATCCTGGCCACCTTCCTCGCCATCGGGATCGCGGCCGCCGCGACCTGGCTCATCCTTCGGTACGGTGAGCGGATTCTCCGGCGGATGGGGCGAGTCGGCCTGATGGCCATCGCGCGCGTGATGGGACTGCTGCTCGCCGCCGTCGGCGTGCAGTTCGTGCTGAACGGGCTGCATGCGTTCGCGCCCGCCCTGTAGCCTCCCCCGCCGGGCCCGGTAGCGGCAACACTCCAAGTACGAGCGGCCGCATGTTCCGGCGGTAGCGGTGGCGGAACGGCAGTACAAGGGGTTCCGAGTCTACGCGTACATCGCGCTGGCCCGCCTGTTCGCCGCCCTCGATCTGTCGCTCGAAGCGCCGGACCTGCTCGAGCGGGCACCGGCCGTCATCGCCTCCCCCCGGGAACGGGTCAGCAAGGAGGAGATCCTCCATGCCATTCGCTCCAACTCCCACATGACCGAGAAGGTGCTCGAGTACCTGCTCTCCGAGAAGTACGTCACGGTGGGCCGGGACGAGCGAGGGTACGACATCCGGATCACACCGGCCGGGGTCGAGCACCTGCGCCGCTACCGCCAGCTTTACCGCGAGCTCTACGCCCGGGAATTGCAAGTGCACTACCGGTACACCGGGTCACCGGACTGGATCCGCTAGGTGGTCCCTACGGGAGACCGAGGACGTGCGGGACGAAGTCGTAGCTCCCGTCGGCCCCCTCCGTGATGATCTCGAGCGCGACCCGCTGTTCGGCCAGCTCGACGGGGTGCCCGACAGAGAACTCGTAGACCGCCTCGGGCAACGGGGCGGACTGCGGGCGCAGCAGGATGGCTCGAACGAGCCGGCCCGGCGTCTTGCGGGCCGCGGTCCGGAGCTCGCCGGCGAACCGCTCGAGTTCGGGCACGCCGGGCGGCTCGGCGCACACGCGCGCCACCACGGCGAACCCAGGGTCTCCCCAGCGCAGGAAACGGTAGCCACGGTCTGCCGGCGCACTCACCATCAGGTCGAACGGGATCCCTCCCACACTGGCCCGGTACTGGAGTGCCTCGGGTCGCTCCTTCAGGAGAGCGCCGATGCGCGGATTGCTCTGGGCGAGGTACCGGGCGAGCCGCTCCACCGGGGTTCGGCCCTCCGGGATCTTGGCGGCCGGCTCGGCGTCGCGCAGCAGCCGGATGGCGCGGTGACGGAGGACGAAGGAGCGGAAGAACCGGTCCGTTTCGCGCAGGAGGCTGAGCGCCAGCACGGAGACGACGATCGCGATGAACGCGAGGATCGCGAGCACGGCGTTGGAGCGGAGCGTCAGGAGCAGCAGCAGCAGCATGATCAGTAGGAACAGGACCACCACGACCGCCGTGTACCGATACATCCGGCGAACGGTGGGTGCCATCTGGGCGACCCGGTCGGACAGGTCGAACAGGGCGGAGATCGGGTCCTCCACCCCCGGAGGGGAGAACATCGCTCGTCCTCCCCCCCGGGCTACATAAACCCCCCCGGAACAAACCGCCGGTCCTCTCGTTCCGCCCGCGGGATGGCCCCCGCTCCCCTACTTCTCCTCGGTGCAACCCATGGAGACCGAAGTTCCGGCCCGCGCCGCCACCGCCGACCACGCCCGCCGACCCCCCCGGACCGCGCCCTTCGCGTTCGGGGCGTTCGCCGCGCTCACCCTGCTGGCGGTCACGTTGATCCCGCTCGGGTCGGCGACCCCCGCCTCGAGCGCCGGGTTCGCTCCCGCGGCCACGGTGACCGGCGTACCGGTGGCGAGCTGGGCTTGGGGGGCCGCGGAGAACGTGAGCGTGCACTTGGCCTACGCCGGCGCCTACACGAGCGCCCTCAACCTGAGCGGCGGGAACTTGACCAGCACCGGCGCGTACGTCGCCGTGAACGAGAGCTTCCAGGCCGGCTACCTCTCCTACGCTGTCGTTAACGTGAGTGCCCCTACGGCAAGCACCCGGTCGGTCGAAGTGGCCGCCGTCGAGCTCCGCTCCGTCGTCGGCGCGATCGGTATCGTAGGCACGCTGCCCCAGGCGGGGACCTACGCGCCCGGCGCGTCGGTGCCGCTCGCCCCCACCAGCTCCTCGCTCTGGCTCTCGGAGCAGACGGTGAACGGCTACCGCGCCTTCGCCAACTACACGGTCGGGGCGAACGGCTCGCTCGGTCTCACCGACGAGCACCTGGCCGCGGTCGAAGCGATCAACGTGAGCTTGGCCGCTGTGAACTTCCCCAACAGCACCGTGGACCCCAACGGATCGACGACGCTCAAGTACGTCACCGCCAGCCTCTCCGAGGCCGGCTGGGTCGCCGAGAACCTGAGCGCCCAGTTCGCTCCCGCTCTGCTCGTGAGCGACCCTCCGCTCAGCGTCGGGAAGAGCTGGAACTCGACCACCCGGGCCACCTTTGTCGGGGAAGCAGCGTACGCGAGCGAGATCTCGGGCTCGGCGAACGGGACGACGATCCTGGCCAAGAGCGCCGGAGCGGCGAGCCTGAACGCGAGCACCCCGCTGCGGTTCACCTTCAACGTGACCGGCACCGAGTCGCTCCAGTTGCCCAACGGGACCCGGATCACCGGCTACACCGTGGCCTACACCGCCGGCTCCGGCAGCGGAACCTATCGGGTGTGGGACGGGTTGCTCGTGCTCCCCGGCTCCGACGCCACCCACTCCGCGGGATTGCGACCGGCGACACCGGTTCGGCCGGCCGCTGACCCGATCGCACCCCAGGCCTCGCCCGTGACCTCGGCGGTCCTCGAGGCCCAGCAGCCGGTGCCGGTGGCCGCCCAGAGCCACCCGACCGGCGGCCCGGTGCTCCTGGCGAGCCCCGTCACGCCGCAGCAAGCCCAGTCGGTGATCCACCGCACGTCCAGCCCGGGAATCCCGGCGCTACCGACCGGCTCGGACTCCGGCCGGAGCAACGCAGGGTCGATCCTCCCGGTGCTGCTGCTCGGCGGGCTCGTGGTCGTCATCGGTGGGTTCTTCGTCGTCGAAGCGCGTCGAGGTCGCGCTCGCCAGTAGGTCGGCGCGCGCCGCTCGAGCCCACCTGTTCTCCGTCCTCCGGGCCAGCCGACCCGGAGGACCCCCTCTAGAGGATCGAGCCGAGGGTCGGCCGGTCGAGCAGGTCGTTGTCGAGCGCTCGAATCCCCCGCTCGACGTCGCTCGCGTCGAGCCGGTCGCCGGGCGCTCCGCGCAGCCGCGCCCGTACGGCCGCGCGGGTGAGCAGCTCCCTGCGCACCGCCGAGAGGGCGGCCGGATACATCTCGCCCAGTTCCTCCGGGGTCGCGGGCTCGAACTCGGCGAGCAGGCTCCAGTGGAACTGGTCGCGTCGTAGGAGGTACTCGAGGTAGCCTCGCAGCGCGGATTGACCGTCCGGCGTGAGCCGCGGGGCCGCGGCCGGGGGCGCCAGCGATCCTAGCCGTTGGGCGATGCCGCCGGACTCGCGCGGCACCGACAGGTCGTACGCCCCATCGGCGTCGGTGGCCAGGAGCACGACCCCCGTGCCCTGCTCCCAGAAGATCGCGCGCTCC
>JAKIWO010000050.1 GCA_022749995.1 Thermoplasmata archaeon | reverse complement strand
CTAGCCGCTCGAAGAGGGCAGCGGTGGAGGAGGCGGAATCGTGCTCGCGAAGTAGGAGTGCGGGGGGAGCGTCGAGGGCGCCATCGCGGGGTCGATCTGCCCGGTCGTGGCATACCGGTAAAGCACCGCCCGCATGATCCCGTTCACCGTGGTCGAGAACACCAGGGCGAATATCCACACGATCACGCCGAGCAGGAGGAGGCCCAGACCGAGGCCGGTCGAGCTACCGAGGAGCAGGATCCCCGCGATGAACGGGATGACTCCGAGCAGGAAGATCCCCGCAACGAGCAGCCCCAGGAGCAGGTTGCTGAAGAACCATCGGCCGAAGGTGGTGGTGAAGAGCTTCGCCGAGCGCACCAGCGAGCGCCACGCCGTGTTCTCCTCGTACAGGATCACGGGGAGCACGAAGTACGTCGCCACGGACCAGCTGATGCCGGCGCCGACGGCGATGAGGAGACCCACGATCCCCTTGAATCGGGAGGCGATGAGCCGGATGAGGAGGCCGACGGTGCCGGCGATCAGGCTCCAGACGACGAGGCGTCCCAGCTTGGACGAGGCGATCTGGAGGCCGTCACGTACGGTGGCGGTCCGCCCCCCGAGCTTGATCGTCGCCGCGCCGATGAGCGCGGCGAAGAAGAAGTTGGACAGGAACACGAGCACGAAGTACAGCACGAGGGCGAGGATGGCGAGCACGGTCCTGCCGCCCATGGACGTGGCGAAGGCGATCAGCCCACTCGGGTTGAGGAGGAACGCCAGCAGCAGCGGGACGAACAGCACGGCGGCCGCCGCGATCATGCACAGGCCGCTCAGCAGCGGGAGCACCAGCAACGCCCGATCCTCGCGGAGCGTCCGCAGGACCGTCTTCGTGATGCGGACCGAGTCGGACCAGCGTCCCATGGGTTCCCCTCGGCTAGTTCGACCCTTGGGGTATAAGCTTCTCTCGTTCGGGCGGTGCCGACCGCACAACGGTTAACTCGGGCGCATCGGTTGCGCCGATCGGATCCTGGTGTGAAGGCGCTCGTGCTGGTGGGAGGGCTCGGCACCCGGCTTCGGCCGGTGACCTACGGGCTTCCCAAGCAGCTCATCCCGCTCGCCGGCAAGCCGATGCTCTACCACGTCCTCGATCAATTGCCGACCGAGGTGGAGGAGGTGGTCTTCGCGAGCGGGTACAAGGCCGATGTGCTGGCCCGGTACCTCCACGACCACCCGCTTCGGTGGCCGACCCGGACCGTACCGGAGGCCACGCCGCTCGGAACGGGCGGGGGGATGCTGAATGCGGCCGCCGGGATCTCCGACCCGTTCCTCGTGCTCAACTCCGACGTGGTCGCCGAGATCGACGTCCCCGGATTGCTCCGGTTTCACGCTAGCCGCGGCGGGGCCGGGGCGATGGCGCTCGCCGAGGTGGAGAACACCCAGCCGTACGGCGTGGCCGCGCTGGGGGACCGGGGGCGGATCGAGCAGTTCGTGGAGAAGCCGCCTCCCGAAAAGGCGCCCTCGCACTGGATCAACGCCGGGGTCTCCGTTTGGCGACACTCGGTGCTCGAGCGGATCCCCCCCGGTCGCCCGGTCAGCTGGGAGACCGAAGTGATGCCGGGATTGCTCGCCGAGGGGGTCTACGGTTTCGAGACGCGAGGGTTCTGGGAGGACGCCGGGACTCCCGAGAGGCTGCTGCACGCTCAGCGACTGCTGTTCGATGCGGGCCGGGGGGGACCCGGTGACCTCCCCTCGGGCAGCACGGGCAAGGGGCCGGTCGCGGCGCCACCCTCCTGTCACGCCCACGGAGCCCGCTTTGGAGGCTACGTCCACCTGTCCGGGCGCACCCAACTCGGCGCCGGAAGCTTCGTCGAGGACTCGATCCTGATGGAAGGCGTCGAGGTAGGCGTGGGCGCCACGGTTCGTCGGAGCATACTGGGCCCGGGAACCCAGGTTCCCGCCCACGCCCTATGCGAGGGAAAAGTGCTCGCGCTCGAGAGCGGTCACTGAGCCGCGGGTCTCCGCGGTGTACCGCCGTCGTACAGACACCACGGAGCGTGCCGGGAGCGTACGGGCGAGGGGGGTCTACATCGCCCGGCACCACGGCAGGTCGAGATGTCTGCCCCTGCTCGTGATTCTGTCCAGACCCTACGGCTGACCCTGGCCCACTCCGCTTCACCGGTGGTCGTGCCGCGGGTCCCTTCTCGGGGGGGAGCGCGGGGTGTTCGCGTCCTGTCCAGCGGGGACCAGCGTGTGGGTCTCGCTGGCCATCGTACGTCTGATGGTGCTTCCCGGGGCGTTCGCCATCTCCCAGCTTGGCGCCCATGTCTCCGTGGCCGCAGCCACCGCCGCCCGCGGGCCGCCCCCGGCCGGCCCGTTCGGGAGCGCGATGCCGGCCGAGGCGCCCCGGTCCCTCTCAGGCCCGGCCTCGACGGCGCCCATTTCACCGGCGGATTCGCTCCACCCTGCCGCCTCCGCCCTCGACTGGAACCAAACCGGTCTCAACAGCTCCCCGCCGTCGATCCCGCGCGAACTCGGCTAGACGCTCCCCGGAGTGAAGGCCGGGCCGGTCACCACCACTTTGAGCGATTGGGACGTATCGGCGGCCACCGCAAACGCCTCGTCAATCCGCTCGAGAGGAATCCGGTGGGAGACGAGGTCACGCAGCGGCAATCGACCCGAAGCCGCCAGCGCGTGGACGTCGGAGAGCTCGCGTTCGGTCGTCGCGTACGTCGGCACGATTCGGACGCCGTGAAGGTAGAGCTGCTGGAGGTCCATCGACAGATGGGTGCCGGCATGCGGTAGGCCGAACAGGTTGACGGTTCCGCCGCGGCGCACGAGGTCACCGGCCAGGTCGACTGCCGCCGGTGCGCCGGTGGCCACGACCACCAGGTCCGCGCCCGTGCCGTCCGTCCCCTCCCGAACCATCTTCCGGACTGCACCGGGATCCTGGGGGTCCGCGACCACCTGGACACCACCGCGTAGGGCGGCGTCACGGCGCAGTGCCGAGAGCTCGGTGCCGGCGATCCATCCCGCTCCGATTGCGTGCGCGAGCCGAGCGTACAGCAGTCCCACCGGTCCCAAGCCAAGTATCACCACGCGATCACCACCGGCGAACCCGACCGAGCGTAGCGCGGTGAGCGCGCAGGCCGCCGGTTCAAGGAGCGCCGCCTCCTCCCAGCGCAATCCTGCGGCCAGCGGGAGCACTGCCTGCTTGCGCAGGTGCTCCGCCGAGACCCGGAATCGCTCGGCGAATCCGCCGGGGTCTAGGTTGCTCCTCCCGTACTCCGGGCAGAACGTGTACGCGCCGCGGCGGCAGACCGGACAGGCGTAGCACGGGACGTGGTGGTGAACGAACACCCGATCCCCCACCGAGAAGCCGGTGACTCCCTCGCCGATGCCGTCGACCGCGCCGACCGCCTCGTGACCGAGGATGCCGGCGGTGGAGTAGTTCCCGCGGAGCTTCTCGAGGTCGGTCCCGCAGATGCCGCAGGCGGCGAGGCGTACGGTGAGCTCTCCCCGAGACGGCGTCGGCTCGGGCCGCTCCGCGAGGAGGAGGCGGCCGTCGGAGAGGAGTCCGACCTTCATCCCGCCCGGACGGCGGCCGTGATCGCCGCGTCCAGGATCTCGACGCCCTCGTCGAGCTCCTCGGTCGTGATCACGAGCGGGGGGATGTGGCGGATGGAGGACTTCCCGCACGGGAGCATGAGGAGCCCGCGCTGGTACGACTCCTCGATGATGCGGTCGCGCAGTTCCACCGCCGGCGTCTTGTCCGAGCCTCCGCGGATGAACTCGGTCGCGACCATGAGTCCGAGACCGCGGACATCCCCGATCACCGGGTGCTTGCGCTGGAGTTCGCGCAGCCGCGCCTGCAGATGCTCGCCGCCCTTGCGCGCGTTCTCGAGCAGGTGCTCGCGTTCCATCACCTCGAGCGACGCGAGGGCCGCGGCGCCGGCGACGAGGTTGCCGCCGAAGGTGTTGGAGTGGGCGCCCTGGTGCGGGTAGTCGAGCTCCTTCCGGAAGATGATCGCTCCCATCGGTAGCCCACCGCCCAGCGCCTTCGCGCTCGCGATGATGTCCGGTACGACCCCGTGGTGCTCGACGCCGAACCAGCGCCCCGTCCGGCCGATGCCGGCCTGCACCTCGTCGGAGATGAACAGGATCTGGTGCTCGTCGAGGATCCGCTTGATCGCGGCGTGCCAGCCCGGCGGCGGGACGATGTAGCCGCCCTCGCCCAGCACCGGCTCGGCCACGAACGCGGCCACGTCCTCGGGAGGGATCGAAGTCTCGAAGTACAGTTCCTTGAGGATCTTCGCGCAGTAGAGGTCGCAGCTCGGGTAGGTGAGCTGGTAGGGGCAGCGGTAGCAGTAGGGGGACGGGATGTGGTGGCCGCCACCGACGTACGCGCCGAACCGCTCCCGCTGCGTGCTCTTCGAGGAGGTCAGCGTGAGAGCGCCCATGGTCCGTCCGTGGAAGGCGCCGAGCAGGCCGATGGTGATCGATTTCTGGCGGTTGTACCGGGCGAGCTTGACCGCCGCTTCGATGCTCTCGGTCCCGCTGTTGGTGAAGAACACTTTCTTGCCGAAGTTGCCGGGCGTGATCTCGGTGAGCCGCTGGGCGAGCTTCACCTGGACATCGTAGTAGTAGTCGGTCCCGGCGAAATGCATCAGCTTCGCGGCCTGCTGCTGTACCGCGCGGACCACGTCGGGGTGACTGTGGCCGACGTTGAGCACGCCGACACCGCTCGTGAAGTCGAGGATCGTGTTGCCGTCGACGTCGTGGATCCACACGCCGCGCGCGCTCTCGGCCGCGATGGGCGCGCTCTTCGTCGAGGTCATCAACAGGCGCGTGTCCTCGGCGACCATGCGCAGCGCGTTGGGTCCGGGAATCGGCGTGACAATCCGGACTCCCCGGGCCGGGTGGGAACCGGCGGACAGGTTCGCGCTGGGCACCGGGGCAGTGGTCGTCTCGCTCATCGGGTCCTCACCGCGCCCATCGTCCCTCCTCACAAAAGGGTTGGGTCGCGGCCCGAGCGCGGCCCGTTCCCGGCGCTGCGGGCCGTCAACTCCAACCTCGGCCTTAAGTGGAGGGTTCCCGGCTCGGCGGCCTCGGAGGGATTCGTTCTGTCCTCGAGACTCCGTCGGGAGGTGCCGGAGCCCGGCGCCGTGCGGGCGCCCCGCTACGTCCTGACCGAACTCGCCCGCGGATTCCTGCTCAACCAGACGCAACCCGAGCGCGCCCGCCAGTTCGCCTCGCAGTTCATCCAAGAGCAGAGCGGTGGACCGCTCGCCCACGTGCCGCTGCACGAGCGTCCGCTCGCGCAGCGCCCGAGCCGCTTCCCGGTCCCTGCGCCGCAGGATCCTTAGCCCGTTCGTCGTCGGCGCGCCGCGCCCGGCCTCATCGGCGAGGGGCTCCCTTGACGAACGCCGAGGTAGGCCGCCAACGACTCCGGAAAGTCCGAACGGGTGAGCGACACCCGCACGCCGCTCGGGTCGCCGAAGAAGCTCCCCGGACAGACGAGCACGCCGTGTCGGGCAGCGCGGTGCGCCAGCCGGTCGCCGCCCTGAGGGCCACCCACGCGGTCAAACCAAAGCGGTGCCGCGAGCTGCGGAGCGTCCGGCTCAGCGTCGCGGAGCGCGGCCAGATTGCGCTGGAAGAGCCGGCGAGTCTCGGCGAGCACCGTCGACTGGTGCGACAAGAGTGCGACGGCGGCACTGGCGGAGGCCGCCGGCACGCCATCAATCAGCCAATGGGTCGATTGGAATCGCTCCTCCTCCCCGGTCGGCGCGACGACGAAGCCCACGCGGAGCTCGTCGGCCCCATAGGCCTTCGTGAGGCTCCCGGTCCGCCAGAGCCGAGGGCCAGGGCGTTCCCGCAACGGCGCGGCATCGGTGAACTCACGGAACGTTTCGTCCACGAGGAGGTGCTCGGCGCCTGCGGCGAATCGCCGAACCTCCTCGGCCGAGCGGAGACGACCCTCGGGGTTGGACGGATTGGATAGGATCGCGATCTCGGCCGGCGTGCCGGCGGACACCGGTCGCAACCCGACGAGCTTGGCGGCATCGCGCAGCGGTGGATACTCGGGCCACTCGAATCGAGCCCTGCGAGGGCCCCGAGGCCGGCCCGTTCGGGCGAGATGCAGGAGCACGAGGGTGTTGGCCTCCGTCGCCCCGTGGGTGAGGAACATCCGCTCGACCGGTACACGCTGTTGGCGGGCGAAGAGGGCGCGCAGCTCCTCCGGGGTCGCCGGCGGGGCATCACGTAGGAGACCTGCCAGCGAGCGCAACTCCCCGTGCATGCCGCTCTGCCCCAGGTCGTGGGGCAGGTGCCGGTGCTCGTAGATCCACTGGGCGAGCGGAAAGCGGGGCAGCTCGGCCGGCCGTTGGGCGCTCACGCCTTCGTGGCGGCGGCCGACTCGGGGCGCATCAGCTTGAGGTAGGCGTCCTCGAGTCCGAGCGTCGATCCGGAGAAGGAGCGGACGGTGCCGACCTGCTGGCAGACGAGCAGGAGCTGCGTCCGGGTCGCGTCCTCCCCGTCGAAGCTGATGCGGTATCGGCTCGGCCCCACCGCCTCGACCTTCTGGCTCAGCGGAGCGAGCAGGGCGAGCTTCTCCGCGGTGGGCGTGGCGAGGAACTCGACGTCCACCTGCGTCTCCCGGAACCGGTTGGAGAGCCCGGCGACCGTGTCCTGCGCGACGATCTTGCCCTGGTTGACGAAGATGACCCGGTCGCAGATCTCCGTCACCTCCGGCAGCAGGTGGCTGCTCATGAAGATCAGGCGGTCGCGCTTGAGCTGGACTAGCAGGTTGCGGATGATCACCCGCTCGGCCGGGTCGAGGCCGCTCGTCGGTTCGTCGAGCAGGATGATCGACGGTTCGGACAGCAGCGCCGACGCGAGCACGATCCGCTGGCGCTGGCCCTTGGAGAGCTTGCCGGTGCGGCGCTCGAGCGGGGGGAGCTCGAGCAGCTGGGCGTAGCGCGCGATCTGGTCGTGGAGCCGCTCGCCGGAGAGCCCGCGGAACTCGCCGACCATCTCGAGCGCCTCCTTGCCGGTCTGCTGGGGATACGGGTCCGGCGATTCGATCACCGCGCCCACGTCCCAGAGCGCGTCCTTCGGCCGGGCGGTGACGTCGAGCGAGTTGATCCGGGCGTGCCCTTGGGAGGGGCGGAGGAGCCGGGTGAGCAGCTTGAGCGTGGTCGTCTTGCCGGCGCCGTTGGGGCCCAAGTAGCCGATGGCGGCCGGTCCTTCGTACTTGAACGAGGCGTTCTCGAGCGCGCTGAACGAACCGAACCGCTTGCTGAGCGATTCGACCTCGATCGAGAGAGTCGGGCTCATCCGCTCGACTCCTTGAACTCGTAGACGAGGTAGCTGAACAGGAGGAAGACGACCAGGTAGGCGGCCATGATGACGAGCCCCTCCCAGAGATAGGGCTGGAAGCCGCCGCCGAACGCGTCGTGGTGGGGCACGTTCACGATCGGCTCGGAGATGGCGGCCGCCGCGTAGGTCAGGGAGAACCACGGCTCGATGTTCGCCTCGGCCGTGATGAGGCTAACGACGAGCGGAAGGAAGACGAACAGCATCAGCACGGTGAGGAGGATGCTGAGCGCCGGGGTCTTGACGACGGAGCTGAAGAAGAACGCGAGCGCCACCGCTGCAGCCGAGAACAGCAGCGTGACCGCGATCGAGCCGAGCAGCCCCGCCACGGGGACGCCACCGGTGAAGTAGAGGTCGCCCGCGACGGCGAAGACGTAGTAGAGCACTGCGATCAGGAAGGTGGTCAACACCGCCGCAGCGTACCGGCCGATCAGGAGGACCCGGCGCCGGATCGGCAGGACGAGCGTGTAGTATCCGGTGCGTGCCCCGAAGTCGGTGGAGATGGCGTCGCCGCCCAGGAGGGCGGCGCTGAAGTAGACGATCAGTGCAAGCAGGGTGAGGTACCCCACGAGAACGGCCGAGGAATCGGTCGGGGCGCTGATCCGCCCGCTGTGGACGAGGTAGGTGAGCACACCGAGCAGCAGCGAGCCGACCACGATCACGAAGATGACCATGGCCAGGAACCGGTAGGTGCGGAGGTACGACTGCAGCTGGTACCGGGTGGCGATGAGGAGTTGCCGGCCGTCCGAGACTACGGGCTCCGTCATGGAAGGACGGCCCGGCGACCGCGGCGCGGTATTTAGGAATCCCGGAGTGCCAGAGGAACTCACGCCGTGCCGAGCGCGTGGCGAGAGGTGTCCGCCCTTCCTGGGGCCCGTGGCGGCCCGTCGTTCCGCGGCGACGGACCCGGAGGGAGTTCGTACTCCTGCGGGACGGTGAGCGTGACCACCCAGTTGGGTGCGTCGACCGCTTCCCCGATCCGAAGGCTGCCCACGAGGCTCGAGAGT
>JAKIWO010000005.1 GCA_022749995.1 Thermoplasmata archaeon | reverse complement strand
TGATTCCGGAGAAGGTCGACTGGAGCTCGGTGTGGGGAAAGTTTCGAACGCGCGAGGCCACCGGTGAGCTCATTCACCGAGCACGCACCGAACGCGACTGATGTTCTTCCTCGACACCTACGCCATCATCGAGATGGCCCGAGGCAATCCCTCCTATCGACCGTTCGTTCGCGAGCCTGTCATCACGATGCGAGCCAACCTCCTCGAGGTCTACTACATCCTCGCGCAGTCCGAGGAGACGGCGCTCGCCGATTCTTCCCTGAAGCTCTTGGGCCCACACTCGGTCGACTTGCCGGTTGAGCTCATCGCGCGCGTAGCCGAGTTCCGACTACTCAAGAAGGGAGCCACCGGGCGACGATTCTCGTACGCTGACGCTACAGGATACGTCTACGCGCGGGAGAACGGGTACGAGTTCCTCACCGGGGCTGAGGAATTCGAGGCCTTGCCATTCGTACGATACGTCCGGTGATGAAGGGAGTAGTCGCCATTCGAGAGTCGTCTTTGGTGGTTCACGTCACCGTGCGTCGATCCTCGCGCGCGCGTCGTTACAGACTCTGGGCTGAAGTGGACGGGGACTTCGGTGTCGCCCTTGCCCGGTCGCGTACTCTGGAGGGACTCCGAAGGAACGCCACGCGCGTGATCCGACAGCAATGGAAGATGGGGCGTCAGGAGGGGACGAACCGGCGCAATGGGGCGGGCTCTGCTCCAGAGATAGTGTGGCATCGATCCAGCCGACTCTATGCTCGCTTGGCAGGACGAGAGTTGGCCGAGATTCGAAAGCGGTTGCGTGAGTCAGAGGGAACGGCCCGAAGGATTGAACGGGGACTTCGTCGGGCGGGGGCCTATGCCAATGAGGCACGGTTCATTGCTCGCGGCCAGGTTTACGTCGAACTTGATCTCGAGCGATCACGGCGCACGGGTCGCCTTGAGATCGCCCCTTGGAGCCCGTGACGGGCGCTTCGTCAGGGATTTGAGCTTTCCTGCGGTTCACCCCCCCGACACCATAGAAGTCAGTACGACAGAGGCAAGGATGGTAGTTATCGGCATGGCGGCCGACCCCCTCACCACGATTCCGCTCCGTGCCTCGACCCGGGCGGAGCTCGCTCAACTCACGACAGGGGGACACAGCTACGACGGTCTGATCCGGGCGATCCTCGAGGAGTTGGAGGCACGCGACCCTTGGTTTGACGAGATGGATCGGCGAATCGAGGATTGGCACGCCGGGCGGGTCAAGCTGCGCCCGATCGAGTTGCTCCGAGCAGCAGACCCGCAATCGCGCAAACGCGGTAGCCGGTACTGGTCCTGCAGGTCGTCAGCGACCGCCGGTTTGAGGACGACTTCTTAGCCCTCCCCCCCCGCGATCGGTGATGAGTGCTGGCATATCCTCGGAGCCCTGCGTCAGCGGCCGTTCGTCCCTGTGGCGGGGTTCAGAGTCGAGAAACTCCAACGCACCGTAGCGGCAGGGGCCTGGGTGGTACACTTCCACAGGAATCCGTACCGACTACCCCACGTCGTTGATGCTGGCCTCATCATTCTCTTCGGAGTGGGAGGGCGGCCGGGCTTCTATCGGCGCCTCGATCCCAGTCTCGCCGGCCCTCCGTCTCGGATTCCGCCCCAGGAGGGGTGGAGTTCCGCGAGTGGCTACTTGCTCTTGGATACGGTCTTCTCGCGAACGGCCTCGTAGTGGAGGACCAACTCACCGTACGGCATGTGGCTCGCGGAGAGAAGCTTCAGGTTGGTTTGCGTCTTCATCGGGGTCCAGTAACGGGGCCCCCGACCGAAGACGACGGGCATGACGAGGAACCAGTAGTCGTCGGCGAGATTGAGACGGAGGACCTCGTGGATGAGCCGGGGTCCGCCTTCGATGATGATGTTCCCGCCCTTCTCGCGCTTGAGCTTCGTCATGATCTTCGCGAGGTCGCCTTTCAGGACCCGCGAGTTCTCCCAGTCGAGCTTCTTCAATCGATGCGAGAGGCAGACCTTCTCCGCCTTGTCGAGGAAGCGAGAGTAATCGAACATGAATTTAGGGTCGGTCGGCTTCCGTCCCTTGAGGGAGTGGACGCGACGGTGGCCGGTGAACGAGCGTCGGCCCATGACGACCGTCGTGACGTCCGAGAACCGGTCGGTCCACATCTTCCGGAAGAACTCGTCCGGTTCGTCCGGAGTACCCGAGGGGATGTTCGAGCCCGGGTACGTGGGGAACTCCCCGCGTCCGTCGAGGGTCATGTACAGATTGGCGGTGATCTTTCGCATGTTCGTTTCCTCCGTTCCTCGCTAGAACTCGTAAAGCCTCGCTCGACCCCTACCCGTCCCACCGGGACCGCAGGTCATGATGGGCCTCCAGGACCGACTTGAGGTTCATTCCGTAGTAGGTCCATCCCCATTCCGTGACCCCGTAGAGGTCCATCCACTTCTTCTCACGAGGGAACCCGCTGTGGACAAACCGGAACAGCGCGCCTCCCTTCTTCGGGCGCACGGAGAGGGTGAGGACCGTCCCCTTCACCGGAACGCCCTCCCACGCCCAGGTCAAGGTGATCGACCGTCCCGCTCGGAAGCGCTGGACCGTACCCTCGTGCCGCCAGCCCCCGTCGAACTCGAACTCGTACTTCGCACCGGTCTGGGCGGGCAGTTCCGCGCGCACGACCATCCAGGAGGCCAGCCCCCGAGGCGTGGAGATGGCGTCGAAGACCGTCGAGGGGGAGGCGCGTATGAAGAACTGTCGATCGACCGCGAGGTTCTTGCTCGACGACATCTGAACCCGCGTGTTCATCACATGCCCGCATGAATATATATCTTCCAAGGCATGTTATGCGGATGCCCGACGTCTTCCAGCTCCTCTCCGACCCGACTCGGAGACACCTCCTCGAGGCGCTTCGGAACGGGGAGCGGTCGGTCAACGACCTGGTCGAGCGGACCCGGATGTCCCAGCCGGCCGTTTCGAAGCAACTGCGGCTGCTCAAGGACTCACGCATGGTGGCCCTACGGAGGGACGGCCGGAAGCACCTGTACTCGATCCGAGGGGAGCCGTTCCGCGAGGCCTCGGAATGGTTGGGCTTCTACGAGCGATTCTGGCGGAGGAGCCTAGCCCGGATGGACGAGATACTTGGTACTGATACTCCACGAAGGAAGAGAGGGAAAGCATGACCGAGTCCGACGCCGGAGCGGATGCAGTACGGATCGAACGAACGATACGCGCTCCCCCCGAACGTGTATTCCGCGCGTTCCTCGATCCCGACCTGATCCAACAGTGGATGACCCCGGGGGAGTTCGCCATCGATCGAGTCTCCGTCGACCCCAGGGTGGGGGGACGGATCCTGATCTCTCACTCGTTGAAGGGGGTGAGCTACGGTGGTTTCGAGGGAGAGTTTGTGAGGATCTTGCCCCACCGGGAGCTCGTCTACCGCTGGGCGTTCGTCGGGACCGAGCCGGAGAAGGGGGAGTACCATGACTCGCTCGTGAAGGTCACCTTGCGCCCCGTTTCCGGAGGGAAGACCAAGGTGACCGTCGTCCATGAACGACTCGAGGACCTACGGCGGACAGCACCGGCGATCCACGCCCAGGTCCGCTGGGGATGGAACAGCTCGTTGGACAAGCTTGAGAAGGCCCTCGACGGGCCGTAGCGAACGCGGTCGTACGGTCGTTGCTACTCCAAGGCACGCGAGAGGGAACGTTCGGCGGGACTCCTCGCGACGTTGGATTGCCCCGCTCCATTGGGCCATTCGTAGGAAGATGGGGGAAGGACTCTTCGAGAGTCTCCCCCCCGAATCCCGTGCAGTCGCTGCCCTCACCATGCTACTCATCCGGGTAGCTAAGACGATCGAGTTGCCTACGAAGCTTGGGTACCTCTCGTCGAACACAGGCCCCAATGTCCTCGAGGTCGGCTGCGGCGTAAGCGTGGATCAACCCTCGATTGCGCAGGCGGCTCAACCGAACCCACCGGACGTACGGAGTCTCCTTCTTGAGACCGGCCGAGGCCTGCTCGGCGGACTCGGTCAGATGGGTCAGGTCGAGCAGCACCGCCTTCCGAATCAACCCGGCTTCCAAGGAGGTCACTTTCCCGCGTGCCGCGTCCCCTCTGGCCTCCCAGCAAGTGCCTGCGAGCCCGTCCGAGCGGCCAGAGCCGCCAGCGTTCGAGATTGGCTCGCTTTGAACGCCCACAGAGGTAGTTGTCCGGGTGCGCGCAGGCTAAGGCCCGAAGAGTCTCGACCACCGGGGCAAATGAGGTTAGTCAGAAGGCCCGAAACCTCATCTGGGAACGGCGACCGTGCTCGGTCGCGGCGATCGGGTGAACCCTCGGGGCAGCGGCTCCCGATCTCAGGATCCCAGGCGGGAAACGGACGTCACGGTGGGATGGGCACGATCGCAAGGACCGAAAAGGGCGACATCCATGAGTGAGCGCGGAGGGAAATCTATGGAGACGAAACATCCGAAAGGTGCAAAAAAGAAGAGCGAGACAGTGACGGACGAACGTCCCAAGGTCGTGCCGACCGCGAAGGAAGAGGCGCTGGCGGAGATCGATCGAGCGGTGGACCCCATAATTCGGAGTTGGAGACAGGCAACCCGCGAGGGTGCGCAAGCCAAGGCCGAGAAGTTCGAAGCGGCCTACAACAAAGCGCTCGACGCGGCGACTCTGAAGTACGAGCGCTGGTGCAAGGCGCACGGAGAAGTGCCGTAAGCACCCCGGCTCCGTCCCCCACCCCGCGCCGACGAGGGACCCACTTCCCGAAGTGCGAAGGCTGAGCATCTAGACGTTTCCGTGCGGTCGCCCCACGAGAGAGCAGGGGCGGCCCGCCACGACAGCGTCAACGTTGCGGTTCTGACCGCCGCCCCCGATTAGCGGGCGCGCCGGAGTTGCGACCCGAGCTTCGGCTCACGCGCGTACTCCCTCGGGAACCTGATGGCCGAAGGATTCCTCGGACGCCCCGACCCGCGTGTGACTTGGGAGTCCAGTTGTAGACGTCCATCTGGACTCGAGCCCCCCGGAACCTGACGCCTTCTAGCGTGAGACGGAGTCGTTGCTCTTCCCCGTCCTCGCCCTGCAGGGCGATTCGGCCTCCTGCGCCCACCACGCGATGCCAGGGCAGCCCCTTCCCCCCCCGCAGCGCCCAGACCGTGAGGCGCGCCGCACCCGGGAATCCCCCCGCCGTTGCGGCTTGGCCGTAAGTGATCACTTTCCCTCGTGGTATCGCCGCTATCACCTGTCGCAGCTGGGCGAGCGTCGACCGGGGTCGACCGGACCTCGGAGTATCTCGTCCGGAAGCACGAGCCCCGGAGGTGGCATCGCTCCGCCGGATCGTCATGAAGGGACGGACCCGCCCTTGCTCCGCTGCCGAGCGCCCCCCTCGTTCGAGCGTCCTCGGGACCCTTCAGGCTGTACGGGAAGCATCGCACGAATCGCTTCGTCCTCGTCTTCCGTCGTAAATCGCTGTGGGGTCTCGCTCTCCCAGCCAAGGTTGAATAGCGGCAGCTTCGTGAGCCCGCGAGATGCTGCGATACGCCCTCGCCGGACGCGGGCCGGAAGCTCCCCCCGCCCGTTGACGTAGCGGACGAAACTGATGCCGGTCTCTTCTCGAGCGCGCTCCAGGACACCCTGGCTCCTGGTGGGGGTCGTGCTCACCGTGGTCCTGTCCTCCGGTGCGATCTCTGCGCAGAACACCCCCCGCTCCGGCTCCGTCAGCGGAATGGCCCGCCCGCTGGCCCATGCCGTGCCCTTGATCGCCCCGGCGTTCTCCACCTCGATCGGTACCAGCCTATCGGTCAACAGCTCCTCGGTCAACCTCTCGAGCCAGTTCTGGGGTACGACGGTGAACAACGAGGTCCGCATGTTCCGGGGCGAGACCGACGCCGTGAACGCTACTCCCGCGCGGGTGCTCGTCTGGCCCGGTGCGATGGCCGGGGAAGATTACGATCCGCTCACCCAGACCCATTACGACACCTACAGCGGGGCCCCGATCCACGCGCTCACGAACGAGCCCCAGTTCGTGCAGATGTGCAAGGCGACCCACTGTACGGCGATCGTCCAGGTCCCAGCGGAGATCGACGACCCGGGATACGCCGAGAAGATCGTGAACTACACCGAGGTCAACCTGAGTTTCGTCCCGGCGTACTGGATGATCGGCAACGAGCCGGAACTCTGGCAGCACTGGCAAGTCCCGTGGGCCGACTGGCCCACGACGTACACCGCGGGTCCGGACCCGACGTCGTTCGGCCACGAGGTGCTCGACTACGTGAAGGCGATCCGCGCGGTGGACAACGCTACCCCCATCCTCGGGCTCCCGGCGTCGGGGTGCACCTGCGGGTTGTACACCTTCGAGCAGTGGATCTCCGGTGTCCTCAAGGTGACCGGACCGAAGATTCAGGCCGTGGCGTTCCACGAGTACCCGGCTGGCTGGCTCGGCACCGGCGACGGAAGCCTGTTGGACTTCTACGGGACCATCCAGGGCGACGCCAGCATCCCCACTCGCCTCGTCGCCGCGCGGCAGGCGGTAGTGTCCTCCTGCGCTAGTTGCAACGTCTCCGTGTTCATCAGCGAGCTCGGTTCCGCGCTCTCCTGGTCGGCGTACGGGCAGTATGCCATCGGGTTCTCGGGGCCGCTCAGCCTGGCCTCGCAGCTCACCCAAGCGATGGACCTCAATCTCACCAACATCGACCTGTTCGCCACGGAGCTCGCGACCACGAACTCCTGGTTCGATCCGACCGGGCACGCTCGCGTCGACTACGCGCTGTACACGGGCATGCTCAATCACCTGGGCACCGAGGCGTTCCCCGTCACCCTCGCGGGATTGGACCACACCCTCTACGGGATCGACACCCTCGCTCCGCAGGATCACGGCCGTCAGGACCTCCTGGTCGTGAACGACAACATCACCCACGCGATCTCCTTCTCCCCCCAGTTCGCGGGGTCTTCTGGGAGCTCGCCCGTCCAAGCGTGGAGCTGGAACGGGTCGATCCACACCTCCGCGATCAACGGGACCACCTGGGTCGAGCCGTTCACGACGAACCCGCTCCCCCAGGAGTTCTCCGGTGGACTTCCCGGGAACTACACGCTCCCACCGCAAAGCCTAGTCCTGTTCGAAGCGTACCCGTCGGGAGCGACGTACGTCCGAGTGCTCGATAGTGGCGTGCCCTCCGGAACCCCCTGGTATGCGGGCATCGGCCCGAACTTTTACGCGACCACGGCGGGGAACATCTCCCTCCTCCTGCCCGAAGGGCAGTACCCGGTGTCGTCGGTCGGGATCCCACTTCCGATGGGCGGCAAGGAGCTGAACCCTTCCGAACAGCTCGGACCCCAGCCGGAGCCGCCGGCCCGGGTCAGCGGACCCTACACCAACCTGACCATCGAGTTCCTCGACCAGTGGCGGGTGGGGCTGACTCCTTCCCCCAGCAACGGCGGGACGATCCAACCGGCGGTGGGCTGGTGGAATTCCAATCGATCGCTGAACCTCTCCGCCACTCCGGCGCTGGGATACGCCTTCGTCGGATGGAGCGGCTGGGGGCCGGGGAACTCGAGTGGGGCCCATCGGTACATCACCGTCACGCCCACCGGTCGCATTGTGGAGAAGGCGCGGTTCGTCGTCGGACAGCGGGTCGAGTTCGTGGAGTCCGGCTTGCCGGCGGGCATCCCGTGGTCCGTGACCGTCCGCGAGTTCACGACCAACTCGAGCCGGGGCAATCTCAGCGTCTACGAGCCGGCCGGCACGTACGGCTTCGCGTTGAGCGACATCCCGGGCTATCGAAGCATTCCCCAGAACGGGGGCTTCACGGTGAGCAGCGGTTCGAGTGTCGTGCGGGTCCGCTTCGACCTCATCACTCCTCCCCCGCCGACCTACGCCGTCACCTTCCAGATCTCCGGCCTCCCGGCGGCCACGAGCGTATCGATCACGATCCGGAACACCACCGAGACCAGTGTGGGGCCCTCCCCGGTGTTTGACCTCAGCAACGGAAGCTACGCCTACCAGGTGGGCTACGTGGACGGCTACCACCCGGACGTTCCGATGAAGACGTTCCACGTCGGCGGAGGGCAGCTCACCGTGCCCGTCCCGTTCGCGCGGACCACCTATCGTGTCCTCTGGCTGGCGAACGGCACCCGCGAGGGAATGAATTGGAGCGTGGCGTTGGACGGCCAACCGATGGCTGCCACGTCGGCCTGGGTCTCGACGTCCCTGCCGAACGGAACGTACGGCTACGCGATCGAGCTGCCCGCCAACTTCTCCGCCACCCCCCGGACCGGCGAGTTCCGGGTCGGCGGATTCCCGGTGGCCGTCACGCTCTACTTCGCCCTCCTCGAGTACCGGGCGTCGTTCAACGCGACCGGGCCCGGCGCGCTCGGCCCCTGGTCGGTGCGGTTCGGGAACCTGACGCAGATCGCGTCGACGGGCGGGCCGTCGTTCCTTGCGCCGAACGGCACCTACACATTCGACGTGCACGCCCCGGCCGGCTACTTCGCCGCGCCGTCGCACGGTCGGCTGACGGTGGCGGGTCCCTCCGCCGCGATGATGATCCAGTTCGACCCTATCTCGGACCGGCCCTCGGCGGCGCTGGTCGCTGCCCTCACCTCGGGTGCGATGTGGACCTCGGTCTGGATGGGGGTATCCATCGTCGTGGGATTCCTCGCGCTCCGGTCGGTGCGGCGCCGGGACGGTTGACGCCCCCGATGGCCGGGGGCCGCCGCGCACGTCGCGCGGGCACTCCCAGGGGCCGGTGAACTGGCGGTCATGCTGCTCGATCCGATCGAGTCCCTGCTGCGGTCGTCGGGAATCCCGCTAGGGGGTGTGCTCGTCGGGATCGCGCTCGGCGCTGGACTATTTGTGACCGTGGACTGGCTCCATCGCCGACCCTCCCGGCCGATCATCGGCACGATTCGGATCCAGGTGGTGCCAGAGCCCGCCGCTCCCGGAACGGAGTCGCCGGGCCCCGCACGCAAGGATCCCCGGACTATCGCCCCCGTGACCGTTTCTTCCGCGGAGGGGACACGCACCGTCTTCCTGCGCGGCGCCGGCGTTTCGCCGAATGCGCCCTTGCCCCGGGCACGGCGGTTCGTCGCCGTGCTCGGCCTTTCGTTTGTCCTTCTCTCGGCCCTACAGCTCGCGTTCTTCTCCAAGCTGTTCCTCCCGTACGACCATCTGGTCGGCTATGCCGGGACCGCCCTCTTCTGGCCGTCGCCGTGGCCGGGCGTCTACGCGGTCAACTCGGTCTCCCAGCTGGTTCCCGACTACATCTTCCCGATGTACCTCGCAGCGATGGCGGCCCTCGCGATTGCCGGCGGGCTCGTCTACCGACGGGTTCCGCTGCCGTCCCACCGCCGCGGGCTGGCGCTCGGGCTGATCCTGCTGTACGTGGGCGTCGAGGTGGTGCTCGATGCCGTGTTCTTCACCGTCCCGGGCCAGAGCGTGCGCGGCCTCGCCATCGTGGTCCGGACGATGACGGGAGGCCTGTTCCTCTCGGGCCTCATCCTCTGTACCCTGAGCCTGCCGACCCCGCTGCGGGTGAAGGCGAGGTTCCGTCGGGACGGAACCGCGCTCGCGCAGTTCTTCGGGACGGGGGTCCTCGCGATGGGCCTCGCCGGGACCTCCATCTACCTCATCGGCCGCGCCCTCGGAGACGTGTCGATCCTGCTGCCGTTCACTCTCCTACTGCTGCTGCCGCTGGTCACGCTGGAGACGTTCATCGCGCTCAACCGACCCCTGTACTTCCGCCAACTCCGGCGCCGGCCCGTTCCTTCGGTGGAGGAGTATCATCCGGCGGTCTCGATCCTCATGCCGGCGTTCAACGAGGAGCGCTGGATCGCCGAGGCGATCCGGCACGCCGACGTGGCTGCCGGGAAGTATCCGGGTTCCGTCGAGATCATCGTCGGGAACGACGGCTCCACCGACCGGACCTCGGAGCGCGCGCGCAGGGCGATCGGAGCGCTGCAGTACGCGCGGGGAATGGTGGTGGAGCTGCCTCACGCGGGCAAGTCGAATGGTCTGAACGGTGCGCTCGCGCTCGCCACGGGCGAGATCGTCATCCGGCTGGACGCGGACACGTTCGTCTCCGAGCGGTTGGGCTTTTCCGCCATCATCCCGCACTTCGCGGACCCCGAGGTGGGCGGCGTGCAGGGCGCGATCCACCCCCGCCAGCGGACGGGCTGGACCCGGAAGCTGCGGGCCCTCGAGATCGCCTGGGGACACTACTTCCAGCGACCGGCGGTGATGGGGGCCCGCGCCGGCGAGGTGATCGACGGACTCTTCTCGGCGTTCCGCCGCAAGGACTTGGTCGCCCTCGGCGGATGGGTTCCATGGAACGGCGAGGACACCGAGCTGTCGATGCGCCTCCAGCGCCTGGGCTACCGGGTCCGGATGGAGTTCGGCGCGCGCGCGTACGAGGACGTCCCGGAGAACTACGACGCCTTGCGCCGGCAGCGGGTCCGATGGGCGCGGGGGATGCTCATGGCCAACGGCCAGCACTACCCCTCCCTTGTCAGCCCGGCGCCCGAGTTCGGCGGACTCGGCGTGCTGCTGTGGTTTCTGACTTTCGCGCGGTCGGGCGTTCGCAGCCTCGTCTACGTCTTCCTCGTGCTGTTGTTGTTGCTGCTGGGCGTGCACGCGCTCATCGACGTCGCGTTCCTGCTGCTGCTCGCCCTGGCGATCCGGGCGATTCCGCTCGCGTACTTCCTGGCGAAGATGGAACGATGGGACATGCTCGTCTGGATCCCGTTCTTCCCGATCGCGAGCGTGATCAAGCAGTCGTTCCGGTTCGAGGCATTCGGGCTGATGGGACCCGAAGCGAACCACGAATACGCCTGAGGGCGGCCGCGGCGAGGAGCCGCCCGGAACGCCGCAGGTGATCCGCTAGGCTGCCGTTCCGCCAGTGCAAGGATCAGGACGGGGCAGCCGTCGCGCCTACCGACCACCCTCCCACGCCGTGCGCGGTACTAGGGAGCCGTCTCGGGAATCAATCCATCCCGGAACTTGATCGAGGCGTGGCTCCCGTTGCAGAAGGGCATGTTGTCCGAAGCTCCGCACCGGCAGAGGGTCACCCGATTGCGCTTCTCGTACGCCTTCCCGTCTTCGGATTCGATCCGTACACCACCGCGCACCCACAACGGGCCGCTGCATTCCTGCACCGGGTCTTCGACGAGTCCTATGGAGGGAGGAAGCGGAGTCTCCACCGGCTGGTTGGCAGCCTTGTCCCGGAGGACCAGACGACCGGCCGGACAGTGGTTCGCCTCCCGGATGACCAGGTCGCGTGCCCTCGGCTGGTCGGTCTGCTCGATCAATCTCCAAATCATTCCGCCGGGATCACAGAATCGGGCGAACGCGCAGTATCGCTCGGCATCGCTCAGCACCAAGGTGGGACCGTCGTAGTGGACCGACTGTCGCTCGAGGGGACGACGGGAGGCGGTCTCGTCGCCCTCGAATCCTCCCGTCAGGTGGGAGTTGTCGCAGAACGGCTTGTTCTGGGATTGACCGCACCGACACAGCGAGTACTCGGCGCCGGCGGGGATCGACCGGCCCTGGGTCCACTCCCAGGATTCGCCGGCGCGATTCGGAGTGATGACCTGAACGGCCAGCGGGACGCTACCGGTGACACGGTACGGGCCGTGCTTCGTCACGACGATCTTCATTTCGCTCGACTCGTTCACGCGGACCCAGCTCCCGAGGGGGTGTGGCTCCCCCGCGGATGCGACGCGTCGCGGCTAATGAAGAAGCAGATTACCCGCGGGCCTGATTCGATCACGGGAGAGAGTCATCACGACCGGCCGATTGACCGCCGACAGGAATTCCGTCGTACGTCGCGCAGCAAGCTTTGCACACGAGACATCGACGACGACGGGATGGGCTCCAGCGCCGGCAGCGGAACACCGAGTTACCGAGGGAGAACGCGCCCGAGGCGCCGGCGATTCCTTGAAGAGGCAGGACACCTCCGAACCGGTGTGGTCACCGGAGTGGAGCAGCGGCGCGGGCGGCGGAGGGCCGGAGTTCCGCAGGGATCGTGGTACAGTTTCGTCCGGTCCGGGCGATGCCGTTCTCAGGATCCAGCGCTGGCGGATCCGCCGGGTACAGGGTCTCCATCGAGCCGACCGCGGAACACTCGATCCACTCTCGTGGCCGGCGCGTACGGCAGCTACTCGAGCACGTCTCGTGAAGAAGCAGAGTAAGGGGAGCCGTCCGCAGGTAAGGCGAGCTCGGCCCGTCGCACAGTTCGTACTCCCTCGACGCGGGAGGGAGAAGTATCCCGTCCCCGCTGGTTTCCGGCCCCAGCGAACGACGCTCCCGGGTCGGTTCCCCCTGCTGGACGTGTTCCGAGGGCTGGAGGACACGGTTCCGTTCTCCAAGTATCCGGGTGATGACGCGGCCACGCTCCGGATCGCCGAGCGAACGTATGCTCACATCACCGAAGGACCCGGCTGGATGTACGTGGCCCCGCGCAGGACCCCTCCGGAGGTCCGAGCGGCGGGCTTTCGGATGGTGGAGAGCCGCGCCGACGAGATCGTGGTCGCGCGCGCCCATCTGGTGAACAGCGCCGCCATGGATCTCTACCTCGATGTGATCCACGAATTCCTGCACATCCTCCAACGGCACCAAGGTCGGGAGCTGTGGTTGGGTACCAAGGTCCCGTACGTCGATCGTCCTACCGAGGTCGAGGCGTACGCCTTCTCGGTCGCGGAGGCCCGTCGGCTGAAGGTTCCCGACCGCTATCTCCGCGAGTACCTGGAGGTCACCTGGGTCAAGCGATCGGAGTACTTGCGGCTCCTGCGAAACGTCGGCGTCTCGTACGGGTAGCGCGCCCCGGGCGTTGCTCCCACGCGGGAGCGGGTCGTGCGCCGGAGAACTCCACCTGCGCTGCCCCGGTCCGCAGCCAGCTGGCCTGGCGGGGGCGCGGGGCCCCTGCTCACGTCAGGAAGTAGGACGAAGCGTGCGCTCTCACGCTAGCGGTCGTCGAACCGATACTTGTGAATCTGTTCCGGCCAGGGCGCGTCCGACGGTTGGTTGTAATCGATCCCCGTAATGTCCTTGAGCTGCTCCTTGAACCAGAGGTCGAACGGTTCCCGACACAGCGCCCAGTCCCGCCACGCCTTGGGGATGTCCGCCCCCTCCCCGTAGTAGATGATCAGCACCCCTTGCGGTGTGGTCTGCAGAAACCACGTGTCCTTCTCGAATCCGAACTTCCGGGACGCCGCGTCGTACTCCGCGTACCTGGGGCCGGCCAGCTCTCGGAGCAAATGTCTCAACGCCTCTCGCTTGCCGGGGAGGACGGGGAATACCATCGCATACTGGGGCATGCGGGCGTCCAGAATCGGACGGTAGTTAACCGTTCCGAAAAATGCCGTCGAACGAACACGCCAGGCCCGTGGAGCTCCGGCCCATCTCCCCGCGGGTGCGCGACATCTACGCCTGGAGGAGCGCCTTTCGGCCGAGGACTCGTTCGATATCGGACTTCGCCTTGAGGCGGGTAAACAGCTCCAACGCCTCGTCGAGCGGACGACCGGCGCTCGCTCGATCCCCGCCCTGCTGGTAGGCCACCCCCAACTCGTAGAGCGTCGCACCGAGTTCGTACGGCCACTGGGTCGTCCGCCAGAGTGCCACCGACGCCTCGAGCGCCGCAATCGCTCGACGGGCGTCACCCTGGTGCGCCTCCCAATCTCCCTGGACTCTGAGGGATAGCGCCTGCGTGACGGGGTTCGGGATGCGGGCCGCGATTTCCGTCAGTCGCTCCCGATACCGCCCGACCCGGAGCTCCGACTCCGGGGATCCAGTGAGACGAAGGGCGACATGAGCGGCCCTCGCCAGCAACAGGCAGTTGAAGATCGCGCGGAATGCCCGGTATCCCTTTTGCTCGCTCAGGAGGATCGCCCGATCCATCAGGGCGAGCGCCCGCCCCAGGTCGCCCCGCTCCTCCGCTAGCCATCCCTCGAGGTAGCCTTCCCAAAGGCGGTCGGCCCACATTTCGCCGGGAGGGGAGCTCGTCCGCCACACGCCGAGGTGCTGGGCCGCTCCGTCGAGATTGCCGCGGATCAGATCGAGCCCCGACTCCACGAGCTCAAGCCATATCGACGAGCCCACCTCGCTGGCGCGCCGTGCGGCGACCATCGCCTCGGCGCGATCCACCTCGCCGCTCATCCCCAGCGCGAACGGCAGGATCGTGTTCTCGAAGTTCAGCTCCGAGTTTCGATCTCGGATCCGGCGGCACCAGCGCATCCCCTCATCTACGGCACCCAGCGCGGCGGCTGGATTGCCGTCCATGGCGAGGTGGGCCCAGGCCAGGCTGTAGTAGACGGCCGAGCCTTCGATGCAGTTCTCCGCCTTCGCGAGGGTCAAGGCGCGGGCCAGCCCCACCCGGACTCCTTCCGCGTCCTCGAGCGGGGCGATGCCGGACATCGATGCGAGGGTGCGGATCTCGATGCCCCGCTCCCCGGTAGAGCGTGCGACCGAGAGGGCCCGCTCCAGCAGGGCCCGGCTGCTCGGGAGCTGCGGGGCTTCCGTGTTCTCGGCGATGGAGCTCAAGCACAGGCACAGCTCGGCTTGCGCCTTGCTCTCGGGCTCGTTCTCGAGGATCTCGCGGGCCCGCAGCAGCATCGCGAGCCCTTCTTCCCCCCGATGCCGCTGGAAGTAGCTGATTTCACCAGCGTACAGCAGGTTGAGTCCGGCGGCCGCCCGGTCCCGCACTTGCTCGAAGAGGGCGGCGGCCGCCTCGGAATCCGACTGCGCGGCGGCCCAGAGCCCCGGAAAGGTTTCCTCCCATGCGAGTTCGGCGTGCAGTCGGGCACGTTCCCGCGTCGATTCTACATTCCCGGGGGCGCTCGTCCCTCGCAGCTCCTCCGCCAGCTCGAGCGCCGTCTTGTAGTGCTGGATGGCCTCCTCGTGCGCGTAGATCCGGGCCGCTCGACGGGCCGCGAGCACCGAGTAGTGAAGGGAGTGCGGCAGGTCTCCCCCCAAGAGGTAATGGTGGGCCAGCTCACCGGCCGCCTCCTCCGCCCGGGGCCCCTCGAGCTGCTCCCGGACCTCGGCGGCGCGCCGGTGAAGACGCCTTCGGCGGATGCCGGAGGTCTGGTCGTAGAGCACCTCGCGCACCTGAGGGTCGGCAAAGCGATAGGCCACCCGACCCGCGGAGAGCCGCTCCTCTCGAAGCAACCGATGGCGGAGGGCCCGTTCCACCGCATCCAGGACGCGGTTCTCGTCGGCGCCGCTGGTCTGTTCGAGCGCCTCGAAGGTGAACTCGTTCCCCAGAATGGCGGCGATCCGTAGCAGGCCCTGCGTGTCCTCGCCCAGGCGCTCGAGCCGGCGAGCCACCACCGCCCGGATGCTGGAGGGGATCTTCACCTCCGAGATGGGCTTCAGCTGCCAGCGGTCACCGACCCGGGCGAGGACTCCCTCCTCGACGAAGGATCGCAAAACCTCCTCGAGGAAGAACGGGTTCCCTCCCGTGCGCTCGTAGATCTTGTCGATGAGCTGGGGTGTCGCGGCCTGGTCGAAGAGCGCGGCGACAATGCGCTCCACGTCGGGTCGCGCCAGTCGTTTCAGGGCCACGAGATGGCCCAGCCGTTCCCGATGCAGGTCGTCGAGGACCCGCGCGAGGGGGCTCCCCTCCTCGACCTCCTCCTCTCGGTAGGTGGCGAGCAGGAGCAGGAAGTGCTTCGGGACTCCTTGGGCGAAATGGTGGAACAGGTCGACGGAGGCCGGATCGGCCGAGTGCAGGTCGCAGACATCGAGCAGGAGGGGCGATTCGTGCGACGCCTCGACAAAGAACCGCGTGACGGCGTCAAACATCCGCAGCCGCTGGGCCTCCGCGGAGTCGTGCGACTCGGTCGGGGGCCCGAGCCGGACCTTCTCGGCGATCTCGGGTACCAGCCGCGCGAGGTCCGACGCATTCGGCCCGCACAGTCGGGCCACCTCCGCCGGGGGGGCCTCGCGAACGTACGCGCGTACCATCTGGATCCACGGGTAGTAGGGCGCGGCGTGTTCTCGCTCGTGGCAGTGGCCCACGAGCGTCCGGACTCCACGGAGCGCCGCGTAGGGGAGCATCTCACCGGTGACCCGACTCTTGCCGATGCCGGCCTCGCCCGTGATCAGGACCGTCGCGCCGTCGCCCCGGAGCACCTGATCGACGAACCCCTTGAGGCTCGCGACCTCGCTATCCCGCCCTACCAGAGGGAGGGAGCGACCGATCTCGGGGGTCGGCAACCGTTGGCCAGGGGGAGTGGGCTGGATCGGGTTCGAAGGAACGGGAGCCTCCCCGGCCATCGGTGGCTCGGCACCCCCAGGGGATCCTTCGGCCCCTGCGATCGAGGCCAGGCCGCGTACCAAGTCGGAGGCCGAGGCGTACCGCTCCGTGGGACTCTTCGCCAGCAGGCGGAGAATGACCTGGTCGACGGCCGAGGGGAGTCGCGGATTGACCTGGGAAGGAGCGGGCGGCTGATCGTGGATGTGGCTGTAGATCAACTTGAGCGAGTTCTCCGATCGAAACAGCGGCCGGCCCGTGGCCATCTCGTAGATGACGACCCCCAGCGAATACAGGTCGGAGCGCTCGTCGGACTCCTTTCCCAGGGCGTTCTCCGGAGCCATGTATGACGGGGTCCCGACCATGGTACCGGGAGCCGTGAGCCTCGGACGATCGAACGCGCGGGCGAGCCCGAAATCCATCAGCTTGACGGTCCCGTCGGAGGTGAGCATGATGTTCTCGGGCTTGACGTCTCGATGCAGGACCCCCTTGCTGTGGGCGTAGGCGAGTGCCCGCGCCACCTGTCCCGCAATCTCCAGTGTCCGGGGGAGAGGCAGGGGCCCCCTCGTATGGCCCAATAGACCCCGCAGGCTCTGGCCATCGACGAGTTCCATCACCTGGAATGGACGGCCCTGTTCCGAGCCGATGTCGTAGACCGCCACGATATTCGGGTGGCTGAGGCGGCCGGCGAGCTGGGCCTCGCTACGGAATCGCTGGAGGGTCTCTTCGTCCAGCCCCTCGACCTTGAGGAGTTTGAGGGCGACGACGCGATCCAACTGGGTATCGAGGGCCTTGTAGACGATCCCCTTTCCCCCTTCTCCCAACTTCTGCTGAACGAGGTACCGTCCACTCTGAAATTGGAGCGGTTGAGCGTCTCCCGCCATGCGCTGTGCTTCGGAGCGTTGCCGCAGGGATGAGCTTATTCCGCGCGCGTTGGCCGGGCCGATCCGCGAGGGCTCCCGGCCCGCCCCGTCGACGGGGGGACCTCCCTCCCGGCCCAGAACGGAGCGACCCTGCCGGCCCTCGAGCCCTCTTCCTCCATGGTCTTCGCTCCGGCGGCCCAGTCCGCTCCCCCGCATCGCCTCTCTCGCCGGGGTTCAGATCTGGAGGTGACGCGTCTCTCCCCGCACCACGGTACCAGCGTTGTCTTATCGGCCCCGTGCTCACTGAAGGTCAGGGGGAGCGAAGTTCACTGTCGCCCCGTCGAATCTCCGGCCCGAGCCGTAAGTTTGTGACTGCCCTAGAGGGGCTGATGTACTCCTTCCAGCAGGAGCAGCGGGAGACGTTCCGAAGTCGAGGAATCACCCCGGTACAGTACTTCGTCCTGCGGTGGCTATCGAAGGACGGGGAGGCGAACATGAGCCAGCTGGCCGGGCTCCTCGGCGTTCGACCCCAGACGGTGACCCCGATCGTGGATTCGCTAGAATCCTCGGGCTGGGTCCGGCGAACACGATCGACCGAGGACCGTCGGGAGTCACGCCTCGAGCTCACTCCCAAGGGATCCCGCGTCATCGAAGCGATTCGGGCCTCCTTCTTCGAGACGCTCGGTCGGGCGCTGGACGAAGCCCCCGCTCCGTCCCTGCGGACCTCGACCGAGGTGCTCCAGAGCGCGACCTCGGCGCTCCTACGCGGCTCCTCCCGGGCGGCGAGAGCCCGGCCCAAGCCACGGTGAGTCACGACCCACCCCTTCCGAGCGAGTACGCCAAATATATGATTCGGTCCTGCTGAATATCAGGTTAGCCGCAGATGACCCTTCCGTCCATTGAAGTGCACGGGCTCACGAAACGTTTCGGGAGCTTCACCGCGCTGGACAAGCTCGACCTCAAGCTGGAGGGCGGAAAGTGCGTCGGTTTCCTGGGTCCGAACGGCGCCGGAAAGACGACGACGTTGAAGATGCTCACCGACATGATCTTCCCGACGGAGGGGGAGTGCTTCCTCAATGGGATTTCCGTCCAGCGCGAGCGCAAGCGCGCGATGGAGTCGGCGGGGGTCCTCATCGAGTCTCCCGAGATCTATCCCTCGCTCACCGCGACGCAGGCCCTGCGAATGGTCGCCGAGCTGCGCAACATGTCGCGGGAGGAGCAGAACGCCCGGATCCCCGCCATCCTCGAGGAGGTCAAGATGGCGGATTGGGCAGACCAGAAGGTGGGGAAGTACTCCAAGGGAATGAAGCAGCGGCTCAACATCGCTGCCGCCCTGGTACCGGATCCCGAGATCGTCATCCTCGACGAGCCGGCGACCGGCCTCGACCCGCGCGGGATGGCCGAGGTCCGTAGCATCGTGCGCGACCTCAAGAAGCACGACCGGCTGATTTTCATGAGCAGCCACATCCTCGCCGAGGTGACCGATGTCTGCGACGAGGTCGCCCTGATCAACCACGGGAAGCTCCTGTTCTACGATACCCTCGACAACGTCACCGCGAGGTTCTCGAGCGGCCAGTCGTCAATGGACGCGAGCTTCGCGCATCCCGTCAGTGAGGAGACGCTTCGAGGGAAGCTCGACGGGAACCCTGACCTCGTCAAGTACGAGCAGCTGGACCCGCGCCGCTTCCGGCTCTCGTTCAAAGGCGGTCTACCGGCCCAGGGGCGACTCCTGCGTCAGCTCTCCGGCGAGGAGCTCGAGCTCGTCAGCTTCCAGGAGTCCAAGAGCGTCCTCGAGGAGATCTACCTCAGCCAGATCGAAAAGGGGGATTGAGGAGGACGACCCCATCGGACGGCGCCGCGATCCCTCGCGCCCCGTCTCGGACCGGCCGCGAACGCGCGACGTTGCCGAGCTGGAAGCAGGCGCTCACGCTCGCGCAGTACCAGCTCCGCGACTACGTGTTCTCCCGTCGCTTCATCCTGATGATGGCGCTCGTCGCGATCATCGGGGCCATCCTGACGGCGGTGGTCGGCTACTTCCGGCCCGCGGCGTTCCTCGAGAGCTCGGGCGCCTTCTACGCGATCTTCTGGGGCGGTGGTGTCACGGTCGTCATCGTGTTCGCCGGCGTCATCTTCGGCGGGGACGCCATCGCCGGCGAGTTCCAGAACAAGACCGGCTACTTCCTGATGGGCCAACCGATCCGGCGCGCGACGGTCTACGTCGGCAAGTACCTGGCCGCGTTCGTGGCGGCGTTCACCGCGGTCGTCTTCTTCGCGGTGCTGCTCCTCGGCAACGGCGCCTACTACTTCGGCGCCGGGGCGTTCACCGCCACGTTCCTGGCCTCGTTCGTCCTAGCGATCGTGTACCTGCTGGCGCTCCTCGGTGCGACCTTCCTGTTCAGTTCGCTGTTCAAGACCAGCACCTACGCGACCCTCGTCGTCGCGGTGCTGTTCCTGTTCGGTTTCATGCTGATCCAGGACCTGATCTCGGGCCTGGTGCACACCACCCCGTGGTACATCCTCACCTACGCCGACTCGATCATCGGCGGCATCTTCAACACCTCCTGCGCGAGTAGTCCCGGCACCCACACCTGCACGATGCCCGGACCCGGCGGCGGGTTCACCCAGACCGTCACCAACGCCACGATCCCCGAGGGCGTGGGGATCATGCTCGCGTACTTCGTCATCACGTCCGTTCTCGGGCTCGTCTCGTTCGAGCGCGAAGAGTTCAGCTAGGGCACGCGCGAGGTCGGGACGTTGGAGGGCGAACCGCACCGCGGGGCTTCCGCCGCCGCGACGCCGTGGGGGAGCTCGCCGGTGGCCAAGACCCTCGAGAGCTTCGACCGCGCCTACGCCAACCGGGTCATGCTGGTGCTCGCGGGGATCGTGATGATTGTCCTGTACGTCGAGGGGATGCTGACCCCCTCGCTACCGACGATCCAGAGCGACTTCCACGTCGACACCGCGCAGGTGAGCCTGGTCATCTCGGCCTACGCGATCTCCGGCGTGGCGATGAGCCCCGTCGTCGGCAAGCTCGGCGACATCTACGGCAAGCGCAAGGTCCTGATGGGCGTCATGCTCGCCTACGCCGGCGCAGTCTCGGTCACCGGATTCTCGCCGAACTTCGAGTTCATGGTGGCCGCCCGGACCGTCCAGGGGGTGGGCCTCACCATCCTGCCGCTCGGCATGTCGCTGGTCCGCGAGGAGTTCCCGCGGGAGCTCGTTCCGCGCGCGCAGGGGATCCTGAGCGCGATGTTCGGGATTGGCTTCGCCATCAGCCTGCCGATCGGCTCGTTCGTCTCGCAGAACTACGGTTGGCGGGTGACCTACCACTCCGCGATCCCGTTCGTCCTGCTCCTCACGGTCGCGGTGCTGTTCCTGATCCGCGAGTCCTCCTACCGCCGGCCTAACACCCGCGTGGACTACGTGGGCGCCGCGCTGCTCGGGGGAGCGCTCGCCGGCGTCGTGGGGGCCCTCTCCCAAGGCCAATCCTGGGGCTGGAACTCGCCGCTGACCCTCGGGTTCGCTGGCGTGGGCCTGCTCCTCATCGCGCCGTTCGTGGTCTGGGAGGTGCGCTGGACCCGCCAGGGACGGGAGCCGATCGTGGATCCCCGCCTGCTCCGGGAGCGAAACGTGGCCGTGACCAATGCCGTGCTCACGGTCGCCGGCCTCGGAATGTACATGGCGCTCTTCGCCCTCATCTACCGGTTCGAGTTCCCCGCGGTCTCCGGCGGCTTCTCGCAGAACATCCTGCAGGCCGGGATCGACATCGTCCCGCTCGCGCTTTCGATGATGGGCGTCGCCATCGTGGCCAGCATCGCCGTATCGCGGGTGGGGGTCAAGCCGCTCGCTCTTGGAGGCGCGCTGGTGACGAGCCTCGGCTTTGTCCTGCTCGCCTCGGCCCAGACGCTCGAGCAGAGCCTGCTCTACGAGACGGTGACCGGCGCCGGGATCGCGCTGCTCAACGCCTCGATCATCAACATGCTCGTCCTCACCGTCGACCCGAAGGACATGGGCCAGGCGACGGCGATGAACAACGTGTTCCGGAACTTGGGCGGAAGTCTCGGTGCGCCCATCGTCGGCTCGCTCCTCGCCGCGTACGTGACCGGCATCATCATACCGAGCGGCCCTCTCGCGGGCACGAACCTACCCCGGCTCGAGGCGTTCCAGTATGCCTTCTGGATCGCCGCCATCGTCACCCTGATCGGAGGCGTGGCCGTCCTGTTCGGCGAGGAAGTGCTCGGGCCCCGGCGTCACCCCAAATTCACCCACCTCCCGCAGCTCCGCGGCCGCGAACGAAGCCCAGGACCCGTTCCCGAGCCACGGTCACCGGCCGTTCCCACGGCCCTGCGAGTTCAATCCGGGACAGGGGAGCGGAAGGGGCGCAGGCCCGGGGCTACTTCGAGTACTTCTCGCGCCACCGCATCATCGGGGTGAAGATCTTCACGAGGTCCCGACCCATCGGGGTGAGTCGGTATTCCACCCGCCGTGGGACCACCCGGATGACCTCGCGGGCCACCAAGCCGAGGGACTGCATCCTCCGCAGCCGGTCGGTCAACGTGGCGGTGTTCGCACGAAGGCTCTCCTGGAGGTCGCTGAAGCGCCGAGGGCTGCGCTGCACCAGGGCCAGGAGGATATGCAGCACGTACTTCTCGCCCAAGAGGCGGAAGGTGCCCTCAAAGTCGCAGTGCGAATGCTCGGGAGGTTGAGTGGGCGGTGCCATCCCGTCCGTTGCACGAGAAGGGAGTTCTAAAAGCTTCCTGTACTTTACTATTCAAAGCTTAAGTATGGTCTCTATTCTGCCTACTGGGGATCCCGATGCAGGCATGGCAGGAGGTCGTGGAGGCCAAGCACTTGAAACCCGGCGAGATGGCGCACGGACGGGCCGGAGGCGAAGACGTCCTGGTGCTGAACCTCTCCGGCGAGCTCCGGGCGTACATCAACCGATGCGGCCACATGAACGCGCCGCTGGACCTCGGCACCTTCAAGAGCGGAGTGATCAAGTGCCCGCAGCACAACGCCGTCTTCGACGCGCGGACGGGCGAGGTTCGAGCTCAGCCCATCCTCGGGCTGCCGGGGATGGACAAGCTGCCCCCCGAATTCCTCGAAGCGATGGCGAAAATGGCGCCCGTGTTCGCACGGACGGAATGTCGCCCCCTCACACCGCTCGCGGTGGAATCCACCGGCGGCGCCGTCCGCGTGTTCGTCTAGGGGGCAGCCCTCCTATCCCCCCGGCCCGTCGATGATCGCCGTTGGAGACCGGGCTCCCGAGTTCACCGGGGTGACCGCCGAGGGCGCGCCGTTCGCGCTCTCCTCGACGCACGGACGGCCGCTCGTGCTCTACTTCTATCCCAAAGCGAACACCGCCGGCTGCACCGCGGAGGCCCGTGGATTCACCGAGCACTACCCCGAGCTCCGAGCGAAGGGGGTGGCGGTCGTCGGGGTTAGCGTGGACAACGTGGAGTCCCAGCGGAACTTCGCGCAGAAGTGCGGGATACCGTACCCGCTCATCGCCGACCGGGACCGGTCGATCGCCCGGTCGTACGGCGTGCTGGGACTCTGGGGCCTGGCGCGGCGCGTCACCTTTTTCCTCGATGCGGAGGGTCGCGTGACCCGCGTCGTCGAGGGCATCCTTCCCGGTGCCCACGTTCGCGCCGCGCTCGAACGCTAGCGCGTCCGCCGCGAGGTGGGCGAGCGAGTTCGACGGAGCCGTCGTCGACTCCGACCGCCTCCCCCGCGCAGGGAAACTGAGAAGAACCGGGACCGGCTCGCCTCGACGCCCTCGGCGAACGATGCAGTCCTATCGAGTGCGACCCGGGGAACAGGTGCGCCTCTCGGCCCACGACCCCGATTCGACCGACGGTTTTGACGGCAAGAAGAAGAAGGCGCTCGCCGCCACTCGCGAGTTGACCACCCGCCTCGAACGGCTGCAGGAGCTGCTCTACGCCGACCACCGCCGGAGCGTGCTGATCGTACTGCAGGCGATCGATGCCGGGGGCAAGGACGGGACGATCCGTCACGTCTTCGAGGGGGTCAATCCCCAAGGGGTGCGTGTGGCCCGATTCGGCCGTCCGACCCCGGAGGAGTCCGCCCACGATTTCCTCTGGCGGGTCCACCGCCAAACCCCGGAGAAGGGGGAGATCACGATCTTCAATCGGAGCCACTACGAGGAGGTCCTCGTCGTCCGGGTCGAGAAGCTCGCGCCCCGGTCGACCTGGCTGCGCCACTACCGGCAGATCAACGACTTCGAGCGCTCGCTCACCGAGGAGGGGACGCTGATCCTCAAGTTCTTCCTGCACATCAGCTTCGACGAGCAACGGAAGCGGCTCGAGGCGCGGCTGCGCGACCGGACGAAGTACTGGAAGTTCTCGAGTGCGGACCTACCGGAACGCAAGCGCTGGCCGGCGTACCAACGCGCCTTCGAGGAGATGTTGGAGAAGACCAGCACCCCCTACGCCCCGTGGTACGTGATCCCGGCCAACCGCAAGTGGTTCCGCAACCTGAGCGTCTCGCGGATCCTCGTCGAGGCGCTGGACGGCCTCCAGCTCAAATGGCCCCCCTTGCCGGCGGACTTCCGCTCGACGGTGGTGCCCTGACGTCCCAGGGGTCCGAAGGGCGACGCGGACCGCAACGGGCCCGGCCGGCGACTCCCGTCCGTTCGCGATGACGCCGGCCGCGTCGGGGACGGAGACGACCACCGAGGTCGGTCGACCCCGACCGAGTCGGTGGCCGTTCCGCCAAGTGGCCCTCGTCCTCGCGGTCACCGCGTTCGCCGCCGGCATCCCCACCCCGCTCTACCCGGTGTACGAGGGGCGGTTCCATTTCGGATCCGGGACGCTCGCGCTGATCTTCGCCGCCTACACGCTGGGCGTGGTGACGACGCTCTTCCTCCTGGCCCCCCAGTCCGACCTCCTGGGGCGCAAGCCGGTGCTGCACATCGGCATGGCGCTCGCCGCCGCGAGTGCGCTCGCGTTCCTGTTCGCGGGGGGGGTGTTCGGTCTCGCTCTCGCCCGGGTCCTCTCCGGTCTCGCCGTCGGAGCGACGACGAGCACCTCGACCGCGTGCCTGGCGAGCCTGGAACCCCGGCACGATCAGCACCACGTCGCCCGGGTCGCCGTGGCCGCGAACTTCGGGGGCGTCAGCGTGGGCGTGCTGCTGAGCGGGCTCTTGGTAGAGTACGCGCCCTGGCCGACCGAGCTCGTCTTCCTCCTGCTGTTCGCGCTGAGCGGCATCGGTTTTCTGCTCATCTCGCGGACCCCCGAGACGGTCCCGGCCTGGAACCGCTCGGTGAGCCCCGCGGTCCAGCGGATGCGGGTACCCCACGAGATCGGCTCGGCGTTCTGGGTCTCCGTCGGGGGCCTCGCCGCCTGTTACTCGCTCTACGGACTGTTCGCCGCCTTGGCTCCGTCGCTGCTGCGCTCCGGCCTCGGCCTCTCCAACACCGCTGTCGTGGGGGCGAGCGTGGCGACCCTCTTCGGGTGCGCCGCCCTCGTGCAGCTCGTGCTCGGCCAAGTGCGGGACCGGGACGCACTGCTGCTCGGCCTCCCGCTGCTGCTCGGGGGGCTGGGGCTGTTCGTGCTCGCGCTCGGGGCCGGCTCCTTCCCGCTGCTGGCCGGGAGTGCGGCCGTGCTCGGGGTCGGCGTCGGCTGCGCGTTCATGGGCTCGGTCACGCTGATCGACCGTATCGCACCCGAGCGAAGCCGCGGAGAGATCCTCTCGGCTTTCTACGTCGCCGGCTATCTGGCGCTCGCCGTCCCGACCATCGGGGTGGCGGAGCTCGCCGAGCTCGCCGGCCTGCGCACGGCCGGACTGGTCTTCGGGGTGGCCCTCGGAGCGATCACCGCCGTGTTGTGGGGGCTCACCCGTCGGACTCCCACCCCCGCCGGAGGGGAAGGCTGGCCCCGAGGCGCCCGCGAGATCGTTCCGGGTCGGTGAAGGCGGCGCTCGCGCTAGCTCTCCCGCCACCGCGAGAAGTACGTCGCGGCCGAGGCGAGGAGCAGCGTGAGCGCGGCCAAGCCGAGCAGGTCGAACAGCGGGCCGTTGAACGCCGGGACGCTCGTCGTGATCCCCCCGCCGAGCCCGACCACCCGGTCGGCGAGCTGCGCGGCGAAGGTCGATGGCGCGAGGAAAGCGACCCACTGGTACGGCGCGGGGATCGCCGTCGCCGGGTAGAACACCGGGGGCAGCACCGACAGGCTGGAAAAGATCAGCGTGCCGATCGGCCAGATCTCGCGCAGCTGCTGGAACAGCGTGGAGACAAAGAAGCCCAGCGTGCACGCCATGAGCCAGGTCAGCAGGACCACGCCGACGAGCGCCGCCAAGCCGAGCGCCGAGAACGGATGCACCCACAGCAGGATCCCGAGGAAGAGCACCATCGCCGGCAGCGCGAACGCGAGCTCGCTGAGCGCCATTCCGATCAGGAAGGCGAGCGGACGGACCGGACTCGCCACGAACACCTGCTGGAGCTGCCGCTCGAGTCGAAGGTAGGCCGCGTCGTTGAGCATGCCGTTCCCCGTGAAGAGCGCGGTGAACAGTACGCCGCCGACGACGCCGAACGGGAAGAGCGCCCGCGGGGCGATGACGTAGAGGAAGAACAGAAAACTGAACGGTGTGAGGAAGACCGCCCCGATGAGCAGCGGAGACCGCCACAGCGGCATGATGCCGTTGAAGTAGCAGATCCGCAGCGCCGCGTACGCCTGCTGACGGACGCTCATTGCTCCTCCTCGATCCCGCGGCCGACCAGCTCCAGGAACGCCTCCTCGAGCGTGACCGGTCCCACGGTGACCTCGCCCCCGCGCTCGAGCGCCCGGTCGGTGAGTTCCCGCACCCGCGAACGCATCGTGAGCAGCACGAGCCGGTTCCGGTCCTGGATGACCTGGCCGTACTCCGCGAGCTCCTTTGCGGTGAACCCTCCGGAGAACTGCAGCCGGACCTCGCGCTTGACGGTCGACTTGAGCGCCTCGGGCGCGCCGCGGTAGAGCACCTTCCCCGAGTCGATCACCGCGAGCTCCTGCGCCAGCTGCTCGGCCTCGTCCAGGTAGTGCGTCGTCAGCAGCACCGTGGAGCCCTTGCGGACCGCGCGCCGGATGACCTCCCAGACCTGCCGGCGACCGAACGGGTCCATCCCGAGGGTCGGCTCGTCCAGGAACAGGAACGGCGCCTCGGTCGCGAGGATCATCGCCACCAGCGTCCGCTGCTGGACACCGCCGGAGAGCCGGTACGACGGCTCGTTCTCAAACGGCGTGAGCCCCATCGCCGTGATCACCTCGCTCGTGCGCGCGCCGGCCGACTCGGCGCTCGCGCCGCGGACCCTCAGGTACTCGTACACGTGCTCGCGCGGCGTCATGTGGAAGAACGGGCGGCCCTCCTGCGGCACGAGCGCGATCAGCGGTCGGACCGCCTCGGGATGGGCCACCACGTCTTCCCCGAACAGCCGCACCTCCCCGCTCGTGGGTAGGAGCAGCGTCGCAGCGACCTTGATGAACGTGGTCTTGCCGGCGCCGTTGCGGCCGAGGAATGCGAACAGCTCCCCCTTGGGGATGTCGAGGTCCACCTGGTCCAGCGCCCGGACCGTGCCTCGGCGGCCGTGGTAGAGCTTGGTGAGGGCGCGGGCCTCCAGCGCGGCCATGGACCGCTGCCGAGTGTCGGCGTAAGAAAACCCTGACGGACTTGAGGCGCACCGTGCTGGGCCCGGTCACCCGGTCGGTAGCGGGCGGGCCGATCGCCGGAAGGAGGCTCGGAAGCGGGTCGCGGAGCTACGGCGGGCCCTCACCCGCGCGGCAGGGACGGGGCCACCGAGCCTGGACTAGGTCAGGGCGACCTCGACCTGGCCCGAGTACGCGCCGGCGCCCTCTACTACGAGCACGAGACCGGTCGGAGTAGGGTTGCACACCGAGGGGCCGGAGAGGCCGCACCCGAGGTCCAGCACGAGCGCATCCTGGACCTGGACGCTCGCGTTGCCGCCCGTGGTCCACGACGCGGTGGCGAAGGAGTAGCTCGCGATGTACTCCCCGAGGAGCGTCTCCACTGCGAGCAGCATCGGTCCGCTCGCGTTCGCAAAGGCGACCGGCTGGCCGCCCGCGTTCGCGAGCTGGAACCGCAGGGAGTTGGCCGTCAGCCTCGAGGCCGACGCCTCCACCGGGATCCGGTAGCACCAGTCGCTGACGTTGTGGGCTGCGCAGCCACTGTTGTTGCTCACGATCTCGGGCGGGCCCACGACCAGCACCGACCCGACCGGGTTCGGGGCTCCTCCGGAGGCATTGACATTGCAGGTGATGGCCGAGGTCGAGGCCGCGAGCACCGCCCCGCTCAACGCGTTCACGACGGCGGTAAACTGCGGCTCGGTGCTCGGGCGCCCCGCCGCTGGGTTGCACAAGGTGTACTCGACGAGCCACTGCGCGCCGAACGCCGCCCCCGCGACGGCATTGCCTCCCTCGAGCAGGTACACGCCGGTCGCGTTGGGGTGGGCGCTCAGGAAACCGGTCCCGCCCTCGTTGTTCGCGGCCTGCGCGGCCACCGTGGAATCTACGGTCGACGAGGGCACGCTCGCGTAGGCCGCTCCGGAGAGGGCGCAGCCGGAGCCCGGGGGGAGCACCGCGGCATCCTGGGCATGGTCCTGCGCCACGGTGACCAGGAGGAGCCCGCCGGAACGGTTCTCGTACAGGAACGCCCAGAACGGTGCGGCGCCGCTGCCGGCGCTCTGGGGGGAGCCGCCGACCTGGAACGCGCCCGGCGCCAGCACCTGGACTCCGCAGGTCGAACCGCCAAAGAAGGCGCCGACGGGAACGGTGAGGAGGGTGCGGAGATTGAGACCGAACGCGAGCGCGAGGGAGGAGTACCCGCCGGCATAGGAGCTGGCCGTCGAGTTCGCCAGCGCTTTCGCCCGGCTGAAGTCGTACACGCTCGTCGTTCCCGAGGAGCGGCTGAACGGTCCGACCCCTCCGAGGTACAGCCCCGCGAACGTGAGACCCCCCACCACCACGAGGAGCGCCAGCGCCACGGCAATCCATCGGTGGGTGCGGGGCGGGCCGGATCCGCCCAAGGACGGGGAAGGGTGCGACGGAGGGAGCCCAGCGGGCGGGGGTGGACCGCTCGGCGCTAGCTCCGCGGAGGGCGCGGAGAAACTCATCGGTGGACCTGGCTCGCCATGCGAGCGGACGGGTCAAAGTCGTTGTGGAACGGGCCCGGCTAGGGGGCGGATGGTTCGGAGGCGAGCAGCCCCTCGAGCAGGCCGACCGGTGGACAGCCGAAGGAGAGCAGTCGGTCGTGGAATCGGCGAAGCGATCCGGGACCGGAGTCGGCGCGCTGTCCTCGCAGTCGGAGGATCTCGAGCTTGCCGAGCGTGTAGCAGTAGTACTCCGGGTTGAACGTGCCCCGCATCGTCTCGCGCTCGGCGTTGAGCGGCTCGAGGTGCGCTTCGCGACGGAAGAATTCGGCTCCTTGCGCGAGGCTCATTCCCTGGCAGTGGAGTCCGACGGAGACGATCAGGCGGCAGTCGCGCAGGAGCGCGTCCTGCAGCTGGACCGCCTCCGCGGGCGTGCCGGGCGCACCGAAGCCCTCCTCGATCGCGAGCTGTTCGCAGTAGTGCGCCCACCCCTCGGTGAAGGAGGCGGACAGGCAGCAGCGCCGGGCGAGCGAGGCGGAGCTTTGGCGCAGATGGAGGAATTGCAGGTAATGGCCCGGGTACACCTCGTGGACGGTCACGTTGCGCAGGATCGGCCGGCAGAGTGTGCGCAGCCACTGTTCCTGCTGCTGGGCCGTCCAGGCCGGGTCGACCGTCGTCACGTAGTAGACGCCGTCGCTCCCCTGGGCCTCGAACGGTCCCGGCGGGTTCATGCTGGCGGTCGAGAGTGCCCGAGCGAACGCCGGGGTCTCCTCCACCCGGCACAGGACGCTCGAGGGCAGGGAGATGAGGCCGCTCTCCCGGATCCACCGCTCCGTCTCGGCCACGCATCGTCGGGTCTCGGGCAGGAGCTCCTCGGCGGAGCCGTGGTCGTCGCCGATCCTCTCCATGTAGGCCGTGACCGTGCGGGCCGGCGGCGCGGAGCGGACGATCGCCTCGAGTCGTTCCTGGTTCCGTCGCAGGTCCGCCTCGCCGCGCGCCCGCAGCTCCTCCGGCGAGAGGGAGATGCCCTCACGCACCCAGAGCAGTCGGCGATAGTGCGCCTCCCCCAGCGCGAACTCCGGGCTGGCGCGCGGAAGGAACCGTTCCTCCAGGGCGCGATGGAACGCCCGCACCGCGTCCGCAGCGGGCTCCCGCGCCTTCCGGAAGCGGCCGGCGAGCTCCTCGAGTTCCGGCCCGAGCCGTTGCTCGCAGTCGGCGAAATGCTGGGGGAGCCCCTGCCCCATGGACAAGGCGATCTGTACGAACGGCAGCGGCAGCTCCGGCCGCAGCCGACGCTCGGCGGTGCGCAGCCAGGCGGGGACCGCCTGGAGCACCCGGAGCATCGCTTCGCCCCGGGCGGCGAGTGGGGCGTACGGCCGGACCGTGTACGCCGTGAGCGAGAGGGCTCCGAAGTAACCCATCGGGTTCCGGTCGTACTCGGCCGATTCGCGGAGGTCGAACTGACAGCCTTCGAGCGCGAGTTCGAGCAACCGTCGGTCGATCTGGCGCCCGGCCCCGAGCCGGTCAGGATCGCCATGCCGCAGCTCCGCGAGCAGTTGGTCCGAACGCCGCAGCCACGCGTCGGTCGCATCGCGCTCGATCGGGGGCAGCCGGCCATCGTACTCGTGCACCCCGAGCCCGACGGCGAGCGACGGGTTCAACTCGAAGAGGGAGTCGACGACCTTCCGTTCGAGAAGGTCGAAGCGGGCGGAGGCATCGGAATCGGGCGGGCTCATACGAGCGCCTCGCGAGGCGAGGGATCGGCGCGAGTCGCTACGGGCGTTCGCGGAGAGGAACTCATTCCACCCACGTCATGCGGCACTTGGGACACCGCCCCGCCTCCAGTCGCGAACCGCACAGGAAGCAGGTCGCCGGTGGGGAGGCGAGCCCGCGCGGGCTGGTCGGGAGCTCGGCTGATTCGTCCTCGGTGGGCAGCGGAGGGGGACGCGAACTCGTCCGGGCGACGGACGACGGCGGCGCGCGGGGTGCGGGTGGGACGGCATCGGCCGGGGGCTTGGGAGAGGGAGCCGGACCGGCCGGCGAGACTGGGGCCGCGCGCTCCGACTCGAGTGCGGGACCCGGCGCGGGGGTCTCCGGTTGCTCGGCGGCCAAAGCCGGTTCCTCCACCGGCGGGGGCTCTTCCCCGGGCGGCGGCTCCACGCTGGCCGTTTCGTCCACGGACTCGGGTAGTGGCTCAGACCCGGGCTCCCCCTCGAGCTCGGCCTCGGGCTCCACGTCGGGCTCAGCCCCGGGTTCCGGCTCCAGCACCTGCTCCGGTTCCGGCCCCTTGGACCGACGGAACCGGCGGAACAGCGTGACCATCGGCAGGCGAGACCGGCCACGGAATAAAGAGGGGAGTACCCATCTACGGGAGGACCGACATCGGTATCCGCCACCAACCGTCCGACCGCTCGTGGCAGAGAGCCCCAGCGCGGCGCTGCGGCGACTGGGGTTCGAGCTCCCGCCCGCGCCGCAGCCGAAGGGGTCGTACGCTCCGGCCGTCCGTGCCGGACCGCAGGTGTACATCTCCGGGCAAGGGCCGATGCGCGGGGGGGTCACGATCTACCCCGGTCACGTCGACGCCAACGTGAGCATAGCCCAGGCGCAGGAGGGGGCGCGCCTCGCGGTCCTACAGGGGCTCGCGGCGGCCGCCCAACTCCTCGGCTCCATCGACCAGATCCGCCGGGTCGTGCGCGTGGTGGTCTACGTGGCGTCCTCTCCCGGGTTCAATCGGCAGCACGAGGTGGGGAACGGGGCGACCGAGTGCCTGCTCGCCATCTTCGGCGAGGCCGGACGACCCGCCCGCGTCTCCGTGGGTGTCCCCTCGCTTCCGCTCGACTTCCCCGTCGAGGTCGAGATGCTGCTGCTCGCGGAATGAGCGGGATCGAGCGCACGCGGTGGCCCGGCATCCTCCGTTCCGGCACGGAGCTGTTCACCGTGAACCTCCGACCGGGGCGGGCCGTGTACGGCGAAACGCTGCGTCCGGAGGGGACGGAGGAGCTGCGCACGTGGGACCCCTGGCGGAGCAAGCTGGCCGCCTACCTGCTCCATCCGTCGGCGAGCTTCGACCTCTCGGGCGTCCGGCGACTGCTGTACCTCGGGGCCGCCCACGGCACGACGGCGAGCCACCTCTCCGACCTCCTCCCGGCGGCGCAACTGTTCCTCGTGGAGAAGAGTCCGAGCGCCTTCGGTCAGCTGCTCGCCTTGTCCCGGGAGCGCGAGAATCTGCTGCCGCTCCTCGCCGACGCCCAGATGCCGGAGCGATACCGCGCCGAACTCGCACCGGTGGAGTGGCTCTACCAGGACATCGCCCAGCGGGATCAGACCCGGATCTTCGCCGAGAATGCGGCGGCCGCGCTGGCGCCCGGCGGACGCGGGCTGCTCATGCTCAAGGTCCGTAGCGTCACCCAGCGACGATCGCCCCGGGAGCTGATCCAGGAGGCGCGATCGGAGCTGGCGCGGGCCGGACTGTCCCCCCGCCCGGCCGTCGACCTCGCTCCGTACTCGCGCGACCACGCGGCGATCGCCGTCCAGTCGTAACGCCCCACCGTTCAACTCCCGCCGCACGCGCCCGCGGCAAGTACCGGGCGGACCGGTCCCTGCTCGGGTGGTTTCGATGCCGGGCCGACGGGCGATGCGCTCGCCCTTGCCGCTGCTATGGGTGGGACTGCTGGGATCTCTCCTCCTGCCGCTCCTGCTGTTCGGAGGCGGCGGCTTCCACCCGAGCGAACGCCTCGCTCCCGTCGCCGGCGAGGGCGACCGGGTGCCCGCCCTCGGGTTCGCCTCCGTCGAGATCGTGCCGGCGGCGGCCACGCTCGCCGCCGGGCAGAACGGCTCGTTCGCACTGTGGGTCGGCTCCTCGGTCCCCGGGTGCGCCGTCGAGACGCCCGTGGTCGTGTGGGAGCTGTCCGTGCTCGCCCAGCCGATCGGGACGCTCCTCTCCCCCACCGGCGCCTCGGTGGTCTTCTCGGCGTTCCCCGGCGTGAGCGGCACCGTCGAGCTGAGCGCCACGGTCGAAGGCTCCGTCGTCTGCCCTGCCAACAACGTCTCCTTCGGCACCGAAGCGCAGGCGAGCATCGCCACGATCCCGGCCTTGTTCCTCTCCGACTGGTCGGCGGGGAACACCCCCGCCGTCCCCGGAGCCGCCGTCCGCTGCTCCGGCAACCTCTCCGGCGGTGAGCCACCCTACCAGCTCGGGTTCGATTTCGGTGACGGTAACCGCACCCCGCTCACGCTGCCCCGTGCGGGAGGGTTCAGTGTGGTGCACCGGTACGGGCTCGGGACGTACCTGCCCAGCGTCAGTGTCAGCGACCCGCTGGGGGAGCGGGTCACCGCCCAGGTGAACTCGGCCGTACTGGTAGCGAGCGCGCTCGCGGCCGAGCTGGTCCCGCAATCGGCCGGTCCCGAGCTCGGGGCCCCCTTCGCGGTGGGCGCGCTCGTCGAAGGGGGATTCCCGCCGTACACGTATCTCTGGAACGACAGCGCCGGCGATGCGGGGACCGGACCGAGTTGGACGGTCCCTGCCCCGACCGCGAGGGAGCTCGGGCTCCAGCTCGAGGTCAGCGACCGCCTGGGAGGGCTGGTCGTGGTCGACCGAGAGTTCCCTGTCGCAGCGGCGGTTCAGGTAACGCTGGGCGTGGTGGGCGCCGCGGGAGGCGATGTGGACCGCCCGCTGCCGTTCCACCTCGCGCTTGCCGGCGGGGTGGGGCCTTTCGCAGTGACCGGAAGTTCCGTCCCCTCCGGCTCGACGTTCACGTTCACCTCCGCCGGGCCCGGCAACTGGACCGAAGCGGTGGTCCCGTCGATCGCCGCACCGCTGTGGCTGTCGTTGACGGTCACCGATGCCCTCGGGGTGGGCGTGAGCGAGACGCTGCCGCTGGCGCGCGTGCACAGCGCGCCGTTCCTCCTCGCGAACCTGACTCCGAGCGTCAGCGAGGTCGGGGGCTCGGTCGAGGTCGTCGGTCTCACCGGAGGGGGCACCCCTCCGCTCAACTGGTCGATCGGGACCACCGCGCGGATCTCCACCGCAGCGGCCCGGTCCGGCAGCCTCTCCTCGGGAGGAGTGTTCGCGTGGAATGGAACGCTCGCCTCGGCCGGAGCCGCGCTGTTCGTCGTGACCCTCGTCGACGGCGCCGGGGACTCGGTGAGCTCCAACCTGACGCTTCGGGTGCTCGCGCCGCTCGAGGCCTCGGCCATCCTGGCGTCGACCTCGCCCACCTCCGGCACTCCACTCACCCTGAGCTTCACGATCGCGGGCGGGGTGCTCCCCTACCGGTACTCGCTGCGGCTCTCCGACGGTACAGGGACCGCCGGAAACGCCTCGCTGCCGGGTCCCGGTGACTGGACGGCGCCCCCGGCTCCCTCCGGCTTCCTCCTCGTCCAGTTCGACGTCACCGATGCCCTCGGATTCCGCAACGAGAGCAGCCTCACGCTGACCATCGCTCCCGGGGGCGGAGTGGGGTCCGGACCTCCGCGGGCCGGAGACGCCAACGCAACCCCCGCCGCTTCCGCTGGCGGCACCGGCCTCGCTTGGGTGCTGCTTCCGGCCGGTCTCGTCCTCGGTACGCTCTGGCTGTTCCGTTCCCGGCTCCCGAGCCGCGCGAAGCCGACGGTCCCGGAACCGCGGGGTGCGCTGCCGACCTTGCGACGCCTGGTGCGCGACGCGGAGGGTCTGGACGAGGACACGCTGCTCCTCCTCGCCGAGGAGGAGGGGATCGATCCCGAGACGACCCGACAGGCGCTCCGCCGCTGGATCGCGCTCGGTCGTATCGAGAGTGTCACCGAGCCGGAGGAACCCACGACCTACCACTGGCGCGAGCGCGGGGAGATTGGTGCCCGGCCGCGCCCGGAGCGCGGGGAGGCGGAGCCGTGAGGCCCGGACCCGCGCGCCTCCTGAGGAGCGTGGGACTGGCTCTGCTGGGGCTGCTCCTCCTCCTACCCCCGATGCCGGTGGCTCCGCTGGCGCCGGCCGAGGCCGCACCGGTCGCGCACCTTCGGGCGACCTCGGTCGAGGGGAACTTCACGGCCGCCATCGGACGGCTCGTCGCGCTGGTGGCCGCCGCCGGCGGCGGCCTGCTCGCGCTCGTCTGGGCTCGGGTGGCGCTGAGCTGGTTCTCCCACGATGTCTCGAAGAAGGTGCAGGCTCGCGAGCGCGCACGCGACGCCCTGATCGGTACGCTCGTGTTCACCGCCGCCGTCACCGGACTGGTCTGGGGACTCGCGCAGTGGGTCGTCACCGGCGTCTAGGACGCGGCGAAGGCAGCGATGGACCCGACCTCGATCCCGATCCAGGCGATCCTCTTTGCGCTGTTCGCCATCCTGACCGCCGCGCTCGCGGCGGTCATCGGACCGACGTACGACAACCTGTTCGTGCCGTCGATGCAGGCGGCCGCGCTGTTCCCGTCGCTCCCTCCGGACCCCTCCGGCGCCGGCGGGTTCCTAGCGGTCGCGGCGGCGTTCTCCCAGTACCTGGTGGTCTCCCTGGTCGACCCGGCGCTGGTCCTCGTCGTGCTCGCGGTCGGGCTGCTCTACCTGGTGCGGGCCACGATTCCGTCGATCGCCCCTCGGCTCCAAGGGCTGTTCCCGCGCCTGGTCGTGGGGGCGCTGCTCGCCAACTTCACCCTGCCGGTCGCGAGCGCGCTCTTTGGGCTCGCCTCGGCGACCTATCCGGTGGTCGCCGGATTTGACGGGGGCGCTTGGCAGCGCTGGTCCAACCTCGGGGGCTTCGGTCTCCTCTCGTTTTCCTGGGACAACGGCATCCTCGCGTTCGTCTTCGCCTTCGTGCTCCTCTCCGTCGTCCTGCTGCTCGTGGCGGCGATCGCCGTCCGGAACGCGCTGCTCGGCGTGCTGCTCGTGCTCCTGCCCGTCTTCACGCTCCTGTGGCCCGTGCCGGCACTCGCCCCGCTCGCCCGGCGGGGCTGGCTCTGGTTCGCCGAGCTCGCCTTCCTGCCGTGCGTCCTCGTCGTGCCGCTCGAGCTCGCCGTCGGCTCCGGCTCGATCGTGCTGCTGCTCGGCTACCTGATCGCGGCGCTGGCCTCCCCCGCGTTCCTATCGCTGGCTGGCCAGTCGCTCACCGCCGCCGGGATGCCCGGTGCCGGCGGCGTGCTGGCGGGAGGGATCCAGCGGGGATTGGCGAGCGCCGGCAGCGGCCTCGAGAGCGTGCTCCGGCCGCTCGGCTCGGTCGCCCGCGGAGGAAGCTGGGCGGCGCCGGTGGCGGGGGCCGTGCGCGGGGCCAGTGCCGCCGGTCCGGCGCTCGCCCTGCCGGTCCTAGCCGGCTCGCTGCTCGGCAGTGGCGGATCCCGCCTGCTCGCGCACTTCGCCCCCGCGAAGCCGCGGTCCGCCCCCTCCCCGCGGATCCCGCCGATGCGTGGGGCGGGACGGTGAGCGCCGCACTCCCGGTGGAGGTCCGGCTGCCCGAGCCGATGCTGCGACGCGCACGGTTTGGGCCGTTCGAGACGGTCACGGACGCGCTCAAGTTCCTCCTGGCGCTCGTACTCGGTGCGGTCGCCGCCGCCCTCAGCTCCCCGGTGGTATGGCTCCCGTTCGTCGGGGGCGGATTCCTCCTCGCCACCTACCGGCCCGACGGCAAGGCGCTCGACGAGCGGTGCAGCGACTACCTCCGTTGGCGCTGGCGATCGACCGCCGCGGGCGGAAGCTCCTCGGCCCCTGCGGCCGGGGCGGCCCTTCCCGTAGCGGGAGGCCTCGTCGCGGGCCTCGAAGTGGCCGGTGCGCCGCTCGCGTATCTTCCGGCTCCCGAGCAATCGAGCCGGTTCTCCGCCTACCGGAGTTTCCTCGACTCCCTCGGCGGCCCCCTGTGGCTCGAGGTCGGCAGCGTCCCGGTCCGTAGCGCACCGTTCCTCCCACCGACCGGACGTGGGAGCGGTGACTCCGCCGACCTCCAAGCCGCCGCACGAGCCTACCGCGAGCTCCTCCTCCTCCTGCTGCGCCGGAGACGGCGCACCCGAGTGCGGCTGCTCCTCGAGGAGCTACGCCCGTCACCGGCCGGACGGGCCCGACTCGCCCGCCAGGTGGCGGCGGTGGAGGAGCAGCTCGCCCGCCTCGAACTCTCTCCGCGACGTCTGCGCGGAGGAGAGCTCGCCGAGACGGCGCGTGCACTCCGGGGACAACCTCGATGAGCGCCGGCGGCGATGGGTCGGGGGAGGAGCTTCCCGACCCGCTCGGGTTGGCGAGCGCCGGGGCACTCGTGTCCGCCCTCATCGCGCTGCGGTGGCCCTCCTTCGGCGCCGTCACGGCGACGTTCGTCCTGCTCGTCTTCGCCTCGCTCGCGATCCGTTGGATGGAGTTCGCCGGGTCCCGGCGGGCAAGCGCACCGCTGCTAGGGCTCCTCGGCTGCGCCGGTGCCGCGGCGGCGCTGTACGTTCTCTACCGCGGCCCGGAGCACTCGGTACTCCTCGTGGTGCCCGCGGCGCTGGCAGCGCTGCTCGGTCGGCCCGGACCTGCCGGCCGGGCGGCGAGGCGATCATGAGTGAGGCGGCCGAATCCCCGGGCGCCATCCGCACTCCCGCGGGCACGACGGCCCCGCTGCTCGTGAGCCGACTGCCGCCCCGAGTCGCCTTCGGTTTCCTGGGCCGGCTCCTCGGGGGAAGCGGCGAACGGGGCCTTCGGCTCGAGCTCCAGCCGGAGCCGCCCGCACCCTCCCTGCGCCGGTTGGAGGAAGTGGCCAGCCGGGCCGAGGCGGAGCTCGGCGGTTCCCTCCCGCCCCCCGAGGGGCGCCGTGCCGAGCTCGAGCGCGAGGCCGAGAGCGCCCGCGAACTCGGCCGGTCGGTCGCCGCCCGCGAGCAGCGGCTCTTCCGGGTGGGGATCTGCTTCACGGCCCATGGCCGGAGCACCGCCGAGGCGGAACGCCGCCGGCTCGCGCTCGAACGGGGGCTCGAGGCGGTCGGCTTCCGTACCCGCTCGCCGCGCTACGAGAGCGCGCTCGCCCTCGCCCCCCGCTCCCCCGGCGGAGGGGGACGCCGCCCGCCCGGATACTGGCATCTGCTGCCGAGCGACTCCGCGGCCGCCTTCCTGCCGTTCGTCGACGAGTCGGTACTGGAGCCGGGGGGCGTCCTCCTGGGGCTCGCGCTCGAGGATGCTGCGCCGGTCCTGCTCAACCGTTGGAAGCACGGAAGTCACTCCTGGGGGATCTTCGGCACCACCGGGGCCGGCAAGAGCTTCGCGGCGAGCCTGCTCGCGATGCGGGAACGGTGGATGAACCCCGGCCTGTCCGTGGCCGTGCTCGATCCGCTCGGGGAGTTCGGCGACTGGGCACGAGCGCTCGGCGGCGAGGTACTGCACCTGGGTCCGGGCGGCGCCGGTCGGCTCAACCCGCTCGACCCGGCGAGCGCTGGCGGAAACCGGTCGGAGAAGGCAGCGCGGATCGGCGCCCTGCTGGGGGCGCTGTTCCCCAGCCTACGGGACGAAGAGTCGGCCCTCCTCGACCGCGCACTCCACCGGTTGTACGAGCGCAGCGGCGTGCCCACCTTCCGCGATCTGCTGGGAGAAGTAGCGGCCGAATCGGCCCAGGCTCCCCGCCTGCCCGGATTGCTCGAGACGTTCCGGTCCGGATCACTGCAGTACTTGGACGGCCCGACGACGGTGGAGCTCGCAGGTGACCCGCTCGTGGTGGACCTGACGGGCGTCGCGCCGGGTCATCGGGCCTTCCACCTCGCCTACGCCCTCGAGGCGATCGCCGAGCGTCTCTCGCACCGCGCCGGCCCCAAGCTGCTCCTCGTGGACGAGGCGCACCTTCTCGTCGGCCATCCGGCCACGGCCCGCTTCTTGGACGGCCTCGTGCGCCGCGTGCGCCACGACACGGCCGGGCTGGTGCTCCTCTCGCAGAGCCCGGACGACTTCCTGCGGTCCGAGGCCGGCCGCTCGGTGCTGCGGAACCTCCGGGTGAGCGTACTCCTTCGACTCTCGCCGGTATCGTCGGAGGCACGCCGGTTCTACGGCCTCTCCTCTGCCGAGGCCGACTGGCTCGGCCGGGCCCGGTTGCCGCGGGAGGCCGGCTACTCCGAGGGGCTGCTCCGGTTCGGCTCCGCACACCTGCCCATCGCGTTGGTCGCTTCCACGCCCGAGTACGAGTTCCTCACCACGCAGCTGCGCGGCCCGCCCGGGGAGGCCGTTGCAGGTCGAAACGCAGGTTTATCTCCGCCGTCGGCGGGGCGACCGGATGATGGGGACTCCGCCGGAGGATGAGGCGCCACCAGCCCCCGCCCGCCGAGAGTCCTGGTCGCTCCGGACGATCGTCGAGGAGGTCTCGGGCCAGCCGCTCGAGGCGTTCCAGGACCCGAGCCGCCCCACCCACCCGTACGTCCACCTGAAGGCCCAACATGCGGCCGCCGCAGCCGTGTCCCCCGACCCGGAGTACGACCCGGTCGGTCGGGTCTACCCGCCGCTGGTCGGCGAAATTGGTCGACAGCTCCACGGGCCGGCGCACGAGCACCACAACGCCACCCTGCGGGCGCTCGAGGAGTACGGACCGCGGGTAGAGGTGCGTCCTCCCGGGCCCTCCCATCGTCCCGAGCGGGTGTACCTTCACTACCTGCTGCTGCACCTCGACCGGCTGCCGGACCGCGCCCTGGCCTACCTTCGCGCGGCCGTGCAGGAGGAGCAGGAGCACCGGCTCAATCCGCCGGTGCCGGCTCCCCCCGCTCCGCCCGCCGCCTGAGGCGGGCGGCGAGCGCCGAGTCCCGCTCGATACCGATCGCATTGCGGCCGAGCTCGGCCGCGGCCCAGAGGGTCGTACCGGTGCCGGCGAACGGGTCGAGTACCGTCTCCCCCTCGAGTGAGAACATCCGCACGAGCCGGCGAGGCAGCTCCGGCGGAAACGCGGCGCTGCGGCCACCTTCCGGGGTCGCCTGCCGCGCGGCGCGCAGGTCGCCCCAGAGCTGCGAGAACCAGCGGTCCCGCTCCGACCGGGAGTACCCCGAGGAGCGGCGGCGGGGATCCTTGGGGGGAAACCGGCGCGGCCCGCCTTTGCGGAATAGGAGGATGAACTCGCAATCGAGCGTGACGTAGGCGTTGGGCGGGAGGAAACCCGAACCGAGGTAGGCGTTCGGCCGGTTCATCGGCTTCTTCCACAGCAGGTACGGGAGCGGGCGGAACCCGGCCGCCTCCGCCCGCAGCAGCACCTCGGCGTGGTTCGGCCAGAGCCGGAACCCCTCGGGACCGGTGCGCAGCGCGTCGCCGATGTTCACGGCCAGGATCCCCCCCTCGCACAGCGCCCGGAAGCAGGCCCGCCAGGCCCGCTCGAGCTCCGCATGCATCGCGGCGAAGTCACCGCCCGCGCCCAGCTCGACGAAGAGCGGGTCCCACTGGGGGATCATCGGGTACGGTGGCGAGGTCACGACGAGTTGGACCGACTCCGGCCCCACCCCGGGGAGGGTGCGGGCGTCCCCTTCGATGACGCGGACCCAGCCGGGCGAGACCACCGACGGCGCACGTCCACCCCTTGGATAACGGCGGCCGTCGCCGCCGGCGCAGGTAAAGAGGGCTCCCACGCTGGCGCGGATGTGCAGCTCGAGCGGCCGGTGCTGCAGGTCGCGCTCGACTTCGAGAACCTGAGCCGGGCGCTGGCCGCGGCCCGGGAGGCGGTCGACGGCGGGGCGGACTGGGTCGAGGCGGGCACGCCGCTCATCAAGAGCGAGGGGCTCGACGCGGTCCGCGAACTGAAGAAGGCGTTCCCCGGGCACCGCGTCGTCGCCGACATGAAGGTGATGGACACGGGAGCGTTCGAGGTGGAGATCGCGGCGAAATCCGGCGCCGACATGGTCACGGTGCTCGGGGCCGCCGACGACGAGACGATCGCCGATGCCGTGCGGGGCGGGGAGAAGTACGGCGCGGAGGTGGTGGTCGACCTGCTCGGAGTGCCGGACCCGTCGGCTCGCGCGCGCAAGGTGGCCGAGCTCGGCGTGGCGGCGGTCTGCCTGCACATCGGGATCGACATGCAGATGACCGGCCGCACGCCGTTCGCCGAGCTCGAACGGCTCGCCAAGGTCTGTCCGGTGCCGGTGGCCGTGGCCGGCGGACTCACCAGCGAGAGCGTGGCCGAAGCGACCCGCGTGGGTGCGCAGATCCTGATCGTCGGAGGCGCGATCACCAAGTCCGAAGATATCCGGGGCGCCACCGCCCGTCTACGCCAGGCGATGGAGAGCCGGACCGCCGTCGCCTCCGAGCAGTTCCGTCGGGTCGGCAGCGAGGAGGTCCGCTCGGCGTTCCTCAAGGTCTCCACTCCCAACCTCTCCGATGCGATGCAGCGCAAGGGTGCGCTGCACGGGCTGCAGGCGCACCTGCCGCGCCCCGACACCAAGCTTGTCGGTCCGGCGGTCACCGTCGTCACGCGCGACGGGGACTGGGCGAAGCCGGTCGAGGCGATCGACCGGGCCGGCCCCGGCGAGGTGATAGTCATCGACGCGGGCGGGCAAACCACGGCCATCTGGGGGGAGCTCGCCAGCTGGTCGGCCCACGGCCGGAAGGTGAGCGGCGTGGTGATCGACGGTGCGGTGCGGGACTTGGACGCGATCCTGGAGCTCGGGTTCCCCGTCTTTAGCCGCCACGTCTCCCCGAACGCCGGCGAGCCCAAGGGCCACGGCGAGATCGGCGTCGAGGTCACAGTCGGCGGCCAGCGGGTCCGCCCCGGGGATTGGATGGTCGGCGACGCGAGCGGCCTCGTGGTCGTCCCGCGAGAACGCGCCCAGGAGATTGCGAACCGGGCGCTCGACGTACTCGAGCACGAGAACCGCGTCCGAGAGGAGATACGGCGCGGCTCGACCCTGGGCAAGGTCCAGAAGCTCGAGCGATGGGAGCGGGTCGGCTAGTCCGGACCCCCGCCGAAATCCTTTAGCGCCCGAAGCCCGGAGCGGGACCGCTGCTCCCGTAGTCTAGTCCGGCCAAGGATTCGGGGCCTTCGACCCCGTAACGCGGGTTCAAATCCCGCCGGGAGCACTCCCATAACGACTGGGTCTATACCATTTGCAACCTATCGGAGTCCATGGTCAGGAGGAAGGCGGCCTCGGCGAAGGAGAAGGCGACGTATCTCAAGGACCGTAAGCTGTCACCTTTCTGGACCGCACTCTCGCCATAACTGAGCCACCGCAAGGAGCACGTAGTCGCACAGCCCTGGGATCACCACAGAGTTCTCCGATAGCCGTATCAGTCTGCTCGCCTTGACGTGCCTCGCCGCACAGTAGCGAAAGCGCTCGCTGGCACAGAAGATGATTCGATCTCGACCCAAAGCCACGAGACGCGGCTTAGCGATTCTCGCGCTCATGGTGGGCACTCTGTCAATGCTGCTCTCCTCGCCGCTCCAGCTCGGGGCTGCCCATCCGGCCCAACCGTCTGAAGTGCCGGCAGGGAACCCAAACCCGGGAGCCGAGCTGCTCCAGGAAGCCGAGAGTTCCCTCGCGAGCGGTCAGGGGCCGGCCGGTGGAAGCTCCATGAGCTGTCAGAACAGTAGCGGGGGGTCCCTGAACTGCTCGAGCGCCGTCCCGGCCGATCCAACCCCGGCCGCGAGCCCACCGTTCACCTACCTCTCCTCTCCCTCGGCTCGATACGGTAGCCGCTGGGACCTCGACGGTAGCTATGGTGCGGGGAACGACGCCATCCTGTTCGGGGGAGCGAGTAGCGCAGACCCGAACCAGCCAACGAACGGCACGCCCTTCGCGCAGCGGGGTGTCGTGTTCGGTGATACTTGGTCGATCTCGACTAGTTCCTCCTCGAGTTTGGCTCCGGCCTGGACCAATATCACTCCGTCAGGGTGTCCTGGGGAGCCCGGATGCCCCCTGGCGCGGCACGACATGGGAATCGCGTACGATGCGACCGACGGCTACCTGGTCATGTTCGGGGGCTGTGAATTCCCTAACCCCGGCTGGGTCGAGAGCTTGCCTGGCTGCCCGGCCGGTGGCATTCTGGGTGACACTTGGAAGTTCTCCGCGGTGGGCGGGGTCTGGGGATGGTCGCGCATTCTCATCAACGGAGTCAAGTGCGGGGATCCGGGGGAGAGCAGCTGCCCGAGTACCGAATCCCCGTCGCCTCGCTATGCGCTGGCTATGAGCAGTCTCGATGAAAGCGGCGGCGGGCCCGGGCCCGTCCTACTGTTCGGCGGCTGCGGGGTCACCGGGGATACGCCCGGGAACTGCTCGCTGGGAGACACGTGGGAGTTTACCGGGGGCGCCTGGAGTCAGGTGAGCATCTCCGGACATGCCTGTGGCGGCCCGTACACCATCGAATCTCCATGCCCAACGTTGAAGTCCCCCAACGACCGGTGGGGAGCGACTCTGGCCGATATCGGCGGGTCGGGACACGCGCAGGTCGGTCTGCTGTTTGGTGGGTGCGGCAACGGGACGTTGGGTTGCCCTACAGGCGACGCCTACGGCGACACCTGGAAGTTCACTCCGAGCGCAGCTTGGGCGCAACGTGGCACCTGCGGGGGCCCATCACAGAGCGGCTGTGGGGGAAACGCGCCGTCCCCCCGGTTCTATAGCGCGCTATTCGGAGATGCAACCGGAAATGCCTGCCTGTTCGGCGGCACGGCGGGACTGTCCACCGGAAGCCTCGGAGCCGATGGAGATGGCTGGGCGATGAGTCCTTCCACCGGCGTTAATTGGGGCCCCAGCGCCTCGATCCCCACCGCCATCTCGGTTCCCCCAAGATTCGATGCGACGGTGACGGCTTCTGACGATTGCTTAAACGAAATCCTGTTCGGAGGTACCAGCCCTTCGGGGTCGTCGTTGGACGACACCGAAGTGACCTACGTCAATGGGTCTGCAAGTGATGGCTACACACTTTGGCACCCGGCCGTACCTTCCGCGCGATTCGGGGCCGCGATGGCCTACGACCAGACGGACAGCGAGGTCGTGTTGTTCGGCGGCTGCGGTATCACCTGTCCCAGCAACGAGACTTGGACATTCGGAAAGTGTGCAGCCTACGGCAGCGGAGCATGCGACGTAGGATTGCCCGCGGCTACGCCCGCATGGACTCTGCTAAGCAATTCCGCCCTCGCCCCGTCGAAGGTCAGAGCTTGCAATTTGGGAGCCTGTCCGCCAGCTCGGTTCGACGCTTCGGCGGCGTTTGACGGCGCATTTGTAGTGCTGTTTGGGGGAATCGGCTCAAACGGTCAACCGCTGTCCGATACTTGGTACTTTAGCGTGGTAGTGCGGGGCTGGAATCAAGCCTCGTGCAGCGTGTCATGCCCCTCCGCCCGTTATGGAGCGGCGATGGCGAGCAATACCTCCGTCAAAGCCCCGGGCGTGATACTGTTCGGCGGAGCTGGCTCCTCGGGTACTCTCAATGATACCTGGGCATGGAACAGTACTGCACTGACATGGAGTCTTTTCGGTTCTCTCAGATCCTCCCCCGAACCTCGCGTCAATGCCAGCATGGCCTACGACGCCCAAGCCTCCCCGGCATTTCTGCTGCTCTACGGTGGGGGGCCGACTGACACTTGGAAGTTCAATAACAACGACACCTGGACGAAGCTGAACCCGGTCGGCTCTCCCGGCGTGCAAGGTGCGGGGCCCATGGTGTTCGATCCTGTTGACCACTACGTCGTCATGTTCCCGAGCTTTGGGAGCCAGCCTCCCCCGTATGTGCACACGACCTGGGAGTTCAGCTCCAATACGTGGAGTTCGGTGGCTGCTCCTGGTTGCAGCCCGACGTGCCCCCAGTCGGTAGTGGCGACCGCCCTGACGTACGATAACGGAACTGGCTATGTGTTGCTCGTCGGGGGCGACGTGGCACCCCGCACGGCAGTGAGCAACGTCTCGGCCTTCACCGGCGGCACGTGGTACACCTACAGCTACGCCAACCCTATCACGAATCCAGTTCCCTCCCAAATTCGGCCCATCGCCGGCATGGGCTCACGCATGACTTATGACGCGGCACTCAACCGGGTGGTGCTCGTGGGTGGCTGCATCCTCTTCTGCATTCCGGTCGGCGCGACGACCTGGGAATACTTCAACGGCTCCTGGATTGCCGCACCATTCATCGTGAAGCCCCCGTACGGCCACGCCCCCTGCCCGGCCCCACTCTGTTTCCCTGAGTTCGACTCGGCCGTTGCGTATGATCCGACCCTGGGGGCCGTCGTCGTGTTTGGAGGTTTGTTCCAGCATCCGCCGGCTGGAGGGATCGGTATCATGGCAGACACCTGGGAGCTACTCTCCAACCAATCATACCCGGCCGGGGTCTGGGCACTCGTCAACTTCTCGACCCATCCGCCCCCGCGGGCCGACGCGATGATGGTCTTCGACGCCCATGACGGATATCTCCTGTTGTTCGGAGGATGTGCGGACGTACCGCAGCCATTCGGCGGCTGCCTACAGACTCGGGCCGACACTTGGCGATTCAGCGGGACCGCATGGACGCAGGTAAGCACCGGCACCCACGGTCCAGCAGGGCGTGCCGGTGCCGGCATGGTGTATCAGCCGACTTTGAGTGAAGTCCTCCTCCTCGAAGGCTGGAACGGAACAAGCGGAAGCGCCCTGGCGGACGAGTGGAGCTACTCCGGTGGAAGCTGGACGAGCCTTGGGAGTTCTGGGATCACCCCAGCCCGATGGGACCTAGCGGCCGCATGGGATGGCTACGATAGTGAGACCGTTTTGTTTGGAGGATTCGGATGCAGCTCTACCAGTGTTACGTACCCTTGCAGCGATACCTGGCTCGGGAGTGGTACCATGTTCCATCGCGACACCGGAAACGGAACGGGTGTAGTGCCACCGCGAGGCGACGCGGCGATTGCCTACAGCAGTGTGTTGGACCCGGACGGGGAGGTCCTCATTCTGGGGGGGGGTCTACTCGGCACCACAGGCGAAAGCGACACCTTCCAGTTCGTCGCTGCGTCGGGCTGGTTCGCGGTGAGTTCTTGGACTTAGCAAAGTGCGACAAGCTGGAGTATTCGTCAGCCACGTCCCGATTTGAGATCCCCGCACGGTATTGGGAATATGGAGAGTTCAAGATCTCTCGAAAGCCTACTTGTAGCGCACTATAAGCTTCGGCAAAACCATTGGCCGGCTGGAAGGGTCGCGGAGGTCGACGGTAGTCTGCACACTCAATCTTGCGTGAGTAGCACAATCTAGGAGGGCTAGCTGTTCGATGACACCATGGATTTCGGGATCCGGCTGGCACTCTATTCGACATCGGCACTTGGCAGAGCTGACTTGCAGTCTCCTCGCCCTAAGTCTGCTGACGTTCACTCCGACACTATCGGGGCACCAGTTACCAAGGTTATCCCCGCAGGGCCAAACGTATGTGAACCTCGCGCCCCATCTAGACCCCGGTGCGGCTCCAACAATTGATCCGGTCGATTCCCGAAGTAGCCCGCCGACTGAGAGCGAGCCAGCGGTCGGTGCCACCCCTGGGTGCCCTCGAGTCGGTAACCACGATTCGCATTGTGGCGCAGCCCCCGACTTCCCCAGGATGTCAAGCTGGAACGGGGAGACAGGGAATTGGTACAAGCTGTCGCCGACCAGCTTGCCTCCGGAAGAGGGTGAACAGGCCATCAATTTCGTGTACGATGCCAAGGACCGCTACCTGCTTGAGTTCAGCGCTGAAGGGCCTGACACTTGGGCCTACAACGGGTCCTGGCACCAGATAAACACCTCAACAGCCCCGCCGATGCAAGAGTATTCGAGCATGGCCTACGATGCGGCCGATGGATACGTCCTGTTCTTCGGGGGGGAAGCTTCCCTCACATCCTTGTCCAATCAAACGTGGAGCTACTCCAACGGCACGTGGACCCTGTTGCATCCACCGACCGCGCCCTCCCCCCGCTACGGCGCCGCCATCAGCTATGAGTCCGCAGATGGCTGTATCGTCCTGTTCGGCGGCGTGGACGCTGGCCACAACTATCTAAACGACACGTGGATTTATTCTGGAGGCACCTGGACGAACGTGACCTCCGGTGCGGCCCCCCCAGCCGAGGCTCAGGCTCAACTGGCTGACGATATTCCCGACCACGCCGCCATCCTATTCGGCGGCTGGCCGAGTAGCAACCAAACGTGGGAGTACTCTAACAAGAATTGGACCAACATCAGCAGTTCGATCAGACCGCCAGCGATTAATGGGGGTGGGTTCGATTATGACCCGGCCCTCGGGGGTCTAGTCCTATTCGGGGGGGCAATGGGTCTTGGCGGGGGCGGGGGAATGAACGAGACCTGGGGCTTTCTCGGTGGGGTCTGGTCGCGTCTCACTCCATCAGTTGCCCCATCTGGGAGGACGGACGTGACGATGGCCTACGATCCTTCGCAGTTTCGGATACTGCTGTTCGGCGGATACCTTACGGGCGAGGACTTCTGGGAGTTCGGGGCGGGCGTGGTGTCCCTGACCGTCTCCCCCACCCACGATGGCACCGTCGAGTTCGACAACTCCTCCGCGCAGAGTTACTCCACTCCCGTCAGCATCGACCTCGGCTTCGGTAACCACGCCCTTGCGCAGACTCCCTTCCCATGGG
>JAKIWO010000049.1 GCA_022749995.1 Thermoplasmata archaeon | reverse complement strand
GGGGCCGGGCCGCGACGCGGTTGGAACGCCCGGGCCAGCGGCCCGCCGCCCGGGGACGCGGACGGAGTTGACCTCGGTGCCGCGACGCTCACCCGCAGAATCAACGCGAGGAGGTTGGCCAGCACGAGACCCACCAACAGGCTCTCCGACGCAAGGAGAGCGTTGCCGGCTCCGGCCAGGATACCCACCCCCCCGGCGAGGAACCCCATGGCCAATCCGTAGGCAGCGTACCATCGAGGCCCGGAGGGAGCGGAGCGGGGCTCGACCGCCAGGAGCAGGGTGAAGAAGAGGATCGAAGGGTCGGCGACCCCGAGGAGCAGGACACCCGGCCCGGCTACACCCTGCAGCTGGATCCGTTGCAGCGACTCGATCACCGCGTACGCTCCGAAAAAGGAGAGTGCGATCACCGAGCGCCGGGGAGAACGGATGGCGATCAGGGCCCCGACGGCGAGGACGGCCGGAAGGCTGACCGCCCCCCACCAGGCCGGCGTGATCCGCCAGAGTGCCGCCATGAGCAGCAGCGAGGAGGCGGCCGGGTTGAAGACCGGGTGGCCCCGGACCCGGATCAGATGCTTGCCGAGGATTCCGAACAGGCAGCCGAACGCGCCGGCGAGCAGGAGGTTGGTTCCGCTGCCCACCAGCCCGTCGCTGGCCGGCGGGAGCAGGAGCGCGAGGAAGAGTCCGGTGGCGATCCCGCTCCAGGGGACGCGGAGTTGGCCATACCGGAGGCCGGAGAGGAGGAGGTCAAAGCCCCCGGCGACCGCCGGAAAGAGCAGCAGCTGCCAGACAATGCTCGGCGTCCCGAGGATCGCTCCGCTGATGCCCGCGAGGAACAGGAGGCCGATGACCAGCAGTTGGGTAGTGGTGAGCAGACGGCGCAAGCGCCGACCGAACCGCCGCCAGGGCGACGCGGGCCGATCACCTCCGGCCCCTGGCTCGTTCCCGGTTCCTTCCATGGGCGAGTCGATGGAAACTCCACAGTGCTATTATGCCAAGACCGCGCCGCGGGGGCAGGGAACGCTCGCTATCGGTCGGCCGGCCCGTTGACCAGGTACTCGCTGACGAGTCGGATCCCAAATCCGGTCGCGCCGAGCGGGTGGTACGGAGGACAGAACTTGAGGGTCCCCAACCGCGCGTACGCGGGCCCCGCGATGTCGAGGTGCGCCCACGGCGTCTTGCCGATGAAGTGCTCCAGGAAGACGCCCCCCATCAGGACCCCGGCGTAGCGGGGCTCGACCGAGTTCTTCACATCGGCCACATCGCTGCGGACCATTTCCCTGTGCGGGTCGGTGAGCGGCAACCGCCAGAGCTGCTCCCCCGTCACCGCACCGGCGTCCACGAGCGCTCCCTCGAGACGGGCGTCGTTGCCCACGACGGCACCGATGTGCTCCCCGAGGGCGACGACGGCCGCCCCGGTCAGCGTGGCCAAGTCGATGATCTCATCCGGATGGTACTTTGCGATCGCGTACGCGAGCGCGTCGGCGAGGACCACTCGTCCCTCGGCGTCGGTGTTCGTGACCTCGATCGTCGCTCCCGAGTAGGTGCGCACGATGTCGCTCGGCCGGTACGCCCCCCCGCCCGGGAGGTTCTCCGCGCAGGCGAGCACGCCGACGACCCGGTTCGGTGCCTTGAGCACCGCGGCCGCCCGAAGGATCCCGAGCACGGAGCAGGCGCCGGACTTGTCGAACTTCATCTCCTGCATCCCGAGGTCCGGCTTGAGCGAGATGCCGCCCGAGTCGAAGGTGATCCCCTTGCCCACGACGGCGACGGTCCGTCCCTTGCGGCTGCCGCCGGGCCACTCGACCACCACCATCCGCGGCGGATTGCGGCTCCCGCCCCCGACGGCGAGGATGCCGCCGCAGCCGAGCTCGGCGAGCTTCTTCTCGTCGAACACGGTGACCTTGAGACCTAGTTCGGTGAGGCTCTCGGCCTGCTCGGCGAGCCAGGCCGGGGTCGCGATGTTGGGAGGCGTGTTGGTGATGTCCCGCACCCAGAGCACCGCGTCGAGGAGCTTCGTCTCCTCCGCGAGCGCGCGCTTGAGGGAGCCCTCCTCCCCCCCGTGGGCCCGGCCGAGGGCGATGGTGCCCTCCTCGAGCGCGGAGTCGGCGTTGGCACGGTACTGGACGAACTGGTAGCTGCCGAGGATGAGCCCGTCGGCGAGGGCGCGTACGGCCAGGTCGGGGGCGAGGTCGGCGGAGGTGAACGACGCAAGGCTGAGCGCAACGGTCCGGATCCCCTTGCCCCGCATCGACTTCGCGCACTCGGCGGCCGCGACGCGGACGGCCTCGGCGGTCAGCGGGCGGGGACCGAGGCCGGCCAGCACGATCCGTCCGGCACGGTCGGTCCGGTGGAAGACGGTGGTCTCGCGGCGGCGGCCGCGGACCTCCTTGGATTCCCAGGCGCGGGTCAGTGCCCCGCCCACGAGCGTGTCCTCCGCTGACAAGGCCGCGGCGAACGCCGCGTCCTTGGAGCCCTCGGCAATGCCGACGAGGGTGGCATCCGCCGCCACCTGGGCGGCTTCGCGCCGGTCGAGGAGGATCTTCATCGTCCGATAGCGCCGAACGCTACCGGAGCATGTCGGGCCGGATCTTCTGCCGGTCGATCTTCACGCCGCCCGGGGTGAGGCAGAGCAGGTTCTTGGCAATCCCCGCCACGTCCCCGCCGATATCTTTCGCGACGTTCTTGAGGTCGATGCTCATCCGGCGCACGGTGTTCGGGTCGTTGGCGATCGACGTGTAGTCGATGAACACGATGTCCCCGGAGTAGGCGAGCTTCGCCGCGGAGTGGATGTCGTCAAAGCGCAGCACCTCGGCGAGCCGCACGACGGCCCGCGCCGTCGCCAGCCCCTCGCCCTCGCCGTCGAATTCCATCGCGCCCAGGTCCAGGAAGCTGCCTTCCTCGAGCGTCTCGTCCCCGTGGTGGCGTCGTAGCAATCCGCGCTTTGCGAGCATGAGTGGAGCCAGTCCTCGGACCGGCCGACGAGGGCTCGATTCTTAAGCCTGCCGTTCGATTTGTAGCGGTTTCTCCTCGACCGGCGCGGGGGGGCTTTCGGAACCCCCCGAGGGAGTGTCCGCGAGTGGTACGCGCAGGCAGAAGGTGACCCGGTAGACCTCGCGGCCGTCCTTGCGGCCCCAGAGGGAGGGCGATTCGGTCAGCGTCGCCCCGAGCCGGCCGCGCATCCAACGCGCCAGCGAGCGGGCCGACTCCGTGTCGGTCAGGTAGAAGTCCCAACCCTCCTTGAGCGGCTCGAACCAGGAGAGCGCCTCCCGCCAGTCGGTGCGGGTGAGCGGAATGAGCGCATCCCAACGGACCCGGAGCGCCTCCCGCAGCGCGTTCGCCTTCATCCGGCGACGTCCCTCCGGTCCCCGCAGTTGGATGACGGCCGTGTAGAAACCGCCACTCCGGCGGCTGCAGTTCGTGCAGGTACGATGCTCCACCCGGACCTCGAAGGAGAGCGGGACCGAGCGCTCGGTATCCCGGAATCGCACGTCGACGCTGCCGCGCAGCTCTCGCACGAGCCGCTGCTTCCCCCCCTCCTCGAAGTTGGCCCGGCGGATCCCGACCCCCTCTCGAGCCACGAGCAAGGGCCGTAGATCCTCGAGGGAGAGCAGCGGAGGAGCACCCCGGCGCTCCCACGCCTCGCCGACCTTGCGCGCACCGCACTCCGGACAGAGCACGACCCCGGGACGTGCGCGCACCGTGACGAGGGGATTCTTCGCGACGAAGCAGTCGGTGCAGACCCCCTCCTCGAGCGGCAGGCCCGTGCGGCCGCACACGACGCAGAACTCTGCCATGGGGGTCGCTACCCTTCCGGGACGGTGATGATCTCGGCGTGCGGCACGCCGCCCAGGGTGCCCGTGCCCTCGGCGTCGAGCAATCCCTCCTCCACCGCCAGCCGGCAGACCCGCTCCCCCAGGAGGTTGACAATCGTCGCCCTCCGCAGGTGGAAGAGCAGCTCCTCCCGCTCGACCCGCCGCTCTCCGTAGAAGTAGGCGGTGATGCGGACGGTGCGACCGGAGGCCCCGACCGGCAAATCCCTGTCGACCAGCTCGGCGTCGCAGGCGGCCACCACCATCTCCGAGCGGACCCGGTGCACCCGCATGACGATTCCCGATTCCATGGTGCCTCCGGCCCCCGGCCGAGGGCCGGCAGGGATTATCATCTCGCCGGGTGGGGTCGGACTAGAAGCGGGCGAGCTGCCAGACATCGGGCCGGCTCTCGACGAGCTCCCCCTGGGAGCGCAGGGACTGGAACAGCGCCTCGGTCCGGTTGCGCGGAACGCCGTGACGCTCCATCGCCGCCACCACTTCCTCGAGCGCGAACTGGCCGGCCTGCTCCTGGAGCTGACGCATGACGCCCATCAGCGCGTCGATCCGCTCCCGCTGACTGTGGCTCACGCCGGTCGCCACGATGTCGATATCGAGCTTACCCTCGGCCGTGGAGACCCGGCGAAGGAACCCCTCGACGATCCGGGTGGCCCGCCGGGCGTCGTCGGCGGTCGCCTGGCGCGAGAGCCGGGCGCGGGCGGAGGCCTCGGCGAGCCGCACGAGCGCCTCCAGCTGCCGTGCGGTGATCGGCACGGGGGCGTCCGGCTCCTCCCCCTGCTTGCGGATCTGGACGTAGAAGTCCTCGATGACCCGGAGCGCCTCGTCGGTGAGCACGGGCCGGATCGTGCGGCGGGCGTAGGCGATGTACTTGCGCAGGAAATCCGGGGGGAAGGCCGCGCCGGCCGCCGGAGGTCCGGAGGGCGGTTGGAGCGCGACGTCGTGGGCCTCCCCTTCCTGGTGGGAGAGCAGGATCCGATTGGCCAGCAACCGGTCCCGCTTCTGGTCGGGCCGGTCCTGGATGGAGTAGATGACATCGAACCGGGAGAGGAGGGTCGGTGGCAGGTCGATCTGTTCGGAGATGGTCCGGTCGCGCGAGAAACGACCCCACTTGGGGTTCGCGGCCGCGAGCACCGGACAGCGGGCGTTCAGCGTGGCGGTGATGCCGGCCTTGGCCACGCTCACCGTCTGCTGCTCGAGCGCCTCGTGCATCGCGCTGCGGTCTTCGGGGGTCATCTTGTCGAGCTCGTCGACCACCGCCATGCCGCCGTCGGCGAGCACCAGCATGCCGGCCTCCAGCACCCAACGGCCGCCCCCGAAGTCGTCCTTGACCGCGGCGGCGGTGAGGCCAGCGGCCGTTGCGCCCTTGCCGCTCGTGTACACACCACGCGGTGCCACGTCGGCCACGTACCGCAGCAGCTGGCTCTTGCCCGTGCCGGGGTCGCCGATGAGCAGCACGTGGATGTCGCCGCGCACTCGGATGCCGTCGGCGTGGTGCTTCTCGACCCCGCCGAACAGCTGGAGCGCGATCGCCTCCTTCTCCTCCTCGAGGCCCTTGATCGTCGGGCCGAGGGAGAGCACGATCCGGTCCAGGATCTGCGGGTCGTGGCGGAAGGAGAGGATCAGCCGCTCCTCCTCCTCGGAGATCGGGATCTCGTCGTACTCCTGCTGCTGGTACTCCACCGAGTTGCCGAGCAGCAGCAGGTCGAAGGTGGTGCTGCGGAGCAGTCCCGTGCGCGAGGCGCTCGCGCGCTGGAGCCCCTTGAGCACGCCGTTGACCACCAGCCGGTTGCCCGGGATCACCCGGCCGGCGAGGTCCTCGGTGAGCAGCACGGTGAGACCCTGCGGGTGCGCGCCGCCCTTGAGGCTCTCGGGGTTCTCCTGGATCTCGATCCGTTGGGCGTCCACGTAGCTCGAGCGCTCCGGTAGCAGCCGGAACCGGGTCCGGCCCTGCGGCTTGCCGCAGTGGCTGCACTCCCCCGGCTCGTGGAAGACCGGGCTCGCCTCCTCCTGGAGCTCCCGGCACTCCCCCTTGCAGGCCAGGCACAGGAACACCGCCTCGCGGATCTGGGGGCGGACCTCGGTGACCTTCCGTACGATCGCGTCGAGCGCGAGGAACCTTCCGAGGTCGCTCTCGCGGATCCCGCGGATGGTACGGCGGGCGGCGGTCGGGAGCCCCGTGACCCGCAGACGGAGCGGGAACTCCGCCTCCTCCATCGGGACCGGCAGCATCTCCTGCATCGCCTTGCGTCCGGCCTCGAGCGTCTCCTCCGGGCGCTCGAGCAGGAGGTCGGCCAGGCCCGCGTCGGCCCCTTCCACGGCGGCGAACGGCAGGCTCACGCTCCGCTCCTCGGGGAACCGGCCCCGCACTTCGAGGACCCGGGAGCGCAGCCCGGCTTCTTCGAGGACCGCCGACCAACGACCGGCGACCTCGATCGAGGAGGGGACCACGTGGGCTGCTAGTGCCATCTCGACTCACCTAGGGGGTCAGGCGGTAGCGGTCCCGGGGGAAAAGCCGTGCCTCCCGGATATTCGCCAGCCCGGCGAGGGCCTTGACCAGACGGTCGATGCCGAACCCCCACCCGCCGTGCGGCGGCATCCCGAACGCGAACGCCTCTAGGTAGGCGGCGAACTGCTCCGGAGCGAGGCCGGCCTCGGTGATCTGCGCTCGCAGCGGTTCGATGCGGTGCTCGCGCGGGCCCCCGCTGGCCAGTTCGAGCTCGCGGTAGTAGAGATCGAAGTACCCGGTCAGCTCCGGGTGCGCTGCGTCCCGCTGCGCGTAGAACGTGGCGCGCTTGACCGCGACCGGGAACTCGGTCAGGAAGAAGAACGGGTTGCCCGTCTCGCGGGCCATCAGCTCCCCGAACGCCCGCTCCTCCTCGGTGCCAAGGTCGGCGAGCGTTCCCTCCCGCCCAAGGGAGCGCAACGCCTCCGAGAAACTCCGCCGGGGCAGAGGAAGCTGAACGGTGGGGATCCGCTCGGCGAGCGCCGGATGGGTGGGCGCGAGCCGGCCCCGCGCGTGCTCGAGGGCGTCGTGGAGAATGCCCTCGAGCATCTGGCGCAACTCCTCGGCGGAGCCGAGGTAGGCCATCTCGGCATCGAGGCTGGTGAACTCGGTGGTGTGCCGGACCGTGTCGGACGGTTCGGCACGAAACGCCGGACCGATCTCGTAGACCCGCTCGAAGCCGGCGCCCATCAGCATCTGCTTGTACAGTTGCGGACTCTGCGCGAGGTAGGCGCGCTCCTCGAAGTACTGGACGGGGAACAGCGTCGCTCCGCCCTCGGCGCCTTGGCGCAGCAGCTTCGGCGTCTCCACCTCGAGGAACTCCCGGTCATCGAACGCCTGGCGGAACCCGGCGAGCAGCGCCGCGCGCAGCAGGAACACCTCGCGGACCGCCGGCTTGCGCAGGTCGAGCACCCGGTGGTTGAGCCGGGTGTCCAGCTCGGCGTTCACCTTGTCCACGACGCCGAGCGGCAAGGGAACGCCGGCCACGCTCAGCACCTCGAGCGACTGGGGGAGCACCTCGACGCCGAGTTGCGCCTTGGGCGAGCGCTGGACGGTCCCGACCGCCGACAGCACCGACTCCCGGGGCGCCGCCTCCACCTGCGCGAACAGCGCCGGGTCGGTGGTGCCCTTCTTGAAGGTCAGCTGGACCCGACCGGTCCGGTCCCGGAGGAGGGCGAAGGCAATCCCCCCGAGGGTGCGGTACTCCTCGAGATGACCCGCGACCCGGACCACCTGGCCGTCGAGGTCGGGGAGCTCACGCGCGAGCCGCCGCGGGTGCGACAGCGGCCGGTCCCTCCTGACGAATGCGGGCGGCTTGGATGAGCCCGAGGTACAGCGGGTGCGGTGCCTCGGGGCGGGAGAGGAACTCCGGGTGGTACTGCACGCCGAAGAAGAACGGGTGGTCGTCGAGCTCGAACACCTCGACCCGGCCGTCGACGCCGCGGCCGGTGGCCCGCAGCCCCCGCGCGGCGAACCGCTCCAGGTAGTCCGGGTGGATCTCGTACCGGTGCCGGTGTCGCTCGTAGATCTCGGTCCGGCCGTACAGTTCGGCGATCCGGCTGCCGGGGTCGAGCATCACCCGGAGGGCGCCGAGCCGCATCGTGCCGCCGAGCGACTGGACCCCCTGCTGCTCCTCGAGCAGGCTGACCACGGGGTCCCGAGTGTGCGGCTCGACCTCGGTGGTGTGTGCGTCGGGCAGCCCGAGCTCATGGCGCGCGAACTCGACGGCAGCCATCTGGAAGCCGTAGCAGACCCCGAGGAAGGGGATCTGGTGACGCCGGGCGGCCTCGATCGCGAGCATCTTGCCTTCGACACCGCGGGAACCGAACCCCCCCGGCACCAGGATGGCGTCGGAGCGGGTGATCCGTTCGAGCGCGGCGGGGCTGCGCGGCAGGTCTTCGGAATCGTACCACTGCAGCCGGACGGCGAGGCCGAGCCGTCCCTGCACGTGGTGGAACGCCTCGACGTGGGAGAGGTACGCGTCGTGCAGCTCGGTTTACTTGCCCACGACCGCCACCTCGACCGCACCCTCCTCCCGTCGGTACGTGGCGAGGAACTCCTTCCAGGCCCCGTACTCCGGCGTCCGGTCCGGCAGGTGGAGGATCTTGGTCAACAGCGCGCCGACCCCCTG
>JAKIWO010000048.1 GCA_022749995.1 Thermoplasmata archaeon | reverse complement strand
GGACGGCGCGATCGGTGCCAACGCGACCGGTTGGCCCGGCGAGCGCTCGGCGTTGATCGCCGCGTCGGGCCACTCCTTCTACGGCTGGCCCGACGTGAGCTGTCCGAGCTGGCCTGCCTCGCCGTGCGCGGTCTACCCTGGAACCCCGCTCGCCAACACCCAAGTCCAAGTTTCCGAGCCGTACGTCGGTCCGGTCGTCAACCTGTCCTTCGTCGCCGCCGGGCTCACCAATGCCTCGGAGTGGCAGGTGAACCTGCTCGGCCACGAACGGGTGGCTCTCGGCAACGCCACGGTCGGCTTCGACGGGGTGCCCGTCGGGCAGTCTGTGTACTGGACGGTCCCCGGTCTCAACTTGAGCGCCACCCAGCGCGCCTACGTGACGGCCCAAAGCCTGAGCCCGCTGCTCCTGACGACCGTCAGCGTGACCGATGCAGTGACGTTTACCGATTACGTGCCGCTCACCGTCAACGTCGCGCCGGCCAGCCTGTTCCGAGGAGCGCTGCCCCCCGGGTGCGCCACCATCTACCGGTACTACAACCAGTACAACGCGTACATCGACTGCTCCAACGTCAACCTGACCCCGTACGCGCCCGCCACCACCCACTGGGTGCCGGTGGGGGTGCCGCTCTCGCTCGCTGCCACGACGTGGGACCCGCTCTACACCGATTGCTTGGGCGTCACGGGCTACAGCTACGTCTACTGCAGCGTCGCGACCACTAACGTCACATTCCTCGCCTGGGTGGCCGGCGGGCCCGGGAACGTGAGTTCGGGGAGCCCGAACATCACCGTCGTGCCGCAGGGACCCCTCCGAGAGACGGCAAGTTTCCTCCGGACCGGAGACTGCGCCGGTTACTACGACGCGTACGGCAGCCAGATCTACAACTACATCTACTGCCAACGGGACAAGGTTCCGCTCGGGTTCACGGAGAAGGGTTTACCGCACGGCACCACGTGGGGGATCTCGCTCACGAGCTCCCAGACCAACCAGAGCAATCTCACGAGCGGCCCCGGCATCACCTTCCCCAGCGTCCCCACCGCCGTCGCGCTGGGGGTGACCGTCTGGACCGTACCCAGCGCCGTCCCCGGAATGTACTGGGTCGGCAACTGCTCGCTCGGCTCCATCCTGATCGCTCCCGTCTACGGGCTCATCACGGTGAACTTCAGCCTCGAATCGATCGCGGGAGCACTGTTCCCCGTCCAGCTGAGCGAGGTCGGTCTGCCGACCGGCTCTCGCTGGGGCTACTCTCTCCAATCCTCGGCAGGGGGAGGGACACAACAGTTCGGCCTCTCCTCGGCCGACGCCGAACTCCAGCTCTCGGCGGGCGCGAGTTACACTCTTAATGGTAGTTTTGAGCCGGGACTGAACGGCAGCGCCTTCGCCGTGACCCAGGTCACCGTCGGCGTCGCGACGGTGAACACCTCGGTCGCGGTCAACGTCTCGGCACCGGCGGTGTTCGATCTGACGGGGGCGGCGAACGTCACCCTGACGTACTCCGCCGAGTGGTGGCTCGCTGCCGCGGGCTCTGCCGGCGGCAGCGTGAGCCCCGGGAGCGGCTGGGTGACCAACGACTCGCTCCTAGGCCTGAGCGCGACCCCGGCGGCGAACAACGTGTTCCTCGGATGGACCGGGTTCGGGCCGGGCTCCTCGGGCAGCTCCCAGCGGTGGCAGAACCCGCTCCTCATTCGGCCGACGGGACCGGTGACCGAACTCGCCGCCTTCGGGCCACGCCCGCCTCCCACCTTCGCCCTAGCGGTGAATGCGAGCGGCATTCCGGCCGACCAGCCGTTCTCCGTCACGCTCGGGGGGAGCTCGCACTGGGGCGCTAGCGGCTTCTCCATTACCAATCTTACCCCGGGACCCTACGCGCTCGGGCTTCCGTACAGCTACGACAACGGGTCCTCGGGCGTGAGGTACCGCCCGCTCAGCTGGACGAGTACGCTCTCGCTCGTCGGAGGATCTCTCGACGTGGAGGCGAACGGCAGCCTCAGCCTCGTGTTCGCCACCGAGTACCTCCTGCAGGTCGAATCCACCCCGGGCGGCTCGACCATCCCCTCGGGTGCGACGTGGCAGGGCGCCTCGACGCCGGTGACGCTGGTCGCCTCTCCCTCCCCGGGCTACCGGTTCGTCGGATGGAACGGCACAGGGTTGGGAGCGCGCAGCAGCGCGACGGCCTCGCTCCCCATCGTGGTGGGCGGTCCGATCACCGAGGTGGCCCAATTCGCGCTCCTCCCGCCTCCCCCGCCGCAGACCTTCACGCTGCACGTGACGGAGTCCGGTCTCCCCGGGGGGACGCCGTGGAATACGAGCGCCGGGAATGCGAGCGCCGGCGGCGCGAGCCCAACGCTCGAGCTCGCCCCGCTCAACGGCCGCTACATCGTCGCGGTGCCGATCGTCAGCACCTCGGCCGGCGTCCGGTATGTTCCCGGCGACGCAGGACGCTACCCCGTCGACCTCCGCGCCGGAAACCGAGACCTGACGGTGAACTTCACCGAGCAGGTCTGGCTCACCATTTCAGCCGCCGGCAACGGCAGCGTGGGACCCGGCTCGACCTGGTCCTCCGCGGGCACGCCGGTGCAACTCTCGGCGGCCGCGCAGGCCGGCCAGCGATTCCTCGGGTGGACCGGAACGGGACCGGGCTCCTACACGGGAGCCCAAGCGAACGTCAATCTCACACCGACCGGACCGGTCGCCGAAGTCGCTAGCTTCGGGCCGGAGTCCCCCACCGGAACGGCGTCCTCCGCCTCGAGTGGGGTGATCGTAGCGCTCGTCCTCTGGGTCGTGGCGGGCGTGGCCCTGCTCGGCCTCGTGGGGTTGGTCCTCTGGGTCGGACGGCGCGGTCCGCCGGCGGAACCCGACTCGAGCGACTTGGCTCCGGAGTACCTGGAGGAGGAATCCTCGGCGGAGCCCTACGACACCGAGCCGGCAGCAGCGACTACTTCCGCACCCGAACCGTAGCCGCCGCGTGGCGCTCCCTCAGCTCTACTACCACCCCATCAGCCACTACTGCGTCTCGGCGGAGCGTATACTCGCGTTCAAGGGCATCCGCTACCGGCTCGTCGTGGAACCCTACCACGACCGCCGGCGGCTCCTCAAGGCCACGGGCCAGGACTACCTCCCGGCCTGGGTCGAGGGAACACGGGTCGTGACCTGGGATCGGATGGCCGACCACCTCGAGCGCCGGACACCCGCGCCCAGTCTGTACCCCGACGGGCAGAGGGCGTTGGCCCGCGCGCTCGAGAATTGGGGTCACCAGGTGTTGGAGGAACGGGTCTGGAGATACGTCGTCACCTCGGTCCCCGCGGTACTTGAGGGAGAGGTGGAGCGGTGGGTGTTCGAGGAGATGCAGGCCCGGGCGCGAGGCTCCTGGGAACAGCTGCGCCAGCGTCGGCCGGAATACCGCCGGGAAATGCACGGTTACCTTCGTATGCTCGAGGAGATTCTCACGGATCGGCCCTGGCTGCTCGGCGAACCCAGCCTCGCCGATTTCGGCGTGTTCGGTTCGATCTCGCCGTTGCTCACCGTCGGCGAACGGGTCCCCCGCTCCATGCCCCAGCTGGCCGACTGGACCGAGCGGATCGCCGCCATCCCTCGAACCGCGCAGTAAATGAACGACGACAGCACGCGGTACGGCCGATCCGGTACCACCGTCGCGAGCGCGATCGCCGTGTTGCTGGTCGCTCTGCTGATCCTCCCGACGGGCGCTGCCCGACTCTCCCCGGATTCAAGCTCCGCTTCCCCCGCCGCTGGCGCCGCCGTGGCACGAGGGGACCCCACCGCCTGTCGACTTGCGGCCGTCTGCCTCTCGCCCTCGCCGGCGAGCGTTCCCCGAGCCGGCGGGGTCGCGCCGAGCTGGTTCAACGCGACCGCTGGAATGGGGGCTGGACCGACGAATCCGAGGGGTTCGCTGGCGTTCGACCCGCTCCTCCATGGGGGCGAGTTCGTCTATTTCGGGGGTCAGCGCTCCGACGGCAGCCTCTCGGCCTCCACGTGGGCGTATGCGGGCGGCCAGTGGGCGAACGTCAGCGCGAAGGTCAATGGATCTCCCGCGGCGCGCTACGGTGCTGCGATGGATTTTGATCCCGCGTACGACGGGGTGGTGCTCTACGGGGGAATCTCCGCGAACGGATCGCTCCTCAACGACGGCTGGTTGCTGACATCGGACCGATGGCACAACCTTTCGGCGGTCGACCCGCTCGGAGGCACCGGCCCCGCCGTCGCCTTCGAGTCGTTCGCTTGGGACCCGGCGCTGCAGGCGATGCTCCTGGTCGGTGGGTGCACGGTAGCCAACTGCAGCACCGCGAGCAACGCAGAATGGACGCTCAACCGGACCGGCTGGCATCTGGTGGGAGCGGGCCCCGCCGGTTCGACGGTCTACGGAGCTGGAATGGCGTTCGACCTCGCCGACGCGACGATGCTTCGGTTCGGTGGGGAGTATCCCGGGAGCGCTGCCGTCTCCAACGCGACCTTCGCCCTGAACGGGAGCACGTGGTCCAACCTGACGATCTCCTCCCGCAATTGCGCCCTGACGTGTCAGTACCCGCCCGGAGGGGTCGGGACGGCGCTGAGCTGGTTCGGTGCGGAGGGCGAGCTGGTATTGTTCGGCGGCTGGGACCCGGCAGGATCGGCCGGGTCGGACACCACCTGGTCGTTCCTGCACGGCCAGTGGAGCCCTGTCGCGAGCAGCGCCGCTCCGCCGGCGGCGGAGTACGCCGAAATGGCCGAGAACAGCACCAGCACCGATCCGCTGCTGCTCACCCCCGAGTGCTTGCGGGGATGTGTTCAGGCGAGCTGGTCGCTCGGGACGTCCCCCGCACCGGCGTTCACGGTATTCTCGCCGAACCCCGCCGATGCACTGGTCTCAGTCTCGCTCGAGTTTGCCAACTATCCGGGCAACGGCAGCGGCCCCGAGTCCTCCTGGATGCTGGAGTACGGCGACGGGACCAACGCCACCGGCTCCCTCGCCGGCCTCAACGCTTCCTCGACCTGGTCGATCCTCGAGCAGCACGCGTGGGCCCAGTCGGGCACTTTTCCGGTACGAGCGACCGTGGAGGACTTCTTCCACCGCCCGGGAACGACCTCGGTTCAAGCGATGATCGCACCGTCCCTCGAACTGACGGCCCGGGCCGACCCGACCCGCGTGGGGATCTCGGTCCCGGTGGCGTTCACCGCCACCGTAGCGGGGGGCTCTCCCCCGGTACGGGTCGCCTGGAGCTTCGATGACGGGACCACGGGCCAGGGGGGCGTGGTCAACCACAGCTTCGGTTCGGTAGGGGTGTATCAGGTGAGTGCCCGGGCCACGGACGCCGGCGCCGGCGGCGCGAGCTCGGTGATCAACATCTCCGTCGTTCGCACCCTAGCGGTGAGCATCGCGGCCAACTGGAGCACGGTGGACGCGGGGGTGCCGGTCGGGTTCCTCGGCAGCGCGAGCGGCGGGTCGGGGAAGTTCGTCACGTACAACTGGTCGTTCGGCGACGGAACCGGTTCGTCCTCGGCCACCCCTTCCCACCCGTTCGGAACGGCCGGCACGTACTCGGTGATGCTCAATGTCACCGACTCGGTGGGCACGACCGGCCTGGGGAGCTATCGGCTCCTCGTGGACCCACCGCTCGCCGTGGCGGCATTCGGGACACCGTCCTCCATTCGAGTCGGGACCACGCTCGCCTTCGCCGCGAACGCGAGCGGCGGGACCCTCCCCCTCGTCTTCGACTGGAGTTTCGGGGACGGTGCCTCGGCGACGACTGCGAACACCTCGCACCAGTTCGCGACTGCGGGAGCGACCACGATCTCGCTCTGGGTGAACGACTCCGGCGGCGGCTCGGTGCTCCGGACCCTCACGATCAACGTGACGCAGCCCTCCGGCCCCAGTGCGTTCCCGGTCCTGTACCTAGTGCTCCCTCTGGCGCTCTTCGGGGCCGGGGCGGCCGTCCTCGTGAGCGTGCGCCGGCGCCGCCGGCGAGCGACGTCCGAGGTGGAGGAGAAGCCGGCCGAGCCGGCAGCGGAGAGCCCGGTCCCGGACTAGCTTCCTTCGGGGCCCAATTGCGCCGGGAAGCGGCAGCCACTCATTCGCTCGCACTCCTCGAAGAGTCGGCGCTCAGCCGCCGGATCGTAGGATGCAGCCGAGGAAGGATGCGCTCGGGATCGAACGAAGTACTCGCCGGTGGATCCGCGAACCTCCGGAGCGCTCGCGAGGTAGACGCTCGTCCGCGCCCCGATGCGGGGGGACCGTCCCACGACCGAGAGGGTCCATCCGAGCACGCGACCCAGACCGTCGGGGTTGTTGCGGCCGAAACCGGAGCGCACCAGGCCGGGGTGGAGGGAGTTGACCGTGACACCCGTTCCAGCGAACCGCCGGGCGAACTCGTGGGTCAGTAGGATCAGTTCCAGCTTCGATTCACCGTAGGCCCCGAGGGGGCGGTAGGGGCGACGGTCGGCCAGCGTCTCCCACGGTACCGTTCGCATCCGATGGGCGGCCGATGCCACGTTGACCACACGGGCCGGCGCCGACTCGACGAGTCGTCGGGCGAGCCGGCAGGTGAGCACGAACGGACTCAGCACGTTGAGGGCGAAGGTCCGCTCGAATCCATTGGTCGTGATCTCGCGGCGGGAGAAGATCGCTCCGGCATTGTGCACGAGTACATCGATACGGGAGTACCGTTCCAGCAACCGGTCCGCCGTCGCTGCGCTGTCCTCAAGATTCGCCAGATCGCCCACCACCAGCAGCTCGAGCCGAGCTTCCGGCAATTCGGCGCGGATGCTCGAGACCAGTGCGGAACCCTTCTCCGCGCTTCGGGCCAGGAGCACCACGCGCGCGCCTAGCCCGGCGAGACCCCGCGCGGTGGCCCTGCCGAGTCCCCCGGTCGCTCCGCTCAGAACACAGACTCGCCCGTCCAGCGCCGCAGGGGCCGCGGGCGCCTCGGACTCCGGCACGACCCGGACATTCGGCTGCCACCGTATCCCTTTCGCGTGCCCCGGTGCCACGGTCCCCCGACTTCTCCTCCGGGGGGTTTCAAGAGGGGGAACCCACGAATCTCCGGTGTGTCCACGACGCTCTGCGCGCCCACGTCCGTGCCCGCTGCGGGGCCTCGGCTCGACCGACGGGCGCTGCTCGTCCTGATCCTGCTCACGCCGGGGATTCCGGAGCTGCTCACCGGATCGACGACGATCACCCGGCTGGTGTTCGATCCGTTCGGATTCCTAGTCACCCTGCTGCTGGATCTTGCGCTGTACACGACCGGTGCCCTACTCATCCGCGAGGCGGCAGTGCGCTGGAATCGCGGCTGGGGAACCGTGCTCCTCCTCGGGCTCGCCTACGGCATTGTGGAGGAAGGGCTCGCGGTGCACACCTTCTTCCAGCCCGGCGGAAATCCCGTCGCCCTCTTCGGATCGTACGGACGCTGGCTCGGTCTCAATTGGGTCTGGGCCGGAGAGTTCGCCTTCTTCCACGCCACGTTCAGCATCGCGCTTCCGCTGTATCTCTACACGCGGATCTATCCTGACCTCCGCGGCGTGCCGCTACTGACCCGGCGCTCGGCCCTCGTGTGCGTCGGGGGCATCCTGAGCGTCGTGCTCCTCGGGGACCTTGCCTTCGCCGCGGTCGACCGGCCGCCCATCCTCTGGGAGGTGGGGCTTTCCCTGGCGGTCCTCCTCCTGGCGGCCGCTGCACGCTACCTGCCGAACCGATTTGCGCTGGCGGCGTCGGGTCCCCCGCGCGCGAGCGCGCGGCGTTTCCTCTTGCTGGGTCTCTTACCGTTCGCCGCCTGGCTTCCCGGGTCGTATCTCTTGGCGTACCGAGGGGCGCCGCCGACGCTCACGCTCCTCCTCGTCGGTGCGAGCTACATCGTGCCCGCCCTCCTCGTGCTCCGGTGGATCGGCTCGGAGTCCAACGACCCGCAATGCTTTGCGTTCGTGGTCGGGCTCCTCCTTCCCATCTTCGCCTTCTCCACCCTGTTCGGACTCGTGATCGTACCGGGGCTCGAGCTGGTCGACGTCGCCTACATCGGTGGGCTCTGGTGGTTGCGCCGCCACGTGTTCACGGGAAACGACGGGTATGCGGCCCAGGGGGCGGTCGTTCCCGAAGGCGCAACGTGGCCGGTGCGGGCCCGCGCACCGACGGTAGTGCCTCCGCCGGCACCCCTGCAACGCCCGTAAATGACCGCGCAGAAATTGCGCGATTGCGTTCTAATCCACGCAGGTCACCTCCTTAAATCAGGCCGGTATAGTCACTTCGTCCGCTGTATGAGCGCAGTCCCGACGGTAGAGCCCCTGGCCGACGGCGCCGCCGAGGCGCGGCGTCTGTCCGCGCTGTGGGAATCGCTCAGTGCCGCCGAGATCCTTCGAGAGGCGAGAGCGAGGTTTGCGGGGAAGGTCGCTGTAGGGTCCGCCTTCGGCAAGGAGGGGCTCGTGGTCCTGTCGCTCCTCAAAGAGCAGCGGCTGCGTCTGCCGGTCCTGTTCCTGGACACGGGCTACCACTTCCCGGAGACGCTC
>JAKIWO010000047.1 GCA_022749995.1 Thermoplasmata archaeon | reverse complement strand
GTGGGCGGCCTCCGCCGCCGGCGCGAGCACGGCGGTACCCGAGCCGCCGCCGACGGCCAGGATCCGATGCGGCGAAAGGTCGAACCGGTTCCCATACGGGCCGCGAATTCCGATCCGACTGCCTTCCCCCAGTCCCAACACGCGCCGACTCGTGCTGCCCATGGCCTTGACAGTCACGCCCTTGAGCGCCCCGGTGTAGGAGAGCGACATCGGCAGCTCGTCGTCGCCCGGGACCCAGACCATGACGAATTGCCCCGGAGCCGCCTCCACCGGGTCCTCGAACCGTAGAGTGACGGTGCTGGGGGTTTCCCGCACGCTCTCGCGTACGGTGTGGACACGACGCCACGGCCCCGGGGGGGAGAGGGTGCTCACGGCGCCCCGGGGGGGTGGTGTGCGGTCCCCACCAAATCGGTGAGCCGCTCCACGCCGAGCGCGGCGAGTTCCCGCTCCAGCTCGGACGTGATGCGACCGAACACGGAGATCGAATCGGTCGCCACCGCCGTGCCGACCTGCACGGCCCTCGCTCCGGCGAGCGTGTAGTCGATCACGTCCCGCGCGGTCCGAATGCCGCCCACCCCCACGATCGGGATGCGGACCTGCTCGTACATCAGCCACACACAGGCGAGCCCGATGGGCTTGATGGCCGGCCCGCTGAGCCCCCCCAGCCCGTGGGCGAGCACCGGCCGGCGCAGCACCGGATCGATGGCGAGACCGCGCACGGTGTTGATCGCGGTGATCGCGTCGGCGCCTCCCACCTCCGCGGCCACGGCCAGCGCCGCCGGGTCGGCCACGTTCGGGGTGAGCTTGGCCCAGACGGGCAGACGCGTCGCCGCCTTCACCGTCCGGGTCACCTCGGTCACCATCGCCGGGTCCGACCCGATCTCCGAGCCGAGGCCGCGGGCGTGCGGGCAGCTCAGATTGAGCTCGATCGCGCAGACGCCCGTCGGTTCCATGGCGCGGGCAAGTTCGGCGAATCCTTGCGAGGTAGGGGCGAAGATGCTGCCGATGATGGGGACCCCCCCGGCCCGGGCACGGCGGATCTCCTCCGGATACGCCTCGATCCCCGGATTGGGTAGCCCCATCGCGTTGAGGAATCCCCAGTCCGAGTACTGTTCTACCGTCGGGTTCGGGTAGCCCGGACGGGGTTCGGCACCGATCGACTTGCTGACCACGGCGCCGGCCCCGGCCTCGTACGCCCCGATGAGCGACTGTCCGCTCTCGCCCCAGATCCCCGAGGCGAGCAGCAGCGGGTTGCGGAACGCCAGCGCACCGACGTCCGTCCGGAGGTCGACCACGGTGGCGCCGACCGGAAATGCGCATATAACTGCGGACGGTGCGCGACCGGCCCATGCAGCTCGAACGGCTCACCGACGGGGCGCGGAGCGCGCTCGAGCGGGCCTTCGCCCGAGCCGCCGAGCTCCGCCACGCGGCGGTGACCCCGGTGGAATTCCTCGCGAGCCTGCTCGCCGACGAGGAAGGTCCAGCACGGGAGTGGCTCAAGGCGTGCGGGGCCGACCTTGCCGCGCTCTCGGCGAAGGTCGAGCAGCAGCTCGCCGACCTGCCCACCGCCGAGCACGTCGCACCGAACGACCAGTACATCTCTCGGGAGCTGCAGGCGGTCATCGAAGCCGGCGAGAAGGAAGCCGCCCGGCGGAAAGATAGGTACACCAACATCGAGCATCTGCTGCTGGGCCTGCTCACCGTAGGCTCTCCCGCCCGGGAGGAGCTCGCGGAGCAGGGGGTCCGGCGCGCCGGCCTCGAGGCCCAGCTCAAGGAGAGTCGGGGCGCTCCCCCCCGGGTAGCAGACCGGGCCGACGAGGCCGAGACCCGGGCGCTGGACAAGTACACCCGCGACCTGACCGAGCTCGCGCGGAATCAGAAGCTCGACCCCGTGATCGGCCGGGACGAGGAGATCCGCCGGGTCATCCAGATCCTCTCCCGCCGCACCAAGAACAACCCGGTCCTCATCGGCGATCCGGGCGTGGGCAAGACGGCGATCGTCGAGGGGCTCGCGATCCGGATCGTGATCAAGGACGTCCCCGAGTCGCTCCAGAACCGGCGCCTGGTCGCGCTCGACCTGGGAGCGCTGCTCGCCGGGGCGAAGTTCCGCGGGGAGTTCGAGGAGCGAATGAAGGCGGTCCTCAAGGAAGTGGACAGCTCCGAGGGGCAGGTGCTCCTGTTCATCGACGAGCTGCACACCCTCGTCCATGCCGGAGCGACCGAGGGGGGTGCGCTCGATGCCTCCAACCTGCTCAAGCCGGCGCTCGCGCGGGGCACCCTGCACTGCATCGGGGCGACGACGATCCCCGAGTACCGCAAGTACATCGAGAAGGACGGGGCGCTCGAGCGCCGTTTCCAACCGGTCCTCGTCGCCGAACCCACCGTCGAGGACACGATCTCGATCCTTCGCGGCCTCAAGGAGCGGTACGAGCTGCACCACGGGGTGCGGATCCACGACGCCGCGCTGGTGTCCGCGGCCACGCTCACCGCCCGGTACCTCCCCGACCGCCGACTGCCGGACAAGGCGATCGACGCCGTCGACGAGGCGGCCTCCTCCGTGCGGCTCGCGTTGGACTCCCGGCCGCCGGAGCTCGACCAGCTCTCGCGTCGGCTCCGTCAGCTCGAGATCGAGCGGACCGCCCTCAAGCGGGAGAGCGACTCCGCCTCCCGGGAGCGGCTCTCGGCCGTGGAACGGGAGGTGGCGAACCTCAAGGAGAAGGAGGGCGGTCTGAGCCGCAAGTGGAATCGAGAGAAGGCGGAGGTCGAGGCGATCCGGGCCGTGCGCCGACAGCTCGAGGAGGCCAAGGCCGAAAGCGAGCGCGCGGAGCGCTCGGGCGACCTCGAGAGCGCGGCCCGGCTACGGTATGGCCGCATCCCCGAGCTCACCCGCGAGCTCGAGCAGAAGAGCACGGCGCTCAGCACCGAGGAGGGCGGAGGATTGTTGCGGGAGGAGGTCGCGGAGGAGGACGTAGCCCGGGTGGTCGCCAAGTGGTCGGGGGTGCCGGTCGCGCGCCTGCTCGAGGGAGAGACGACCCGGCTGCTCGGCATGGAGGCGGAGCTGCGCAGCCGCGTCGTCGGTCAGAGCGAGGCGATCGACGCCGTCGCGCGGGCCGTACGACGCAGTCGCTCCGGACTCGGGGACCCCAACCGCCCGATGGGGGCGTTCCTGTTCATCGGGCCCACCGGCGTCGGCAAGACCGAGCTCGCCAAGGCGCTCGCGGAATTCCTGTTCAAGAGCGAGCGGGCCCTCGTACGGATCGACATGTCGGAGTACATGGAGAAGCACACGGTCGCCCGGCTGATCGGGGCTCCTCCAGGGTACGTCGGCTACGAGGAGGGTGGCCAGCTCACCGAGGCCGTGAGGACCAAGCCGTACACGGTGATCCTGCTCGACGAGATCGAGAAGGCGCACCCGGACGTCGTGAACGTGCTGCTGCAGCTCCTCGACGAGGGGCGGCTCACCGACGGGCAGGGCCGCACCGTCGACTTCCGCCATACGCTGGTCATCCTGACGAGCAACCTCGGCACCGACCGGCTCCTCCCCGGCCAGACGGAAGCCGAACGCAAGGCCATCATCGACGAGGCGGTGCGTCAGTACTTCCGGCCGGAGTTCATCAACCGGCTGGACGACGTCGTGATCTTCCAGCCGCTGTCGGAAAAGGAGATCGTGGCGATCGTCGACCTCCAGCTCGCCCAGCTCGCCCACCGTCTCGGAGATCGGCGGATCACCATCCATGCCACCGAGGAGGCCAAAAAGCTCCTGGCCGCCGCGGGCTTCGACCCCCAGTACGGCGCGCGTCCGCTCAAGCGAACGATCCAGCACCGGGTGGTCGACGATCTCACGGCCAAGCTCCTCGCCGGCGAGGTGCTCGAGGGGAGCGACGTGACCGTCACGGCCAAGGACGGGCAGGTCGTCCTGCGGATCACTCCGCCCGCGAAGGCCGGGGCCCGGGCGAGGGCCGCGTGAGCACCGGCCTGACCGTCGCCGTGGTCGGCGCAAGTGGGCTCTCGGCCGAGATCGGAAAGAAGGGGACCGAGAGCGACCTTCGCCTCTACCACCACGTACGCGAGGGTCATGCGCTGACCTTGGTGGAGCCCATCAACTATCCGGAGCGATTCCCTCCCCTCCTGCAGAGCTTGGCCCTCGGGGACTCCGCGCTCCTCGTGGCCGATGCGCTCGACCGGGGTTTCGCGGAGGCCGCGGCGACCGCCGACCTCTTCCCGATGCCCGTTCGGCTCGTGCGCGGCACGGGCGTGGGGGAAGAGGAACTGCGCCGCTCGCTCCGCGGGCTACGGTTCGAGCACTCCGCGCAGCTCCCTCGTGACGCGGCCCGATTGCGCGCATTGCTCGACGTCGAGAGTGTGACCCCCCGCCCGGGCCCGACCCAAGTGCGTCTGGACCACGCGTTTCCCGTCAAAGGAGTCGGTACGGTGGCGCTCGGCTTTGTGCGGGCCGGTACGCTGCGAGCGCACGAGGCGCTGCGTCTCTACCCCGGTCCCGGACTCGTCGAGGTCCGGTCGATCCAGGTGCACGACATCGACGTGAAAGAGGCCGCGAGCGGCGAGCGAGTGGGCGTAGCTCTGCGCGGCATCGAGCCGGAGGAGGTCTCGCGAGGCTCCATCTTGGCTCCGGAGGGCACGCTGCAGGCTGGACGGACCCTGCGTGTGGGGAAGCTGCGGCGGGGGGCGTACTACCGGGGAGCCCTCGAGGCCGGGAAGCGATTTCAGGCCCTCGTTGGAGCCCAGCTGGCGCCCACCGTCCTGCTCGAGGTGGACCCCACGCATTGGACTCTCGAATTCGACCGGGACGTCGTCTGGACGCCCGGGGAGACCGTCGTCCTCGCCGACCTGAACACGAGCGTAGGGCCGCGAGGAGCCGGGTCGGGGACGAGCGAATAGACGACGGTCGGGTCCGGCTTCGACACGCACATATACACCACTTGGCTGCGCTGCCCCGGTGGCTGGCGATGCGGCAGCAGGAAGTGGAGGGATGGGCTGGGGCGCTCGCGGTCCTGCTGTTGCTCACCCTGCTGGCGATGCCCGCGGGCGTCGCCCTCCGCACCGCTTCGGCGTCTCCCCTGTTCCACAGCGTGGGTAACGTCACCAGCTCGAACTGGGCCGGCTTCGCCGTCACCTCGACCGCCAATTCGGTCACCGACGTGAAGGGTTCGTGGGTCCAGCCGAAGATCGTGGGCACATGCGGGGTCCTCGCGACCCAGTACTCCTCCTTCTGGGTGGGGATCGATGGTTACTCCTCGACGACGGTCGAGCAGATCGGTACGGAGGCCGACTGCGTCCTCGGAACCACGAGCTACTATGCCTGGTACGAGTTCTACCCCAACCCGTCGCACACGATCAGCTCGCTGACCATCACGCCCGGCGACAAGATCTTCGGCGAAGTCTCCTGGACCGGGACGCAGTTCAACCTCACGCTCAAGGACACGACGACGACGCACAGCTTCTCCATCACGGGCAAGGTCACGGGCGCCTCGCGCGACTCTGCCGAGTGGATCGCCGAGGCACCCAGCACCGTTTCCGGGGTGCTCCCGCTGGCCGACTTTGGGGTCGTCTACTGGGGCCACGTGCACACAGGGATTCGGGCCACGTGCACGGCGACGATCGGCGGAGTGACCGGGAGCCTGACCGCGTTCTCCAACATCCACCGGATCACGATGGTGACGATCTCGGGGAACCTCACGAAGGCGGCTCCCAATCAGCTCGGCAAGTCCGGGCTGGGGTTCAGCGTGATCTGGGCCAGCTCGGGACCGTAATCGTCGGTCGGGGACCCCCCCTAAGGGATTCGAACGATGCCCGGTGGACCGGCAGCTTAGCCGCTGCCGAGTCGCCCTAGGCGAACATCGTGACCGATTCCTTGCGCATCTCTTCGTCGCCGACGACCTTCTCGATCGCCCGCTCGAAGTCCGCGCCGGTCACGCTGTCCCGCTCTTCCCGGATCGCCCACATGCCGGCCTCGGTGCAGATCGCCTTGATGTCGGCACCCGTGGCGCCCTCGCATCGGTTGGCGAGCGTCTCGAAGTCGATGGTCTCCCGAATCGTCATGCCGTGGCTGTGGATGCGGAAGATCTCGGCCCGTCCCTGGTAGCTGGGAACGGGGATCTCGATGATGCGGTCGAACCGCCCCGGGCGCAGGAGCGCTTCGTCCAAGATGTCCGGCCGGTTCGTGGCGGCCACGATCTTGACGTTGGAGAGCGGCTCGAACCCGTCCATCTCGGCGAGGAGCTGCATCAGCGTCCGCTGCACCTCGCGGTCGCCGCTCGTGGCGACCTCGAGCCGCTTGGCGCCGATCGAGTCGACTTCGTCGATGAAGATGATCGTGGGGGCCTTCTCCTTCGCCAGCTGGAACAGCTCGCGGACGAGCCGGGCTCCCTCGCCGATGTACTTCTGGACCAGCTCACTGCCCACGAGTCGGACGAAGGTTGCGTGCGTGTGATGGGCCACGGCCTTGGCGATCATCGTCTTGCCCGTGCCGGGCGGGCCGATCAGCAGGACTCCCTTGGGCGGGTCGACGCCCACCTTCCGGTACAGCTCCGCGCGAAGCAGCGGGTACTCGACCGCTTCCCGAATGTCCCGGATCTGGTCGGCGAGCCCACCGATGTCCGCGTAGCTGATCGTCGGCTTCTCCACGACTTCGCTGGCGGCGACGAGCGGGTCGAGCGACGCCGGTAGCACGCCCATGACGGCGAGAGTCTGTTTGTTGAGCGCGACGCGGGAACCGATCGTGATCTTCTCGTGGTCGACCGTCTCGGCCGAGTTCACCACGAAGTCGGGTCCGGTGGAGGACTTGACCACCACGCGGCCGTCGGTGAGAATGTCCCGCACGCTGCCGACGATGAGCGGCGGGTAGCGGAGTCGGTCGAGCTCGGTCTTGAGTCGCTTGACCTCCCGCTGCAGCCGGAGGATCTCCGCCTCCATGTAGTGGCGCTCGCTCTCGACGCGCTTGATCGCCTCGGTGAGCTGGCTGTTGCGGAGCTCGAGGAAGTTCACCCGGTCGAAGCCATCGGCCGTCGCCGGGGGGCTTTCCGTTTCCGCCATCTGAGTCGCGAGTTCCTTAGGTGACAGGCCGGGGCGCTCCTCGGAACTGATGAGAGCGGCGCTCCATATAAGAGGTCGTTATCGGGTGAAATCGATGGGCGCCGTCGGACGGAGTTCCGCGCGAACTTCCGCCTCCTTTGCCCCCGGCCATCTCACCGGCGTGTTCCGCCCGGCACTGGACGCTCGGGATCCGCGCGCTCGCGGCTCACTGGGCGCGGGCCTGGTCCTGTCGCTCGGGGCCCGCGCCGCCGCACGGTGGAGCCCCGGAGGCGCGCGGCGAATCCGGATCGCCAGTGACCTGGGCGGGTCGCTCCCGATCTCCGAAGAGGTCGCCCGTCGGTTGGTCGGAGGAGAGCGGGGGACGCTCGAGCTGTTCCTGGCGCACGAACTTCCGGTGGGACGCGGCTTTGGCATGAGCGCCGCCGGCGCCCTCGCCACCGCGCTGGCTACCGGCGATCTGCTCGGCCGCAACCGGAAAGAGTCGATCGCGACGGCCCACCTGGCCGACCTGTTCGGCGGAGGCGGACTCGGCGGTGTGGCGGCCATCCTCGGAGGAGGATTCGAGGTGCGGAGCCGCGCCGGCATCTCTCCGTGGGGTGCCGTGGATCACCGACCGTTCCCGTTTCCGGTCTGGGTGGCCTCCGCCGGGGGACCGATGCCCTCCTTCCCGCTGCTCACCGATCCCGGGTTCCTCACCCGCGTGAGCCGTGCTGCCCGGGACGGCATCGAAGCGCTCGAGCGCTCACCCACCCCGGCGAACTTCCTTTCGCGGTCCGAGGAGTTCACGGACCGGCTGGCGCTCGGCCCGGCTCCCGTCCGGCGACTGCTCCGGAAGCTGCGAACTCAGGGTGCGTGGGCGGCCCAGGCGATGCTCGGAAGGACGGTGTTCGCGGTCGCACCGAACAGCGCCGTTCGCCGCCGGTTGGTGAACGCATTCGACTCGGCGGGAGTCCACGCAGTCGAGCTCGGGGTTTCCCGGCTCGGCGCTCGACGGACGAGACTCCGGTGACCGCCAGCGGGGACGTGGGGCCCTCGTCGGTCGCGCTCCGTCGACGCAAAGCGTTTTAGAGCCTACCCTACTCGCGCGGCACCCATGACCCGCAAGCCCGCCCGAATGTACCGTTCCATCGAGGGGCAGGTGTTCACCCGCCAGGAGTACATGGGCGGCATTCCCCAGTGCCGCATCACCCAGTTCGACACGGGGAATCTGAAGGATTCGTTCGCGCTCGAACTCTCGCTCGGCATGGAAGAGGCCGCGCAGGTCCGCGACGTGGCGCTCGAGGCGGCCCGAGTGAGCGCTGTCCGTGTGATGGAGGCAGCGGCGCCGAATGGCTACCGACTCAAGGTGCGCAAGTACCCCCACCAGATCCTGCGCGAGCACAAGATGGCCACCGGTGCCGGCGCCGACCGTATCTCCGATGGGATGCGCGGCGCCTTCGGTAAGCCGGTCGGGCACGCGGTGCGCGGGCAGATCGG
>JAKIWO010000046.1 GCA_022749995.1 Thermoplasmata archaeon | reverse complement strand
TGCGTCGGGTCCGGCACACGGCTGCTGGACTGGGTGTACGCTCCGGCGATCCCGCACCTCGAAGAGCGCGCCATCGGTCGAGGGGCGGTCTACGAGGACGGGCGTCGATTGCTCTTGTACCAGGCCTCGGAGGCCTTCCGTGAGCTGTTCGGCGTCGCTCCCAGAGCCGAAGCGGAGCGTCTCGCCTGGGAGGCGCTGTGCGTGGAATAGGCACGGCGAGCGGGGCCATCAGCGTCGTGAACGCACTGCTTTCCGGGATGGGTTGCGCCGCAGCCGTCGATCTCAGCGCGCGCGCGAGCGTCGAACTCGAGCCGTCGAACTCGGAGTCGAGCGTGCGTCTTGCTGCGGAGTGCGATACACCCCTCCTTCGGGCGACCCTGCGCAGCGGACTGCATCGGCTCGGCGGCGCAGCTCGGTTCCGTGGCTGGGCGCGGGTCGAATCCGAGGTCCCTTGGGCGTGCGGTCTCAAGAGTTCCTCGGCCGCGTCGGCGGCGCTGCTCCGGGCACTGCAGTCCGCGCTCGATCCCTCGGCCGTTGCTCCCGATGAGCAGCTCGCGACGGAGCTCGTCTCCATCCATCGCCGGGTGGGCCTCACGGCGACGGGTGGCTTCGACGACGCCATGGTAGCACTGGCGGGCGGTGTGGTGGGGGCCGACAACCGATCCAACCGAGTGACCCACCGGGGGGAGATGCCCCCCGACTGGGCAGCCGTACTCTGGACGCCTCCGGTCCGGCACCCAGCAGCGCCGTCGCTCCTGCTACGGTTCCTCGGGCTCGCGACCGAAGGTCGGCGGGCAGCGGCGCTCCTCTCCGAGGGGAAGTACGCCGAGGCGATGGAGATCAACACCCGAGCCGTCGAGGGGGCGCTCGGCCTCGATTACACGGAGCTGCGCCAGCAAGTCGCAGGGATCGGAGCCGTCGCGGCCGGAATCTCCGGACTCGGTCCGACCCTAGCCGTGGTGGCGCCACTGGACCGTCTGAGCGCGTGCGAGCGGGAGCTTGGCCAGGGTGGGGGCTCGATCCGACGCGTCACTTTTCTCCGGCCGCGCCAGAGTGCTCCTTGAGCTCGCGGATTGTCCTCCCGGGACCGCTGCTCGGCCGGATCACGGCACCCCCCTCGAAGAGCTACACCCATCGGGGCGCCGTCTTGGCTCACCTGGCCGGTCGTCGGTTCGTCGTGGAGAACCCGCTCGAGGCCGAGGATACTCGGGCGACGCGGCAGGGCTTGCGTGCGCTCGGCGCGGAGATCGAACTCCGTGCGGGCACCTGGAGCTTTCGGCCCGCCTCGCCTCCGCGGCCTCGCCGTGGGCGCGTCGTGCGGTGCGGCTCCTCGGGGACCACGCTGCGCTTGCTGCTCGGACTCGCGGCATTAGATCCGGCCCCAACGGTGATCACAGGGTCGGCGGAGCTTGCCCGTCGCCCTGTGGCTCCGTTAGTGGCCGCCTTGCGCGCGCACGGAGCCCGCCTCCGGGTGGTCCGCACCGACGGATCGTTTCGAGTTCGGGTGCAAGGTCCGCTGGAAGCCGGGTCCTACGCGGTGCAGTCGTCCGAGAGCTCCCAGTACGCGTCTTCGCTGCTGTTTGTCCTGTCACAGCTTTCGGCTCCGTCCACCCTCCGGCTCACCGGCCGACCGGTGTCACAACCGTACTTCGGCGCCACGCTCGCCGTCCTGCGTGCGCACGGGATTGCTGTCCAGAAGCGGGGTCCGCATTGGGAGGTGCCGGCACCCATCCGCCCGACTGGGAGCCGCTTCGCCGTCACCGGCGACGCCTCCTCGGCGGCCATCCTCTGGTGCGGCGCGGCGATCTCCGGGGGGAGCGTAGAAGTCCGCGCGATTGACACCCGCTGGCCGCAGGCCGATCTGGCCGTGTTGGACCTGCTCCGCCATGCAGGGGCGTCGGTCCGTCAACATGCCTCGGGGATTCGGGTCGAAGCGGCGGACCGCCGCCCCTTCCGCTTCGACTTCGACCCGTGCCCGGATCTGCTGCCACTGGGCGGAGTCCTCGCCGCGTACTCTCCCGGCGAAAGCACCCTCTCGGGCGGTGCCCACGCAGCGCGCAAGGAATCCGACCGACCCCGCGCGACGATGGCCCTGGCACGCGCGCTGGGGGCGACGGTGCGCCGGCACGCCGGCCGAATCCTGATTCGGGGGGGCATCCGGCCAGCCTCGTTGCACTTCCGCCCTCCTCCCGACCACCGGGTCGTCATGGCCACGGCGGTGGCCTCCCTGGGGCTGGCGCGGCCGTCCCGGATAGCGGCCTGCGAGAGTGTGGGAAAGTCGTACCCTGGCTTCTGGGAGGACCTGGGTCAACTGTCGTCGGGTCGGTCCGCATGAGCGCTGCGGAGTTCGGGAGCCATCTTCGCCTGACCTTGACCGGATCGAGTCACGGTCCATCGGTTGGATGCGAGCTCCGCGGCCTCCCGCGGGGGACTCCGATCCACCTCGCGCCGATCCAACGGATGCTCGACCGACGCAGTCCCTCCCGGCGTCGACTGGCGAGCCGACGTCAGGAGCCCGACCGTCTCGTCGTCGACGGCGGTTGGATCAACGGCCGGAGCACCGGCGGGGTGCTGCGCCTTCACGTGGAGAACCGTGACGCGCGGCGCTCGGAGTACGACCGGATCCAGTTCACCCCGAGGCCGGGGCACGCGGACTACACCGCTCGAGTACGGTACGGCCCAACGGCCGACCTTGCCGGGGGTGGGATCTTCAGTGGCCGGATGACCGTCGGATTGGTGGCCGCCGGCGCGGTCGCGGCGCAACTCCTCGAGCCCCTGGGGGTGCGCGTGGCTGCGTACGCCGAGGAGATCGGCGGCGTTCCGGCGGAGGTGCCGGAAGGGCTCGACTGGACTGAGATCGGGATTCGGCGCGACTCGAACGAAGTCTCGACCTCCGACCCGAAGGCCGCGCCGGCGATGGAGCAAGCGATCGCCGTGGCACGGCGGGTGGGCGATAGCGTGGGGGGCGTGGTCGCCGTGCGTGCCTGGGGCGTACCCGTGGGCCTCGGAGAACCGTTCTTCGACTCGATCGAGTCGGTGCTCGCCCACCTCGCGTTTGCGATCCCTGGCGTCAAGGGCGTGGAGTTCGGGGCTGGGTTCGCCGCCGCGCGGCTTCGAGGAAGTGAGAACAACGATCCATTCCGCTGGGAGGGGGATCGGGTGACCACTTCCCGAAACCGTGCCGGAGGCGTGCTCGGCGGGCTCGCCACAGGCATGCCGCTGACCTGGCGGATCGCGATCAAGCCCACGCCATCGATCCCTCGTGCGCAGCAGACCGTCGACCTGAGAACGCACCAAGCGGCCACCATTCGCGTCGGGGGTCGACACGACCCGTGCATCGTCCCACGAGCCGTGGTCGTGGCCGAGGCGGTCACGCTGTTCGGCTTGGCCGACCTGGCCTTCGCCGGAGGGTTCTTGCCGTGAGCGCCGAGCGGATCCCTTGCGCGCTCCTCGGGGCCGGCGGCTACATCGGCCAACATTTCCTACGACTGCTTGCCGGACATCCCGAGTTCGAGCTGACTGCGCTTCTCGGCGGCCGGCGAACCGCGACCCGGCGGATCGAGGAGCTATGGTCCCTCGAAGGAGAGGCTCCGACGGAGTTCGCGCGGCGGAGGATCGGGATCGCCAGCCCGACGAGGCTCAGCCGCTCCGGCGAGCGCGTCGTCTTCAGCGCCCTCCCGTCCGGAACCGCCGGTGCCATCGAGTCCGAACTCCTGCGCCGGGGCATCTCCGTCTTCACCAACGCGGCGGACCACCGGGAGGATGCCCGAACTTCGCTCCTTCTTCCGGAGGTGAATGGCGAACGCTTCCGACGCCGCCGATCACGGACTCCCGTGCTCCTAGCCAACCCCAACTGCACCGCCACCGGCCTCGCGCTCGCGCTCGCCCCGGTGAGCTCCCTCCTCCGGCCGCAGCTGGTCGTCGTCAGTTCCTACCAGGCGCTTTCCGGCGCGGGGCTCGACGGGCTGACGCGGCTTCGATCCCCTCCGAACGTGATCCCGTTCATCGAGGGAGAGGAGCCCAAGGTGATTCGTGAGACTCGCCGGCTCCTCGGACCGGCGCTGGGCCGCTCGGCGCTGGAGGCGAACTGTGCCCGGGTGCCGGTGCGCGACGGGCACCTGGAGGCCGTCCTCGTGAAGGCCGCGGGTCGGCCCTCGACGCCGGAGCTGTTCCGCGGGTGGAGCCGATTCACACCGCTCGCAGACTGGGAGTGTCCGAGCGCGCCGGATGCGCCCGTAGTCGTCCGAAGGGAGGAGGACCGGCCTCAGCCGCTGCTCGACCTCTGGGCCGGTACCCCGGTGCAGGCTCGTGGCATGGCCGTCACCGTCGGACGGGTTCGGTGGGAGCCACCGTACCTACGATTCTTCCTCCTGCTCCACAATGCCGTTCGCGGGGGCGCTGGGGGCTCCGTGCTCAACGCAGAGTACGCCCTCGCCCGCGGATGGCTCACTCACCGGAGCTGAGCGGTGCGGAGACTCGGGCGCCCGCATCGGGTCTTGAAGCTGGGCGGAGCGGCGCTGGAGTTCCCCCAGCGCGCCCTCCGACGAGTGCGCGATCGGACGCGGTCCGGGTCGCTGCTGGTCGTGGTTTCGGCCCGGGCTGGGGTGACCGATTCGCTCGAGCGGGTGCTGAGCCAGCGCAGCGCTTCCGGACGGCGCCATCAGTTCGCGACCGCCCTCGCGCGTCGCCATCCTGGCCTTCCGGCCCTCGGTCACCTTCGGCTCGCGGAGCTGGAAGCTCTCCTGGGCCGAGCGTCGGGAGAGGACCGCAGCCGCCAGACACGACGAGAGGAGATCCTCGCCATGGGTGAGCGGATCTCGGCGATCTGGTTCGCGGGTCTCCTCACGCGGAGCGGGATCCCTTCCACTCCGCTGGACTCCGACGGAGCGGGACTCAGGGTGCGAGGACGGGGAGCGCGTGCCCGCATCGACATCGAGCGATCGAGGGCTCGATTCTCTGCGGCAGTGCGCCGCGTGCGCAGCGCCGGTTCCGTGCCGGTGATCACGGGCTACTTCGGTCGGACGGGAGGAGGCTCGGTGCGCACGTTGGGCCGGGGCTCCTCCGACTACGTCGCCGGCGCCGTCGCAGCGATGGTGCGTGCCTCCGAAGCGGAGCTCGTCAAAGGAAGGGACGCGCTGCGAGTGATCGACCCGGCCCTCCTGCTCGGCGCGGCGACGGTCCCGCGCCTTTCGTATCGCCTCGCCGCGGCCGCGGGGCGCGCGGGGTGGGCCGTGATCGATCCTCGAACCGTCAATCCGCTCCGTCGCGCCGGAATCCCCCTCCGGATCACCTCGCTCGCCTCCGAGCGAGTCTCCTCGCTCGTCTCGAACTCCGCTCACGAACGCGATCCGTTCTTGGTCGTGGTGCAATCGCCACGTCCCGCGCGCAGAGGGAGCTCTCGGCTCCCTGCTTCTCGCGCCCGTGAACTGACCGTCCTCGGCCCGTCGCGGGCCGCCGTACTTGCCCGGCTCTTGCCGCTGGCCGAGCGCCTACGCCTCCCCATCCGGTACGGACGGGATTCCATCGTGCTGCGCGTACCTACGCGGAGGTTGCGCCCGGTGCTCGAGGCGCTTGCCACCCGCACCGATTCCGCCGGCGCGGCTCGGTGGCCAAGACGCGCCTAAGGCCGGATCCGCTCGAGGGACAGGAACCGAACGTCGGAGGAGGTTCCGTCGACCGCGAACAAGTGTTCCTTGCGTACACCTTGGGCCAACCGCACGGCGCCCGAGACGACCGGCCACGGCGCCGAGTAGTCGGGCCGTACGGCCTGGATCAGATAGCGGGCATGCGCATGCTCCGGGTCGCGCGGGTAGGCTCGAAAGTGGGAACCGTACTTGAATCCGGTCTTGACAATGAGGCCGTGGTCCCGTAACCAGCCGTAGACGCTCCTCCGCTCCGGGTAGTGAGGGTCGAGCCGCGCGGCCCGCTGCTCGAGCCGCTCGGCCGAGACCCCTCGCGCGGTCCGGAGCTCGCGCAGCTCGAGGGTGCCGCGGCGGGCCAGGTAGCTCGCTTCGAGCACGGAAAGTTCGAGCCGATGGCCGACGCGGCTCCCAAAGGAGAGGCTGCCGCCGAGCCGCTCCACGGCCGTGGGGTCGAGGACGAGCACCCGATCCTCGTTGACAAGGGCCTCAAAGGTCGGCTGACTCGGGGCCATCGGCTGGGTCCCGTTGGGGCTGGGCAGCCGCGTGAGGTAGTACGTGAGGTCGGATTCCTCATCGACCACGGCGAGCAGCAGCTGCTTTCGGGCGGCCTTGGCCCGCTCGGCGAGTGCCAGCACCTGGGCGAGTGCGAACGGACGGCGCTCACTCAACGGCTCGACCCAGAATCGGGCCGGAGTCTTGTGGAGGACACCTCCCCGCGGCAGGACAGCGAATGTGGCCGGGGGCGGGCTCGAACGGACGACGTAGCCGCGCTGCCGAAGATCCCGGTAAACGAGGTACCGTATTCCGAAGCCGGGCTCGACGCGGGCCGCCCGTCGCAGCATCTCCGCGAACTCGACCGGCCGACCGGCCGGGCCACTCACCTCGAGGCGCTGCATCTCGACCAGGTAGGTCGACTCGAGCCGGTCGAGCAGCAACCGGCCGCCGCCTACCGTGCCGAAGTACCCGCGGGCGTAGACGGTTCCCGCCTCGACCGGGTCTTCCAGCGTGACCGTGGCGTCGGCGGCCAGCCGGCCGGTCACGAGGGGTCCCGTAGCGAGGCAAGCGTGGCGAGCGCTTCGAGTTGGACTCCCAAGGGCGCCAGCCGCTCGGCGCCCCCCTCCTGCCGGTCGATGACGGTTAGCACGCGTTCGATCTTCGCACCCGCGGCGCGCAGGAGCTCGACCGCTGCCGCCACCGAGCCGCCGGTGGTCACCACGTCTTCGATGAGGAGACAGGTCGCGCCCGGCGGGAGATCCCCTTCGAACGTCCGGCCCGTCCCGTGTTCCCGGCCGGGCTTGCGCACCACGAGGTAGGGACGGCCCGTGGCGAGGGCCGTCGCCACCACGAGCGGCACGGCTCCGAGCTCCACCCCCGCAAGACGCTGCTCGTCCCGCACCCGCTCCGCGAGCGCGGCGGCGATCGGTCGAAGCCGATCGGGTCGGGTCCAGGCCTGCTTGACGTCGACGTACACGTCGCTCTCGCGCCCGCTCGTGAGCGTGAACTTCCCGAACTTGACGGCGCCGGAGTCGAGGAGGATCTGGCGGACGCCGTGCGCCGCATCGGTCACAGGGTTACCATGGGACCTTCTTGAGGCCGGTCCAGTAGCCGATGTAGTTGAACGCCACGTGCAGCCCGAGGGTGAACACGAGGAGCCATGCCAGAGCTTCAAGACTGCCGAACGCCGCCCAAAAGACGCCCGGGAACGCCAGCAGACCGACGGTGACCGGCAGCAGGACGAACCCCAGCTGGTCGAGGAGGAGCGCGCGGCTCCCGCTCGGGATGTTCCGACGGCGCTTGAAGAACGAACCCAGCGCGTCGCCGCAGAGCGCACCGCCTGAGAGGAGCAGGATCACGGGGACCGCGCCGAGGAGGGAGTTCGAGAACGCCGGCACGAGCTTCCACGGCGGAGGGGCGATCATGATCAGCCACTGCTCGAGCAGGCCGAACGGCAGCGGGAAAAGTGTGCCCATCCAGAACCCGGACCAGGTCTTCGACGGGCCGAGTATCCGTCGGCCGTCCCGCGCCCACCGTCGTCCGAAGTCCATGGCGGGGCCGCGCCCTTTGGGGAGCGTGGCCGTGGCGTTGGCGATGTACGCGGGGAGAAGGACCCAGAGTACTGCGGCCGGGACGAGGAGGTGCGGATCGACGCCCAGCGCCGGCGCCCCCCGCTACGGGTCGGCGATGAAGCGACGGATCGATTCGGCGACGCCGCGCAGCAGCTTCGGGTCGACGCTCTCGTCGGCCTCGTGGTAGTGCGCTTCGGGGTCCATGCTGCCGAAGACGAGCGCCGGCAGCGGTGCGCCCCCCGGCGTGGTGAGCCCGACCAGCGTGCTGGCATCCGTTCCCCCGAACTCGCCGTACACCCCGTCGACGCCGAGCGTCTCGCTCAGGATCTTCCGCAGCCGGGCCACCATCGGATGGTCCAGCGAAAGCGCGTAGCCGCCACGCGAGCGGCCCGGCGGCGATTCGATCCGGAATGGCAGCCCGCGCAGGCCGATCCAGGAGACGACCGGCTCGAGTGCGCGGCGCTCCCCTTCCTGTAGGGACATCTCCGGGGGTAGGCGCACGTCGATCCCGAAGGAGAGCGTGCCGGGCTCCTCGAGGTCAATCTTGCCGTTGATCACCGCCTCATCGATCAGGTGGAGCGCGCCGGTCACCGGGTTGAGGGCCTTGTGGGGCCATCCGGCGTGATAGCCGCGTCCCACCACGGAGACAGCCAGCGCACCGGTCGGGATGGCGAGCGCAGTAAACCGTGTCAGGTCGAGCTTGTACGGCTGCCGGAGCTGCTGGCGCAGCCACCGACGTAGCACGACGAGCCGCTCCCCCTCGCCTTGGAAGACGAGCGTGACGCTCTGAGGGATCTGGTTCGTCGCCTCCGACTCGGCGTGCGCGCGGACCAACCGAGGCAGGTCGGCGTTGCGGCCCGATGCTT
>JAKIWO010000045.1 GCA_022749995.1 Thermoplasmata archaeon | reverse complement strand
GGACGTCTGGCTGCACTTGCTCTCCGTCCAGTGGCTTCGCATCGCGGAGGAGGAGGCGTTCGTCGCCCGAGCCGCCGCGGTGGAGGACGACCTGGGCTCACGGTTGATCGCGGCTCGCCAGGTCCGGGAGATCATGCGCCTCTGCTTCCTGATGGAGAAGCGATACTGGCCGTACGACAAGTGGTGGGGAACGGGGTTCCGGAAGCTAGAGATTTCCGGTGAGCTCCATCGCCCGCTGTGCGAGGTCCTCGAGGCCAGGACGGGACGGGCCCGAGAGCGCGCCCTATCCCGAACGTACGAATTGGTGGCCAGAAAGTACAACGCTCTCCGGCTCACCGCGCCGCTCCCGGCCGGGGTGTCCCACTTCCATGACCGGCCCTACCAAGTGATTCACGCAGGGGAATTCGCCCGGCTGCTTCGGGCGAAGATTCGGGACCGGAAGGTCCGGGGTTTGGCCCCGCTCGGATCGGTCGATCAGCTCGGAGATACCGAATCGCTCTCGGGTGATCCCAGCGTGCGGACGGCCCTCACGAAGCTCCTCCTCAGGTGAACCCGTCCGGGCGCTCCTCGCCCTACCCTCGGGCGTACGCGTTGGGACGACGGGCTAGGCCACCAGTGTGGCAGTGCCGGAGCGCGCGAGCAGCCATCCCGGGGTCACGGCGGCGGCCGCGTGCTCGACGTTCAGCTCGTGAAGGATGACGGCCGGGTGCGGCACGCTGGTGTAGAACAGCTCCTGCACCAGGGTCAGGCCGTTCGTGGTGGTGGACAGGGTGGCGGCCGGGCTCAGCACGGAGAACGCCACCTTCGGAGTGGTGGTGTACGTCAGCAGCACGGTGTGTCCGCTCCCGTACACGGCGTTGATGCAACTCGGGTAGGACGATGTGCCGTAGGGCAGCGTGTTGAGCTCCAGGGACGGCCCCGAGCTCGAGACCTGGTTGTCCACGAACAGGGTGATCGTGTGCGTCGCGTCGGCGCTGAACCCGAGCAGGTCGGTGCTGGTGTAGGTGATCGGCTGGTTGGGGTCCGTGGTATTCACGTTGACGCCGCTGTACGACTGGGACCACACCTCGAAGAAGTCCGAAAGGGTGTACGCGTACGGCCACGGCGAGAGGATGTTGATCGTCCCGTCGGGGGAGGCGGGAGGACTCGGGGGCTGGGTGTTGAGCGGGAGGTTACAATTGTACGGTTGCCCGAGATAGGTGTAGGTCGAATTTCGCCCGATGGAACTTGGGAGTCCGACGAATTGGTGCTGGATCTCGATCTGGAGGAACGCCGTCATCGACTCGGCCGTCGAGACCCCCGGCGGGCACCAGCTGCTCGTGAGGTCGGTCGAGGCGTTGTGCGAGGGATAGGCCGGTACACCGCTCTGCGAGGGGATCCCCTCGAAACTGAGGCAGGGGGCCCGGAACGGATTGAAGAAAACGAGGACCACGACGGCGATGACTACGACTCCCGCAGGAATGCCGAGGACGAGGCCCCGTCGCAGCCGGGAGGTGCCCTTGATTTCGGATCCCTTCCCCTGCGCCTCCCTTCGGCGGCGATCGCGCTTGCGCTGGCTCCTCCGCTCTTCCGCCGAACCCGCACGGCCCTCGGCCGGCTCCTCCTCCGAGCTCTGGACTTGAAGCCGTCGCTTGGCCACGGCGCGCGGCACTCCGGATGTAAGCTTAAGCTCGCGCCGGGGCGCGTGGGCTCCCTCCGGAGCGGACGAGCTCCGGGCCGCGTGGCGAGCCGGCTCCCGCGTCGCGTATATGGGCCGGCGAGCGTCGCCGCGGCGTGGAACGGTTCGACGCGCTGGTGATCGGTGCGGGTCCGGCGGGATCCTCCGCCGCCTTCGAGCTCGCCCGTCGTCACCGGCGCGTGCTGGTCGTGGAGGAGCACTCCCGCGTGGGGCATCCCGTCCAGTGCGCCGGCCTCGTCTCCTCTCGGGTGCTCGAGCTCGCCGGAAGTCGGGCAAGCGTACTGCACCCGGTGAACGGGGCCGCGGTGTTCTCGCCCGCGCTCCACCGACTGGGATTCCGTGCCGCCGAACCGCGGGCCTTCGTGATCGACCGGGGGGGCCTCGACCGGGCGTTGGCGGAGCGGGCCGCGCGCGCCGGCGCCGAGTTCGCCACCGGAACCCGGTTCGATGGGTTCCAACGGGCGGCTGACGGGACCCTAGAAGTGAATCTGAGGACGCCCGACGGCACTCCCTCGCGGGTCCCCACCCGATTGCTCCTGGGGGCCGACGGAGTGGCGAGCGGCGTGGCCCGTGCCGCCGGTCTGCGGCGCCGTGTAGAGATCCTTCCCGCCTTCGAGGCCGAATTCCCGGTGAGCCCTGGCGACCCCGAAGATGTCGAGGTCTACCTGGGCACCTCGTTCGCCCCCGGCCTCTTCGGCTGGTGGATACCGGACGGCACCGGTGGGGCGCGAGTGGGCCTCGCGGCCACCGCCGGGAAGCTCTCGGCCCGGGAGTACTTCGAGCGGATGCTCGACCATCTCGAGCGTCGGTTCGGGAGCCGGCTGCGCAATCCCACCTCCTACCTCGTTTCGGGAATCCCCATCGGCCACCTTCCCCACATCGTCGCCGACCGGGTCATGCTGCTCGGCGATGCCGCGGCCCAGGTGAAGCCGCTCTCGGGAGGCGGCATCTTCCTCTCGCAGCGGGCCGGCCAGATTGCGGCGGAGACCGCCGACACCGCGCTAGAGAAGGATCGCTTGGGGGCCGAGGAGCTCGCGCAGTACCCGGCCCGGTTTGACGCGGAGGTGGGGGAGGAGCTGCGGAAGGCGCTCTACCTCCGCCGGGTGTTCCTCCGGCTCACCGACGCGGATTTGGAGAAGATCGTGCAGGCGCTCGACGACGCCGGGTTGCGGGGGTCGATCGTCGCCTTCGGGGACATCGACTTCCCCGCCGACCTGGTCTGGCGATTGCTCCGTCAGTCGCCGTCGCTCTTGCGTCTCTTGCCGAAGGCCGTGGGCGCGGCCTTCTCGCGCGGTGGGCCGACGGCGCCGGACTTGGAGCCGGCCGGCCGCTTCCCAGCGAGGTAGGCGCCGACTCCGGCGAAGACTAGCGCGGCGGCGAGCAGGAGGTCAAGGGTGAACGTCACCGGGGCGCTGTCGCTGACGAGGAGGCCGGTCTCCGGGAGCACTCCAGAGACGCCGAGCCGGGAGAGGTTGAGCGTGGGGGAACCGTTCGGGAGCACGGTGGCCGAGGCCCACTGGCTCGCGCCGAAGAACCCCCTCGACTCGAACTGGAACGCACTCCCATTCATCGTGAAGACCAGTGAGTCTCGTACCGCGTACGTGCCGAGGGGAGCCCCGCTCGGTACGCTGAGCTCGACCGGCGTGTACCAGGTGGCCCCGGAAACCAGATCTGGGCCCCGAAGGGTGAGCGAACTCGCGGCGCCGGAGGCTCCGACGAACTGCGGAGCCCCCAACGGCAGCGACGTCGCCCCCGTTCCCGGCGACGGATTGAACGCGTAGAGCGCAAACACGAGCGAGAGATTGCTCAGCGCACTCCCGAATGGATCGGTGACCACGTAGGCCAGCTTCGAGCTCGAACCGGGAGTGGCCGCTGGCAGCGAGAGTGCGCTCAGCAGCGCGCTCCCCTGCTGGATCGGCAGGGGAGGAGTTGCTTGAGCCAGGGCGGGCCCCAGGAGGAGCGCACCGAGAAGGCACGCGAGCGCAGCGCGTGAACGGAGGCCGCGCTCAGCGCGCGGGTGCACTCGGCAGCGCCCCCCGTTCGCCCATCGCTGGCGATCGCAGACGCCCGATCCGCTCCTCGAGCTCGCGGACGCTCGGAGCGCCGCCCGAGCCGAAGAGCCCGGAGACCAGGCGGCCCGTCCCCGCAGGGGCTGCGCCGGCCGCGAGCTTTTCGAGGGCCAAGGCGAGGACCGCGGGACGACCCGTGAGCCGTACGGCGGCGCGGTCTGCCTCGAGCTCCTCCCGGTGCGTCAGCGCGCCGGCGACGCTCGCGAGCACCGGGTCCCATCGCATGAGTCGTGCAAACGTGCGGAAGAAGGTCAGGTAGCGACTGTCGAGCTTGCGGATGTGGCCGAGCTCGTGGGCGATCACGGCCTCCACCTCCTCCGGATCCAGGCGGGCGAGCAGCGCGCTCGAAAGGAGGATCACCTCGCGGCGTCGGGGCCGCCGCGCGGAGTCGAGTTCGACGAGGGTGAACGAGAACGCCTCCGGTCGCGAAGATTCCAACGAACGCAGGGTCGTGGCGCCGGTCGGTCGGGGGAGCGAGCGCGGCCAGTCGATCTCCTGCCCCTCGTAGAGCAGCAGGAACCCGCGACCCACCGCCTGGTTGAGGAGGAAGGCCAGCAGCAGGAGGAAGAACGTCCCGACGGCCCCCCACAGCCACAGCGGGGCCGCCGCGGGATCGAGGAGGAGGAGGGGCTGGAGTACGAGCCTCCGGAGCCCGCCCCAACCCCCATGGGTCAGCACCCAGAGCAGTGCGGTGGTCGCGAGCAGCGCCCACAGCGCGACGAACGTCGCGGCCAGGCGTAGCAGCCGCTCCGAGGTGGTCCGGTGGAAGGAGACGAGCAGGATGAGTCCCATCGCCGCCCAGAGCAGCACGGGCAGTGCGAGCAGCGGCAGTCCGGAGCTGGTCATGCGGAAAGGGCGATCGAGCTCAATTCCGAGCGCGCCGACGCGCGCCGGTCCGCTCGTTCGGGCGGATGCGGTCGAGCTCCTCGCTCAGGTGAACGACCCCCGTGGGGCCGAACAACGCGACCACCCCTTTGAGCATATGCCTCAGGTACTTCCGCTCGAAGTCGACGGCGCGGTAGACGTATCGCGCTCCCCCTTGGCAGGGTTCTCGGCGCCGGCGCACGAATCCCTTGGAGTGCAGGCGGCTCAGGATCGTCGCGACCGTCGTGTACGCGACGCGGATGCCCCGGGCCTCGAGCCGCTCGCGGAGCTCCTTGGCCGAGGCGGTGCCCCCGGCGCGCAGCGACGAGAGCACCTCCGATTCGAGCGAACCGAGCATCGTTGTCGGTCCGACGACCGCGGCCGATTCTTTTAACCCCCCTGCTCGAATGGAACGTACCGCACCGTACCAGTCGGTTCCCCGGCGGGCGTCCGGCCGCCGCCGCGCGAGCGCTTATCTCGGCTGCCCGTTCCCCGGACCGATGGCCGGACCGTCGGCGGCGCTCGGCTCGATTCTCGAGGCGATCGGGGGGACGCCGGTCGTCCCGCTCCATCGCCTCGCGCGCGGGCTGCCCTACACCGTGCTTGCCAAGCTCGAGTTCCTCAACCCGGGCGGCTCGGTCAAGGACCGGATCGCTCCGGCGATGGTGGACGCGGCCGAAGCGGACGGATTGCTCAAGCCCGGCGGAACGATCGTCGAGGCGACGAGCGGCAACACGGGCGTCGGGCTCGCGATGGTGGCCGCCGTACGGGGCTACCGGTGCGTCTTCGTGCTGCCGGACAAGATGAGCTCCGAGAAGGTGCGGCTGCTGCGCGCGTACGGTGCGCGGGTCGTGATCACTCCGAGCGGGCTTCCACCGGAGCATCCGATGAGCCACTACTCGGTCGCACGTCGGCTCTCCAAGGAGATCCCGAACGCCTGCTACCCGAACCAGTATGTGAACCCGGCCAACCCCGACGCCCACGAACGGACGACCGCCCCCGAGGTCGATCGGCAAGGCGGGGAACGGCTCGCCGCGGTCGTGTGCACGGTAGGTACCGGTGGTACGATCTCCGGCATCGGCCGGTACTTCAAGAAGCACCGACCCTCCGTGCGGGTGGTCGGCGTCGACCCCCGTGGCTCCATCTTGGCCCACTACTTTGTCACCCACGAACTCGCGAAGGCGCACCCGTACAAAGTGGAGGGGATAGGGGAGGACATGATCCCCAAGACCGTGGACTTCTCCGTGATCGATCAGTTCGTGCAGGTGGACGACCGCGAGTCGTTCCTCATGGCCCGGCGGCTCAGCCGTGAGGAGGGGCTCTTCGCCGGAGGGTCCTCGGGCGCGGCGGTACAGGGGACGCTCGCTTGGCTCAAGGAGCGTCCCTTGCCCGAGGGCTCCACCGTGGTGGTCCTACTGCCCGACTCGGGCGACCGCTACCTCTCGAAGTTCTACTCCGACGACTGGATGCGGGAGAACCGGTTCCTGGATGCCGGCGCTACCGCCGGGACGCTCCTGCTCGCCAAGGAGTTCGGTCCCCCGCTGCTCAGCGTGGACCCAACGACGGTGGTCCGCGATGCGCTCGCCTTGCTGAGACACCACGGCATCTCCCAGCTCCCGGTGCTGGCCGGAAGGGAGAACGTGGGTGCGCTCAGCGAGGAGGAGATCCTCCGGGCGGTCCTATCCGACCAGACCGTACTCGAGCGAACCGTCTCCGCCTTGCTCGGCCCGGCCTTCGGGGAGGTGGACCGCGAGGATCCGGTCGGCGAGCTCCTGCGGCGACTCCGGGAAGAGCGAGCGCTGCTCGTGAGGGACCGGGGGAGCGGCGAGCTGGTGGGTCTACTGACCCGCCACGACCTATTGGCCTACATCTCGACGAGCGGAGGGGCCGATGCGGTTTGATACCCGGCTGCTGCACGACGGCCTGCCGACCGACACGGCCACGGGGGGCGTCAATCCGCCGATCGTCCTGTCGAGCACCTTCGCCCAATCCGCGCCGAACAAGAATCGGGGGTACGTCTACTCCCGCTCGGCCAACCCGACCCGAACCCAGCTCGAGACCCTGCTCGCCCGCCTCGAGGGAGGCGCGACGGGGCTCGCGTTCTCCTCCGGTCTCGGCGCCCTGGCCACCCTGCTCGAGCACTTCCCCAGCGGTTCGCGCATCGTCGCGGGGCAAGATCTCTACGGCGGCACCTGGCGGCTGCTCGAGCACCACCGTCGTCAGTTCGGGATTGAGCCCGTGTACGTCGACACGCGGGACGCGGAGGGCGTGGGCCGGGAACTGGCACGCGCTCGCACGGCGATGCTCTACCTCGAGACGCCGAGCAATCCGCTCCTCCAACTGGCGGACATCGCCGCGCTCACCCGGTTGGCCCACCGCCGACGTGCCCTCGTGGTGGTCGACAACACGTTCGCCACCCCCGCGCTGCAGCGCCCGATCGAATACGGTGCCGACATCGTCCTGCACTCGACCACCAAGTACCTCGGCGGCCACTCCGACATCATCGGCGGGGCGCTCGTCGCACGCACCCCCCAGATCGGGGAACGGTTGACGTGGCTGCAGAACGCCGTGGGTGCGGTGCCGAGTCCGGTCGACTGCTTCCTCGTGATCCGAGGCATCCGCACCTTGGGGGTCCGAATGCGGGCCCACCAGCAGGGCGCTCGCGCGGTCGCGGAGGTGCTCTCCGGCTCGCGCAAGGTCCGCGCGGTCCACTACCCCGGACTCGCGGAGTTCCCGCAGCGCGCGCTCGCCCGACGACAGATGTCGGGTGCGGGGGGGATCGTGAGCTCGGAGCTCGCCGGCGGACGGCGCGCGGCGCTCCGCTTCCTCAAGGGATTGTCGCTGTTCACGCTCGCCGAGAGCCTGGGAGGAGTCGAGTCGCTCGTCGACCATCCCGCCTCGATGACGCACGCGAGCGTGCCGCGCCGGGAGCGGGAGGCGCACGGTATCACCGATGGTCTGCTTCGGTTCTCCTGCGGGATCGAGGACCCGGCCGACCTCGCCGAGGAGGTGCGCGCGGCGCTGCGCCGCGTCTAGCGATGCGCCACTTCCGTGTCTACGACTCGATGACCCGCAGCCTGCGGCTCTTCGTGCCGATCCACCCGCCCCGGGTCGGGCTGTTCGTCTGCGGCCTGACTCCGTACGCCGACGCGCACATCGGCCATGCGCGGACCGCGGTCACCTTCGACGTCGTGGCACGGGCCATCCGCCACTGGGGATACCGATTGTTCTACGTCCAGAACGTCACCAACCTCGACGATCACCTGCTGGAGAAGGGGGCCGAGCAGGGGATCGACCCGTTGCTCCTCGCCGAGCGGAAGTTCTCGGAGTACGCTCACGCGCTGGCCGAGCTCGGCGTCGACTCGGTCGACCTCTATCCGTTTGCCACCGACTACCTCCCGGAGATCCTCGCCCAGATCGCCGTGCTGGTCCGCAAGGGGGTCGCCTACGCCGCGGAGGGGAGCGTGTACTTCGAGGTGGACAAGTTCCCGAACTACGGGAAGCTCTCCGGCCAGCGGCGCGAGGAACAGCGTCCTGGGACCCGCGTGGAGAGCGAACCGGGCAAGCGGGCCCCGGAGGATTTCGTCATCTGGAAGGCGTCCCGCCCCGGTGAGCCCTCCTGGGAGTCGCCCTACGGCCCCGGTCGACCGGGCTGGCACATCGAGGACACGGCGATCACGCTCCGGTTGTTCGGGGAACGCTACGACCTCCACGGGGGCGGACTCGAGCTCAAGTTCCCGCACCACGAAGGGGAGATCGCTCTCGCGGAGGGTGCCACCGGCGAGGCCCCTCTGGTGAACTACTGGATGCATGCCGGGCTGCTCACCTTGAAAGGCGAGAAGATGGCCAAGTCGCTCGGCAACGTTGTCCCGCTCGCCACCGCGCTCGAGGAGTACGGAGCGCCGACGCTGCGGTTCTTCTACCTCAACGCCCACTACCGCTCGCCGCTCGATTTTGAGGCGGGCAAGAGCCTCGAGGAGGCGAGGGAGGCGCTCGCCCGAGTGCGCCGACCGCTCGAACGGATCCGGGAGGAGCTTCGGCGCGCGGGAAACGAGCGCGAAGGTCCGGAGCTTCCCGAGGCACTGGGCAGCGCGGCCGCGGCGTTGCCCGGCCAACTCGACGATGCGCTCGCCGAGGACTTCAACACGCGCGAGGCCATCGCGCTCCTGTTCGGCTGGGCCCGGACACTGGGTGAGCACTCGCCCGCCTGGTCCGATCTCTCGAGCGAATCGCTTGAACTG
>JAKIWO010000044.1 GCA_022749995.1 Thermoplasmata archaeon | reverse complement strand
GAGTAGTTGCCCGAGGCGAACGGAACGGGGATCGAGAAGTTGAACAGCTTCCCGAACGGGATGGGGATCTTCTGTGCGAGCTGGTAGCTCAGGTTGAAAGCACCCTTCCCGATGGTCTTCTCCGACTGGACCACCTGAGCGAGGGCGGCGAGCTGTTCGAGCCAGTTCGGCACGGTGATGACCGAGACCGGGATCGATGCGTTCTCGCTCCAGTCGGAGATGGTCGCGGTCACGACGAGCACGCCGTTGCAGGCGTTGCCCATCGCGATCTTGCTCGTGTTCCACCACAGGTTGGAGGAGTTGGTATGGCCGAAGCCGACCGGCGAGTTGCCCGAGTCGCAGTCGAACGAGCCCGTGACCGTGCTCACGGGCTGGTTCGCGATCACGGCGTAGGCGCCGAAGATGTTGTTCATCGAGAAGCCGGTGTAGAAGTAGCCCTTGAACTGCGAGTAGACGTGCAGCGCCTCGGGGGGCTCGACCGTGACCGTCCAGTTCGCGTAGGCGTAGGCGCTCGCGTTGCCGAGGTCGTGGACCGTCACGCTGATCCGGAAGACGTTGTAGCTGGTGATGTCGGGTGTGCAGTAGGTGTCGACGACACCGGTGGACGGGACGAGGTACAGGAGCCCGCTGGTGAACGGCGTGCAGCCGTTGCCGACGAGCGGGTGGGAGGTCTTGAGCAGGGTCGTGGCAAACGCGTAATCGAGGTCACCCGTACCCCCGAACGCCTTGAGCTCGAACAGGTCGAACCCGATGGCACCGGCCGCGATCGTGCTCGGCCCCTTGAACTGGGCGCTCAGCCGCTCGTAGTACCGCCAGGTCTCGTTCGTGGTCGGAAAGGAGAGCAGCCCGGCGAACACTAGGATGTAGCCGTCGGAGTAGTCGGAAACGTAGCCCATGTACTCTCGCGCGGTGGGCCCGGTCGACGTATCCTGGAACCACGGGTAGAACGCGCCGCCCAGGGTTCCCACGAACACCCAGGTGTCGTTGAGCAGCGAGACCGGACTGGTCGTGAGGCACGTACCGTTGGTAGTCGGTTGGTGGCCAGCTCCCCCGAAGAGCACGAAGTGATTGTTCTTGGGGCTCCAGGCGAGCGCCGCGCCCACCCGCCCGCAGGGAGGGGTGAGGCCGCTCGTGTAGGTGAGGAGCGGGCTCAGCGAGGGGCTCGCCGGGCAGCCCACGCCGTGGGTCGCTTGGGTCCAGTTCCCGTCGTGGAACCACCAGGCGAGCCACGGAGGCGTCGCCAGGCAGCTGCTCTCGAGGATCGCCCCGTTCTCCTCGCCCCCGAACAGGAACACGTAGCCGCTCGGCGAGTCGGCGATGGCGGCCGAATCCCTCGCCTCGGGCGAGAGGCTCAGCGTCGAGGTGAGATTCTTCCACGCACCGTGCGCGAAAGTCCAAGTGTCGCCCAGGGAAGTGCCGTTAGCGTTCATCCCGCCGAACAGCAGCACGTAGCCATCCCCGGAATCGTAGGTCATGCTCCCCTCGAACCGGGGGGAAGGGGGCGCGCCCGCCGTGGCGGTAACGTTGGTCCAATGCCCGCCGGCGAAAGTCCAGGTGTCGTCGAGCAGGTGGAGCGGGAATCCCGTGAACGTGATCCCTCCGAAGAGGACGGCCTCCTGATCCGCCGCATCCCAGGCCATCATCCCCCCGATCCGAGCCGTGGGACACGTCGTCGGGGTGCAACTCGCGCTGGAGATTCGTTCGGTCCACGTGCCGGCGGAGAAGCTCCAGGTGTCGTTGAGCCCGGTGTCGGGGGCGATGATCCCCTGCGGCCGGTACGCGCCACCGAATGCGAGCACCTCGTGGTCGACCGGGTCGTACGCGATCGAGGGAAGGTACCGCGCGCCGGGGTAGGTGGATGGAATGGGAAACGGGGTCAGGTTGGCCCAGGAGGAGATCCCCACGCCGTGGGGCGACGGTAGGACGGGGCCCGGAGCCAACGGATCGGGACAGCCCAGGACGGGCGCGACCAGACACATCGCGTAGGACGGATGGACGGCGGCCGGAGCCGATCCCAGCTGCACCGTGCTCGTAACGGAGCTGGCTCGGGAGGAAGCCTGGGTCGCTGTCCCGCTCGGGGCGGACCGGAGCGTTGGGGCGACAGAGCGGGGTGCTGCCGGCTCATGTTGGAGCAGGTTGAGGGCCATGGCCGGCGTCGTAGGGAGTAGGAGTAGGAGCACGATCCCGATGGCGAACACGGGTGCCCAGCGGAGGAAGCCTGTGCGAGAGCGCGGTGGTCCGAGCGGAGTGAAGGCCGGGCCCGCGCTGACTGGCCCGACAATAGTGGTCGCGGGCGGGAGGCTGTCCTCGGTCGCCCGCAGTCGGACCCGAATGGATCCGGGAAACGCTGAGGAAGGTGCGCTCAGCTGGACTCGGACGCGGTGGCCGACCGCGGCGACTCGGACTCTCGCGACCCAGTGGAGCGGTACACTCGACTCGAGAGGTAGGGAGGCTTCTCCGGAATCGGCCACCGGGCAACCCGCGGCGCCTAGCCATCGGGCAAGATAGAACTATCCCGACTCCAACTCCGGCGCCGATTCTGCTCGTGCCGGTGGCGGCGGTTCATCCGACCGGCGAGTCGGGCGGTCCGACGCGGGCAGCCGAGGACGGTTGGAGCGACCGGAGCGTTCGACTCGCAAGCGCTTATGCGCCGACCGGACTCCCCGGCGCTAGCACCCCATGGCGACGCCGCGGTACGTCTACGATCTGCTCGATTCCACGCAGGACCGCCTCGTGGAAATGGCCCGAGAAGGAGCCTCCACGGGGACGCGCGTCGTAGCGCGCAGCCAGACCGCGGGCCGAGGTCGACTGGACCACCGCTGGGCCTCCCCCCGCGGAGGACTGTACCTCTCCGTGCTGCTCCCGGACCCGCCGGAGCCGACCGCCTTCGTTTCGCTGGCGGCGGCGGCGGCCCTCAAGGGGGCACTCGAGGAAGGCTGGGGCCTCCGGAGCGCCATCCGGTGGCCGAACGATCTCGTCGTTCCGGGGATGCCGGCACGGAAGCTGGCCGGATTGTTGCTGGAGCGGTTCTCCGTCCGGGGCCGGAGCGTACTTGCCCTCGGCGTGGGTCTCAACGTGGCGGCCGGGCCGAACGAGTTCCCCCCGGAGCTCGCGCCCCAGGTCGTTTCGCTCTCCGAGCTCGTCGCGTTCCCGCCGTCGTTGGACGAGCTCGAGGAGCGGCTGGTCATGGGCCTCGAGGCGATGGCGGCCGAGCTCCCACGTCCCGACGGCCGGGAGCATTGGCTCCAAGAGTACCGCCGGGGCCTCTACGGACGCGGACGGGCGGCGACGCTCGACGGCGTGCCGGTCGGCCGGATCCGGGAGATCGGTCCTGAAGGGGAGCTGTGGGTCGACGGCGACGCCGGTCCGGTGAGCCTGCGTGCCGGCGAGCTTCGGATCGAGGGAACCGCATGACCCGCGCCAGCGACCGGTGGGAGGCGCGACGCAAGCAGGCCGTCGAGGGCGGGGGCCCGGAACGGGTGCAGAAGCACCGCGCGGCCGGGCGGCTCACCGCGCGCGAGCGCCTCGAATCGTTCTTCGACCCCGGCAGCTTCGTGGAGATCGACCCGTTCGTCCAACACCGCGTGACTGCCTTCGGTCTCGCCGACCGAAAGATACCGGGGGACGGAGTGGTCACGGGATTTGGGACCGTGGAGGGCCGCCCGGCGGTCGCCTTCGCCCAGGACGCCACGGTCTTCGGCGGCGCCCTCGGCGAGGCCCACGCCGGCAAGATCGTGAAGGCGATGGAGAACGCCCGCAAGGCCGGCGTGCCGATCGTGGGCTTCAACGACTCAGGCGGGGCGCGGATCCAGGAGGGGGTGATGAGCCTCGGCGGCTACGGCGAGGTGTTCCTGCGGAACGTGTTGCTCTCCGGGGTCGTTCCGCAGATCTCGGTCATTCTCGGCCCGTGCGCCGGAGGGGCGGTCTACTCTCCAGCGATCACCGATTTTGTCATCATGGTCCGGGGCCAAGGGCAGATGTTCATCACCGGCCCCGAGGTGATCGCCGCGGTCACCGGCGAGTCGGTGACCATGGAAGCGCTCGGTGGGGCCGAGACGCACGGGAGCCGCAGCGGGGTCTCTCACTTCTCGGTCGGCTCCGACCGGGAGGCGATCGGACTCGTGCACCGCCTGCTGAGCTACCTGCCGCTCAACAATCTGGAGGACGCCCCGCTGCTCGGCTCCCGTGAGCCGAGCGCCGAGGCGACGGAACGCCTCGCGACAACGGTCCCGGAGGACCCCAACACCCCGTACGACGTGCACGACGTGCTCGAGCGGGTGCTCGACCCGGCCTCGTTCCTCGAGGTGCAGGCCGCCTGGGCGAGCAACCTCGTCGTCGGATTCGCGCGGCTGGGCGGCCGTTCCGTCGGCGTGGTGGCCAACCAGCCGAAGGTGCTCGCGGGGACGCTCGACATCGACGCCTCCACCAAGGGCGCCCGATTTGTCCGGTGCTGCGATGCGTTCAACCTGCCGTTGCTCACCTTCGTCGACGTCCCCGGCTTCCTGCCCGGCACGGCGCAGGAGTACGGCGGCATCATACGCCACGGAGCGAAACTGCTCTACGCCTTCGCCGAGGCGAGCGTGCCCAAGCTCACGGTGATCCTGCGCAAGGCCTACGGGGGCGCGTACGACGTCATGTGCTCGAAGCACCTGGGCGGCGACTTCAATGTCGCCTGGCCGCAGGCCGAGATCGCGGTGATGGGGGCCGAGGGTGCGGTGAACATCCTGTTCAAGCGGGAGATCGAGAAGGCCCCGAACGGGGAGCGGGAAGCGCTGCGGCGCCGGAAGGTCGAGGAGTACTCCGCCGAGTTCCTCAACCCGTACCTGGCCGCCGAGCGGGGGTACTTGGACGACGTAATCGCCCCGGCGCAGACCCGGGCCCGGCTGCTGGCGGCGCTCGCCCTGTTTGCCCCCAAGCGCGAGGACCGGCCGGCGCGCAAGCACGGCAACCTGCCGCTGTAGGGGCACCGTGGTCGGCATCACCGAGACCGTGCTGCGCGACGGCCACCAGTCGCTGATCGCGACCCGGATGCGCACGCGCCACATGCTGCCGGCCGCGGAGCGGCTCGACGCGATCGGCTACCGTTCCCTCGAGGTCTGGGGCGGCGCTACCTTCGACGTCTGCCTGCGGTTCCTGCGCGAGGACCCGTGGGAGAGGCTGCGGGAGCTCAAGCGGCGAATGCCGAAGACGCCGCTGCAGATGCTGCTGCGCGGGCAGAACCTGGTCGGCTACCGCCACTACGCCGACGATGTCGTGGAGCGGTTCGTGGCCCGGGCCGCCCGCGAGGGGATCGACATCTTCCGGGTGTTCGACGCGCTCAACGACCCGCGCAACATGGAGGTCGCGATCCGGGCGGTGCGGCGCGCGGGAGCGCGCGCGCAGGGGACGATCTGCTACACCCAGTCCCCGGTGCACACGCGGGCGGCCTTCGTGCGGCTCGGCACGGAGCTCGCCGCGATAGGGGCCGAGGAGCTCTGCGTCAAGGACATGGGTGGGTTCATGCCGCCGGACGAGGGCGCGGCGCTCGTGGAGGCGCTCGTCAAGGAGGTTGGGCTGCCCGTCGTCGTGCACACCCACTCCTCGAGCGGCCTCGCCTCGATCACCTCGCTCGCCGTGACCGCGGCCGGAGCCACCGCCTTCGACGCGGCGCTTTCCCCGTTCTCCGGCGGAACCTCCCAGCCGCCGACCGAGACGCTGGTGAGCGCGCTGCGAGGCACACCGCACGACCCTCGCCTCGACCTGGGCGCCCTCGCCGAACTCGCCGAATACTTCCGGGGCGTGCTCGACCACTACCTTCCGTTGCTCCATGTGCGGTCGCTCCAGACGGACAGCGGCATCCTGCTCCACCAGGTCCCCGGCGGGATGCTCTCCAACCTGATCTCGCAGCTCCAGGAGCAGGATGCCGCGCAGCGGCTGCCCGAAGTGCTCCAGGAGATCCCGCGAGTGCGTCGGGACCTGGGCTATCCTCCGCTGGTCACCCCGACGAGTCAGATCGTGGGGATCCAGGCGGTGATCAACGTCCTTTCCGGCGGCCGCTACAAGCAGCTGACCAAGGAAGTGCAGGAGTACGTCAAGGGGCTGTACGGGACCCCACCGGCCCCCATCGACCCGGCGCTGGTCCGCCAGGTACTGGGCCACGAGGCGCCCATCCACGTGCGACCGGCCGACCTACTCGCGCCGGAGATGGAGAAGGCGCTCGCCGAGGTCCGGGCGCTCGTCCCGGCCGCGGACGAGGCCGAGGCGCTCTCGTACGCGATGTTCCCTCTTGTGTTCCAAGCGTTCCATCAGAGCCGTCTCAGCGGGCTCAGTCCGGCGGTCCTGAGCGCCGCGGCGCTGGGGATCGTCGGAGCGCTGCGGCAGCCTTCCCCGGCACCCACGCCGGCGATCTCCGCCGGCTCCGCCGCCGGCGTCAGCCCATGGGCTCACGAAGGCCGCGTCCGGATGGGCGCGGGCGGGAGGTGGATCGATGCGGCTCACGCTCAACGTCGACGGTGAATCGTTCGAGGTCGAGACCGACTCGGCGACCAGCTGGGTCCGGGTGAAGGGCCGCCAGCACGCCGTGAGGCTCCTGTCCACGGGTCCCGACCGGGTCGAGCTCGAGATCGGAGGCGAGCGCGCGGTGGTCGCCGCGTGGCCGTTGGGCTCGGCCAGCCCACCGAAAGGAGTCTCGGTGAACGGCGAATTGGCGCTCGTGGAGCTCACCCTCCACGAGGATGGGCGCGCGCCGGCGAGTTCGCCGGAGGGGCCGGCGCTCGGCCGACCCAGTCCCGCCGCAGCAGCACCCGAAGAACACAGCGGCGAGGGGGTGGCCATCCAGCCGCCGATGCCCGGCAAGATCATCGAGGTCCGAGTGAAGGATGGGGACCTGGTGGCCGCCGGGCAGCTCCTGCTCGTGCTCGAGGCGATGAAGATGCGCAACGAGGTCTCGAGCCCTGTAGCGGGCCGGGTCGCCGGGATCCGGGTCGTGCCGGGCCAGGCGGTCCGGTCGGGCGAGCTACTGCTCCGAGTTGTTGCCTGACGGCGGCACTCGCTCACCCGATCCGGCGCCCTCCGGAGGAACGGACGGCGAGGGATCTCCGGCAGCGGGCGTGGGGGGCAGGGCGGGTCCCGTGGGGTCCGCGTCCGAGGACGTCGATGCCGTCGTGGCACGATCGGCCGCGATCACCGGATCGTCGAAATCCTCCTCGGCTACGGGAAGGCGCGAGTGCGCTAGGGGCCGGCGGGCGTATCCGACCAGGTAGAGTCCGGCAAAGGCGGCAACGACCACCGCGCCCACGAGGATCAGCTCGGGGTTTCCCAACGTGAACGCCGCCCAGATGCTCAGCACCAACGCCCCGCAGAGCAGCGCGAGCGCCACCGGAAACGTCAGGGCCGAGTGGGGTGCCTCCCGCCCGAGGTCGTGGACCGCTACGGGTGGTACCTCGGCCGACGTCGGGGAAGCGCTCGTGGAAATCCCGTGCACCCCGCACCGAGGGCGCACTTAATACGGCTCGTCGGTCGCGTCGTCGATGGCGCTCTCGCCGCCGAAGCTGGTCGAGCTGGACGCCTTCCGTTGGGAGATCCCCGCGGGCGAGCGGCCGGGAATGCGCGTGCCCGGCATCCTCTTCTCGAGCCCACTGCTCATGAAGGAGCTCTCGAGCGACCCGGCGCTCGAGCAGATCGCCAACGTGGCCACGCTGCCCGGCATCCAGGGCGGATCCTACGCGATGCCGGACATCCACTTCGGCTACGGGTTTCCGGTGGGGGGCGTGGCCGCCTTCGACCTCACCGAGGGGATCGTCTCCCCGGGTGGGATCGGTTACGACATCAACTGCGGTGTCCGGCTACTGCGCAGCGGCCTCGATTCTCGGGAGGTCCGCGCGCGCCTCAAGCCGCTCGTCGAAGCGCTGTTCCGTGAGGTGCCGAGCGGGGTCGGCTCCAAGGCCGGCCTGGCGCTGAGCGGGAACCAGATGCAGGAGGTCCTCGCCGGTGGCGCCCGATGGGCCGTCGAGCTCGGGTACGGCCGGCCCGAGGACCTCCTCTTCCAGGAGGAGGGGGGCTGCATGTCCCCTGCCGATCCGTCGGGCGTCAGCCCGGACGCGCGCAAGCGAGGGATGCGCCAACTGGGGACGCTCGGCAGCGGAAACCACTTTCTCGAGGTCCAAGTGGTCGACGAACTGTTCGACGCCCCGTTCGCCGAGGCGCTCGGTCTCCGCACCGGGCAGGTCGTCGTGATGCTGCACACCGGCTCGCGCGGTCTCGGCCACCAGGTGGCGACCGAGTTCATCGCCCAGATGGACGCCGAGCTGCACCGCCAGGGGACGACGCTCGTCGACCGCCAGCTCTCCTGCGCCCCGATCGCTTCGGAGGAAGGGCAACGGTACTTGCGGACGATGGCCGCCGCCGCTAATTTCGCCTGGGCCAACCGGCAGCTGATCACCGAGGGCACACGTCGGGCCTTCCGGGCCATCTTCTCCGACGCGGGCGAGCGCGCTGAGCTCTCCGTCGTCTACGACATCGCGCACAATATTGCCAAGGAGGAGGAGCACCGGGTCGATGGGAGGACCCGCCGGGTCCTCGTCCACCGCAAGGGCGCCACCCGGGCGTTCCCCGCCGGGCGAGAGGAGCTGCCGACCCAGTACCGCACCTTTGGCCAACCCGTGCTGATACCCGGCGACATGGGCACGGCGAGCTACGTGCTCGCCGGCCTGCCGGGGTCGATGGAGCGCTCCTTCGGCTCCTCCTGCCACGGGGCCGGCCGCCGACTCTCCCGCCACGCGGCCGCGAGGGAGTTCCGGTACGAGGAGGTCACCCGCACGCTCTCGGCCCGCGGGATCATCGTGCGCTCGGCCACCCGTGAGGGCGTCACGCAGGAAGCTCCTGGCGCGTACAAGAATGTGGAGGAGGTCGTGCGGGTCGCCGAGGGCGCCGGGCTCACCCGTCGGGTCGCGCGTCTGGTGCCACTCGGCGTGATCAAGGGCTAGCGCGTACCTTGGGCTAGGCCGACCCCG
>JAKIWO010000043.1 GCA_022749995.1 Thermoplasmata archaeon | reverse complement strand
CGCCCCGGATGGAGCTCCCCCAATGGCAGGCCGAGAGCGTGCTGGGGGCGCTGGCTCGAACCTCGACCTGTTTCGAGTGGTACCCACCGACCGGCGAGCCAGTCGAAGCCGTGGAGAGCGGGCTGAGGGTCCCCAGCGGCGAAGGGACGAGGAACACGAGAACCACGAACGCGGCCGAGAGGAGGAGCCCACCGCGGGCCCGGTGGGCCGACCGGCCCGTGGGCCATCGACGGGATGGCAGGCGACAGGGGCCGGTCATCGGCCCCCTCCTGGCGTGGCGGCTTATAGACCTGGGTCCGAGATACGGCGGGAATATTCCGCCCAGCGGCCGCAATGCGGCTCGCGGACGGCCGCATCGCCCCGTATTCCGCGGCGCGGCGACTAGCTGAACTCGAGGCTGCCGAGACCGAAGGTGCTCGTGCCCGGGGGAGCCTGGACCGAGACGGTGATCTGGTAGTTGCCGTCGTCGTTCGCCTCGATGTCCGCGGGCGGCGGTGGCGAAAACCCGGTGGCCACCAACGGTGGGTCGAGGTGCACCCGCACAATGCCGTGGGAGACGTTGTCGTAGTTGTCGATGTGGACGGTGACGGTGAGGCTCCCGCCGGAGGCGACGTGGAGGGGAAACCCGTTGGCCGAGCCGGAGTCGTTGATCGTGGCCGTGTCGAACCAGAGGATCCCCTCGTGAGGTCCGCTCAGTACGGTCCCCTGCTCTAGGGTCCAATTGAACCCGAGCACTGTGACCTCCGCGGCCGGCTTCGGCGCGAGGTACAGGTAGCCGGCGGCGCCGGCGCCGACCAGCACGACCACCGCGGTCAGCACCACGGCCGCCCGGCGCCGGCCCGGCGGAAACCACCGCTCGATCACGGGTGCACCGCTAGGCTCCGAGAGCGACGGCGACGTCGCCGACGCCCTCGGGAAGCTCTGTCCTCCGAAACTCGCTCATCGCTCGCTGGGCCGGCCCATCTCCGTCCGGGGTGTCGGCTGGGAGGCGCTCGCCCACAAGGTAGGAAACGCCCGAACGCACTATTTAGACGCTCGGAGACCGCCGGCGCCGCGCGCCCGCCGCCCGAGCCTAGGTTCCGTTCGAACGCCGCTCGACCTGCGGGCGAGGTGCCGCCGGACGGGCCGCCTCCCGTTGAACGACGAAGAGCCCGAGCACGATGAGCAGGAAGCCGGCGAGTTCGCTCCAGCTCGGAGATTCTCCGAGCAACAGGATCCCGATTGCAATCCCGGCGAGCGGATTCACGTAGGTGACGAGGTTGGCGCGCGAAGGCCCGACCCGCTGCACGAGCCGGTAGTAGATCGTGTAGCCGGCGATCGAGGGTAGCGCGATCAGGAATAGGAGCGAGAGGAGCACATTCGCGTTCGCCGGGAGCCGAGCCTGACCCGGGAGGAGGAGGCTCAGCACGCCGAGAAAGGCGGTGGCGCCGGCGAACTCCGAGGTCAGGCTCCAGGCGTTCGGAGGGGTCTGCACGATGCGCCGCAGCAGCGTCGCGCCGAGCGCCGCCAGAATGGCGGCCGAGAGCACCGCGAGCGCGGCCCACGTGGCGCCGGGCGCCCCGCGCAGCAGGTCGGGTAGGAACAGCACCGCCAGGCCCGCGAAGCCGAGTAGTAGCCCGAACGAACCGCGCCGGCCCATCCGGTCCATCGGGAGGAGACCGAGCCCGAACAGCGTGCTCCAGATGGGGGAGCTCCCGACCAGCACGGAGGCGAGGCCGGCCGAGATGACCTCCTCTCCGACGTACAACAGGGCGGCGTACGTCCCGATGAGGAGCATCCCGCCGAGGAGTGCGGACCACAGCAGCGTCCGTCGATCGGGTAGCGGGGTGCGCCTCAGCAGGGCGATGGGGGCCATGACCGCCGTGGCGCCGGCGAAGCGCGCCACGCCGAACGCGATGGGAGAGGCGCCGGCGAGCAGGCCCAGCCGGATCACCGCGAACGCCGAGCCCCAAATGAGGCCCAGGACCACGATGAGCAGCAGTTCCCCCGGGGTCAGCGAGATCGGCTCGGCGGTCCCGACCGACGGGGCGGATCTCTCGCGGGCCGTGCTCTGCTCCTCCGCGCTCACGGGAGTCCGGACCCGGGTGACGCCCACGCTTAGCGGCTGCGGCGGCTAAGTCCACCGACGCGACCCTTCGACGCCGTCCGGTGCCGCCGGCTCGCAAGCGTGCGGGGGCCGGCGACTAGCCCCGAAGTCCGGGCCGACCGCGGCCGAGCTGGGACCAGCGCTCTCGGAGGGGGGCACGGAGGATCGGCCCGCCACCCCACGCTCCTCGCTCCACGGTCAGCAGGGCATCCTCCCAGGACCGCCCTTCCGGCTGTTCGAGTCGCAGCACCGAGTGAAATGCGTCGCGCAGCGTGGGGGAAGGCAAGTCGGCGTACGTGGCGATCAGCGTCACCTCCTCTTCGAGCAGTGTCTCGTGGAGGCTCGGGCGCTCTAGGGTATCGGCGAGCTGCTCGGCCCCCACCGCTTCGACGTGGCGCAGGACGACGGCGCACGGGCCGGGTCCCTCGCCGGCCGCGGCGGTGAGCCGCTGGAGCAGGACCGGCAGCCGTAGGTAGCGTTCGAGCCGCTGCCGCTCGCTGGGATCCAGTGAGACCCGTACGACCCATCGAGAGAGGGCTGGCCCGTTCGTCGAGCACCGGGGCGGCGCTAGGTAGCGCGTACCGTGATGCGGACGGCGTGCACCGAGTTGGTGGCCACTCCGCGGAAGTTCCAGAGCGCTTGCGCCGGTTGCGTGTGGCCGGCCCGGTCGATCGCCCGCGAACGCAGCACGTAATGGCCGGCGGCGCGCAGCTCTACCGGACACTCCCACCGCACCCACGCGTGGGGGGAGGTATTCTCGAGGAGCCGGGCGGCGATCCAAGCCCCCCGCTCCCGGTCAGAGCGCGCCGCTCGCGTGGTCAGCTCCACCCGTTCGATCGGGCCCTCACCGGACCAGGCCACGCCCCGGATAGTGTACGAACCGCGCGGCAGCAACGTGCCTTCGGTGGGCCAGGTGATGAGCGACTTGACCCGCAGCCGCGTGACCGGCACCGTCGGGGAGCTCGAGTCAGGCCCCTCGGGAACGAACACGTACGACTTGGTGCGGTAGTGGCCCAGGAACGGGGCGGAGCTCACCTGGATCCGGGTGAGCCACTTCACCGAGGCCATACCGTACCATCCCGGAACGATCGCGCGGGCCGGCGCGCCGTGCTGCGCCGAGAGCGGATCTCCGTTCATCCGGGTCGCGATGAGGGTGTCCGCGTCCATGGCCTTCTCGAGCGGCAGGCTCATCGCGTAGGCGAGCTCCGCCTCGACTCCGGGCTCCCGTCCGCGGTCGGCGCCTTCCAGGACGACCTCGCGCGCGGAGGCCAAGGGTCCGGCGCGTTCAAGCAGCTCGCGGAGCGGTACCCCCTCCCACTCGGCCGTGCCCACTGCTCCGTGGTTCCACTGCACTCCCTCGGCCGGGGGATAGACGGCCCGGCGGCTGTTCCCGGCGCACTCCATCGTGGCGATGACCGTACGGCTCGGGAGTTCCCGGAGCGCCTCCACGGAAAGGTCGAGCGGGCGGCGGACTTCGCCGCTGAGGGCCAGACGCCACGTGGCCCGATCGACGGTGGGTACTGCGAAGTGGTTCCGCACAAAGAATCGTTCGTTGGGCGTGATGGCGCTGTCGAGGGCGCCGAGCGGAGTCTCGGCGCAGGCGGGCATGCGGGAGATCACGTCGAGCACCTCCGGTAGCTCCTCGGACGCGGCCGGGGCGCCGGCCCGATGGGGTGCGGGAGCCGTGGGAGAATCTGCCATCCGTGGGGCGGGAGCGACCGGGGTATTAGTAAGTGGGCACGCGCATCCCCGCAGAAGGGTAGCCCCTTCGCGGTCCCCTTCAGCCCCGAGAGCCCCTTCCCGTTCCCGTGGGCGAGAGCCTCGGCGCGTGGGCCCGGAGGGAGTACATGAGAGGGATCGTACCGGCGCCTCTCGTCAGCTGCCAGCCTTCCTTGCCGTACCGGCGCATGAACGGGAACTTCTTCCAGTAGCAGTACGGGAACTCGTGGAGGAAGTCGAGCTCCAGACCGGCGCCGGCGATGGCGGTGAGCAGTTCGCTGAGCGGGTGGATCCACATGTAGCTCGTGCGGTACCGCATCCGAACGCGGGTGGCGTACGTCCCATCCGTCTGGTCCCGATGCGCTCGGCCGAGGAAGTACGGCAGCTCGAACTCGAGGCGACGGGTCCCCGGCTCGTTCCGGCAGGCGTCGGCGATGGGGTGGTCCTCGAGGACGTACAGCGTGCCGCCCGGACGCAGCAGCCCGCGGACGATCTTCGCCCAGCGCCGCAGATCCGGCAGCCAGCACAGGGCCCCCTTGGCGGTGTAGACGATGTCGAACTGCTCGCGCAGCCGGCGCGGGACATCGTAGATATTGGATTCGACAAATCGGCCCTCGAGCCCCGCCCGCTCGGCCATCGAGCGGGCCGTCCGAACGGCGGTCGGAGAGAAGTCGACGCCGGTCACCCGCGCGCCGAGGCGGGCCCAAGACAGCGTGTCCAAGCCGAAGTGGCACTGCAGATGGAGCAGCGTGCGGCCCCGGACCGGCCGCAGCTCCCGCCGCTCGAGCGGTTGCAGGGTGTTGGCCCCGCGCAGGAACGCGGGGACATCGTAGACGGGAGACTGGACGTGCAACGGAACGCTCTCGTCCCACTTCCGGAGGTTGACCTCCATCAGGCGTCGGCTGCGGGACTCCACGTTCCGGCGAGCGGAGTCGGGTACTTCATTTCCGCGCAGGGTCCGTCCGTCGTCGAACGTGGGCCGCTCGAGGTTCGATCCCTGCGCCCGTTGCTCCCCGAACCGATACGCAGTTCTACCATAGCGGGTACGCGCCACGCATCCACCGTGGCTCCACCTCCGACCCGTCGCAACTCCGCCGCGCCGACCCGTGCGGCCCTGCCCACGGAACCGATCAGCCTGTGCATCAACACCCAGACGCCGCTGCTGCAGTTCCTGATGCCCCCGCAGAAACGGGAGCTGATGCCCCCGATGGAAGGCAACACCGACCTCGTCGGCCTCGTCGAGGGGGTGGACTACCGGTACTCCCCCGGCGGCGTCACCCGGATGGTCTTCCCGCTGGTGCGGCGCCTCCTCGAGTCCGGGGTGCTTGGGGAGACGGACTGGATCTCGCTCAACCCCACCGCTCCCCCGATGGTGCGCTTCCACGGTGTCACCCTCCACAGCATGGCGCTCGAGCCGAGCCGGATGGCGAACTACGCGCGGGTGAAGGAATCGATCTGGGGCGCGGTGCACGGGCTCGACTCGGAAGATCCGGACGAGGCGATGTTCTGGAGCCCCGACTTTAGCGACTATGGCTACTACAACCGGATCACCGCCGAGCGCATGCGCCAACTCGACGCGCAGCACGACTTCGACCTGTTCTACATCCACGACTTCCAGCAGCTGCCGGTGGGTGAAATGCTGGATACGCTCAAGCCCAAGCTGTTCCGATGGCACATCCCCTTCGACGAAGGGCAGATCCCGCGTCCCTGGAAGGAGCAACTCTCCCGGTATCTGAACAGCTACGACGTCGTCGTGGTCAGTACCAGCGGGTACCTCAAGGAACTCCAGGCGTTCGGGCACACGGGCGAAGCCCGCCGGATCTACCCGTACGTCGACCCTTCCGATTTCTCGCGCCCGAGCCCGGAGGCGGCCGAGGCGATCTGTCGACGTCACGGCCTCTCGGCCGAGCAACCGTTCGTCCTGGTCGTCGGCCGGATGGACCCGATGAAGGGTCAAGACCGGGCGATCCGAGCCTTTGCCAGCGTGGCGGGAGACTACCCGGAGCTACAACTCGTGCTGGTGGGGAACGGCAGCTTCTCCAGCGCAGGCAAGGGGTTGGGGCTCTCCAAGTCCTCCCAGTGGCGGGCCGAGCTCGAGGCTCAGGTCCGTTTACTCGGCCTGGAATCCCGCGTGCTGTTCACCGGCCATGTGGGCCAGTCCGATCTCGACGGGCTCTACGAGCGGTGCGAGATGACGCTCCTGCCGTCCGTGCGGGAGGGGTTCGGCCTCGTGGTGGTGGAAGGCTGGCTCCACCACAAGCCGGTGCTGGTGACCCGCAGGGCCGGGGTCGCCGAGCTCATCAAGGATGGGCGCAATGGGATGGTGTTCGACCCGGAGCAGCCCGATGGGCTGGCCACGAAGATGAGAAAGCTTCTCGAGAGTGCCTCACTCCGTCGACGGCTCGGCACGGCCGGAGCCACCACCGCCCGTCAGTGCTCGATCGAGGCGGCGGCACTCGCCGAGGCCCGGCTGTTCGCCGAGGTGCTGGAGTCCTAGGCCGTGACGCTGCTCGAGCTCCTGCTCCCCGTACTGTACTTCGCGCTCATCATCGCCATCACCGCGCTCTCCGCGCGGCTCGCTTCGATTGCCGTGGGTCGGTTGATGAGCCGGAGCGCGCCCCAAGTCGCGGCCGGAGCGCGCCGATTCGCCGCGATCTTGGTCGCCCTCGTGGGCTCGGTCTTGGCGATCCAGGAGCTCGGGATCAACTCCGCGATCCTGCTGCTCGTGGTGGCCTTCTTCGGCGTCGCGGTGCTCATCGCACTCCGGGAGCAGCTCGAGAACTTCGGGGCGAAGTACTTCACCGACATCTACTCCCCGTACAAGGTCGGCGACTCGATCCGGATCCGCGAGCACTCCGGCAAGGTGATCGAGATCAACGCCACCAGTACCGTCCTGATCACCCCCGACGATCAGCTCGTCTCCATCCCGAATTCAGTATTCATGCGGGAGGTGGTGGTCAATACCTCCCCTCAGGCCTGGCAGGAGCTGACGATCCCGCTCTCGATCGGCAGTGGCGTCGACCTCCCGACGTTCGAGAGCGACCTGATGCGCAGCCTGGGAAAGCTGCGTCTTCGACTCGATCGTCGCTACCCGCCCGTTCTCACGATCAAGTCCCGCACGGTGTTGAGCACCGAACTCACCCTGACCATCATGCTCCGTCGTCCAGAGGAACGCGAGCCGCTCGCCACCGAGGTGGCCAAGCGCGTCTCGGAAGCGATCCAACGCGCCCAGGGTCCCCGGCCGCGGACTCCGACCCCGAAGCCCTCCCCCGCGGCCGCCGAAGCCGGGAGCGCTCCGTCGAAGGCACCGCATTAGGGCGATGAGCTCCCCACCGGGGTGCGAGCACTCCGGCGCGAAGGTCGATCGTCGACCGAGCGGCCCAGGGACCGTGCGACCGGTCGGTACTTCGACGCCTAGGTGTCGGTCGGATTCGGGTCGGCGCTCGTCGAGGGGTCCGCGGGCGCCGGCGCCCGGCGATGATGGAGGAACGTACCGTTCTGGTACTCCTCGACCGCCTGCTCAAGCTCTTTCCGGTTGGTCATGACGATGGGACCCCACCAGGCGACCGGCTCCTTGAGCGGCTTGCCCGAGACCAGCAGTAGGCGCGCGCCCCGCTCGCCGGCGCGCATCCGAACTCCGGTGCCCGGCCCGAACAGCACCAGATTGCCGTTGTCCACCCGATCGGTGCCTTCCGGGTCGAAGCTAGCGTTTCCCTCGAGCAGGTAGCCGAAGGAGGTGTGCCCCACCGGTGTCGGGTGCGTGTACTCCGTCCGGGATTCCAACCGCAAGTCGAGGAACTCCGGCTGAACCGAGATTTCGCGGACCGGTCCACGAACTCCGCCGGTCTCGCCCGCGATCACGCGTGCCCGCACTCCGCGAGCCGGGACAGCCTCCGGTATGCGGCCGTTGACCACCTCCTGGTAGCCCGGTTCGCTCATCTTGCGGTTTCGGGGAAGATTGACCCAGAGTTGGAATCCTCCCATGCGCGAATCGCCCATCCGAGGCATCTCCTGGTGGATGATGCCGCTCCCCGAGGTCATCCACTGCACATCCCCGGGTCCGATCGAGCCCTTGTTCCCGAGGCTGTCCTCGTGATCGACCCGGCCGTCGAGCATGTACGTGACCGTCTCGATACCGCGATGGGGATGCCAGGGGAACCCCGCGACGTACTCGGCCGGATTCTCCGAGCGGAAGTCGTCAAGGAGCAGGAACGGGTCGAGGCGTGGGACCTCCCGATGACCGAACGCCCGGCGCAGATGGACCCCGGCGCCCTCGATGGTCGGCTGGGCCTCCAGCACTTCTTCCACGACGCGCAACATCGAATGGACCTCCCAGGAAGGGACTAGACCCGACGGTCGGATAAGCGTACACCGACCCGAGTTTCACCAGCTGGCCCCGCGGTTGGAGGGGTCAGGCCGGAAACCACTCGGGCCCGTCGTCCAGCGTCGGCGGAAGGATCGCGAGCGACCGCGGAAGGAGCGGATTCCGGCGCCCGCGCAGGAATCGCACCGTCTTCGCCCGATGGCACGGGCGGCACAGGGTCTGGAGATTGTCGTAGTCGAGCGGAGCCCCCCCGTTCGCGATCTCCTGGATGTGGTCTACCTCGAGGGCGCTCTGGCGCGCCCGAATCCCGCAGCTCCGGCAGGTGTAGCGGTCGCGGCGCAGGACGACCCGTCGCGCCGCGTCCCAGAAGTACCGCCCGTGGAACCTCCAGCGGCACCCCCGACTGCAGTACGGTGTGCGGCGGGAGGCGAGGGCCCGACCGCATTCAACGCAGTTCGCCGCTCGACGGGCGTGCTCGCGCAGTTCCCGTCCGGCACCGAACCAGGCGGCGGAATCCCGCACGAGGGCCGCCCGACGTCGAGAGTACGCGGCCGCCCGCATCGCTCGGGGCCCGGCGGGCTCCCCCAAGAACGTTCGCCTCGAGCAGCAAGGCGCAGCGGTAAAGAGGGGCGGCCGTGCGCTCCCCCCCGATGAAGCTCCACCGGTTGGACGGCCGTCGACCGGAGAATCTGCAGGCCCGCTGGCGTCCGCAGACCCCGCCGGTCCTCGAACTCGAACCCGGCGCGACGGTGGAGATCGTCGTCCCCGACTCTTCGACCGGCCAGCTCTCCGCGACTTCCCGGGCCGTCGCGTTGCGAACCCTCGATTGGGACCGGGTCGATGCCGCGGTCGGGCCGATCTCGATCCGATCCGCCGAACCGGGGGACATCCTT
>JAKIWO010000042.1 GCA_022749995.1 Thermoplasmata archaeon | reverse complement strand
GGGTTGGGCCGGACCAGGGCCGTCAGGCCGATAGGAGGGAGCACTTCGACGATACCGGAGTAGTTCGTCTGTCCCGCCACGACATCGGTGACCGCGGCGGTGACAAGGAATGCGCCCGGTGATGAGAACGCGTGCGTCACGGAGAACCCTGCTCCAAACGTGCCATCGCCGAACGACCACCGGACGACGAACGGCGCGGTCCCCGTGGAACCGATGGAGATCGCGAAGGCGGTGCTTTGGGCCGCGCCCACCGGCGACGGTGCGGTCCACGACAGCACGGCCAGGTCCGGGTTCACCGTGAGGGTCAGGTTCGCGTAGTCGGCGGTGCCGTTCGGCAACGTGACCACCGCGGTGACGGGGTACACGCCAGCACCGGAGGGGACGCAGACGAGCCCGGGTCCATCGATCGACGGGCAACCGGTCGGCAGGCCCAGATAGGAGAACTGCGGAGCCGGCGGGACACTCGAGAGGGATACCGTGAGGGTGAGCGGGACCCCGACGTCCACGGCGTAACGGTCCGAGAGGAAACTGGAGATGAGGTGGGTGCGCTGGAGCGTCGCGATGCTCCCCGTGCTCTCGGGGCCGTGCCAGTGCAGATTCCACGCCACGAGGGAGTAGAAGACCGTCTCCCCCGGCAAGAGGCCGGCGATAGTGTACGAGCTCGCGCTCCCGGGCAAGTTTTGGGTCGAGCGGAGGCTCGTGGGCGCATTGCCCCAGGTCAGCGTGTAGTTGAGGATCGGGTGGGCCCCTTCACTCGGCGGCGTCCACACGAGCGTGACGCTCGTGCTGGTGTTCGTGGCAGTCGCCGTCGGCGCCGACGGCGGGAGCGTCTCGGCCCGACCGGCACTCGCCGGATACGGGAATTCCGGCTGGCCGAGTCGCCAGGTCCACCAGACCGTGCCGGCCACGGTCCCCGGCGAGGTCCCTCGGAGGGGACAGTGCTCCCCGCCGGACTGACAGTCGACGGAGGCGCCCAAGATCGAGTAGGTCGCGTTGAAGAACAGACCCTCGACCTGGTTCGGGTTCTGGTGGTCCTCGTGGTACAGTAGGCTCGCGCTCTGGTTGTCGTCGAAGGAGACGTTGGTCGAGAGGTAGCTGCCGGTCGCCGGGTCGTACAGCCAGGAGTTGTTGTCGAACAGTCCGTTCCAGAACCCCATGAACATCGGGCCGGAGGCGACGAGGCTCGGCCGGTGCTCCGAGGAGTACGAGTTCGGGTAGGCCCCGTCGACGGGCCAGACCCCCAGTCCCGCGGAGCCGAGGTTGTTCGGGCTGCCCTGGACCACCCCCGAGCCGGACAGCTGCAGGAGCTGCGACCGAAGGTCCCCCAGCTTGCGCGACTCCGAGAGGACGAGCTGATGGGAGGAGATGTTGAGGAAGATCCCATCGACGCCGTTGCTGATGTAGCTCGAGGTGTAGTGGCCGGCGTAGGTCGAGACCAGCGAGCTGCCGGCCCCGGCGCCCACCAGCTGGTACTCGTTGATGGCATCGGCCGTTGAACCTTCGGCCTGGACATTGAGGTAGGCGTTGTACGAGGGCAACCAGTACAGGTTGTTCGCCTCGAAGTACGGGAGCGCGGCGAGGATCCACTGGGTCTCGTTCCACAGGCCGTACGCGTAGATGGACCCGTTGTTGAGGGTCACCGCGGCGATGGAGTCGTTGCCGTTGCGCCCGATCAGGTTCACCTGGGCGTTGGCGTAGAGCGCCTGGCCATTGAAGCCGGTGAAGTTGTACTCGAAGCTGTGCCCGGTGCTCAGGTTGAGCGCATAGACGCTCACGATGCTGGCATTGTTGCACAGCGACAGGCAGCCGAACTCGTAGGCGAAGCTACCGTCCTGGGTGACCCACTCGGTGTTCTCGATCCCGTCGTAGCCCATCAGGTTGTCATACAGGGGCAGCCACGCCCCGAGCGGCTCGACCGAGCGGTTGATGAACGAGTAGAAGACGAGCTCGTCGGTCGCGTTGACGTAGATCGCCCCGTCCTGGGTCCAGGAAAGGACCGGCACCTGCGTCCCGTAGGGTGCCTTGGTGCACGGCAACGCCGCGTTGCAGTTGGCCACGAACGAGGACAGATTGTTCCACGCCGGCAGCACGTAGGTAGCGTTCCCGTACGGGACCCAGGGGTAGAGGAGGAGGGAGACCGATGCCGTAGTGCCGATGATGTCGACAGCCCGCCAGTCTCCGCCCCAGCGGCTGGAGTTCGTCACGTACACGAAGTAGCTCCCGTTCGGGGCTCCGATCGCAAACGATCCGGTGGCGTTCGTCGTCGTGTGGTTGACGGTCGGACACGTCGTCGGTCCGATCCCCCCGGCGCAGAGCTGGTCGGCCAGCGTCACGACGATGCCGTTCACCGGGCTGGGAGGAGTCCCGAACGAATCGACGGTGCCGGCGACCGAGTAGTTGCTCACGTGCGCACGGAGGATCTCCGTCCTGGGAAGCAGGGCGAGGTCCGGCGCGGAGCGGCTAGCTTGAGGGCCGGTCGCCGGATGCGCCAGGAGGGGCGGCAGCACGAGCAGGGCGGCGATGAGCCAGACCAGGCGCCACGGACGCCTCGAGTTCACGCGCCGCATCCGACCTGCCCCGAGGGGTAGCCCGCCGCGAGGATGAACCTCACGGGCCGTTACAGCGGGGGCGGAGGCGGACGGGGCGCTAGGCCAATGGGGTGAGTACGAGCTGCGCTAGGTTGCGTACCGGGACGCGCGTGCCGGTCGCGAGGGCGGAGGTGGGGTCGCCCTTTTCGACCGATACGCTCGCCGTCGGGCCCGTGCCGGTCGTGCGCAGGACGAGGTCGAACAGCAGGCTGTCCTTGCGGGGGGGGCCAAAGTAGCTCACCAGGATGGAGATGCCGTGCGACTCGAGCGTGCTGAGGAATTCACGCACCAGGGGGGAGCCGTCCGGATAGTATTGGACGAGCCGTTCTCCGCGACCGAGGACCAGCAGTCGGCGGGGGCCTACTTCTCCGGCCTGGAGGCTGATCTGCTGGACCAGCTCGGGCAGTCGCAGGAACCGCTCGAGCCGCACGAGCACTTCGGGCGAGTCGTCCGGCTGCACCATGGTGCGGATCTTCCGAGGGCTCGCGAGGGGACGCGGCCGGAGCTGTTCCGGGAGCACTCGGTGGAATAGCCGGTCGAGCGGAATGCCGTTCACCGGCGGGTCCGGGTCCTGTCGGCGTGGGTCGATGATCTCGAGCCACGCGAAATTCGGGTCGAGGCTCTCGGCCAGTATGCGCGCGACGCTGAGCACGGTCGACTCGGCGTCTCCCCCCACGACCAGTGTGTGGGCCCGTGTCCACCAGCGGGGTTCGGCGACGAGGGGAGGCTCGGCCGACATCGCCGGGTGAAGACGGGGTTCGCCCCGTATAGTTCCTCCGTCGGACGGTAGGAGGCGGTCGCGGGGGACCCTACAGCAGGCCGGCCCTCAAGTCGCCGATGGCGAGGAGCAAGGCGCGCAGGAGCGGTATCGCGATGAGCACGTAGGAGAGCGCGGCGATGATCAGGAACAGATTCGTAATCGAGGAGCCCGCCCCAAACCCGAGGTCCGCGATGAGATACAGCACGAGGGCCATGTTGGCCATCGCCAGGTGGGTTCGGATCAGCGGGCGGGGCCGGACGGGAATACCGGTCAGCGTCGGCAGCAGCCACACGGTGAGCCCGGTGGTGAACATGCCCACCCAGCCGAGGCCTAGGACCGCATCGCGCGACTGGAGGAGTGCGTCGAGGGACCGGCTGCCGCTCCCCCACTGGTCCAACGCCGAGACGACGACGAGCACGACAAACAGGACGAGGTAGCCCGCCCCCGCGAGGAGGTAGACGAGCGCCTCCCCCCGGGCGACCTCCGCGCCGCCGGTCCGCTGTCCGGAGGAAGGCACCCAAGCGCTGGGGCGGTCGCCTCCGGGGGAACCCCCCGGCTGGGGGGAAGGGGCGCTGCGGTCGGTGGCGCTGACCGACGGGATCCCCGTGCTCCAGCCCATCGATGGTAGAGCCGTGCGCCCGGCTCATCTACCCTCCGCAGGGGGTGAAGAAACCCCCGAGCCTAGACCACGCGCATCAACTGGTACGGGCCGGAGGAGCCGACCGAGAGCACCTGGAGCGGGGTGAGCGGGCTCACCCCGTAGAGGAAGACGCGCCCGTTGGTGTACTGCATCCGCAGCCGGATCCGAGAGAGCGGGCGGAGCGAGTCGGTGAGGGGATCGTCGATCTCGCCGACGAAGAAGACGTGCGTGTGCGGCATCCGAGTGTAGGCACGTAGGAGCGCCGGCAGCGTGCTGGGGGAGTACGGCGCACCCGTGTAGACTCCGAGCGATTGCACGCCGGAGATCCACCCGATGAGCAGGTTCGGGTTCGCGCGAGCTAGTCCCTCCTCGAAGAACCGGATCGCGTCGGGCGCTCGAACGTGATGCGGGTCGACCGGCCCCTTGGCCGGGGCGATGAGGATCTTGCGCACCTCCTCGGGCTCGCCCTCCGGCTCGCCGGCGACGGCCACCACACGCACCTGGCGGAGCACCTGCTCCTCCGAGTAGCGACTGCGGCACAGCGTCCAGAGCTGGTGGGGGGCGAGACCGGGCGGGGGACAGAACAACACGCGGCCGCCCAGGTCCATCACGTGGGAAATGAGCGGCGCGAGTATCATCCGGACGGCCTCGTCCGGAACACCGGGGAAGGTGCGCAGCAGCGTGATCCCGTGGTGCGAAAGGCGACCAAATTCGGCCGCGAAGTCGGCCGACCCGGGCCAGAGCTGCTCGGGCTGGCGGTCCGGCTCGGGGTCGGGCGCGGGCAGCGTGCCCGGGAAGCCCGCGGCGACGGGGCTGATGCAGTTGAACCGGCCGCCCTCGAGGGTGAACGGATAGGCCGACGTGCTGATCCGCACTCCGCGGAGCTTCTGCAACGAGAGCCACCGCTCCATCCGCTCGTCCATCTGCCCGGTCTGGAGGCTGAGCACGCCGTTGACAAGGTAGTCGAGCTGGTTGGGCTCGGAGCGTTCCAGAACGAGGACGGTCATCACCGGACCTCGCGCCATCTGGCGTAAGAGCAGCCGCTCGAGGGCGGGTCGGTCCGGGAGCTCCGGGTCCGCGATCGGGACGCCGAGGTAGCTCTCGACCAGCGCATCCCAGGAGTCGATCACCACCATCGTGGGCCGCTCGGGCCGAGCCTGGCTCCAGGCCTCCTGCAGCGGACCCGGCAGCCACAAGGCGTCCAGCGAGGTGCGCTCGGGCTCCTGCAGGAGGTCCCGGGCCCGCTGCTGGATCCGATGCGCGTCCCGGACCGTCTCGGGGCCGGCGCGCTCATCGAGCACTCGGACGGCGCTGCTGCTGCCGAGCAGCCACGGGAACTGGATGCGAAGCTCCTCCTCCGAGACCCGGGCGGAGACGTAGAGTCGCTGACCGGCGAACGCCTCCAGCATGGCCAGGGACAGTGTGGTCTTGCCGGCACCCGGCGGCCCTCGAATCAGTAGAGATTGGGGTAGCGGTCGCCCCAAGAACTGGAGGAGTTCCGGAGGCAGGGGTACGACGGTACTCATCGCCGATTTGGAGCGATTACCGGTAACGTGGGGACCCCCGATATTTGAGGCCTCCGAGACCGTGCTATCCCGGCAGGCGGCGCGCGGGGTCCTCCGGGATCGACACTTCTTCCTGCCAATCCAGACCGACGGAACTGCGCACCGGCAGAGTTCGCTCTCCAGGGGCTAGCCGCACCGTGACGACCGACCGGTCGGTGAGGCGGACTTGGAGCTCCTCCCCTTCCCCGACCCAACCCGAGGCGATCAGCTCGCCCGCCAGCCTCCCTTCCGATGGCCCCACCAGCCGGAGCGCCCGCGGCAACACCGCGACGATTCCCCGGTCCACCGGGAGCAGATTGTAGCCGAGGAACGCGGCAGCACGTGCGCTCGGGGGATGCCCGAACAGTCTCCGTGGGTCCCCCCGCGCGTGCACGCGCCCGTCGAACAGGAGCACGAGCTGATCGGCCAGAAACAGCCCCTCCTCCCGGTCGTGGGTGACGTGGAGCACCGGGATCTCCCGGTCGCGGAGCGCCGAGCGGAACTCGGCCCGCAGCCCCGCTCGGAACGGTGCGTCGATGCTCGCGAACGGTTCGTCGAGCAACAGCGCCCGCGGCTCGGCGGCCAGCGCGCGGGCGAGCGCCGCGCGCTGCTGCTCCCCCCCCGAGAGCCGACTGGCGGGGCGCCCGAGAAGCCCCTCGATCCCGAGCTGTCGGCCCAGCGATCGGACCTGCTCGTCCACCTCCGCCCTCGGGCGATGCCGGAGTTCGGGACCGTAGGCGATGTTCTCGGCGACCGTGCGGTGCAGGAACAGCGAGGGTTCCTGCGCGACGAGACCCACGCGCCGCCGGTGGGTCGGGAGCATCGTCAGTTCCTGGGTGCCCAGGAACACGTGTCCGGCCCTCGGGCGTTCGAAGCCGGCGATGCACCGCAGCAGGGTGGTCTTGCCGCTCCCGTTGGGGCCGAGTACCACCGTGGTCGAACCGGCAGGCACCTCGAACGAGACTTGCTCGAGCACCGGGCGTCGGTCGAGGTCGGCCGAGATCCCCTCAAGGCGCAGCGACTCAGGCGGCAAGCCGGCGGCCCCCCAACTCGACACCGAGGAACAGGAGGAGGCTTAGGAGGAGCAGCACCGCGCCGGCCACCGGGACCAGCGCCCCCTGGCGCGCCCCTTCGAGAAGGTACAGCTCGACCGGGAGCGTCGTGAACCGAGGAAGGAACAGGAAGTAGGTCGCGGTGAACTCGCCGAGACCGATCGCGGTGGCGAGCAGCGCGCAGCTCCCGAGCGCGCGGGCGGACTGGGGGAGCTCGGTGTCGAGGAACGCGGCGATCGGGGAGGCACCGAGCGTCGCCGCGGCCTCGGACGCTCCCCGACGGAGCTGGGCCAGGGAGCGCAGCAGCGGCGGGACCGCGAGAGGCAGCGCGGCCGTGGCCTGGCTGAGCACGATCAGGAGCCAGACGGAGTTGGCTCCGCCGAGCGCGGGGCGCCAGAAGTTCGCGAGCGAGAAGGCGAGGAGGACGGGGGAGATGAGGAGCGGAAGGAACAAGAGACCATCGATGACCACCGCCGCTCGGCGAGATCCCCTCAACGCGACGCCGGCGGAGACCGCCAGGCACACCACGACCCCGGCGGCCAGTCCTGCGAACACGAGGCTGTTGAGCAGCGCCGTGGCGGTGGAGGCGCCGACCCGCTGGGTGGCCGCCGGGCCGAGCAGCGCGCTGGCGTGGGCCAGCGCGGAGGGCACGCCCACCGCCTCCCACAGCACCGCGCCCAGCACGAGGAGTTCGCTCCCGAGGAGCACGGCGGTCGCGAGGGCGAGCGGTAGCACGGGCCAGCTCGCTCGGCGGACGGGCCGGGGGAACCGCGTCCGACGTACGCTCCGACGGCTGGCACGGCGCAACAGGAGGACGTATCCGAGGAGCAGCGGCAGCAGAAGGAGCAGCCCCCAGAACGCCAGCAAGGCGGCCGGGCCCGGCTCCGCGAGGAACTGCACCAGCACGAAGACGCGGTCCTCGACCGTGTAGCAGCGCGGGCCGCACAGGAGGAGCGGAGCCGCAAACCCGAACGCAGAGTAGAGGAACGTGAGGAGAGCTCCCGCGCCGGCGGCGGCGAAGGAAGCGGGTCCCCACACGTCGCGGTAGACCCGGAACGGGCTGGCGCCGAGTCCGGCCGCGGCCTCCTCCTGCTCCACCGGAGTGGCTTGGACGGCGGTAGCGGTGAGTAGGGCAACGATGGGGGCGTTGAAGAGCAGATTGAGCAACAGCACTCCGGCCAGGCCGTGCGCCAGGCCGCCGAGCAAGGGGAAGGAATCGAGCAGCAGTCCCCCCGTCCCGAGAAGCTCCGAGATCGCGAGGATCATGACCAGCGACGGTAGGAGGACCGGCACCGGCAGGAGGGCGAGGGCGAGGCGGCGCCCGGGAAAATTCCAGCGCCCGAGGAACACGCCGGTCGGATACCCCAGCGACAGGGCAGCTACCGCGCTCGCCGAACCTTGGAGCAGCGAGTTGGCAATCGCCTGGCGGGTGAGTGGGTCATTCAGGAGCCGCCACGCCGCGCCGGCTCCACCCGGGGCCAGGAGTGCGCTGGCGAGTAGGACCCCGACCGGCACTGCCGCGAAGGCGAAGAGGAACCCGAGTAGGGGTAGCGTGGCGAGGGTCGAGCCCACCCTCATGGCCCGTTTTCGATTGCCTGCCACTCCGTGAGCCACGTACCGAGCTGTTGATTGATCTCGGAGGGCGGGAGCGCGTCATTCAGTGGGACGATCGTGTTCGGGTCCGGAGCGGCCGAGAAGACCGGTGGTAGCGGCGTGGTGGCGTTGGCCGGGTACTCCCACTCGTTCGTCGGGAGGAGCTGCTGGACGCTCGGCGAGAGGAACCAGTCCACGAACTGTTCGTCGACGGGCACGTGCGCCGAGCCGGCGACGATGCCCACACCGTACGCCGCGCGCCAGCCGTACTGCGTACCGTTCCACTCCGAGACGGTCGAGTTGAACGAAGGGGCACCGCCGGTGCCCGCGGCATACGCGGGGTCGAGCAGGTAGCTCGAGAAGGTCTGGGGCGTCCCCGGCGCACAGGTGTACGCGCCGAACCCATCCCCCCAAGTGTCGCTCGTCGTCACCTTCGAGGCGACCGCCCGCCACCAGGATTGCCAGTCGGTGTGCAGGACGTGGGTCGCGAACGCGATCTCCCAGAGCAGGAACTCTTCGCCCGTGATGTCGGAGGTGGGGTTCTCCAAGAGGAGGTTCCGGGCCCACGTCGAGTTCGAGGCGAAGTCGGGGAAGGCCGAGTGTGCGATCGCACCCCGGGTCGCGTTGGCAAAGGCCGCGCAGTAGTCGATACCGAGGTAGCCCCACTCGTAGGCGGTCGCGGCGGCATCGGGGCTCAGCTCCGCCTGGATGGCGCTCGGGATGTCGGCGAGCGCCGGCGAGCGGTACGGCACGAGCACGTGGGCGGCCTCCGCCTGCGGCGCGGTGATCTCGTCGAGTCCGATGACGAGGTCCGCCGCAGGTGCGTCCGCCTGCTCGATCAGGGTACTCGAGAGCGTGCCGGAGGGGCACTCGAGTTCGAAGTGCACGTGATGAGTACTCGCGAACGCGCCGAAGACCGGACCGTACTGTGCGCCACCGCACCCTCCCCCGAGCAGGGAGGGGTACGTGTACACCACGATGGTCGGCTCGTTCGAATGGGTCGCGAGGTACGTGTACGTGCCAAACCCCGCGAGTAGGGCGATCGTGGACAGGAGGACCGCGAGGACCACGCGGCGCACTCCGGAGGAGCGGGGCCGTCGGTCGAGCGGCTCCGGAGGCGAACTCGCGGGGGCGACCGGAACGGGTGCGCTAGAACCGGAATCCATTCCCCCGACGGCCGGCGGAGGATGCTACGGTCGGAGGACCCATCGCATTCCCTTCGCGGGCCTTGCCCCGAGCAGGTTCTTGGGGTCGACAGGAGCGTCCTGTCCTCTC
>JAKIWO010000041.1 GCA_022749995.1 Thermoplasmata archaeon | reverse complement strand
CGTGGCGGCGGGAGTCCACGGGCGAGCGCCCGACCGGTCGCGCACAGATCCGCGATCGGGCAGCGCTCGCACCGCGGGTGGCGCGGACGGCACAGGTTCTGCCCGTGCTGGACCAGGATCGGGTTGATCGGTATCCACAGTTCCCCCGGAACCGTGGCCTCGAGGAGGGCCTCGGTCTCCTCCGGCTCCTGCGTCCGCACGACGCCGAGCCGGTTCGCGATCCGGTGGACGTGCGTGTCCACCGGGATGGCCGGTAGGCCGTACCCGAAGACGAGGACGCAGTTCGCCGTCTTCCGTCCGACCCCGGGCAAGGCGAGCAGCGCCTCGATCGACCGGGGGACCTTGCCCCCGTGATCGCGCAGCAGTGCCCGAGCGCACGCTCGGATGTTCCGCGCCTTCGTGCGAAAGAACCCCGTGCCGTGCACGAGTCGCTCCAAGCGGGCGAGCGGAGCCCGGGCGAGCCGCTCGGCATCCGGGTAGACCGCGAACAGTGCTGCGCTGGCCTTGGCAGTGTTCTCGTCCTTGGTCCGCTGGGAGAGGATGGTGCCGATCAGCACCTGGAACGGGTCTTCGGCGTGGTCGCGCAGGTAGGGCACTCGCCAGTCCCCCCGGCCGTACTGCGCGCTCAACCGGTCGAGCAGCACCGGCCACGGGAACGGCACTGGCCGGTCGGTCATCGCCCCGCCCGGGCCGACGGTTCGAGCCCCGGTGCGGCGAGCATCGGGTCGGAAAGGTCCGGCTCGCCTGCGGTGCGCCCCTCGATCCGGTCCAGTACCTCGCCGACGAGGTAGTCGCTTCCGACCACGAGACCGAAGCCCCCCGCCCCGACCGCGGCCCGCAGGAGCGGCAGTCCCTCCTCGACAGACCGGGCGAGCACCGTTCGGGGAAACCGGCCGGCCGAGTCGAGCCGAAGGTCCCGGGGGTTTCGGCTGCGCTCGCTCCGGACTGGCACCAGGACCAACGCCTCGGCGATCCCGCGCAAGCTCTCGAGCATCGCCGCCGCGGCCTTGTCCTGCACGCATCCGAAGAGTACCGCGTTCTCCGCCGGGTCGAGGAGCGGCCGACGTTCGGCGAGCGCAGCCACCACCGCGCGGACGCTCTCGGGGGTGTGGGCCACGTCCGCGTACAGCTCCGGCCGACCGGGGATCTTCTCCAGCCGGCCTCGCCAGAAAAATTCCTTGAGGGCACGCCGGCAGGAAGCCTCGTCCAGCGGCTTTCCCACCGTTGCCAAGAACCGCTCGGCGGCAGCCAGGGCGAGTGCGGCGTTCGAGGCTTGCACGGGTCCATCGAGCGGGAGGCGGAGGCGCTCGTACCGGCCCGACGGCAGTTCGACGTCGAGCTGCTGGCCCACGCGCAGCAGCCGGCGGTTCGAGACCCGGATATGCCCTCCCAGGCTCCAGAGCGGGACCCCTAGGCGGTCGGCCTCTCGGGCGATCGCGGCGACCGGCTCCCCCTTCCGCTCGCCGACGATTGCGTACGCCCCCGCGTGGAGGATACCGGCCTTCTCCTGCGCGATGTGGGTCAGGGTGGGTCCCAAGATCTCGGTGTGCTCGAGTTCGACGCTCGTGATCACGCCCACCGGCGCGTGGATCACGTTGGTCGCGTCCCAGCGCCCGCCGATCCCGACCTCCACGACGGCCGCGGCTACCTTCTCCCGCGCGAAGAAGTCGAACGCTAGTGCGGTGGTGACCTCGAAGAAGGTGGGGGCGTGGAGCTCCGGGCGTTCCCTCGCAAGGACGGCGGCCGCCCCCTCGACCCGCGCGAGACCGGCCACGGTCTCCTCGGTGCCGATCGGAGTTCCGTCGACCCGGATCCGTTCCCGGTAGCTTTGGAGGTGAGGAGACGTGTACAACCCGGTCGGTCCGACGGTAGCGGAGAGGACCGCAGCGGCCATCGTCGCCACGGAGCCCTTCCCCTTGGAACCGGTCACATGGATGGCCCGCCACTTTCGTTCGGGGTGGCCGAGCTGCTCGAGCAGTCCGCCGATCACCTCGAGGCCGGGACGCAGTCCGAAGCGGCGCCGGGCGTACAACCGTTCGAGCGCCGCGCGGTAGGCCGCCGGCGGGTCGGAGACCGCGGGCATCCGATGCACGGCGAGCGCCCTCGGTTCTTCAGTACATCGACCGCTCGCGGTAGCCGCCGAAGACCGCTTGAAACGCCAGGACGATCTCTCCCAAGGTCGCCTCGGCGCGCAGCGCGTCGAGCACCGCGGGCATCGTGTTCGTCGTCTCGCTCCGCGCCGCACGCTCGAGCTGGGCGATCGCCCTCCGGTGGCGAGCGGCGTTGCGGTGCGAACGCAGGGCGCGCAACCTCCGGGACTGCGCGAGCCGAGCGCTCTCGCCGATCTTGAGGCGGGGTACCTTGAGCGGCGTGTCCACCGTGTAGGCGTTGACCCCCACGACCTTCCGCTCGCCGGACTCGACCTGGCGCTGGTAGCGGAAGGACGCCTCCTGGATCTCGCGCTGGAAGAAGCCCCGCTCGATCGCTGGAACCACACCGCCGAGCGCGTCAATCCGCTCGAAGTACCGTCGTGCCTCCTCGCACATGCGATCGGTGAGCCACTCGAGGTAGTAGCTGCCCCCGAACGGGTCGATCGCCTCGGCCACTCCGCTCTCCTCCGCGAGGATCTGCTGCGTGCGCAGGGCGATCCGTACGGCGTCCTCGCTGGGGAGCTGGAGCGCCTCGTCGTAGGAGTTGGTGTGGAGCGACTGCGTGCCGCCCAAGACCCCGGCGAGCGCCTGGACGGTGGTGCGGACGATGTTGAGCTCCGGCTGTTGCGCGGTGCAGGAGCAGCCCGCGGTCTGGGTGTGGAAGCGCATCCACCCCGAACGTTCCTTGCGGGCGTGGAACCGGTCGCGCATCGCCTCGGCCCAGAGCCGCCGGGCAGCGCGGAACTTGGCGACCTCCTCGAAGAGGTCGTTGTGCGAGTTGAAGAAGAAGGAGAGTCGGGGAGCGAACTCGTCGACCGAGATGCCGCGCTTGACGGTCTCCTCCACGTACGCCATGCCGTCGGCCAGCGTGAAGGCCAGCTCTTGCACCGCGGTCGAGCCGGCCTCACGGATGTGGTAGCCGGAGATCGAGACGGGATTCCAGCGGGGCAAGTGCTGTGCGGCGTACTCGATCGTGTCGATCACGAGCCGCAGCGCCGGCCGCGGCGGGTACAGGAACTCCTTCTGCGCGATGTACTCCTTGAGGATGTCGTTCTGCGTCGTGCCGCCCAACCGCCCGGCGGGCACCTGCTGCTCCTCGGCGACGAGGGTGTACATCCCCCAAAGGATGTTCGCCGGGGCGTTGATGGTCATGCTCGTCGTCACATCGGCGAGCGGGATTCCGTCGAGCAGCCGGCGCATGTCGTGGAGCGAGCTCACGTTCACGCCGCACTTGCCCACCTCGCCGGCCGACTCGGGGTGGTCGGCGTCGAGTCCGTAGAGCGTCGGATCGTCGAAGGCGATCGAGAGCCCGCTCTCGCCGTGGGCGAGGAGGTACCGGAAGCGCCGGTTGGTGTCCTCGGGGGTGCCGAAGCCCGAGAACATCCGCATCGACCAGGTGCGGCCGCGGTACATCGTCGGGTGGATGCCCCGGGTGTACGGGTACTGTCCGGGATAGCCGATCCGATCGGCGGCGTCCGCCGTTTCGATCGGAGTGTACAGTCGCTGGACGGGGATGCCTCCCAGCGTCTCGAACTGCGGAGCCCGCTCGGGGGATTTCGCCAGCGTCGGCGCGAGCGTCTCCTTCTGCCAGCGCGCGAGTTCGGCCTCGTAGCTCCGCGAGCGGGCGGGAGGTGCGTGTCCGGCGCCGGGGCGGGAGGCCCGGCCGCGGCTGGCCGCCATCCGCGTTCCAAGGTCCCCGCCGCCATAAGGTCCGCGCCGGGTCGACTCGTCCCGCTCGGTAGCTACCCGTGGCGTCGGGCCGCGCGGGCCGGCGGCACGCGGAATCCTTGGAGCTGCGAGTTGCGCCGGGCGAAGACCTTCCCGCCCAGGGACCGGGCGAACTCGGGGAAGGCCCGGCCGGTCCAGTTCGTATTGTCGGCGAGCACGAGACTGCCCGGCCGCAACCGAGGACGGACGGTCGCGAGTTCGAATCGCAGGTGATCCGGGGTGTGCAAGCTGTCGTGCAAGAACAGGTCCACCTGTCGGAGCTCGTGCACCAGCTCGGGCAGTAGCGCCTCACTGGGCCCGAGCTGGAGGTCCCACCGGCCGTTCAGTGCGGAGGGAACCACCCACCCCGTGTCCTTGCCCGGGGGCAGCCGCACCGGCGAGGTGCCGGTGCGCGTCGGCATATCGATCGAATGCAGCCTCCCGCCCCCGTTGCGTTCGAGCCCGAGGAGGAAGAAGGTCGAGGAGACCCCCGAGGAGACCCCCGTCTCCACCAGCTCGGAGGCCCCGGTGAGCCGAGTCAATGCGTACAGGTCGAACGGGGCGGGGATCTGGGCATAGAAGTCGCGTCCGGCCTCCCGATGCTGGGTCCGGATCCGCTCGATCAGCTCGGTGCGCGCGGTGAGCTCCTCTAGCGTGCGGCCGACGGCGATCTTCGTCGCGCCCGTCAGCGCCGCCACCCACTCGAGGTCCGGTTCGGCGCGGGGATCCCCGAGTGCCTCGGTCAGTCCGCTTCGGCCCGGCAGCCGTCCGGTCACGGTGCGGAGTGAGTCACGGCCGACTAAGCGGGTTTCGGAGGAGGCTTCGGCTCGAGCCGCGCCCCCTCGACCCGGAGCCGGAATGCGCCCCCGTCCGGTTCGACCCGCTCGCTGTCCCATCGGATCCGCTCGCGGAAGAACGGGGCATCGACGACGCAGCTCTCGAACTCCCCTCCCTCCCCGGCCACATGCACCCGGCGCATCGACCGGGAGCGCCGCTCCAGCTCCTCCAGGAGCGGAAGGTCCAGCCGCCGCCCGGCGAGCTCGGCGGTCAGGGGTTCCGCCGCCAGGTGGACCAGCCGGATGTCGAGCCCGGCGTCGATTTCGGCCCGGACCACGCGGCCGGCCTCTTTCCCCCACAGGGGAGTGTACACGGGTCGGCCCAACCCCGTACAGACCCGGAGCAGGCGGGACCACTGGTAGGAGGAGGCGATCGCACCCGCGACGACCCAGCCGTTGCCCCCCGATAGCGCTCGGTGGAGCGCTTCGGCCTCGGCGGCCTCGCCCGTTCCTTCGACTCGCACGGTACGATGGCGCTTGCCCCACGCTCGAGCTTGCAGGGGCACGAGGTCGAGGTGGGGGCTGTGGAACATCATCGACGATTCTTCGGAGGGAAGGACCGTGACCAGTTCGTGGACGGGCCGTCCTTGGGTCTCCGCCAGGTAGGCGGAGTAGATCGAGTCCTTTCCCCCCGAGACGAGTGCGGTGGCGATCACGCGCTCATCGGCGCCGTGGCACTAGGTCCGGCCCGCCACCGGCGATACAGAGCCTGGAGGTCGAGCGCTGCCACCGACTCGCCCCCGTTGCGCAGCAGTCCCCGCCCTTCCCGGACCGCACCCATCCGAACGCAGGGCTCGGCTCGCATCGCCCGCTCGAACTCGGGGCGGTCCTGCTCCGCCACCTCGACGACCCATCGGCTGCCGCCCTCGGCGACGAGCCGCTCCGCCGGCGACCCCCCATCGATCCGCGAGAGGTCCACCTCGAACCCGAGCTGCCCACCGAAGGCCATCTCGGCGAGCGTCACCGCAAGCCCCCCATCGGAGACATCGTGGACCGCGCGCAACTGGCCGCGACTCCCCAGCGCGATCAGTTTCTCCCCCCGCCGGCGGAGTCCGGCGGGGTCCGGGGGAGGGACGGCCCAGTCGGTGTGACCGCGCAGTCGGGCGTAGAGCGAACCCCCCAGCTCGGGACCGTTCGGACCGAGCAGGTAGAGCGAATCCCCCGGCCGCTTCAAGTCGGAGGTGACGGCCCGCGCGATGTCGGGCAGGATCCCCACCCCCATGACGACCGGAGTGGGAGGGATCGCGTGCCCGAGCCCGCCGTTGTAGAAGCTCACATTGCCGGAGGGAACGGCGAAGCCGAGCGCCTTCGCCGCCGCGGCAAGACCCGCCACGCAGTCGGCGAAGCTGCCGAGCACGATGGGATCCTCGGGATTGCCGAAGTTGAGGCAGTTGGTGAGCGCGTCCGGCTTGCCCCCCACCGCGTACAGGTTCCGGGCCAGCTCCTCGACCGTCCACGACCCGCCGGCCCTCGGGGAGGCGGCGCACGCCGCCGGCTGTGCCGCCACGGCGATGGCCAGCCCCATCGGGCCGTCCGGTTCCGCGGCAATCACCGCCGCGTCGCCGTGGCTCGGCGAGTCGGCCCGGCCGTGGAGCGGCTTGAGCACCGTCCGCCCCCGCACCTCGTGGTCGTACTGGCGGATGATCGATTCACGGGAGACGGACTCGGGCGAGAGGAGCAGCTCCGTGGCGAGGGAGCCGAGGTCGGACTCCTCGGCGAGGCCCGGCTCCGGGTGGGAACGGGCCGGCCGGCGCAAGGTCCGTGGCGCGGGAGGCGGGTCCACCCGGAACGACAGTCGGAGGTTCGCGACCAGCTCTCCGTGGTAGCGGAGCCGCTCGAACTCCCCGGTCGTCACCGAGCCAACGACCGTCGCCGGCACGTCGAGTTGGCGGAAGATGGCCCGCAGCTCGTCGACGTCCTTCGGCGCCACGTCCAGCAGCATCCGCTCTTGCGATTCAGAGATCCAGATCTCCCACGGTCGGAGGCCGGCCTCCCGCAGGGGAACCTGGTCGAGGTCGATCAGCGAGCCGAAACCGCCGGCGTGGACGAGCTCGCCGGAGGCGCTGGCCAGGCCCCCGCCCCCGAGGTCCTTGACCCCCTGGACCAGCCCCCGGTCGTACGCCTGTAGGCAGGCGCGGATGAGCGGCTCCTTGAGGATCGGATTGCCGAGCTGGACGGCGCCGCGCGATTCCTCCTCGCTGACCTCCCTCAATTCTTGGGAGGCAAAGGCGACGCCGCCGATGCCGTCCCGCGCCGTGTCCCCACCGACCAAAACGAGCTGGTCGCCCACCGCATGCGCGCGGTTCGCAAGCAGGCGGCGCGCGGGGAGCAACCCGACGCAGCCGACATTGACGAGTGGGTTGACGAGGTACTCCGGCGCGAATCCGATGAGCCCGGCGACGGTGGGGACCCCCACGCGATTGCCGTAGTCCCGAATCCCGGCAATGACCCCGTCGAAGAGGTAGCCCGGTCGTTTGACGCCCTCGGGCGGCTCGGCGCCCCCCTGGAGCGGTCCGAAGAACAAAGGGTCGGCGAGCGCGACCGGCTCCGCCCCCACCGCGAGGACATCCCGTAGGATGCCGCCGATGCCGGTGGCGGCGCCGCCGTACGGCTCGATGGCGGAGGGGTGGTTGTGGGATTCGATGCGTAGCGCGTACGCGAGCGTGCGGCCGAGCCGCATCACCCCGGCGTCCCCGACGCCGAGCACCCGTCGGTCCTGCTGCAGCGGTCGGAACGCCGCCCGCAGGATCGGTCGAGAGCTCTTGTAGCTGCAATGCTCGCTCCAACTCTGGGCCAGGCCGGCGACCTCCACGTCCGTCGGCTCCCGACGGGCCTGACGGAAGTACTGCTGGATCCGGCGCAGCTCCAGCGCGGAGAACCCCCACCGGCGCTCCGCCGAGAGGCGGGCCACGGCGGCCCCGGAAAGCTTGGAGAGGCGCACGCGGTCGGCGGCGCTCGACCACGCCGTCCCCGGGGGCTTACGCGCCGGCACGGTACTCCTCAGGCGGGGACGGGCTGGATGGCGACGCGGTGAACCACCGGGTTGGCGAGGAGGCGGTCGACCGCGCGCTGGGCGCGGGAGAGCGCCTCCGATTCAGAGATGCCGGTGAAGATCAGCCGGTACTGGCGCGCGATGCTGACCGCCGAGAGGTTGTCGATCCCCAAGAGAGCCAGCGACTTGCCGACGCTGAGCGCCTCGGCGTCCAAGATGCCGGGCTTGAGCTCGACCCGGACCTCGACCGTCACCGTGGCGGCTTCCCCCACCAAATTCCTCGCCCATCCGACCCTTCCAGCGCCATAACGGTGGCGTCCCTGTTCGTGACGATGGGCGGCTCGGGCCGGTCCACGCCGCGGGAATGGGCCGGCAGCCGTGGCGATCGACCCGGGGACGGAGCGTCCGCTCCGGGGTACATTTCACGGCCGAAAACCTAAATAACCACCTCATCTCGCACTCGCGCCGCGCGGGGGGAGGCGAGCCGTCATGGAGGAGCTCATCTGTAGCGTGGAGTTTCTCAGGGGCGGCGGCGAGCTAGTCGCCCGCGTCTCGAGCGAGGCCGGTGGGGTGCGAGAGTACCGCGCCGGAGCCGCCGACGACGTCATCGAACAGGTCATCAACGATCTCCAAGAGGAGTTCGAGTCGGCCCCGGCGGCCTAGCGGAGCCGGACGGCAGGGATTCGACAGTTCGCGGGGAGTCGCTAGCGCATCGCGGTTGCACGGGGGTAGCACATGGAGAAATCCACGGGGGGGAAGGCGCCGGTCAGCCGCGCTGTTGAGAATGCCTTCACGAAGGTCTGGGGAGACGAGCACGTCGTCGCGCTCATCGCCCTCAAAGTCGAGACGAGCGAGGCGGACACCGTTGCCGCCGAGGTCTCGCGCTTCCCCGAAGTGGAGGACGTCTTCCTCGTGACGGGAGACACCGACATCTTCCTCAAGGTCCGGTTCCCGCACTACGACGAGCTCAAGGAGTTCGTCCTGCGCCGCCTGCCCGCGGTACGCGGCATCCGGGAGACCAAGACGCTGCTCGTGGTCACCGCCTACAAGGAGGCCGGGGAGGCCCGACACCCATGAACGCCAGCGCTAAGCCCGAGGACGGCGGCGCCGCCGCGGTCCCTGTGCCGATGCCGGCGGAGGCGATGGACGGCAAGCATCCGGAGCTGCGCCGCGTCGTCGACACGCTCGCCGCCCTCTCCGAGGACAATTCCGTCCCGAGGAACATCCGACGGGGGGCCCAGGCGGCGCGCCTGGAACTCGGCAAGCCGCGCACCGCCCTCGACCTGCGGATTGCGAGCGCGGTCTACGTGCTCGATGACCTCGCCAACGACCCCAACCTTCCGACCCACGGCCGGACCGCGCTCTGGTCGATCATGTCGAGCTTGGAGAGCCTTCAGTGAGCCCGGCGACGCCAAATCTGAAATACGACGTCCGGGTCGAGGACCTCGGAAGCGGACAGGGGCCCGTAGCTCAGGTAGGTTGGTCGGCGGTCAGCGCCGTCGGCCCTGCAAAGAGCATCTGGCTTTTAACCAGTTGGTCGGGGGTTCGAACGGGCCGCCGGGCGTGCGCCGGGCGGCCCCGGAGCTCCCCCCGGGCCCGGTTCGTTTCCGCTGGAGCAACCGCATGAGCCCCACCCCCGCACGACGCCCCCGCAGCCGGGCCAAGGCCAAGGCCCAACCGGACAAGCCGGAGCGGCCGTTCGTCGCGCACCTGCTCGTTCCGCCCCATGAATTGCTGAGTGAGCAGGAGGGCAAGGAAGTGCTCGCGGCGCTGGGTAGCGGTGTCGAGCGGCTGCCGAAGATCCTGCTCTCCGATCCCGGCCTCAAGACCGACCCCAAGTTCCGCGCCGCGCGCGAGGCCAAAGAACCGCTCAAGGGTCGGCTCATCCGCGTCCACCGACCGTCCCCGACGGCCGGTAGCGCCGTCGCCTACCGTTTGCTGATATCGGCCTCGGGGGACTAGACACCGATGCGCGAGATCGTCGACGCGTTCTTCCGCGAACGCTCCATCGTCAACCACCACCTGGCGAGCTTCAACGACTTCCTGCCCACCAACGACAACCCGAACTCGAGGATGCAACGCATCGTCGATGAGGCGCGGGTGGCCGAGGAAGCGGCCGAGCGCGGCCTCATCCGGCTCGACGTCCAGAAGACGAAGAGCTCCATCTACGTCCGGGTCGGGCGCCGCCGGGACCCGCGCACGCAGCAGGTGAACCCGAACTCCGAGCCGACCATCTACGTCGGCCAGCCGTTCGTGAAGGAGCCGGTCGGATCGAAGCCGACGCTCACGCCGATGGAGGCGCGGCTGCGCAACCTCACGTACCAGGCCCCGATCTACCTGCGCGTCACCGTCGTCGAGAACGGCGTCGAGCGCGCGCCGGAGGACGTGCACATCGGCGACCTGCCGATCATGGTCAAGAGCCGGCCGTGCAACCTGAACCGCGGCAACATCGAACGGGACAGCGGCTTCCCGCTCTCCGAGGAGGAGTACCGCGCCAAGCTCGTCGAGTACGGCGAGGACCCGCTCGACCCCGGTGGGTACTTCATCATCGGCGGGACCGAGCGCGTGATCATGAGCCTCGAGGATCTGGCGCCCAACCGGATTTTCGCCGAGTACAACGAGCGGTACGGTACGCCGATCGAGAGCGCCAAGGTGTTCAGCCAGCGCGGCGGCTACCGGTCGCTCACCGTCGTGGAGAAGAAGAAGGACGGCGTGCTCCAGGTCTCCGTCCCGACCGCCTCCGGCCAGATCCCGCTCGCCGTCCTGATGAAGGCGCTCGGGATGAAGAACGACGAGGAGATCTACCAGG
>JAKIWO010000040.1 GCA_022749995.1 Thermoplasmata archaeon | reverse complement strand
TGGAGAATCCGATCAGGTCCGGGAGGTTCCACGAGAACATCGGAGTGTACACGCCGGTCGCGGGGTCGAACGGCAAGGCGACGGGGACGAATGCGGTCGCATTCGTCAGTTGCCCCACGGCGGGCCGGTAGCCGGAGAGCTCCACGGCGTACGAGTACACGCCCGGAGGCAGGGAGAGCAGCGTCACCGGTCCGCTCGGATTCAGCGGGCTCCACTGGGCTCCCGAGGCGTTGAACGCCGCGCCAGGGTAGACGAGCAGGAACGCATCGGGTGGATTGACGACGAACGAGAACCGATGAGCTCCGGGCGAGGCGCCGCTCTCGTTCCACATCGGCACGAGGAAGGAGGGACCGGCCCCGAGCTCGCCGACGGGGATTGCCGGAGCGGGGAACCACTCACCCACACCGGTGGCCGTCTCGCCCGTGTCCGTGCCGTAGCTGTAGGCAGCCCGCGCTGGGGCGTACTGGTGACTGGTCGAGTTCCAGAGCGAGAGCGTGAGATTGCCGTTCAGCGCGCGGAAGTCGGTGGTGCTGCCCCCGCCGGGACCGCCGAGCACCAGTTCGGCGTCGTAGAGGAGGTAGCCGGTCGGCGTGAGATTCAGGCCGTTGATCTCGTAGGAGGGGGCGGGAGTCACCGGCTGGGCCGCCGAGGAGGTAGAGGAGTTGTACACCACCTCGTCGTAGGAGCCCGAACTGCGATGGCCCGTAGAGTTCGTCAGCGTGTAGTTGAAGAACTCCACGGAGTCGTTGTGGAGCACGGTCGTGTTGGTGAAGAGGCTCACCGTGAACGGCATGCGCTCGGTCAGCGTGGGACCCAGAGCGTAGTAGTACACCGGCGCCACCACCGTTCCGTTCCCGCTCAGGATCGTCGACGCCGGTAGGAGCGTCGACGGGCTCGAGAAGTTCCAGATGTTGTCGATGAACTGGAGCTGGTGCGTCGAGCTATCGTAGAAGACGACGTTCTGCGTCCAGAAGCTGTAGCTCGAATTGCCGAACACCGTCACGTTGGCGTCGACGGTGTTGAGCTGCAGACCGAAGGCGAACGGCGTGCCGTCGTCGAGGTAGAACACGTTCGAGTTGTTGACGACCGCCGTTCCGCGGACGCTCGAGGTGCGGACGACCTCGCCCGAGGTACCACCGGAGCCGTTCCGATAGAGACCGAAATCGCCCAATCCCATCGGCGCGGGGCCGGTGCTGTAGAGGGGGTGGACGACGCCGTTCTGGAGGCGGCCTCCCCCGTGGAAATCGGGGAGATACACCTCGTGCATCGGGACCCGGTGGGAGCTGATCGTGCTCAGGGCGAGCTGTTCCGCGGTGCGCCCGGGGAACGGTGCAGATCCGGTGTGGGCCGCGAGCGGCCCGGCGGGCGCGCTCGGGGCCCCCCGCAGCGCGGGATCGAACGAGGTCACCTGGATCGAACTCACCAGCAGGGGGAGTACTACGAGCACGGCGGCCAGGACCCAAGAGCGTCGCATCCGCGTCACCGTCGAGAAGCAGCCTCCGCCCGTATTATTCGCTTGGCGTGGAGCCGCAGTCCCACGGCACCGGCCCGGGCGCGCCGATGGCGCCTGCTCACGACCAGCGCTGCCGCAACCGCTCGAGGACCTCGAGCCATTCGAGCCCCTTGGCGATCCCCCGATTCGCCTCGGGGAAGGGGTGGGTGGCGAAGAACTCCTTGACCTCCGTTCGATGGCCGAGCCCGACCGCTCCGATCACCTCGGAGATGTAGATCGACAGCAGTGGAGTCCCGGTGAGCTGTCGGTCGAACTCGCCCAGATGCGCAAACATCCATTGGCGTAGCTCCGGCAGCGCCGCGCCGTTGCCTCGCATCTCCCGCAGCATGAGGCACGCGCGGTTGGCCGGGATTTCGGGCTGGAGTAGCCGCTCCAACACCCGGGCGGCCGCGGCAGGGTCCGGGATCGCGGAGAGGGCCAACCCGATCTGCGAGGCTTCGTCCTCCGACCGGGCCTGCCCCATCCGGGCTTCGAGCGCTGGGACCGAGCGCGCGTCGGAGCTGAGTCCGTAGGACACCGCGATCGGGAGCCGGAGGTCGGGGGACTCCGATTCGTAGAAAGCGAAGCGCGCCCCGAGGGACCGCGCGAACTCCGCGTCGGTGCGCGCCCGGCCGAGCAATGACCGGCTGCGCATCCGGCCGAGGAGCTCTCCTTCGCCGGGTTGCGGCTCGAGGCCGGTCCGTTCGAGGCTCCGGCGGAAGAACTCCCGGAACCCCCGCGCGAGATCGGGCTGGGAGGTGGCGAGTTCCCCGAGCGACTCGCGCGTGAGAGCGACCTCCGAGGCGGCGAGATAGCCCGCCGAAGGGCCGGCGCGCTCCAGTTCGGCCGCGAAATGGGCCGGAGCCAGACTCCCCTCGAACATCCGGGCGGCGGCATCGCTCAACAGCCCCCATCGGTCAAGCTCGTCGAGCTGATCGTAGCCGGCATCGATCCGCTCGCTCAGCGTGCGGTCGTACTCGGCGCGGAAGAAGCCGGTCCTGCCCGGGTTGAGGACGACCAAGGCGTCGGGGGGAACGGGGGCTCGCAGCTCCGTTCCTTCCAGGAGCAACTCGTGGCGTTCCGAGCCGATGCGCACGGTGAGCGGCAAGGGCCAGATGCCCGGCGAAGCCCCCGAGAGGTACGCAAAGCGACGTTGATTGAGCCGCAAGGAACCATCCTCAACCGAGGCGCTCACGATCGGGAAGCCGGGCAGCTCGATCCACGATCGCATGATGCGCTCCACGGGACGGCCGGCCCGCTCTTCGATGGCCGCCCAGAGGTCGGAGGCCTGCGTGTTCCCGTACTGGTGGCGCTCGAGGTAGAGCTGGACCCCGCTACGGAAGGGCTCGGCGCCCACGTACCCTTCGATCATGCGGAGGACCGAGGCGCCCTTGCCGTAGGTCACGTCGTCGGCGATCTGCCCGAGCTCACTCGGCTTCTCCACCTCCACCCGGATCGGATGGGTCCCCAGGTAGGCGTCCCCGTCGAGTGCCCCGCGGCTCCACCGCACCTGGAACTCCGACCACGTGTCGAGGTCGGGGTAGAGTCGGTCGTCCATCGTCGACTGCATCAGCGTGGCGAACGCCTCATTGAGCCAGAAGTCGTTCCACCAGCGCATCGTCACCAGGTTGCCGAACCATTGGTGGGCGATCTCGTGCGAGATGGTTTCCCGGACACCGCGCCGGGTGCGGGCGCTCGTCGAGCCGTCGACGAGGAGGGCGGTTTCCCGGAACGCGATCGCCCCCCAGTTCTCCATCGCCCCCGCCCAGAACGCCGGCACCGAGACCAGGTGGAGCTTGGGGAGTACGTACGGCATCCCGTAGTAGTCGTTGAAGGCCGCGAGCACGCGGGAGCCGTGCTCCAGGGCAAAGGAGCCAGCGCTCTCGCGACCCGGCGGCAGGGCCACGAGCATCTCGGTCCCGGCGCTCCGACCCCGCAGCTCCGCGAACGCTCCGACGGCCAGGTAGACGAGGTAGGTTGACATGGGCGGCGTGGGCTGGAACCGGACCCGCTGGCGGTCCCCCGTGCGCTCCAGCTGGGCCGCCGGCGTGTTGAAGATCACCAGCGCCCCGCTCGGAGCCTGCACGGTGACCTCGAACACCGCCTTCGCCGCGGGGTGGTCGACGCAGGGAAAGACCCGCCGCGCTCCCGTCGGGTACATCATCGACGTGATGATTTTTCCCGGCCCGAACGCCGAGCGATACAGCCCGACATATCCCGGCTCGAGGATGGTCCCCTCGTAGACTATGCGGAGGAGGTGCGACCCCACGGAACCCACATCGACGCGCAGCTCCTCCACGGAGGGGTCCAGGACGAACCCCGCCGGAGCACCGTCGACCGAGACCTCCTGGATGGTGAGCTCCTGGGTGTTGAGGGTAAAGGTGGCGGCCTCGGTCGTGCACTCGAGCTCGACCACCCCCGAGAACTGGGCTCCGCTCGAGGTCAGGTCGAGATCGATCGCATAGTGCCGCACCGACACGGCCCATCCGAGCCGGCCGACCTTACTGTGCTTTTCCCTGGCCCGGCGCACGGGGCCAGAGCGCCCGGGCACCGATCAGGTGGGCGATCTCTGCCGTCCCGTGCGCGACGCGCGCGCTGCGCACGTCCCGCAGACGCCGCTCGTGCGGAAGCTCCCGGCTGTAGCCCATCCCCCCGTGGAACTGCACGCAGTGCTCGAGCGCTTCGAGGGCCACCTCCCCGGAGTACCACTTGATCAGCGCCGTGGCCGCGTCGCTCGCCGCTCCGGTCTCGAGCGCCGCCAACACGGCTTCGAGCTGGCGCCAGGCGGATTCGAAACGGACCCAGTCCTCCACCAGGGGGAAGCTGACGGCTTGGCGCTCGGAGAGCGCCACGCCGAAGCTCTCGCGGCGGGCGACGTACTCCACCGTCTCCTCCCAGCTGCGCCGGGCCACCCCCAGATAGATTGCGGCGAGGAGCGCCCGTTCCCGGGAGAGTTCGCTGCGCAGATGGGAGAGGGCCGTCCCGGGTCCCCCCAGGCGGGCGGAGACGGGCACGTCCACGGAATGGTACTCTACCGTCCCTCGCCGCATCCAGCGCTCCCCATGATCCCCCACCACGCGTCGAACGACGCCGGGGAGTTCCTGCGGGACGAGCCAGCTCCCCAGCGCTCGCGTTCCTTCTTCGGGTACCCGCAGCAGGACGATGGCCGTCTCGGCGTCCGCGGCGAATGCCGCCTGGCTCTTGGTACCTTCGATCCGGTACCCCGAGTCGGTCCGCCGTGCGGTGGCCTGGATGGCGCGGAAATCGGAGCCCGCGCTCGGCTCGGTGATCTGGTTGCCGACGAGTGTTTCCCCCCGCATGAGCGGCTCCAGCGTCCCTTTCCGCTGCTCGTCGTCCCCTAGTGCCACCAGGAGGGAACAGAACTCCGGCTGCAGCGCCAACTTCGCGGGGAGCGTGCCTCCGAGGAAGGCGAGCCGGTACAACAGGCGTGCTGCCCTGGAGACGGGGAGGCCTCGTCCGCCGAGTTCGACCGGAACGGTCAGGCCTAGGAGCCGAGCGGCTCCCATTTCCCGAAACAGCTCGCGAGGAAAGCGGGGCTCGGCGTCGAGAGCCTGGCTGAGCCCCTCCAGCGGGATTTGAACGTCGAGCCGATGGAGTTCCTCCTCCAACGCGTCCGGCGGCACGACCTCGGCCGGAATCATGCGGGGCCCCCGGACGCGGAAACGTCGACCGCGGTGGTGTGCCCGGCCGGTGGATTGGCTCCGATGATCCCGGCAGCCGACAGTCGCGCGATCTCTGCTGCTTCGAGCCCCAAGCAGCCCCCGAACACCGCCGCGTTGTCCTGGCCCAGCCAGGGTGCCCCGCGCCACACCCGCCCCGGTGTCGACTCGAATCGCGGCACGATGCCCGCGCCCCGCACTCGCCCGGCCACGGGATCCTCCCACTCGAGGAACATCCCCCGCTCGCGGTAGTGTGCATCTTCGGCGAGTTGGTCGATGGTCGGTACGCCGCCCACGGCGCAATCCTTCGCTCGCCCGAGCTCCTCGAGTTCGGCGACGGTGCGCGCTGCGAAGAAGGGGGCCAGCTGAGCATCCGCCTCGGCTCGGTGCTCGAGCCGCCAACTCATCTCGTCCCACGGTCCGGGCGCGATGCCGACGAGTTCGCGCAGTCGTTGCCAGGACTCGGGCGTGGGCGCGGCGACCACGACCCATCCGTCCTTGGCCCGGACCACGTCGTACGGGTGCAGTCGGGGGTGTCCGGTGCCGTGGCGTGCGCGCACCACGCCCCGAGCGAAGTAGTCAAGCGCCAGGTTCTCGAGCAAGGCGAAGAACACCTCGTACTGGGCCACATCGACCACCTGTCCGCGGCCGGTCCGACCCGCCGCGATGAACCCCATGAGCGCCGCACCGGCGGCCGCGAGCCCGGTGACGGTGTCGTTGAGGGCGGTGCCGGCGCGCATCGGGGGCGAGGGCTCCGGTTCCCCCTGCAGCGCGAGAAACCCCGAGTACGCCTGTGCCAGCAGGTCGTAGCACGGCCGTCGGATACGTCCGGCCTCGCCGTGCTGACCGAAACCCGAGACGTGCACGATGGTGATCCGAGGGTTGGCGTCCAGAATCTGGGCGTCCGGTAGGCCGAGGCGGTCGTAGGTCCCCGGTCGACTGGATTCGATCCAGATGTCGCTCCGTTGGAGCAAGCGCACAAAGAGCGCACGGCCCTCCGGGGTGCCGCAGTCGAGTCCGACGGAGAGCTTGTTCCGCGAGTACTGTACCCAGGACTCGGAGACCGGCTCATCACCGGGAGCTCGGGCGGGTAGGAACGGCGCCAGGCTCCGGGTCGGATCCGCGTACGGTCGGTGGAACGGCGGTCCCTCGACGTGAAGCACCTCGGCCCCGAATTCTGCGAGGTGCGTCGCCGCCCACGGACCGGCCACGAATCGACCGGAGTCCAGCACCCGCACTCCCGCGAGCGGTCCAAACGGGGGTACGAGCGGTTCCGCCGACGAGGACACGGGCGGCCGGCGAGTCGCGATTCCTTAACTCGGGAGGTTCACGGCGGAACCTCCGGGACCAAATACGCACGACGGGGCCGTCGACCATGGACGAACCCCCGTGGGTCCGGCTGGAGGGCGCCCAGTTCCGGGACGAGCTCGTGCGCTACAAGATGGCGTACCACCCGTTCCGCACCCACCCGTTCTTCGCCCAGGTCGAGCAAGGGAAGGCTCCCCGCGAGCTGTTGCACCGCTGGGTGACCCAGTTCTACCCCTGGCTCGCCTGCGTGCCGCTCGCGATGGCCGAGCGGTTCTCGCGCTGCTCTTGGGAGGCCCGATTCGATCCGTACCGTCGGATGATCCTCGACCAACTGCTCGAGGAGGCGGGGGACCCCAAAGGTACGGCGCCCGGCCATCCGGAGCTGTGGCTGCGATTCTGCGAAGGACTCGGACTCTCGCGGGCCCAGGTCATCGGCGCCCCGCTCCAGCCCAGCACCCTCGTGGCGATCGATGATTTCCTGTACCTGAACCGGGAAGTGCCGTTCTACATCTCCGCCGCCGGCTCCTCGGAGCCCCCCAACGTGGAGCTGTGCGCCCGGCTGCTCCCGGCCTTCCGCGACCGGTACGGCGTGGACGAGGCCCATCTGGCCTACTACATCCTGCACGTGACGGCGGACGAGGAGCACAGCCGGTTCGTCGGGCAGATGGCGGCCGACTTCGCGTCCACACCCGACATCCGTCGGGAGATGTGGGATGCCATGCTGCGCGGATTTGCCCTCCACCGCCTGCTCGTCGACGGAGCCGTGGGTTCCGACCATCACCTCCCCCCGCCGTGATCTTCCGCTCGGTCGCTGCCGGTTCAGGTAGGGCACGTGTCGATAGGACTCGAGGTGCGGTTGCGCCGGCTGCTGCCACCCGGTGGCCGACGTCTGTTCGCCGTCCCGATGGACCACAGCGTCTCCATGGGTCCGATCAGTGGTCTTGAGGACCTACGGGCCGCAGCCGCTGCTCTCGTGCGGGCGGGCGCCGACCTGCTGATCGTGACCAAGGGAGCGGTCCGGCAGGTGGCTCCCGAGCTGGGTCCGAGCACGTACCTCGGCGTGCATCTTTCGGCCTCCACGGAACTTTCACCGTCACCCGACCGGAAGATCCGAGTGGGGTCCGCCGGCGAGGCGGTGCGGCTCGGGGCGGATCTGCTCTCCGTCCAGGTGAACTTCGGGGTCGAAGGAGAGGGAGCCATGCTCGCGGACCTGGGGGCCGCGGTCGAGGAAGCGCATGCCCTCGGGCTACCGGTGCTCTGCATGACGTACGTCAAGGGTGCGCGGGCGGCCAGCGCGTCGGAGCTGCAGCACGCGGCGCGAGCGGCGGCCGACCTAGGTGCGGACTTGGTCAAGGTGGCGTACCCGGGCTCGCCCGAGGCACTGGCCGCTCTCGTTCGGACCACCCCCGTGCCGGTGCTCCTCGGTGGCGGCCTCCTCCTGGACGATGAGCACGCGGCGCTCGAGCGGATCCGCCGGGCGCTGGATGCCGGCATCGCCGGACTCTGCGCCGGCCGCAATCTGTTCCAGCGGGAGCCGGTCGGGCCGTTCGCGCGCGCGGTCGCGGACCTGGTCCACGGTGCACGGTCCGGTCCTTCGTGATCGCCGAACGCGTGCTGCTCCGCCTGTCCGGCGGCCGACTGACGCCCGACCTGCTGGAGTCGGCCCGGCGCCTCGGGCTGCGACGATGGGTGTTGACCGAGGCGCAGATCACCGGCGGAGTCGTGCCGGACGAGGCCTGGACCGACGACGGCGAGTTCGTCACGGGCGTTGGTGGGTCCGAACTCCGACTGCGTCGTATGCGCGTGGGGAACCCGTCGGACCTGGAGGCAGCCATCGCGCGGACTGGCCGCGGCGAATCGGTGCTCGTCCATTTCGACGGAGACCGTGTGATCCCGCTAGAGTCCCTGCTGTCGGTCACTCCGGCTACGGTGCACGTCTGGGTCGAGCTCTCGAACCCGCGGGAACTTTCGGCCGCGCTGGGGGCACTCGAGCGCGGTGCGCAAGGCGCGGTGATCGCGGTCCGTTCGCCCGAGGAGATCCAAGAGCTGGCGCAGTGGCTCGAGCCAGCGCTCCGACCTCCCGTGGCGTGGCGCCCCCTCCGTGTGAGCTGCGTCCGCCCGGTCGGTACCAGCGAACGAGTCCTCGTGGACACCACCTCGTTGCTGACGGAATCCGAGGGCCTGCTGGTCGGCTCCGTCGCGGCGTGGCCGGTGCTCCTGCTCAGCGAGGCGCAGGGCTCGAGCGTGAGCCGGCCGCGTCCGTTCCGGGTCAACGCCGGCGCACCTCACTCGTACACGGTGCTTGCCGGAGGGGAGACCCGGTACCTCTCCGAGCTTGCGGCCGGGGACTCGGTGCTCGTGGCCGCCCGGACTGGGGCGACCCGCTCGGTACGGGTGGGCCGGCTCAAGATCGAACGTCGACCGATGACGATGGTCGAGCTCGAGTCGCCGCAGGGTCCGGTCACCGTATTCGTGCAGGAAGCGGAGACGGTCCGGTTCGCCGGTGAGTCGGCCGCACTCCCGGTCACGGAGCTGGTGGTAGGAGACCTGCTCCTCGCCACGTCGATGCCGGGAAGCCGGCATCTCGGCCGACACGTGGAAGAGACGGTGCTCGAACGGTGAGCGACGCCGGCGCGCTGCGCGTGGTCTCCCTCTCCGGCCGTGACGCGGCCGAGTGCATCACCGAAGCGAAGATCGCTCAGGACCACGGAGCCGACTGGGCGGAGGTTCGGCTCGATCGCTGGACAGCGAAAGACCGCGAGAAAATCGCTTCGCTCTTCCCCTCGCCGTTGCCGCTGTTGGCCACCTTCCGCTCGCGAGAGGAGGGCGGAGAAGGGTCGGACGCCTCCGACCTGCGGGCCGATGAGCTCGCCCGAATTGCACGGCAGCCATTCGGCGCCGTCGACGTGGAACTTCGGCGAGACGTGTGCACGGTGCCGAACCTGGTGGTAGGGCACCAGGCCGGAGCGGCCCCGGTCTGGGTCTACTCGGCGCACCTTCCGGCGGAGGCGACCACGGCGGAGCTGGCGCGATTGATCGGGGAGCCGCTACCGACCCCGGGGCTGCGCAAGCTGGTGCTGCCGTGCTCAGTGTCCCGCGCCGTCCTCGAACTGCTGCCTTGGTTCGAGACCCTCGGCGCCCCCCGGCCGGTGCTCCACAGCACCGGTCCGTCCGGGCCGCTCTTCCGCGCGTGGGCGGACCGGCTGGGGATGCCCCTGGTCTTCGCGTCACTCCCTGCCGACCGCACGAGAACCCCCGTCGAGCCGAGCCAGCTACCCATCGACCGGTTGCGACGGCAGCCGATGGGCGAGCCCCCGCAACCCCTCGTCGCCCTGTTGGGCGATCCGGTACTTCAGAGCCCGTCCCCCGAGCTGTTCGCCTCCTTCTGGCATTCGGAACACCCTCCCGGTCTCTACCTCAACCTCGAGCTTCCCAGCGCTCGCACGATGGGTTCCGTCTGCCGCGCGCTAGCGGACCGCGGCTTCGTCGGGGTCAGCGTGACCCGTCCGCTGAAGTTCGAAGCGATCACGCTCGCCGCGGCCATCGGGAGCGAGGCCGCGCGTGCCGGCTGCGCGAACTTGCTCGTATTCGGAGGGGACGGGTGGCGCGCCGAGAACACCGATGTGCGCGCGATCCGCCGGCGTTGGCGGGAGCTCGAGGATGCCACCGTGCCCCGCCGTGAGCCGGTGGTGGTGTTCGGAGCGGGCGGCGCGGCACGTGCGACGGCGACGGCGGCCGCCCTCGACGGCCGGCCGGTCTCGGTGCTCGCCAGAGACACTTCGGAGTTCGTCCGATGGGCCCACGCTTCGGCGATCACGATCGTCAAGCCCCCGGAAAGGCCCGCCGCTTGGGTGGTCAACAGCACGACCGTAGGACGACCTGGAGCCGGCGAGCTACCGGAGTCCTGGCTCGACTGCGTCGGGTCCGGCACACGGCTGCTGGACTGGGTGTACGCTCCGGCGATCCCGCACCTCGAAGAGCGCGCCATCGGTCGAGGGGCGGTCTACGAGGACGGGCGTCGATTGCTCTTGTACCAGGCCTCGGAGGCCTTCCGT
>JAKIWO010000004.1 GCA_022749995.1 Thermoplasmata archaeon | reverse complement strand
GACTGGTGAGCTGTTACGCACTCTTTGAAGGATGGCTGCTTCTGAGCCCACCTCCCAGTTGTCTTCGAACACGGACGCCCTTTGCATAACACTGAACCGGCACTTGGGGCCCTTAATGCGAGGCTGGGTTGCATTCCCTTTCGTACTGCGGGCTTACCCCTGCAGCGCTCACTCCCGGCGTCTACGCTGCACGGAAGTTCGGAGTTCGACAACAGGCTGAGACCTTTCGGTCCCAGGTCCCGTAATCGGTGCTCTACCTTCCGAGCCAGCTCGGCCGAGACCTACCTGCGAGTAGTTTCGAGAGGAACCAGCTATTCCCAGTCTAGATTGGCCTTTCACCCCTAAGCACAGGTCATCCGAGTGATTTGCACATCAACACCGGTTCGGTCCTCCACCTACCTTTCGGCAGGCTTCAACCTACCCACGCTTAGATCGATTGGCTTCGGGTCTTCCACCCATGACTTCGGGCGAGCGCACCCCGTCCCTCACGCCTTGCGGCGCTGCGGACTGTCGGTTTCCCTGCGGCTCCGGCCGTTGAGGGCCTTCGCCTTGCCATGGATCGAAACTCCCTGGCCCGTTATTCAAAACGGACGCATGGATCCTGTGTCCACGGGCTTGCGCCCGCTTCGTTCCTTAGGGACCTCATGCGGCTTTGTCATCAGTTGGTTTCAGGCTCTTTTCACCTCCCTTCCGAGGTACTTTTCAGCGTTCGTTCGCACTACTATTGCGCTATCGGTCTCGGGACGTATTTAGGATTGGAAGTCTGTACCTCCCAGCTTCCCGCGCGATATCCAACGCACGGTACTCAGGATACCTCCAGTCTCGCCTCTTCCGTTCGCCTACGGGACTTTCACCCCCTATGGTCCGCCATTCCAGGCGCGTTCGGCTCCGGAAGCCCGCGAGTGCGGAGGTCCACTACTCCACATCTCCCCGCCCTCACCGGGCGGGGATTCGGTTTGTCCTCTGCCGTGTTCGATCGCCTTTACTAACGGCATCTCTGTTGATTTCTTGTCCTCCCCCTACTAGAATGCTTTACTTCGGGGGGTTCCCTTTCCTTTCGGAATGACCCCTAAGGGTCCGGAGTTCCGATTCGGTAATCGGTGGATCGCAGGTTCCTTGCGCCTACCCACCGCTTATCGCAGCTTGGCACGACCTTCGTCGGCGCCCGAGCCCAGCCATTCCCCAACTGACAGGAGTCAGCTACTCTGATGGCGTTTGACAAGCGTCCAGAACGCGTGTGATTGGCGTCATCGGCCGTCCGCTCCCGCGGGGGCCACCGCCCTTCCCCGGAGAGGCCCCGGCCTCTACGAGTGCACGAATCGCGCGCTCACTGGCAGGGAGCACGCGAGCCGTGCGGAGGAGGGGGTCGATATTTAACCCCTGCGAGCCCGGCTCATGGGGGCAGCCCGGGCCGCGGCCCGGAGCCTACCCGGAGAGCACCGGGCCGACGGCGAAGCGGCAGAGCCCGTCCCGGTGCACGCCGCAGTGCCCGCAGTTCGTCTCGGCCGGCACCGGCGCGCGGACGGCATCGGCTCGGACCAGCTGGACCGCCTGGCGGACCCACTGGTCCCCCTCGTTCCCGTACGGGATCTCCACGAATCCCTCGTGCGCTCCGTCCCCGGCCTGGTCTCCGTAGAACAGCACACCCGATCGGGGCCGAGTCCCGGTCGCCGCCTCGACCAGGCGACACTCGAGGAACAGCTGGATGACATCGAACACCCGCCCATGCGTCTCGCGCAACCCGTGGAACGGGTGCGTCGCCTTGTACTCGACCGGGACGAGCGCTCCGTCGCCGCGTCGGATGACGAGGTCCGGCCGGCCGCTCAGGTTGAGCTCGTTGTCCACGAGGGTGAGGCCGTGCGCGTGGAGCCGGGGCTCCGGTACGACCTGCTCGTCGGCAAACAAGATCGGCAGCCCCTCCTCCTCGGTGTCCTCGTAGACGAGCCGATCGTGGGGGAAGACGTCGAGACGGCCGTCCTGCACCGGCAGGTGCGCCCCCGGTGGAGCCGCCAGCGCCGAGTGGCGGAGCGGAACGACGTCGGACGGGGTCCGCGGCTGGACGGCCGCACCCGGAGCGTGACGGCGGAGGTGCTCGACCTCCATCTCGAAGGGGCAGCGGAAGTAGGTGACGAGGTCGTGGGGCGACAGATGCTCGGGCGGTGCCAGCTGGAGCGATAGAGCGCTCATCGGCCAGTCGGCGACGCGCCTAGGCTAAGAAGCTGCGCTTGGAGCGGTCGATGCGCGAGCCTCCCGATCCGCCGGCGGTCGCCGGCCGACCGTGCGCGCGTCAGCGTGGTGAGAGTGGCACCGTGAACCCTTCCCAGCTCGCGCGCTCCGGCCGGGTTGTACTCACTCCATACTCCGACCAGCGCACGAGCAGCCCGTCCACGAAGGTTCCGAGAAAGGCCGCCCCTTCGGACCGGTGGGGCGGTCGGCCGCCCGGCGCCACCGGCCAGATCTCGGAATCGGCCAGGAGGAGACCGAGTCGAACGCATCCCTCCCCGGTGGTGCCGATCTCGACCAGCATCGAAGCCGGTCCCGACCCTCGGACCCACGCCGCCGACGGCCCCTCGAGCTCCCATGGGATCCGGTCCGCTTCGAGGGGCGCCGCGATCCGCTGGAGCAGGGACTTGAGACCGGCGACCAACGGCACCGGCTTGTGTCCCGCCCGCTGTTCGAGCAGCGGTCCCAACACGAACCGGAACCGGTTGTACCGGTTGCGGAGCGCGTTCGCTGGCTCCGTAGCCTGGGGGAAGTGGCGCTCCCAGCAGCGGTTCCCGCCGAACATGCACGGCCGGTCGGACCGGGCGAAGCCGAGCCACTCGACCGAGTCCGCAGGGGGTGCGGCCGCGTCGATACCCCCCTCTTGGAGGTGGTAGGTGAACCCCGGCACCTCCGGCTCCCGGTCCTGACTGAGCTGCAGTAGGTAGCCGCCCCCCACGTCCGGCCCCGACAGGAGCTGCCGGGCCGGCGCGAAGGTCACCCGGACCCCGACCTAGGCCGCCGGCGGAGAGAGGCTGACCTCGACCGAGTGGATCGGCGGGAACCGGTAGGGCAGCGCGCTCCAGTGTCGGCCCTCGTCAGGGGACAGGAACACATCCCCGGTGTTGGTGCCGAGATAGATGCCCGGCGGGTCCATCGAGTCGGTGGCCATCCCCTCGCGATGGGTCCCGTAGCTTCCAGGGAAGGCTCCGGGCTTGAGCAGCGACGTCCAGCTCCTGCCCTTCTCGGTCCAGCGGTACACCTGCAGGCTGTTCTGGTCCATCATCCGCTCCATCGGCAGCAGCGGCGCGAAGTACGCGGTCCCGGGCCGGCTCGCAGGGGAGGTGACGACGAACCCGAAGTCGTACGGCAACGGCCTTCCGACCCTCTTCCAGGAGTCCATCGCGTCGTGGCTCACGTAGATGCCGTCGTGGTCCTGCCGGTAGATCGTCGAGGGGTTGGCCGCGTCCAGCGAGATCTTGTGCACGCACTGGCCAAACTCCGGGTAGTGGTCCGGGGAGAAGCTCACGCGCACCCCCTTGTTCGCGGGCCGCCAGTGCTCGCCCGAGTCGTCGGAACGGAACGTCCCGGCCGCGGAAATCCCGATGTACATGCGGCCAGGGATCCGCGGGTCGACCAGGATCGAGTGCAGGCAGAGCCCGCCCGCGCCGGGGTTCCACTTGGCGCGGGTCGCATGCTCGTTGATCCCGTTCATCGCGGTCCAGCTCTTGCCGGAGTCATCGGAGCGGTAGAGGCTCGCGGGGTCGACGCCCACCCACACCGTCGAGGGTTCGCGCTCCACCCCCGGCTCGATGTGCCAGAGGTTCACGATCGGCCGGACGATCGTGCGGGGGTCGACATCAAAGCTCGGGGGCGGGCGGTCCGCCTTCTTGCCCATCTGGGGGGTTGGGATCTCCTTCCACTTCTTCCCGTGGTCGGAGCTCCGGTAGAGCATCGGGCCCCAGAAGACCGAGTTCACGGCCGAGTAGACGACCCCGTCGTGCCTCGGGTCGGGCATCACGTGGAAGACGTCGCTGCCGGCGTGGTACGGTCCTCGGACCTTCCACTTCTTCCGGGCCAGGTCGCTCTCGGCCACGTAGCTGCCCTTGCGCGTTCCCACATACACCCTCACTGCCCGCTTCGCCATCGTCGGTTATCCCCCTTGGATTGAGTGGAGCACGTCGACCACATCGCTCGTCCCGAGGGGCTCCGCTTCCCAACCGGCGCGGCCCACCTCGGTCCCATTGCGGAACAGCTTTACGAACGGCCGGAGCGTGCCGGTCTCGTCGCGCAGCTTGCCGCGCAGGCGGGGGTACTTCCCCTCGAGCTCCTCGAGCATTGCCCCCAGCGTGGGGGCGGTCGTCTCGAGGTGCCGGCGGGGGACGAACTCCCGGAGCATCCCGTCCAGGTCGACGGTCGCCACGGCCGCCCCGAGCACCCGGGGGTTTAAGGCGCCTTTCGGAGCGCTAGGGCAGCGGGCCGGTCTCGATGCCCACGAGCCCGTGGTCGGCGCGGCCGACTAGGTACTGCCCGTTGGAGAGGGTGCGCCAGTCGGTCAGGCTCCGGTCGAACGGCTCGCTCCCGACGATGAGCTCGCGGGTGTCGGTGCGGTAGGCCATCTCGTAGTACGGTCGGTTCGGGTCGGTCAGGCTCGAGCCATGGTCACCCAGAGAGCTGCAGAACGCCCAGAGCTCGTTGGGGCCGCGGGAGAACAGGAAGTTGAGGCCAGAGTACGGGCGGTCGACCCGGGGCTCGGCCACCTCCCAGACCTCCTGGAGCTCGGTGCGCGCCCGACCGTAGGCGGCAAGCGGGTCGCCCGCCGCCTCGACATGCTTGGCGAACAGCCAGAAGAGCACCTCGCTGTCGTTGACCCCTTTGAGGTTCGATTCGAACTTGCCGAGCCGGGGTCGGGTCTCCCGGGGCAGGCTGATCTCGCCGTTGTGGGCGAACAGGTAGCTGCCGTGGCTGAACGGCTGGACGTTCTCCATCGCAATGAGCATGGAGTGCGGCAGGTGCATCGGGTTGCTCGCCTTGCGCAGATGCCCGACGACCACGGGTCCCCGTGCCCGCTGGGCCGCCGAGCGGAACCGATCGCTCTCCTCGGGATCGAAGGCGCCCCGGACCCCCTTTTCCACGTGCGGGGTGCGGGTCTTCTCGTACCAGGCCAGCCCCCAGCCATCCGACTGGAGCTGGTCCGGGCGTGCGTTCGACTGGGCGAGCAGCGACTCGTGGGTATCGGTCAGCCAAGGGGTGGCGGAGCTGCCTCGGCTACCGAGGAGCCCAAACAGCCGACACATCCGTTGTTCCGAGGTGGGCTCGAGGATAAAAAAGCGGGTGTCGCCGGCTTCACGCAACCGTTAACCGCCGAGGGGACCGTACTTGCTTCGAGGAACCCCCATGGTGCACGTCGAGGTCACGCCCCCCGCCGTCGAGCAGGTGCTCAAGATCATGGAGCGCCAGGGCAAGACGGGCAACGCGCTCCGTCTGTTCGTCCAAGGGGGCGGTTGCTCCGGCCTGAGTTACGGCATGAGCTTCGACAAGCAGGAGACCGGCGACGAGGTCGCCTTCCACGGCGGCGGGGTCACGGTCGTCGTGGACCACGCGAGCGCTCCCCTCCTCGAGGGCGTGCAGGTGGACTACCTGATGGGGCTCGACCACTCCGGCTTCAAGATCGCCAACCCCAACGCCAAGGAGACCTGCTCCTGCGGGAAGTCCTTCTCGGCCTAGTCGCGGCACGCCTCGCTCAGGCATTAAATACAGGCGGGCCGGTCCTCGGTCGGGGCACGCTAGGAGGGCCCCAGGCATGACGGTAAAGTTGGAAGTCACACAGGAAGCACGAACCCAGGTCGAGCAGCTCATTCGTTCCCAGAAGCCCGGCACCGCGGTCCGCGTCTACTTGCAGTCCCCCTCCTCGGGAGGGGGCTGCGGGTCGGGCGGCGGCAGCTGCGGGTGCGGCAGCGGAGGGGGCGGGGGCGGCACGAGCTTCGGGATGGCGTTCGACCGTGCGCGCAGCGGGGACGAAGTGATCCCCGTGGACGGATTCAACGTCGTCGTGGACTCGAGCGTGCTCGGGGCGCTGGACGGAGCGACCATCGACTACGTCCAGAACCTGGACGAGTCCGGTTTCAAGATCGTGGCCCCCCTTCTGGCGGAGACCCCGCGAGAAGGCGGCGGGGGCTGCGGCTCCGGCGGCTGCTGCTAGCGCACTGCGACCAACCCGTTCCCGTGTTGGGCACCATCCCCGACGGCTGGCGTAGCTGTCGGGTTCCTTCGCGGACGACCTTCCGGAGGAGCGCTGCCGGGTGCGAACGTACCATGAGGGTCTTATACCCGCTCCAGCCCAGCAATACGGTGGCGGGACCAGGCTCTCGCCGCTAGCGCCGGGTAGGCACACGATGCGAACGGACATTACTAATGAGATGGATAGTAGACCGGAGCTGTCCATACTCATCCCGGCGTACAACGAGGAGCGCAACCTTCGTCTGCTGGTCGAATTCCTCCGGGCAGAATGCGCCTCGATCCCGGTCCGCGCCGAGTTCCTGGTGGACGTCTCCGGCTCGACCGACCGCACTCCGGAAATCGCTCGGGAACTCGCCAGCGTGATCCCGACCATGCGGGTGGTCGACGTGGGCCGCCGCGACGGACTACTCGAGGCACTGGCTCGGCTCATGGCCCTGGCGCGCGCCCCGCTGCTGCTCCGGGCCGACGCCGACATCCAGGTCCTCCCCGGTACTGTGGAAAAGCTCCTCGCGTGTCTGCGCAACCCGGCGGTCGGAATCGCGAGCCCACGCCTGGGATTCGTTCCGGGCCGTAGCCGGATCGTCAACCAACTGCACGCTGCATACGTTGAGATTCACCACCAGGTCTCCTCCCTCGCGCCCAAGACGACAGTTTTCCAGCTGTTCCGGCGCGTCGATGTCCCGCTTCCGCGGGATGCGGGTCTCGAGGATGTGATGCTCCAGGAGCTCGTCGAGGCGTCCGGCCTCACTGCCGAGTACGTGCCGGACGGGCTGGTCCGCAATGCGCCTCCCTCCACGCTCCGGGAATGGATCCGCCAGCAGGTGCGGTACGTCCGTTCGCTCGCCAGCCACGCCCGTCGGGGCTACGCGGCGTCCCCCTCCACCGCGCGGGCCGCGGTAGTCATCCGGGCGTTGGGTCGAACCCTCGCCAACGGGGAGGTCCCCCGCTCGAGCGTGATCCTATTCCTCTCGGGCGAGACGGTCGTGCGCACCCTCGCGGCGAGCGGTGCGCTGGTCTCCGTGGGCGGATCCTTCGATTGGGAGCCGGTGGACGGGACGAAGGAACTGCACTGGCACCCGATGGCTCCCGCGGCCCCCCACCTCACCGAGTCGACGGCCCAGGCGCCGTAGCCGGTCCGCGCGGACTTCCCCCGACCGCCCGGCCGCGTGTTCGTGCGCTCAGGAGCCTAGCGGGACCGTGAGGGAACCCGCCGTGGCGGGTTTCTGGAGCACCCCGAACGGGGTTGACCCATAGAGAAGGAACGCCGGCTCGAGGTTCACCGAGCGGGAGAACCGGTCGAGGGAGTCGTTGTTGGCGTCGTCGCAGAGGAGGATGCCCCCGGGCGGCAGCCGGGGCCATACCGAGTCGAACTCGAACCGCATGTTGGAGTGCGAGTGGTCGGAGTCGTGCAGGAACATCTCCACCGGACCGCACCGTTCGAGCAGCTGGGGGAGGCACTTGCGCGACTCCCCGATAATGAGACTGTGCCGGGACCGTAGCTCCTCGGGAATCCCGAGGCCGGGTTCGATCCCATAGAGCGCGGTGTACCGCCCGGCGTCGAGCGACCAGAGGTGGCCCCGGCCGTTGGCGCGCATCGCCTCCAGGATGAATGCGCTCGAGGAACCGACCGGGCCCACGCCCGTCTCGATCACTCGCTCGGGACGGCGCACGCGCACCACGGTGTAGATCAGTCGGAGCATCTCAAGCCACGGACCGGAAGGTTCCGCGACCGGCGCCGGAGCCCGTGAAAATCGGAGCGTGCCGCGAAGCCGCGCGGAGATCCGCTGCTCCAGGCCTATCACGTGCGACTCGGACCAGGCCCGGCGTACTTCGGGGGAATCGCCCAGGAGCTGGAAGAGCTCCCCCTCCACATTGGTGGATACCGGCCGGTCGCGAGGGGGCCGGTGGAAGATCCCGTCGAGGCGCAGCCGAAGGCGCATGGCGAGGCTGGAGAACGCCGCGCCCACCCAGGTCGATGACCCTAGCAAGACCCGGGTAGAGGACCCACCCGTAGGCTCCACTGTACGCCGCTTCCTCCTCCGAGCGGTCGTCAACCGCCGCGCGAGCCATCTAGTGCAGCGAGCGACCTTAGTTTCACCGCTCCACCCGGAGTTCCGCTCCGAGGCGCTCTCGCTCGCGGACTCGGGGCTGTCCGGACCGGCGGAGCATCCATCGGCCAAGCTGAGTTCTCCGGCGTGGCCCCCCGTCGAGGAAGAGTACCTTAATGGGAGCCCGTCCCCGTCCACGGCGTCGCAGCGATGTCCGCCCCGGCGCTTACCGTCGTTCTACCAGCCCACCATCGGACGGAGTTCCTGCGCTCGGCGGTGGCGTCGGTGCTTGGACAGAGCCTTTCCCGGAGCGAGTACGAGCTAATCGTCGTCAAGAACTTCGAAGAGGAGGAGACCGACCGGTTCCTACGCTCGCAGGGGGTCCAGCTGCTTCGCAGCGACCGCGACGCGCTGGGCGGCAAGTTGGCGGAGGCCATCGCAGCCGCGCGCGGCGAGGTCCTCACCTTCTTGGAGGACGATGACCTGTACGCACCGGACCGGCTCGCCTGTGTGCGCCGGGCGTTCGAGGATCCGCAGCTGGGCTATCTCCACAACGCCACACAACTCGTTGACCGGCAAGGGCTTCCCCTCGCCGGGAGCTTCCGCTCCGAGAGCCGACGGCAGATCGACGTTGCGCCCAAGGACCGGTCCCGGAGGGCCGTCCGGTGGCTGCTCCGGGCGAGCGCCTACTTCAATCTGAGTTCTATCGCCCTGCGGCGGGAGGCGATCGCCTCCGCCTTGCCACATCTGGCCGAGACGAACCTGACCTGCGACAACCTGTTGTTCTACTCCGCGCTGGTTGCGCCGCTTGCGCTGCGCAACGAACCGGCTCCTCTCACGTACTACCGATTGCACTGGAGCGCCTCCTGGGAGAGCACGGGCTCGACCGAGTTCTTCGAGCGCGAGCGGCGGAAGTGGGGCTCCATCGTCGACGGGTTCGAACGGATCGTCAAGATGGCCGACGGCAGCCCGATCGCGCCGTTCGCCCAGGGAGAGCTCCTGGAGCGACAGGCGCTGTTCGCCTTGGCCGCCGACCCGCAGGAGGCACCCTTCCCTGCCCGGCGGCTCCCCGGGCTGCTCCGCCGTGGGATCGCCGGAGATGCGGGCATCAGCGTGAGCCGCACGGTGGCCGGGCTCGCCTTGCGCACGCTAGCGCCGGGCCTGGAGCGCCGGTGGTACGCCGAACATGCTCGGAGGACCGCCCAGCACCTTGGGATCGCATGATCGACTCCCCGGCCGAGCCCGCGGTGCTGGAGCGCACCGAGGCAGGCCACGGGCTCGTGCCGGCCGCCCGCCTGGTCCGACCAGTCCGCTGGCTCCTCGCCCGACCGGTCCTTCTCGTGGCGGCCCTCGTGAACCTCGTGTTCCTGTTGCTCCCGTTCTACGACGCGAACAACATTCCGACGGCTCTGTCCACGGGCGCCCACCTGACGAGCGCGTTTCCGCCGTCGAGCTACAACACCTGGGTCGCCGGGCCGTTCATCTACGCACTGTTCATCCCGATGCATCTCGCCTACGTCGCCTCCGGCTTCCAGCTAAATGCGGCGTACACCTCGCTGAAGGCGATCCTCTTCGGGTGCACCGCGTGGATGAGCTACGCCCTGTACCGATACGTCCGCCCGCGGAGCGAGTCGCTGGCGGTCGCGACCGCCGCCTTCGTGCTCGCCAACCCGCTGTGGCTCTATGTGAGCTACATCTGGACCGAGTTCGACATATTGCCCGTCGCGTTCGTCTCGGTCGGATACCTGCTCCTGCGGCACTCGGGTCCCTCCGTTTCGGACCGGACCCGGGTGCTCTCGGCGGTTGCCTTGATTGCCGTCTCGGTGTACTTCTACTGGTTCGCTCTAGTCCTCGTCCCGACCCTTCTCTACTACGCCCCGACCCGGCGAGAGCTGCTCCGGGAGTTGGTGGCGTTCATCGGGGTGTTCGGTGCGATGCTCGCCTTCACGGTCTACGCGTTCGCGGGCAGCTTCCCCGCATTCCTCGGCTCGCTTGTGGGCTCCAACATCACACTGAATCGATCGGACTCCTTCGGCCTTCAGTTCTTCCTGCCGCTGCCGCTCCCCGTCTACCTCGGGGTCGCGGCCGTCATTGGGCTGGTGCTCCCGCTCGTCCTCCGGTGGCTCCGGTTCACCGAACCGGCAGCCCTGTTCATCGTCGTCTCCCTGTTCGTCTTCACCAGCGCCATCCCGATGCCGGACAACTACGTGTTCGTCTTCCCGTTCGCCGTGCTCAGCTTCCTCCTGTGGAAGCCGGCCCAGATCCGATTCCGCTGGCTCTGGGGGCTGCTCGGCTATCCGGTCGTCGGACTCCTGCTGATCAACGTCGTCATCAGCAACGTGCAACCGGACGGGGTCGGGCTGTTCCTGTTCGGATACGACCTCTTCCACGCGAGCCCGCATCCTCTCACCACTCATGCCGAGCTGACCGCTTTCTACTGGGTGTTCAATCTCCTCGTAGTCGCCGCGATAAGCGGCTCCTTCTTCCTCTTGGCCCGGCGCAGCCGCACCGAGCCGGCCCGGCCGCTCCTTCCACCGACGGGACCGGAGGACTCTCCTGTCGCCCTACCCACCGGGGGCGATCTCCGACGCTGGAGGCGTCCGGCGGTGCGAGGAGTCGGCATACTCGCGATCATCGCCGTGCTCTCCCTCGTCTTCAATGCCGCGGTGCCGAACCTGGTCGATTATCGGGGGGTGGGGCCCGCGCCGGTCGACGAGCTCCTCCCGAGCTTCCTCCCGCCCAACGGCAACGTCGTCCGGCCCATCCCGAACGCGACCTACGCGCTCGACGGTAACACGGTACACGTAGCCGGCTCCGCCCCCGCCCTCTCCTTCAACCGCTGGTTCCGAGGTGACGCCGTGACGATCGGAGGTAGCGTGGGCTTTTCCGGGATTATTCCGCGCGCCGCGCTCGCGATCGATGGGCTACCATTCCGGCTCTGGCTCGAGAACGGGAGCTCGCCCAATCTCTCGGGCTCGACCGCGCAGACTCCGACGTCGGGACCCGCGGTGGCGGCCGACGGCAACGCGACGCCCGCGGCGGATCGGAGTGCCCCGCACGGATTCAATGAAACGCTGGCGTACACGGGGTACCACTTCGCTGCCTCGTCGTGGCTGAATCGCTACTACACGTTCTACTTCTTCCCCAGAGACCCCCCACCGAACGAGACGGTCCTCTTCTTTCTGGACAGTCCGCAGGCCTTCGCGGCGCTGACGAGCGATGGGAACCAGACCCTCCTCCTCTACTGCGGACTTCTCACCCACAATTCTACCCGGTCCGTCGCCCTCGGCGGTCTCCTTTCTCCCGACCGATCCAATTTCGCCGTTCTCTACCCGTCGTCTACCGGCCTCTCCCTTGACCTCGACGGTCAGTTCTTCTCCGTCCCGCTCCCGCTGTTCGTTAATGGGTCTACCGACCTCCTGCTCGGGTCCGCACCGGCGCACGGTTCCGCCAATCGGTCCTCCGCCGTAAACACCACGGCCTTGTACGTCACTCTCGCCTCGCCTCCCATCGTAGAATCGTTTGCGTTCGATCTCCAGCAGGGCTCCTCCTTCACCAACGTGACCCTAGCTTCGCCTCAGGTCAGTTTCGTCATCGACAGCACCAGCACCGGCACACATTACACGGTGGACAACCTGACCATGAGCTCCATCGTGCCGACCACGGAGGTGGCGTTCGGCAAGTTCCGGTCGGTCCCGTACTCAGTCGAGTTCACCCTCAGCCGATTTGCCGTTTCGCAGTACGCACCCGACCGCTACTACCTCGTCGGCGTCCTTTGGGCGACCGCGGGTCCGTTCCTCCTGCTCGCGCTGACGCTGCCTATGCTACGCCGGGTGTTCGACCCGCCCGCATCCGGCCGGCCGACGACCCGCGGGTGGAATGCCTCTTCTCGCAGTCGGTCCCCGTGACCGCCGACTCTCTTCCGGCCGAACCCGGCCGCGTGCTCGCCGTGCTGGTCGCGTACCGACCGGGTCCGGAGCTGGCCGAGGGGCTGAGCGCGGCGCTCGTCCAGGCGGACGGGGTGCTGCTCTGGGACAACAGCGAAGACCCCGGACCGACCAATCGCCTGGTGGCCACGCTTCGCGAGCGCGCGCCAGAGCTGCCTTGGGACCGTCTGCTTCGCAAGTCGCCGGGGCGCAACGAGGGGCTGAGCGCGGCCTACCAGGCCGGCCTAGACGAAGCGGCGGCGCAGCAGTTCGGGTCCGTCCTCCTGCTCGACCAGGACTCGCAGCTCGCGGGTGGCGCGTTGGAGGAGATGCGGCGACAATTTGGTCGGCTCCGGCCGCAGTTTTCTGTGGGGGCGGTCAATGCCCGGAATCGAGAGCGGGTAACGCTCGAACTGAACCCGAAGACCGGGCTCCGACGACTGGCTGAGTCGCACTACGAAGGGGCCTACCGAGCGCGCCGCCTGTACCGCGACGAATTCGTCCGGGAACGGCTCACCCTGATCAATTCGGGACTCCTCCTTAGCGTTCCAGCGGCGAAGGAGGCCGGTGGGTTCGCGGCGGAGCTCTTCCTGGACGCGGTCGACTACGATCTGGGCATTCGACTACGGGCCAGGGGCTTCCATCTCTTCGAGGCGGTGAGGGCGGAACTTTGGCACCAGCAAGGGGTGCCGACACGCATTTCCTGGGCGGGCCGGTCGAAGCTCGTCCGCGGGTATTCGCCGAACCGTACCTACCACCTGGTCCGCGACACGACGGTCTGCGCCCGGCGCTGCTGGCGACATGATCGTCGAACGGCATTCGCCATCCTGGGTTCCATGTGGATCGGGACAGCGGGTGCCGTCGCGCTGCTCCCTGAAAGGGGCCAACGGGTTCGGGCGATCGTGGCGGCCCTTGCAGGGTCGGGCCGAACCCCGCCCGGTCCCTCCGCGCGCTGAAGCACCAGGGCGCGCTAGTGCGGACACTCGCCTCTCAGGCCGCGGCGATGGATCCTAGACGTTGACACTCTCGCCTTTGCACCAAGCCCCGCGAATCGGCAGTAGCTGGGCACTAACTTATGGCGGGCCTCGGCCCGTTCCTCGAGTGCTCACCGATGAGCCCAGCAGTGCCTCTCGGAGATACCCAGTCGCGTCGGCGCCCCACGGTGGGGCTTGCCGCCCAGGGGAGTGCGCGAATCGATGGATCCGCCGCCTCGACGGGCGCCGGAAGCATAGAGGGCATCGCCATTCCACTGACAGCATCGGCTCTGATCGATCGGAGACTCAAAGGGTGGCTGCGGAGCCGAGCCCGCTGGATCTCGACGACCGCGCTGCAGCTTCTCGCACGACCCGCTCTTCTTGTCGCGTTGCTCGTCAATCTATTCTTCCTCTTCCTGCCGTTCTACGACCCCAACAATATCCCGCTCGCACTATCGGTCGGCTCCCACTTCACTAGCGCCGCGCCGCCTGCAACGTACAACGGCTGGGTCGCCGGGCCGTTCATCTATGCCCTGTTCGTGCCGGCGCACCTCGCGTACGTCGGCTCCGGCTACCAGCTCTACGCGGCGTACACAGCGCTCAAGGTCATCTTCTTCGTACTTACCGCGTGGCTGGCGTACGGACTCTACCGAGTAGCTCGCCCGCGGGGCGGGTCGTTCGCCACCGGGGTGGGCGTGTTCGTGCTGGCGAACCCGCTTCTCCTCTACGTGAGCTACGTTTGGACGGAGTACGACATCGTCCCCATCGCCTTCGTGGCCGTCGGCTACGTGCTGCTGCGCTTTGGCAGCCCTGCACTTCCAGAATCGACCCGTATCGTGGCGGCGGTCGCCCTGATCGCCGTCTCGGTGTTCTTCTACTGGTTGGCGCTGGTGCTCGTTCCGACCCTCCTGTATTACTCCCGTTCGAGAAGGGAGCTCCTGGTCGAGCTGGGTGCTTTCTCGGCAATCTTCGCGGCGCTGTTCGCCGCCAGCGTGTACGCCTTCGACGGGAACCTGGGGAAGTACACCGGGGCATTGGTGGGGTCGACGAGCGGCCTCAATCGGGCCGCGTACTTCGGCTTCCAGTACTTCGCTCCGCTCTCCGCGAACTGTTATCTGGTCCTGCTCGGGGGGATTGCCTTCGCCCTCCCGCTCGTACTGCGCCAGCTCCGATTTACCGAACCGTCGACGCTGTTCGTGGTGGCGACGCTCTTCGTCTTCACCAGTTCCGTGCCGACGCCGGACAACTACCTCTTCGTCTTCCCGTTCGCCCTCCTTAGCTTCCTCGGCTGGCGCCCGTCCGCCGCGAGATTCACCCGGCTCGCCGGGTTGCTGGCGTATCCCGCCCTCGGCCTGCTATTGATCAGCTTCAGCCTGACCAATGGACAGCCCGATGGGGTGGGCCCGTTCCTCTGGGGGTATGACCTGTTCCATTCGAATCCCCGCGTGCTGACCACGCCGGCCCAGGTGCAGCTCTTCCTCGAACTGTTCAACGTGTTGACGGCGACGGGCATCGCACTCTCGTTCCTCATCCTGGCGCTCTACGGCCGCACCGACCCCGCTCGGCCGTTCTTCCCGCCCAGTCTCCCTCGAAGCGCGCTGGCCGTTCGCCCCTCGGGTCCGCGCCGGCGAGCGCTAGCGATGGTGGGGGTGGTGTTGGTGCTCGTCGTGGCCGGTTCGCTCCTGTTCAACGCCAGCGCGCCTGACTTGCTCAACTACCACGGGAGCGGAGAGGTCCCCGTCTACGCGATGCTCCCACTCTACGTGCCGCCCGAGGGCAACGTAGTGCGCCCGATCCCGTCGGAGACCTACACGCTCAGCGGCAATACCGTGCAGATCTCGGCCAAGGCACCGCCGTTGGCCTTCAGCCGATGGTACGACGGTACCGGAACCGCGATCGCCGGCACGATTCAACTCGATGGTACGGCTCCGCGCTCGACGCTCGCGGTCAACGGCACGCCGTTCAGCCTCTGGTTCCAGAACGCCAGCGCTCCCTCCTTTGCCGCCGGGAGCCTCGTCCGGCCCGGTTCCGACCCGGGAGTACGGGCGAGCAGCAACAGCTCGGTGCCGCCCGATCAGGCGGCGGCCGTTGGGTACTACAACTCCGAGGCGTACGCGAGTTACCAGTTCCCTCCAGGGTCCTGGCTCAACCGATACTATTTCCTCTCCTTCGAGCCGCACAGCCGGGGACTTACGGACACCGTCCCACTCTACCTGAACGGGCCTGAGTCCTCCCTCCTCCTTTCGAGCGATGGCAGCCAGACGTTGCTCGTCTACTCGGGCCTCCTCACCCACAACACCACCCGCTTCCTCTCCCTTGGCGGCCTCCTCCCCCTCGACCAGTGGAGCTTCGCTATCCTCCACCCCACCCCCACCGGCCTCTCCTTCGACATCGACGGCCTTCTCGCCTCCCTCCCGCTCCCCCTCTTCCTCAACGGCTCCACCGACCTTCTCGTCGGCTCCCCTCCCTACCCCGGCTCCGCCAGCAACTCCTTCACCGGCTACGCCACCGCCCTCTACGTCTCCCCCTCCATGCCCCCCATCGTCCCCTCCTTCGCCTTCGCGCTCCAGCAAGGCGCGAACTTCACCAACGTCTCCGTCCCGACGCCGGAGGTTCGTTTTTCACTCCGCAGCGGATCGAGCGGCACGACGTTCACCGTCGACAACCTGAGCCGAAGCTCCCCCGCCCCGACCCGCCAGCTCGGCTTCGGCAAGTACAGCGCCGGCCCCTACGGCCTGAACCTCCGGTTCGACGAGCTCACGATCTCGCAGTACGCTCCGGATCGGTACTACCTCGTAGGAGTCTTCTGTGCAACGGTGGCTCCGTTCCTTTTGATCGCCGCAGCGTTCCCAGCGTTGCGAATGGTGGTCGGCCCGGCAATCGATGACACGCGCGCACCGGAGCCACGCCGCCGCCAGTAGACGACGGGCTCCCGGGCGTCTCGGCGATACCACGCTCCGGCGGTGCGACTAGTAGGGTACAGCCTGTGCCCAAGCGAACAGTACGGCGCCCGCCACGTTGCTCTGGACCAGCACTCCCTCCGAGCGGACCGGGGGAGTCGCTTGCAAGAGTACCTGCTGGGTGCCGAACGGGCCGAGGTCGAAATTCCGAACGTCGACGGGACCCGGCGTCGGGGTGAAAGGGAAGGCGAGCAGGACAGCCACGTCCTGCGCCAACCGCACCCCGCCCTCGGGCACGTACTGACTGGCCGGGTCATTGACCGCACCCCCGAAGTACACCAAGGAACCGTTGCCCACGGGGAGATAGGCGATCGAAGTTCGCGCCGCAGCCCCTGAGGAGAGGGGAGCCGACTCGAACCCCAGCGAGAGACCCCCGTGTGCCGTCAGTTCGGTCACGTTCGCTCCGAACGGTGTGCCGTTGTACGCCAACCCGAGTCCTTCGGCGAGGGGGGACGGACTGACTCCCAGCATCGGGCTACTGTTGATCGATTGCGGTCCCTCACTGCCCACAGGGAGCGGGTCCGCGAGCGGAAAGCCGAGCAGGCGTACTTGGCCGGCCCACCCCATCCCTCCGGGCAGCGGGCCACCCGCGCTGGATGCGGCCGGCTCCTCGAAGTAGCCCAGGGGGCCACCCGCCCAGACCAGTCGACCGCCTGCGCGGATCCAGGACCCGAGCGAGTCGTTCTGGCTGGAGAGGACAGCCGATGGGACGCAACCGTAGTTGGCCACGATCAGGGTGGCGCTGCGGTTGCCCGAGAGAAAGTCCGGTAGCTGGGCCGCGTCGAGCGTCGCGATCGTCGTGGAGGAACCGAAGCGTTGGAACTCGGTACCGAGGAAGCTCACCAAGGCGGCGACTTCCGGTGTAGTACCGAACAGGGCCGGGTAATTCGGGTCCTCGAGCACGTAGACTGAGGTGGCGGTCGGTGCGAACACCACCGGCAGCAGCGCTGCGCGGATGGGCAGTGGCCAGGGCCGATGCGAACTCACCTCGACAGTGACCTGCAGCGTGCCGCCGGGAAGCCCTGCCCAGCTGGCGACGCGGGCGGAGGCGAGCGCACCCGGTCCTTCGCTGCTCTGAAGCACCAGCACCGCCACGACGAAGAGCGAGCCGACGGTAGCGAGCCGCGCGAGATCAGACCGGAGTCGCGGGCGCCGGAGCCGTCCGATCACCGCTCACCTCCCCCCGACGTGGGCGCAGCTCCTCGGGCAAGAGTAGCCAGCCGGAATGCGCCCACACGAGCAGCAGCATCGCCCCCCCGACGACCCCGGCGCACGTCATCAGGACCCCGTGGAGCAGGGGAGAATGGACGTAGGCGAGGACGACGCCGTTCACCCAGGCGACCCCCGCGGGCCCGGCGAGCGCGGCCCCAGGGTAAAGCATGGCCAGCGGCGTAAGGAACGCCCAATACATCAGCAGCCCCGCTCCCGAGAGGAGAACGTACGGAGCGAGCCTCCGCCACCGGGCCGGGGCCGGAAGGGTGAGTAGCATGAGCGGCAGGAGCGCGACAACGTTCTCGGGTTGCGGAACCGAGTCGGAGAGGAGGACGCCCACGATCGCCCAGAGGGCGGCCAGGAAGAGCCAATGGAACCGTTCTTGTCGTGACGCGCTGGGCCGGCGCCACAAGCGCCAGGCGAAGAATCCGGCGCCGAGCAGCACGGCCAGTACGGCCATGATCCGAAACACCGAGAGGACCGCCAAGCCGGTCGGGATGTAGGTCGGTACCGTCCAGTGCCCCGTGGCGCCCCCGGGCGCGATGCGATTGTAGAGAATGAGCAGGCTCATGCCGCCGAAGTTCGGATTGGTCGCCTTGGAAACAATCAAGCCGAAAGTCTGGGGGAGGAAGGAGAGGAACGCCACCACGCCGACTGCCACTCCGGCGGCGAGGCGGCCCGCCCGACGTAGCCACTGTCGCGGTGGGGGAGGCGACGCGCTGGGCCACAGCGCGACCGCCACCCCGAGAAGCGGGAGCAGCACGAGCGGGTAGGCCTTCGTGAACACCCCGAGCCCGAAGAGCAGTCCTGCCGAGTACCAGTGCTCGGTGATGACCGCGTAGAGTGAGAGCAGCACGAGGAGGATGGCGAGCGAGTCCACTTCCCCATGAACGGCCGAGGACCAGATCACCAGCGGGTTCAGGAACCAGGCCGCGGCGAGGCCCTCGCGCGAGAACGGGACCTGCAGCCCGAGTCGCGGCGGCAGGAGATAGAGCAAGAGCGCAACCCCCAGGTCGGCCAGGAGGAGAGGCAGCTTCCAAGCCAGCAACGCGATGGGGCTCGGCAGGAAGGTTGCGTTGACGCCAGTGACCACGGTGACCGGTGCGACCCCGGAGGCAACGGCCACAAGGCTCTGGGGGCCCCAGAGGAGCGTCGGGATGGCGAGCAGCGGGGCTGCCAGATACGGAGCAAGCGGAGGATTGGCCCAGAGGGACGATGCGTACGGGTTGCCCGTGTACACGGTCGAGATGCCGGAAAGCACGAAGCCCGGGGTGTCGAAATCCCAGGAGCTGACGGGGGCCAGGAGGAGCCGCACCAGCAGGCCGACGAGGACGATGCGGCGGAGCCGCCGGTACTGAGGCTCGAGGGCGAACCGCCGAGCTAGTCGCACCCAACGGCGATAGCCGAGGAATCCATCGGTTTCCTGCTCACTTGGGCTACGCGGCGGCTCGGCCGAGAGCACGCTTCGATAGAACGGGGTCCGCCGCATTAGGGTTCGGTCCGCGCGCCGATGCCCCCGACGGACGGGGCAGGATCGCGATCGGGGGGTTCCCGGGGTACCGGCGGCCTACAGCTTCTTGAGCGCCTGGACGATCCTGCCGACGGTCTCCTGGGCATCGCCGTAGACCATCCGCGCGTTCTCCTTGTAGAACAAGTCGTTCTCGACGCCGGCGAACCCGCGTCCCTGCCCCCGCTTGAGCACCAGCACGTTCTTCGCCGCATCCACCTCGAGGATCGGCATCCCGAACAGTGGGCTCCCCTGGCGTCGCGCCGCCGGGTTCACGACATCGTTCGCGCCGATGACGAGCACGACGTCGGCGCTCGCGAACTCGGGATTGATCTCTTCTCGGTCGTTCAGGTGGTCGTAGGGCACGCCGGCCTCGGCGAGCAGGACGTTCATGTGGCCCGGCATCCGGCCGGCGACCGGGTGGATAGCGAACTTCACCTGGACCCCCTTGGCCTCGAGCTGGTCCATCAGCTCCTTGACCTTGTGCTGGGCCTGCGCGACGGCCATCCCATAGCCGGGTGCGATGATCACTTTGTTCGCGTACGCGAGCAGCACCGCCGCGTCGTCGGCGTCGACCGCCTTCATCGAACCCTGGATCGTTCCGGCGGCTTCCTCCGTCGCGCCGAAGGCACCGAACAGCACATTGGAGACGGACCGGTTCATGGCGCGGGCCATCACCAGAGTGAGGAGCGTACCTGCCGCGCCGACGATGACGCCGCCGACCACCATCGCGTAGTTGCTGAGCGCGAAGCCGTCCAGTCCGACCGCCAAGCCGGTCAAGGCGTTGAACATCGAGATCACGACCGGCATATCGGCCCCCCCGATGGGCAGGGTCATGAGCAGGCCAAACCCGAGGGCGAACAGGAAGAACGCCGGTAGGTACGCGCCGCCGGGAAACGGTAGCCCCGCCGGGCGCAGCAGCAGCAGACTGCCGAAGACGAGGGCGAGCGCGAGGACGAGCAGGTTGGTGGGCTGCTGACCGGGATAGACGACCGGCTTCTGGCGCATCCAGCCTTGGAGTTTGAGGAACGCGATGAGGCTCCCGGTAAACGAGACCGCGCCGATGAGCCCACCGGTCACCGCGAGCGAACCCTCGGTGGCGGAGGTACCTGCGAGCAGCGCCACCGCGGCGATCCCCGCCGCTGCTCCGCCGCCCATGCCGTTGTAGATGGCGACCATCTGCGGCATGTCGGTCATCGCGACGCGCACCGCCGCGAGGTACCCGAACCCCCCGCCAATGGCGATCCCGAGGCCCATCAGAGCGATGTTCGTGGCCCCGTTGGCGAACAGTTCCGGCGTGAGGAAGGTGATCGCCACCGCCGCGAACATGGCGCAGCCGGCCCAGACGATGCCGCTGCGCGCGGTGGTCGGGTGGCTCATCCGGTGGAGACCGAGGATGAAGAATGCCGCGGTGAGCACGTAGACCGCTTCGATCGCGTCGGTGACGGCGACCATCTAGCCTCCCTTGGGCTTGCGCCCGGACCGGTCGAACATCTCGAGGATCCGCTCCGTGACGACGTAGCCGCCGGTGACGTTCGCCGCCCCCAGCACCACGGCCACGAACCCGATGATCCGCTCCGGCCAAGTGGTCGCGAAGCCGAGGGCGACCAGCGCTCCGACCAGGACGACCCCGTGCACGAAGTTCGAGCCGCTCATGAGGGGCGTGTGCAGGATCACCGGAACACGGCTGATCACCTCGTAACCGGTGAACGCCGCCAGCATCGCGATGAACGCGGCCGTCCAGAGCTCGCTGATCATCCGGACGCTCCGAGCGCTTCCCGGGTCGGGGCGTGCCGGACCTCACCGTCCTGCACGAGGCAGCTGGCGACGAGGATCTCATCGGACCGGTCGGAGACGAGCTGCCCGTCCTTGGTGAGGAGCAGCTCGAGGAACGATTGGAGATTCCTGGCGTACATCTGGCTCGCATTGAGCGGAACGCGGCTAGGCAAATTGAGCGGCCCGAGCACCTTCACTCCGTGATCCACCACCGTCTCGCCCGGGCGGGTCAGCTCGCAATTGCCGCCGCTCTCGGCCGCGAGGTCCACCACCACCGACCCCGGTCGCATCAGGGCCACCGTCTGCTGGCTGACCAGCCGTGGAGCGCGCCGTCCAGGGACGTTCGCGGTGGTGATCACTACATCCGCTTCGGCCACCGCTTTGGAGACCATCGAGCCTTCCTGGACCTTCTCCTCGGAGGTGAGCTCGCGGGCGTACCCCCCGGCCCCCTCGGCGTTGATCGCCAGTTCTAGGAACTTCGCCCCCAGGCTGCGGACCTGCTCCCCGGCTGCCCGCCGTACGTCGTAGGCTTCCACGATCGCACCAAGACGGCGCGCGGTGGCAATCGCCATGAGGCCAGCGACTCCGGCGCCAAGGATCAACACCCGAGCGGGGCGGATCGTCCCCGCTGCCGTAGTGAGCATCGGCAGGAACTTGGGGCACTCGCTCGCCCCGAGGAGCGCCGCGACGTATCCGCCGACGGTCGCCTGGGAAGAAAGGGCGTCCATGCTTTGGGCTCGGCTGATCCGTGGCACGAGTTCGAGCGCGTATCCGGTGATCTTGCGCTCTCGCATCGCGCGGACCGTGGGCAGGTTCCTCCCGGGGCCCAGGAACCCCACGACGATGGCACCTGGATCCATGCGGGCCACGTCCTCGGGAGTGGGGGCGTTCACTCGGAGGACGATCTGGGCGCCCGAGTACAGCCCCACGTTGTCCGCGACGAGCTTCGCGCCGGCCTGGGCGAATGCGTCGTCGGTCAGGTAGGAGCCTTCCCCAGCCCCGCTCTCGACACGTACGGAGTGTCCGGCCTTGGAAAGCCGGGCCACGACTTCGGGCACGCACGCGACGCGGCGCTCTCCCGGGTGCGTCTCCCGGGGCACCGCGAGCGTGACGGCCATGTCCGTCGACGGTCCAACCGGCCGAGGCTATACCCTTGGTGGCGGCGGCACCGCGACGTGGCCAACAATCCACGGCGGCCTTACCCGGCGGGCGGTGGCGCGCTTATGCGCGAGCGCCCGTCGCCCGCACCACGGCGCCCAACATCTCCCGCCCCGCCCGCTGGGGGCCGCTCCTGCTCGCGCTGTTCGGCGTGGGCCTGCTGCCCATGGTCCTGTCCGCCCCCCTCGACTGGTTGACCGGCAACGGGCACCTCGTCGAAATATCGCTCCTCGTCGGCGTTGGGGCGATCGCCTACCCGTACCTCGCCCGCCGGTTCGGCGGGACGCAGCCGGCATCGCTGCGCTGGTTGCTGCTCTTCTCCGGAGCTCTCGTGGTCCTCGTGCTGACAACGGGCATCTTCGGCGGGTCCACCGATGAGCCGTTCACCACGACGCGGTACGCGGGGCTCATCCTCGCGGGGAAGAACCCGTACACTACTCAGCTCGTCTTCAACTACACACAGTGCTCTGGGCCCACCCAGGGAGCGCTGGTCGCCTGCGCCTCGTACACCTCCCGGTCCTACTTCGTTTACCTCCCGCTACTCCCGTTCCTCGCAATCCCACTGATCCCCTACCAGGTGACGACCAGCCTGTGCTGGGTGGCCGCCCTCTACCTCGTGCGCAATCGCCCGTGGGCGCTCCTCGTGATTGGCAGCCCGTACCCGGCACTGCTTGCGGCCAACGGCTACAACGACTTTCCGGGAGTGCTGCTGCTCGTCCTCGCGTTCGTCACCTTGACGGGTCCACCGAGGAAGATCGCAGAATGGGTCGCGCTCGGGACCAAGCAGTTTGCAAACCTGTTCGTCGCCGGCTACTACCTCTGGCGCCGGGACATCCGAAACTTCGCCGTCACCGTGGGCGTGAGCGTGCTCTGGCTGCTCCCCTTCCTGCTGGTGGGGCCGAAGGCCGTGGTCTGCACCGCCGGCCTGCACCGGAACCCGGACTGCAGCGGCGGCTCGACCCTGGACGTGCTGACCCACGTCAACTATTGGTTCTGGGCTCTCCTCGTGCTGGCGCTCTTCCCGGTCGTCGTGCCCAAGCTGCTGGCGGCCGGCCGCGGGGTGCGCCAGAAGCTACTACATCGATAGTAGGAATCCGTCCTGGGGGAGGACGGGGGCGCTAGCCCGAAGGAGTGCGATACAGCTCAGGGCGCGTGAGCCCACGGAGCCCCTTCGCGATCGCCCACACCGCGACGAAGGAGAGGGCGAAGACGGTGGCCATCACGACCACCACGCCGAACATCTCGATCCCGAGCTGGTGGACCGCCGGCATCCCCCCGCCGAACAGCAGGCCGTTCGGGAGGCTTGTCGGGGCGCCCGACAGTGTGGCGAACTGCGTCTGGGTGAAGAACGCGATCATTCCGACGCCGAAGAGCCCGCCGAGCAGGTGGCCCGGGAGGAGCCCGACCGGGTCGGAACACCACGTGAGCCGGGCGACGTACCGCTCACCGGCGATGAACAGGGGGCCGCACAGGAGGCCCAGCACGACCGCACTGGCGGGACTGACGAATCCGGCGAGCGGAGTGATCACGATGAGTCCCATCAGGATCCCGTTCACCGCCCAGAGGGGGCCCGGGTCGCGTCGGGTCATCAGGTACTGGCAGCCCATCGTGGACAGGAAGGCGGTGGCGGCCGCGAGGAAGGTGGTGAGGACGACCACCGGAACCTCCGCGTTCAGTTGCAGCACGCTGCCGGGGTTGAAGCCGAACCAACCGACCCAGAGGAGGAGGATCGCGAGCGTGAGCCAAGTAGGTACCATCTTGATCGATGTCTGGGGGCTTTCGGTGAGGCCCCGCGCGCGCTCCTCCCGCCAGATCTGTACGAGGAACGCCAGGCCCGCTGCGCCGGCGGCCCCGTGCACCACGAGCCCACCGGCGAAGTCGACCATGCCCATGCTCGCCAGCCAACCTTCCGGGTTCCAGATCCAGGCGGCCGGGAGATTCCAGATGAGAACAAAGTAGGGGATCGTGTACAGCGCAAATGCCTCCGGCTTCACCTTCCGGAGCATGACGACGCCCACGAGTGCGAGCGTCACCGTGGCGAAGGCGACCTCGAACAGGAAGTACGTCCCGAGGTAGAGTCCGGTGTTCCCGTGGGAGGGACCCTGCGACCACCACACCGAGAGCGAGGTCGACGGGTCGAAGCCGCCGAGGAAGGCGCCCGTGTAGACGGGGTTGCCGATGAACCCGTGCAGGACCGTCGGGGCGAAGGCGATGTTGAATCCGACGAGGGCCATGAAGAACAGACCCGAGCCGCTGATCATCGTGGTCTTGAGCAGGCTCGGCCAGAGATCCTCCCCGAGCTCGCCGACTTCGAGGAAGCCGACGGCGATGGTCATGGTGAAGACGAGGAGCGCAGCTAGGAGGAGCCAGAGATTGTTCACCAGCGAGGTCGTGTCCATGCGTGCGACTCGCCCGTCCAACCGCTCCGGAAAGACTCGACGCGAAGTTCCCCCTTATACGCCCTGCGTCGGACCTGACGCGCCCGGCGGGGCGGGCCCGCGCTTCCTTTCCCGTGGATCGGCCCGAGTCGAGTTGTAACAACTGTGGGCCACAACTCCTTATCTGGCGCCGCTCGGCTACGTCCCTCGGGAGCAGCATCGGTGGAGCAGCGAGAGGTGCTCGAGTCGATGGGCCGGTTCGGCTTCCACGACCGGGAAGCGCGACTGTTCCTGCTTCTGCTCCATCAGGGCCGTGCCACGGCGCGCGAGATCACCCGGGCCGCCGGAATTGACCGGGTGGTGGCGTATCGAACGCTCGACAGCATGCGCGCACGGGGCCTCGTGCAAATCACGGCCGAGCGCCCGCGTCGGTACGTGGCACTGTCCCCCACCGTCCTCTTCGAACGCAGCCTCACGGAGCGACGCCGAGCGCTCGAGGAGGACGTGGCCCTCGCACGGAACCTCGCCGAGCAGCTCCCGGCGCTCACCCAATCGATCGTGGATGGATCCCCCCGCTTCCAACTCATCACGGGGTCAGCTGCGGTCTACCCCATCCTTCGCGAGGCGCTCGCACGGGCGCAGAAGGAGGTGTGCGCCATGCTGACGTTCCGTTCCTTTCGAGAGTCGGCGGGGCTGCGGACCTTCGACTCCCTCACCGCGCTGCTCCGGCGCGGGGGAAGGTTCCGGATGATCCTCGAGCAAGATTCCCGGCTTCCGGTGGCATTGCGCCGGTTCGACGCGGCCCGGCGGAAGTACCCGAACATCAGCGTGAGGACGCTCGACCCGCAGCGCGCCCGTATCACGGTCATCGACCGGACGGAGGCGCTCGTCTTCATCGTGCCCGAGACCGGCCGTCGCTCGGTCGACGAGATTGCGATGTGGACCGATACGCCGGACTTCGCGACCGCCCAGCAAGCGTATTTTGACCGGGCCTGGGAAACCGCCCGACCGCTCGAGGTCCCGGAGCCTCGGCGCTCTCGCGCCTCCGCCTCCGGCGGTGCTCGCGGGAGCTAGTCCCCGGTCGCTTCCCGCCATCGCTCCTCGGCGGATTTCGGGCTCGCCGGCACTCCCGCGCCCACGGGGGGTCGGACGTTACCGAGTCGAGCCGCATCGGCTGGCCGATGAGCGGAAGCCTCCTCGAGCCATGCCGGATCGGTCCGTACGGTGTTCACACCGTGGCTCATGGCACGCTTTCGAGCCCCAACTGATGGGCCCGGGCGGACTCGAACCGCCGACCGACCGGTTATGAGCCGGTCGCTCTAACCACTAAGCTACGGGCCCACGCACCGAGAGGGCGCCGCCGAGCGGAGTTTCCGGTCCGGAGCGGGCTCCGGACCCATTGAACCGCTGACCTTTCGGTTAACAGCCGATCGCTCTGCCACTGAGCTACGGCGGCACCGGCCGCGGCGACCCGAGGCGCCGCTAATAGCCTTTCCGGCCCGGCGCCGTCGACCGGCGGTTGTACTCGGCCGCGCGCTCCTTGAGATGCTGGATGAGGCCGGTCATCCGCTCGAGCGACTCATCGAGCGACTCCCAGAACTGCTTGGCCCGGTCCGTCACCACCGCTCCGTCCGCGGAGGGCTGGATCACGCCTTCCCGTTCGAGCAGGTGGAGTGAGTACCGGACCTTGTGAATGGGCAGGTGGAGCGCCTCCCCGAGTCGGATGATCCCCATGGGGGGATTGCTGCTCAACTGCTCCAAAATGTCGACGTTGCGGCCGAGGAGCTCGAGCTCGTTGAGGATCCGATCGACGAGTTGCTGCGTCTCCGAAGCCGAGGGCGCCTCCGCCGTGTGAGGGGGAGCTCCGGTGCGCGCAGGAGTCGAAGGCACGTCGGGCCAAAAGCGGTCAGGGTTACTTGAACGTTTGTCGGAAGCCGGCAGCGCTCGGGGCCGCCTCAATCCCGCGGGAGTGCTCACTCCCGGAGTCCTGCGAAGGGGGGTCCATAGCAGTCCCGCCCCCCCGCTATATGGACGGAGCCGCTGCGCCTCCTCGTGAAGGGACGAACTGTGATCCCTCGCAGGAGTGCTGGCCGGCCGGGCTGGCCACCTCCAGAGTATCGGATCCAAGTGCGGTTTCCCGCGCCGCTGCCGTACGTGTATCGATGGTGCACCGACTTCGGAGCCGACGACGGGGAGCGGGCCGATGAGTCGTACGAGCGTCGAGTGCTGCGACAGAGTTCGCGGGAGGTGCTCTTCGAGGACGCGTGGTGGACGGACACGGGCTGGCGGTGGCGCCGCACGTTGGTTGCCCTCCGCCCTCCGGACGGCTGGAGCGCGGATTCTACCGGAAATGTCCGGGATGCGAAGATCGACTACCGGCTGCGTACGCTCGCGTCCGGCGGGACCGAGCTCGAGATTCGAATGCGGCGGCGTCCTTCCCTCTGGCACACCGAGCAACCCACCCGCCAGCGGTTCGAGTCGGAGCTGCGGGGACTGTGGAGTGCGTTCCGGAAGTCGCTCGCCGCCGACTACGCCCGGACGAAGGCCGGCCGGGCGCGTCGCACGACGCGGCCACGGACGCGCTCCCGCTGAATCGGTATCCATCGCGGGCTACCGTCCGGAAGCGCCGCCAACGCGGCTCAGGGGCGAGCACCCCGGCAGGGCGCGGATAGTGCGGGAGTAGCTCCGGCTGCGGGCATTATGCTCCGGAACCGGCTACTGGGCCGAGCGGTCCGGCAACGGCCCGCGCTCAAGGGGTAAGCAAACCATGGTTGCGACGTCGAAGCGGCGAGGGATGGAGCGCAGACTATCGCGCGGGGGAAGGACGGCCGCGCTCCTAGCGGTCACGCTTGTGCTAGTGCTATCGTCCACCCTGGTCAGCGCGGACCGAGCCCTGATACCTGCGACATCGGCGCTGGCCCGCTCCGCAGCCGCCGCACTCCTACGCGCTCCGGCCGAACTCGAGCGGGCCGCCGCGTCGCTGGCTCAGGGTGCCGGGCCCGCGGCGGGGGGCGCCTGGAGTTGCAGCAGTGCCTCCGGGAGCGGGTCCTACAGTTGCAGTCCACCCCATGCTTCCGCTCCTCCGGCCCCACGCAGCCCGCACCCGAGCACCACCACCCTACCGGATTGGACCGCGCATCCGCTTTCTCCCTCCGCCCGATCTGCGGCGGCGATGGCGTACGACGCAGCGGACCGGTACGTCGTGCTGTTCGGCGGATGGAACGGGAGCTTCCTGTCGGACACGTGGACGTACAACGGGCTCTGGACGCAGCTGACGCCGGCGACGAGTCCGTCGGCCCGAGCCAGTGCAGCGATCGCCTACGACTACAAGGACGGGTACATGCTCCTCTTCGGCGGGCTGGGTTCCGGCGGCCGGCTGGGAGACACGTGGAAATTCCTGCACGGAGCCTGGACCCACCTGACGCCCGGGTCCCCTCCGCCGGCCGCCGCCGGTGCGGGCATGGTCTGGGACACGAACGACTCCTACCTCGTGCTGTTCGGTGGCTCCCCCTCCGGCGGGACCGTCCGGTCCAGCACCTTCACCTGGGTCGGCGGCGCATGGACGACGCTGAGCCCGGCCACGCCCCCGACCGCGCGCGAGAACATGGCGCTGGGCTACGACAACACCCACGGCTGGGTCGTGCTCTTCGGCGGTGAGACGGGCCTCGGCGCCGTCTTCCTCGACACGTGGAACTTCACCCGCGGGCACTGGAGCCAGCTCCACCCCGCCACGATCCCGGTCGCCGTCTTCGGCGCTACGTTGACCAACGATACCATCGACCACTACCTCGTCCTGTTCGGCGGTCGGAGCTCCGGCGGCGTCAACTCGGCGTTCACGTGGCAGTTCGTCAACGCCAGCTGGACCAAGCTCGCACCGGCCACGCCGCCGAGCTCCCGGGCGATGGCCAGCGCGGCGTACGACAGCGCGCTCAACAAGGTGGTCCTCTTTGGGGGAAACCACAGCGCGGGGCTCGGAGACACCTGGACGTTCAAGGCCGATGTCTGGCTCCACGTCGCCACGTCCGGACCGCCGGCTCGAGTGATCGTGAGCATGGTCTACGACGAGGCCGATGGGTACGTGCTCCTCTTCGGCGGCGCGCGCATCAATAACGGGAATATCGGCGGCCTGTTGGGCGACACCTGGAGCTACGCCCACGGACACTGGACCCAGCTCCGACCCGCGGTCTCACCCTCCGGGCGGGTCGCCTTCGGTCTGGCGTACGACCAGGCCGATGGGTACGTGTTGCTCTTCAGCGGAGAGGTCACGGTGACCGGGACCTACGGGAACGACACCTGGACCTACCTGGGAGGAAAGTGGACCCAGCTCTTCCCCGCCATCTCACCGCGTCCCCGGGTGCTCTCGGGGATGGTGTACGACGCGGCGGATGGGTATGTCCTCCTCTTTGGGGGAGAGGAGTACGCGCCGAATGCCTCGCACGTCGCCTGGTCGAACGACAGTTGGACCTTTGTGGCGGGCACCTGGACCGCGCTCGCGCCGCCGGCGTGCGTGACCTGCGGGCCGGCTCCCTCTGGTCGCGCGGCCTCCGCGATGGTGTACGATGCCTGGGATGGCTACGTGCTGCTGTTCGGGGGCCAGAACGGCTCGACGATCTACCTCGACGACACGTGGAGCTATCTGGGTGGGACCTGGACCAACATCACCGCGTCGGCCGGAGTTCCCCCTCCGGGGACGGTCGGCGGAAGCGCTGTGTACGACCCCCTGGACGGGTATGTGCTCCTGTACGGAGGGCTCGGCGTAGGGTCCGTGGCGATGTCGGACACGTGGAGCTTCGTCGGAGGAGGCTGGACGGCCCTCTCGCCCGCGAACAACCCTGGAGCGGACTACGTGGCCGGTAGCGCGGCCGACCCGGTGGACAAGACCGTGGTTTACCTCAACGGGTTCAACCAAGCGGGAGGCACCTGGCTCTACTAGCGATCCCCCGTTCTTGGCGCCCGGCCGGACGGCACCTGGCGGTCCGGCAAGGCGCGCCGTCGGACCCGGTCAGAACCGGGCGGCGAGCCAAGCGTGGACCTGCGGAACCGCGTGCTCGTAGAGCGTGATGTGCCCCTCCACGGGAAGGAGATGCGCCTCCGCTCCGGCGATCCGGGCGGCTAGCCACTGACCGTGCGTGTAGGGAACGAATCGGTCCTGTGCGCCGTGCCAGATTTGGGTCGGGACCCGGATGGATTGCACGTCGAATCCCCACGGCTGCATCTGGGCCAGCGAGTCGTCCCGATAGCCGTCGCTACCGTGCCGAACTCCCCCGGTCATGATGCCGTGGAAGTAGCGCCCGAGGTCACCCTGGAACGCTGCCCGGTCCACCTCGGACAGGAGCGTGGACATGCTCGAGGTCAGTTGCGCCAGATCGGCGCTCGCCAGGGCGGCGCACTCCTCGGTCGTCTTGCGCTCCCAGGCCGGTCGGTCCTCGAGGAGCTGACGGAACTCCTCGACGTTCGACTCCCCCATGCCGGCGAGCCAGTCGAGCCCGTCCGCCCCCCTCGGAGCAAGGCCGGAGATGCACGCGGCCCCGACTACGCGTTTCGGCAGTTGGGCGGCGCAGGCCAGCGCGAGAGCGCCCCCGCCGGAAAATCCCCAGACCCCGAATCGGTCGATTCCCAGTTCGTCGGCGATCGCCGCCACGTCTGCGGACTCGTCCGCAATGCTGCGGCCGGGGTGCGGGGTGGAATCCCCGTAGCCGGACCGGTCGTGGCCGATGAGGCGCACCCTTCGCGCCCGGGCGTCGCGGACGTGCGGCTCGTACAGGTCACCCATTCCGGGGGAGCCGTGCAGGACGAACACGGCCGGCCCCGACGCTGCTCCGCCCTCGGTCAGCCTCAATCGTCGGCCATCGCCGACCCGTACGTCCCGCTCCGCGGCCATGAGCCGACAGCTACGAGCGGCTAGTAACAGTACCGGGACTGTGCCACCCAGACCGCGGAGTCCTCGCCGACCCGGTGTACGGGCCGGCGGATCCATTCGACCACTGTACCGAATCCTCAGAGCCGGGACGGCTCGGCGTACGACCGTTGGGCCGCCGGCCGGGTGGCTGCCTTCGGGCCCCGCGACTAGGTATAAGCGACGTGCACGAATCGCAGCGGCGTGCCCGCCATGTACGTCGAGATGCTCTCGCTCCGTCCACGATCGGGTGCCGAGAGGGAGTTGCTGAAAGCGCTCGAGCAACGGGCGGCGCTCCTGTTCGGATCCCCGGGCTGCTACGGGGCGTATGTCCTACGCGAAGGGACCCAGGACGGGTTCAGCTGCCTCTCCTTCTGGACCGACCCCGCTCGCTTCCTGGACCGATTCCCCGACGGACCCCCGTCCGTGCCCGAGCAACTGATCGACGGGCGTCCCTCGCATCGCACCTTTGCCGCAGCATCGCAGATGGGTCCGGGGATCCCACTGGTCACGTACTTCGGACTGCGCGTGACCGACTTTGAGCGATCCACCCTATTCTACACGACCATCCTCGGCTTCGAGCCGGTCACTCCCGCTCGCGTGAACGCGGAGCTCCACTCCCGGAACGTCATGCTCCGCCACCCGCGCACCGGTCAGCAACTCGAGTTGAACTGGTATCCGCCGGGAGGGCAGTTCGGCGTTCCGTTCGTCGCCGGAGAGGCGCTGGACCACATCGGGGTGCGGGTGCCCGACGTCCCACGCGTCCTCGAAAAAGCGCACGCGATCGGCTGCGAGCCGGCCGACCTGAGGCCGTTCCGGGAGTTCCCGTTCCATACCGGGCCGAACGGGATCCGACTAGCCTACCTGCTGGACCCCGACGGCAATCAGATCGAGGTCTACGACGTCGCGTCGATGTCGGTCGACGCCCCGTTCTACGGGGAGTACTAGCCCGAGTACCGTCCGGCGTCGGGCGGAGACCGCTGATCCACTAGGGCAGCGACCCGGCAGCCACTACTTCGTGGATGGCGCCGCAGGCTCCGGCGGCTCCCAGACGAGCTCGGCCACCTCCAGTCGAAGGCGAGCGGCCGGTCCTCCGCTAAGACCGCCGCCGCTCTCGACCACGCCGCCGGGACGCGGACCGACCTCGCCCGTGCCCACGCAGACGGTGTCGTTGAGCCAGGCGTACCGAGGATCGTGCGAGAGGTGGGTGGCCGTGGCGACCCATTGACGCCGGCTGGCACCCGCGATCCGGTCGTGCTCCGGGGTGTGGGCTCGTCCGAACCCGCGGTACTCGAACAGGACCACCGCACCGTCCGCGCACTCGAGGACCCCGCGAAAGTCGGTCACCGCCGTCCCGTCGGTCCGGCGACGGGCGTAGTTGGCGCCTCGCAGCGCCCCGGTGAGCTTCCCCTCGACCGTTCCTTCGGCCAGCAGGAAGGTCTGTTCCTCCACGCCGTTCTTTCCCTTGAGCTCGGCCTCCCACTGCTGGGGATACTCGAACTGCGCACGGTAGAGCGGACGGAGTTGCATGGCGGGGCGTAGCCTCCTCGGGACCTTCAGTCTAACCGCGGCACCCCAGCGGTCCGCGCCCGGGCAACGGGGGCCGGAAACGTGAGCGGTGACCGACCCACGGTCCGAGCGTTTGGTGCAAAGCCGCACGTCGACCGGAACCCGCTGGAGGGTTCCAACAGAAGGGCCTATCAGGGGGGATTCAATTGCGAACTCGTGCCCGCTTCCGAGCCTCAGGGTGCCCCGCGGAACCGCCCCGGACCGGACAAGATCCGACTCGCGCTGGCCGCGTTGCTGCTGCTCGACTTCGTAGTGGCCGTCGTCATGCTCGTCACGGACAAGAACCTGCAGACCAATTTCGGTGCCCAGAAGGCGTACTACTCCCACTGGTACGGCGTCCTGGCGATGGCGCTCGTGGACGTGGTAGGGGCCACGGTCGTGTTGGTGTTCTCCTTCCCCTCCTCGGCTGATGGGACGCCCGGACTCCTGCGCCGGCATGTGGGGCTCGTCGCCCTAGCGTGGTCGCTCCTGGCCGTGCTCGCTATGGTCGGCATCGTCGAGTCGTACTCGCAGGTGGGATTCCCGTCCATGACGGAGTTCGAGAAGTACCTCTTCGGGACCTCGGCGTATCCGGGAGCCCTCTCGTACATCCCGTGGCTGTACGACTTCCTCCTCGCGTGCTACCTCCTTACGGCCGTCGTGGCCGTGATCGTCGTCTGGCGCAGCCGCTCCAAGGCCGCGGGGTAAGGGCACCCTCGGTCCATCGAGCGCGGAGGCGCGCAAGCTCACCCGCCGCGTTAGTTCATACGTCCGCTCGCGGTGCGTCCACCGTGGGGGGCGTCGTCGAGGGCGTGGGACACATCATCCTGCCGGTGAAGGACATGGAATCGTCGCTAGCCTTCTACCAGGGGCTCCTTGGGTTCGCCGTGAGGGGGAAGGTCAACCCCGTGTGGACCGAACTAGAGGCCGGAGGCTTTCCGCTGACGCTGTACCTCGACGAGGATTCGCCCGTGATCGCCCTCGGACCCGAGGGGGCCGGTACACCCCTCGTCTTCCATGTGTCCGATTATCCGGTAGCCGAGGCCGCGCTGACTCGGGCCGGCGTCAAGTGCCTTCGGGAGAGCGGTCACCAGGGAGTGATCTGGGACCCCGCCGGAAACGCACTCCGGCTGCACGATCACCGCGCCCGCTCGCAGGACTAGCGGCACCCGCGCCGAGCTCGGCTCGCGCCAGGGTATCCTCTGCCACCAGGGACCAGTTCGCGGAGCACGGCCATCCGACGCTCCGTTGGGGGCACTCACCAGAGTTCACCACACACGGAGGCCCTATCGCGCATGCGTGCATGCAATCTCGCGCATGGCGGCCGCGGTATCCTCGGTGCGGGTCTCGAGGCAGACGCTCGCCGAGCTGGAGCGGCTACGGCAGGTGTTCCACACCCGGAGCGCGGACGAGACCATCCTGCAGCTGGTGCGTGAGCGGCGATCACGCGCGCTGCACCGTATGTTGGGCAGCGGCAAGGGAGTGGTGTCAAGATTCGCGGACGAGGACCGGCTTGCGGCTCACGATTGACTCGTTCGCCTGGATCGAGCTGATCCGCGGAACCGCGCTCGGGATCGACGCGAAAGATCGCCTGGAGGCGGCGGACTCCTGCTTCACGCCGGCGATCGTGTTGGCGGAAGTCGCGCTGCAGTGTTTCCGGGACGGGCTGGGGGACGGACAGATCCAACAGGAAATGGCTGCAATCACGGAGTCCTCCGCAGTGGTGCCCATCAGACCCGAACTGGCACTAGCCGCGGCGGCTGCGACGGCCGAGCTTCGGAGCCGGGCTAGGTCCTTGAGGCTCGGGAGACCGGGACTGAGCGACGGGCTGGTGCTCGCGACGGCTCGAGCGACCGGCTCTCGGCTGCTCACCGGCGATCCGCACTTCCGCCAGCTCGCCGAGACCGATTGGCTCGGCTGACCCAGCGCTCCTACGTGATTCGGGCCTGCCGGGATTCGATGAACTAGTTGTTCGAATCCGTCCCAGGAGCCCACGTGAGAGGCCGCACCCTCTTCTTCCGGCTAGGGATTCGCGACTACTCCCGGCCGGTCGGATATCGGGCCCGCCGGAGCTTCGCGACCAGGCCGGGCAGGTCATCGTGCACGAACCGCCAAATCGGATCGGCCTTGACCTCGGGGTACTCGTGGACGAGATCGTTTCGAAGCTGGTCGAGGTCGTCCCAGGGGATGAGGGGATTGGCGTTCCGGAACGGCCGTCCCACCTTCGTCGCGGTCTCCGTGAAGTGAAGGATTCGCAGCTCCGTCGCTTCCCGGATCTCCGGGGATCGCACGTCGAAGAATGCCTCCTTCCCACGAGCGAGGTACCGCTGGGCGGCTGCCGCCTCGCGCAGCATTCTGTCGACCGACGTCCGGGCACGTGCTTCGGAGGCGCTCAGAAGGGAACCGCCTCGGCCAGCACTTGAGGACGGATCGACCAAGGCAGGCCATCCTCTTCCACGACGTCGACCGAGCGCCCCAAGATTCGACTCAGTTCGGTCTCAAGGTGGGCGCGGTCGAGAAGCGAGGCCTTGGGCAAACCGTCCACGAGGAGGTCGACGTCGCTCCTATTGTTCGCCTCGCGGCGCCGAGCCGATCCGAACACCCGCACTCGCTTCGCGCCGTAGTTCGAGACCAGCGCCAGGACTTTGAGGCGATGAGGTCCGAACACCTCGGGGATCCCGAGGCCGGTTCCCAGCCGCACGGGACGGAGCTCCGGCACGTTCCAGAGCCTCGACTTGCATCGGGGACACATGCGGACTGGCGTGCGTCTCGGAGTCCAGGTGTAGATGCAGCGATGGCAATGGAACTCCGGCAGCAACTCGTCCGCCATAGCTTCGCGGAGGAGATTGGCGGCTATTAGTCCTACCTATGCGTAAGGCTGCGCCACGTAAGCGACGTCAGGCAAGGGGTAGTCAGAGGCCATCGATGGCGTCCGGGTCCGGACCCGGCCGAGGTGAGCGACGGGCCCGCCGGGATTCGGTTGGTTGTAGGTTCTAGGACCTTGGAGTCCAGGGGTTCTGAGGAGGCGGAGGTCGACATTCCTTTACCTAAGGTAAAGTTTATTGACTCGGGTGCATCTTCCAGGGAACTATGACGAAGTCTGCCGTCGTAAGTTCGAAGGGCCAGATCACGCTACCAAAGGAGCTGCGAAGTCGACACCACCTCGAAGAGGGGGAGACCGTCCTCATTCTTGAGACGAAGGAGGGTGTCCTGATCCGCCACGGGCGCCAGACTCTGCGGGGTCTACTGAAAGGCCGCGTCAACGTAGGCAAGGCGGAGCGAGAGCTCCGCGCACTCCAGAAAGAGTGGCTCCTCTGATGGACGCCGTCATCGACACGGTCGCACTGATCCGGCATCTCGATGACTCACTTCCCCGCCGGAGCGAGCGTATATTTCGAGAGGCCGAGAACGGAGAAGCAACGCTGTTCTTACCGGAGGTCGCCCTCGGCGAGTTCGCGTATCTCGCCCTACGCGGGCGGATCGGGGCGCCGGAACCACGTTCCCTTGTAGAGGAGGTCCTCACCCAGGTTCGGGGTTCCGGATACATCCAGCTCGCGGCCTTGGGTCCGATGGGCTGGGGTTCGTTTCTGGACCTAGCTATCCCGGAGCTTCACGATAGGATGATTGCCTCCCTCGCGATTTCACGCGGGCTCCCATTGGTATCGAATGACCCGGCGTTCCTCAGGGTCCCTTCGCTTTCGGTAGTTTGGCGATAGCCTCCGCTGAGAGTGCGGTGCTGGGGAGAGACTCGAAAATCTGGGTGGCGGCCCGACGACCCACCTCCCTCCCTTTCGGGGACGGGCCCGCCGGGATTCGAACCCGGGTTTGAGGCTCCGGAGGCCTCTGTGATATCCAAGCTATACTACGGGCCCGCGGATCGAGGACGGGTCGAGGTAGGCACGCGCTACGTAAGCGTTGTCCCCGAGGCGTGCCGCCGCGCAGCGGACGGGCGAGCCTAAGCGGACCACGACGGCGCCGAGCTGGAGCAACCGACGAACTGGGGGCGAACTTAGGCCGGCTTCGTCGGCTTGGCCTTCCCCACGACGGGCTTGCCCACGGGCTTCGGCTCCGAGCGGCTCTCCATGTAGCCGCAGCGACCGCAGGAGCGGCGGTTCGAGTGCTCGGCGAGAAATATCCCGGGCCCGCATTTGGGACAGGGCTGATGGGTCCGAGCGAGCGTCTCGCCCTTCGTCGAGTAGAAGTCGGTACGGGCCTTGCCCACGCTCAACCTTCCTTCTTGGAGGGCTTGGCCGCCGACTTGCCACCGCCCTTAGACTCGGCTTTCGGCTCGACCTTGGCCTCCGCTTTGGGATCCGCCTTGGGCTCGGCCTTGTGATCCGCCTTGGGCTCGGCCCTGTGATCCGCCTTGGGCTCCGGCTTGTGCTCGGCCTTCTTCTCCGCCTTCGCCTCCGGCTTGGACTCGGGCTTCGACTCCGCCGCGGGCGGTGCCGCCGGCGCTGGGGCGGCGGGAGCGGCTGGGGCCGGGGTCGGGGCGGCTTCCCCGGGCGGTGCGGCCGTCTTCTTTTCTTTCAGGCCATTGCGGATGAGGATGTGCTCTCGAGTGACCCGGTCGCGGGCCTCCGTGCTCGCGTAGAGCCGCGCCTCGCCGCGACTCTGGGGGATGCCGAATCGCGCGTGCATCGATTCGAGGACGACCCGCTCTTTGGGGACCTTGAGTTGCTTGGCCAGCTCGCCGATCACATCGGCTCGGCGCGGCGTGGCGGCGCCGGTGTGGTCGACTTCGAATTGCAGTTCGACCCGCTTGAGGAGCGGGTTCTGGCGCTGCTCGAGCACCCTAACTTCCACGGGCGATCCTCCGCAATTCCATGCGGGCGATGAGCGCCCGAACGTGCTCTTTGGCCACGACGTCCACCGTCACAAACGAGACCCCCGCACCCGGGATACCGTATATAACGGTCGCACCGAGCGGGAGCGCTTCGACGAGCGCGAGCGAGCCCAGGTCCTCTTCGCCCTCGACTTCGATGAGTCCCCCACCGATCCCGACCAGCTCGCGCACGGCGCGGCGCAATGATTCGGTCAGCATCCCCGGCGGGTTGCGTACCCGGCGGTACCGACGCGCCTTGAGGGTGACGAAGGCGTTCGGCGAGATCTTCTCCTTCCGCTGGGTCTTGAAGTCCACGATCCCCACGAGCGGCGGATGATCGAGCTGGAGCGCGAGCGCGGTGACCCGGTCCCCGCAGCTAGCGAAGGTCGCTAGGCGCCGGATCCGGTCCTCGGCGGCACGACCGGAGAAGACCGGGCCGTACTCGCTCGCCAAGGCCGGGCGGAGCGCCTCGGGGACGACCCAGACCCGTTCCTCACTTGACCCGGAGCGCGTAGCGGCCCGCGGCACTGATCCCCAGCTTCCGGGCGATCTCCGACTTGTCAGGGTCGATCACGAGGAGGTAGCCCTGCCACTCCCGCGAGGTCTCCCCGCCGCAGCGGGGGCACTTCGCCAGGTCGGTGACGGTGTGGCAGTTCTTGCAGGCCTTGAGGCTCATCATGCGGCGGGACCTCCGGCGGCGGGAGCCGCCGCAGGCTTCGCCGCCGGCTTGGCCGCGGGCTTGGGCAGCGCCTTGCCGGGCTGGACATCCCGCTTGGGGGGCGCCGGCCGCTTGCTGGTCTTGTCCTCGGCCTTCTTGTGCGCCTCGACGATCCATTCGAGGCGTCCGAGGCCCGGCTGGCGCATCGTGAGCCCGATCCGGCTGTCCCTCGGGGAGATCTCGGAGAGGGAGAGCGAGACGATGCGGGCGCGGACCTTGTAGCCGACCTTGAGGTCGCGCTTGGTCTCCACGCCGACGAGCCGCTGGTTGTGCTCGTCGATGTTCACTCGGTCGTCCATGATCTGGGAGACGTGGAGCAGCCCATCGAGCGGACCGAACCGGACGAAGGCGCCGAACTTCCGAATCTCGACGACGGCGCCCTCGACGACCTCCTGGAGCTCGGGACGGAACAGCAGCGCCCGGTACTCCACCTCCTGGTAGACGCCTCCGTCCCCATGGATGATGTGGCCCTCGCCGAGCGGCTTCACATCCTGGATGGTGACGGTCAGGTTCTGCCCGTCGACCAGCTTGCCTTCGAACTGCTGCTGGGCGAGCTCGGAGATCGTCGTCTCGAGCTTGACGCCGAGCCGGTCCGGCGGGATCCGGACGACGTCCCGCCGTTCGTCGAGATAATACATCGGCGGCGGCCGACCGAGATGACCTATATCATCCTTGCGAGGAACGCGGTGGCGCAGGCTCGCTACATCGCCCCGGGGGGCGGACCGGCGGGCGGCGGGGCCACCGTGGGGGGTGCCGCGCCGGGCGGCGGGGCGCCGTACCCGCCCTGCGGCGGGTACTGCGGGGGATACGGAGCCGACGGTTGCGGGGTCGGCGCGCCGCGCGGCTTGCGCCGCCGGGCGAGCAGCAGCGCCGCGACCACCGCGGCGATCACGACCAACGCGAGTAGGATCCAGAGCAGGTTGGAGCCGCTGATCGGGGAAGAAGAGCTGCTCGAGGAGGCCGCGGAGGTGGCGGTGTGGACTTGCGCGCTCGGATTGCTGCGGCCCACCGAATTCCACGCTAGCACGTACAGCGTGTAGTTCGTGGCTGCCGAAAGGCCCGTCACCGAGGCGTTGAGCGCGGTGCCCGCGCTGAGGGTGCTCCAGGGGCCGGAGCTGTGCGCCGAGTACTCCACGGTGTAGTTGGTCACGGGGGCCCCGTCCGTCGAGGCGGGCGGATTCCAGCTCAGGTGGATGCTCCCGCTACCGCCCGCCGTCGAGCTCGGCGTGGTCGGCGGGAACGGAACGCCGACCGGTGTGGCGGAAACCGGGGCCGCACGCGGACCCGCTCCGGCGGGGTTCGTGGCACTCACCGTGACGAAGTAGACGGTCCCGTCGGCGAGGTGCGTGAAGGTGGCATTGAGGGCGGTAACGCTCAGGTTCGTGGTCCACGGCCCCGAGGCGCTGGTGCCGAGGGAGGCGGTGTAGCCCGTGACGGTCCCGTTACCGCTCCCGGATGCGCCGATCCGGCTCCAGCTCGCGTTGAGCGTGGTGTTGCCCGCGAGCAGCGCGAGGCCGCTCGGGGCGAGCGGGGCGGTGACCGGGCGCAGCAGCAGGTCGGCGCCCTGGACGACCTGATCCAGCACCGTCGCACCGTCGACGGGGTTGGAGATGGAGCCGAAGGAGACGGCGGCTCGGACCGTACCGAGCTGGGCGTGGGTGCTGGTGTCGAAGAGCGTGGTCACAGGGCTGCTGACGTTGGCGAGGAACAGCTCGCTGTACCTGGGCTGGACACCCAATCCCGAAGGAGCCTGCCCGCCCGTCAGGAAGGAGGTGGGCGCGCCGGCCCCGGAGAGGGGGAGGACGGTGATGTTGTACGGTGTTCTCCCGCCGCCCACGAACAGCTCCCGGTGCGCGGGGTCCAACGCGGCCGAGGCGATGGTGGTACCGAGGTGCCACTGCTTCGACCCGAGCGAGCCCGAGCTCCCGTTGACCGAGTAGATGGTGTTCAGGGTGTTCGTGCAATTCGAGACGTACGCCGATTCGCTGACGGGGTCAACGATCTCTCCGCAGGCGGTGGTGACCCCGACGGGAGCCACGACGGTGCCGAGCGGGATGTCGGTTTGCGTGTTGACGAGCGTGACGTTGCCGGAGCTGTTCAGCGCATACAGCACGTGGTGCACCGAGTCGATGCCCACCGCGGTGAACGAGAAGGTGAGCGGGAGGCTGATACTCGTGCTGAGTTCGACCCCCGTCGTGGCGCTGAACTCCTGGAAGCCGGGGAGGGAACTGTTGAACACGTACAGTCGGCCGAGTCCGGTGTCGACGGCGAGTCCGCTCAGGCTCGCGAGGACCAGTGCGTTCGGGAGGGTGGTGAGCCAGGCCAGGCTGCCATTCGACCAGTCGTGGGCGACCAGCGTGCTGGGGCCGGTCCCCAAGGAGTAGAACAATCCCGCCGGGGCGTCGCTGACACCGGTGAACGCCTCGATAGCGAACTCGGTGACCGGGTGCAGCGGCGCGAGCGCCGGCAAGGAGAACGCGGCGGTATAGTTCCCCTCGATGATTCCGACGATCAGTTCGTCGTTGCTCGTGTCGATGGCCGGGGAGTACGCTTCGTCGATGCCGGAAAGGCCGGCTCCCCCGAACTGGGCGGCCCCACTGAAGTGGCCGACGAGGGCCCCGCTGGTGCCGTTGAACGAGTAGATGTTGAACTGCCCCCCGTTGGTGATGGCAGTGAAGGAGTTCGAGGGTCCGTCGTAGACTAAGTACTCGCATTTGGCCACGCCGGCGCCCACCGGCCCACCGTAGACTCCGGAAGCGAGATTGAACTCCTCGAATGGGGTCGGTGATCCGCTGCCGTTCTCCACCCAGACCAGTCCCGAGGACGGGTCGTAGGCCGCCCCCGTGGCGCTGAAGCTCGGCGTCGGGGAGGTGAGATTGCGGACGAGGAGCAGGTTGGGCAGGCTGAGGACGGTGGTGTTGTTGGCTCCACTGGGAGCCAGCAGCTCGTTCTCGCCCGGCACGATAGAGATCGGCTCGTCCAGGCAGCCCGGACAGCTCCAGGTACGCTCGAGGGTGAGCGTGGCGGGGTCGAACGACGTGACGTTGCCGCTGGCCCCCCGGGCGTACAGGTTGAGAGAGACGGGGTCGTACACCAGGCGGAACGGTGTCGAGTGGAAGCTCGCGGGGAAGGTAACGTTCAGGATGGGCTGCAGGGTGGTCTCGTTGAGCAGGAAGATCGCACTTGGACCGGCCTCGACCACCCACAAGCGCTGGTGGGCTGGGTCGAGGGCAAGCCCGAGCACCTCGGAGGAGCCCGGCCGGGTGACGAGTAGCGGTGACTCCCCCACGAGCTGGCCCGTCGTCTCGGAGTAGGCGCTCACGAAGCCACCGAGGATGTTGCTGGCGTAGACCAGATGAGTCGCCGGGTCCACCCCGACGAAGGCGCCCGAGCCCGCGCCGCCGGGCGTCTGGTCCAAGCTCGCGTTGTACAGGGTGCCGTTGAACGGGCCGAGAAGGTGCGACGGAGGGCTGTACCAGGCCGGGCCCGGGGCGCGCGAGGGAGCAGGCAGGAGCAGGGAATGGACCGCACCCTCCTGCGGAGCGGAGGGGAGAGAGGTATGGGACTGCGGCGCGAGCGCGCTACCGGAAATCACAAGCGCTGCGACGATGCCCCAGGCGAGCATGCTTGCCAGGAGGAACGGGCGCCGATCGGTCGGGTTTGGGCGTTGCAGGTTCGACGGATGGGTCATGGATGCCAGGGAAAAGCCGGACATCCAGTATATTGAACCTTCCGGAACGGGAGAAACGGGGTGTGCCCCCCTCCTGACACCCGACGGCGACTCCGTGCGCTAGGCCGCCCGGGCGAGATTCCGGTCGGTCATCGCCATCGAGCTCGGACCGTCCGGAGCCAGCTCGAACATCGCCCGCACCGCGTCCACGTTCTCGGGCACGACGATCGACTCCTGGTGGATGCCCTGGAAGAACCGGAGATCCTTGCCCGTGAGCCCGAGTCCGTCCTCCCAGAGGACGTTCTCCATCATGTCCGGACGGCGCCCGCCACGGTCCCGGGCGAACTCCATCACCTGCGGGGTTCCCCCGGCCTGCTCCCACGGGCGGAAGACACGGAACCGGGGCGCCTGACGGAAGGCCTCGAGCACCGCCTCGGCCGAGGGAGGCGGGCGCACCAGCCGTACGTGGTTCACGTGCACGTGCATCAGGGTCGTAGGGACGACGACCGCCATGGTGGAGATGCGCAGATCCGGGAAGATGGTCTGGACATCCGGACCGTGGTGGGACGGGATCCGCATGGCGGGCAGTATACCGTCCACGGGGCCCCGCTGTGTCTCGGGCGGGTCGGCGGCCCGGCGCACGAGTGTGGCCTCCCACTCCTCCACCCCGTACCGCTCCCGGAGCACCGCGGCGGCGCGGGCCAGGCCCGTGGTGTTGCAGGAGACAACGCGAACGGTTCGCTTCCCCTTCGCCGCCGAGTAGTTGCCGGCCGCGTTGAAGGAGACCTCGGCGACGGTGGCGGCCTCGCCGCCTTGGAAGACCGCCCGCACGCCCGCCTGCTGGTAGAGGGCGGCATTCTGCCGGCCCACGCTCTCCGGCGCGCAGTCGATGACGACGTCGCTCCGGGCGATCATGTCGCGGAGGGTCCCGCTCACGGGGATGCCGGCAGCGCGGAACGGCTCCGCGCCCGCCTCTCCGGCGACGAAGAGCGGGTAGCCCCGCTCGATGGCGATGCTCGCCTCGAAGCTCGGCCGGGTCTTCGAGACGCCCACCAGCGAAAGGTCCGGCTGGCGGGCCACCGCGTCGGCCACGCGCTTGCCGATCGTCCCGTATCCGTTCACGGAAACGCGGACCGGCGCCATGGGAACCGCACGAGCCGGAGTTCGGTTATAGGGGTTTGTGGGGGCGGGGGTCGCTGTGCCGATTCGCGGGCGGCTCCGTCGACGGTGGCGGTCGGGGAACCCTATAACCGAACGAGGTTCACCGGCCGCTGCATGGACTTCGAATTGAATCCGGAGGAGCTCGCGTTCCAATCCGCGGTCCGGAAGTTCGGGGACGCCGTGCTTCGGCCGAACGAAAAGCGGATCGATACGGAGGGCGAGATCCCCCGCGAGGTGCTCGCCGGGATGGCCGAGTTGGGCCTCCTCGCGATGCCGGTACCGGAGCAGTACGGTGGGATCGGAGCTTCCGCCGTACTGACCGAGATTGCCGCCGAGGAGGTGGGTCGGGGCGACTTCTCGATGGCCACGGCCGTCTTCTTCCTGCTCGAAGCGGGCTGGGGCAGCATCCTGGCCCGTCACGGTACCGAGGAGGCCAAGCGGGAGATCCTCCCCCCGGTCTGCCGGGGGAAGGCGTTCCTCGGCATCGGAACGACCGAGCCTTCCGGCGGCAGCGACCTGGCCCGACTGCGCACCGAAGCCCGCCGGGACGGGAAGGAGTTCCGGATCCGGGGGGAGAAGGCGTTCATCTCCGGCGTCGAGGAAGCGAAGGCCCTCGGCGGCGGCCACCTGACCCTCGTCAAGGACGGCGGCGGGGACGGGTTCCATTTCCTGTATGTACCGACCCGCTCGCCCGGGATCACCACCCGACGGTTCGAGAACATGGGCCGGATGGGCATCTCGACCGGCGGCATCGTCTACGACGACGTGCGGGTGCCGGAGCGCTACCTCGTCGGAAAGGAGGGGCACGGGTTCGGGTGCGCGATGGAGGGATTCTCCGTCGCCCGGACCTTCGTGGCGGCCGCCTGCGTGGGGGCTGCGGAGCGGGCGCTCGAGGTCGGGGCGGAATGGATCAAACAGCGGGAAGTGTTCGGACAGCCGCTCGCCAAGTTCGAGGCGATCCAGTTCGAGTACGTCGACCTGTTCACGCAGGTCGAGGCGGTGAAGTGGCAGTGCCGCCGGGCCGCTTGGCTGCTCGATCGGGCCGCGGCGGGCGCGACCCCCGCCCAGCGCTCCGAGGTCGACCGGACCGTGGCCGCGGTCAAGCTCGCGGCTCCGCAGGTGGCGTTCGACACCGTCCGGCGCGTGATGATGTGGTTCGGCGCCGCTGGCTACACCAAGGAGGTGGGGCTCGAGCTCGGGTTCCGCGGCATCATGTCGTACCTCGTCGGCGCCGAAGGGGGCCTCAACATCATGCGGATCATCCTCGGTCGCGAGCTGCTCGGGAAAGAGTACGTCCCGTACAAGTAGCGGCCGAACCCGCCCGGCCCGAGGCGGCCCACTGTTCGAGGAGCGCGAGTTCCATCGTTGGCTCGTTCGCGGCGCCCGAGCTTCCCGCGAGGTCCTGCTTCCGCTCGGCGATGACGCCGCCGCGCTGCGCGGACCTCGAAGCGGGGCAATGCTGCTCACCACCGACGGATTCGTCGAGGGCGCGCACTTCCTACCGGATTCCCCCCCGCGGTTGGTCGGCCGGGCCTTGGTGGGGGCGAACGCCAGCGACCTGGCGGCCAAGGGGGGACGGCCCGTCGCCTTTCTCCTGGGCCTGTTCCTGCCCCCCGGCACCCCGAGGGAGTGGGGGCGCCAGGTCGTACGCGGCGTGCGCGACGGACTTGCGCGCACGGGGGGAACGCTGGTGGGGGGCGACAGCAAGCCCTCACCGCGAAAACTACTGGTGGGCACCTTCCTAGGAGCCACCACCTCGACGCACCTGGCGCCTCACACCGGAGTTCGGCCCGGGGACCTCCTGGTACTGACGGGACGCGTCGGCGGCCCCGGATGGGTGACCCGACAAAAGGCGAAGACCCGAGCTCACGGACAGCACCCCGAGCGGGAGCTCCTCCGGATCACCCCCCGCTTGGCGGAGGGCGAGCGGCTCATCCGGCACGCGCACGCCATGATCGACACCTCCGACGGCGTGGCCGAGGCGGGCCGGATCCTCTCGGAGGCGAGCCGGTGCCAGCTGACGTTCCAGGAGGAGCTGCTGCCCCTGGATCCCCGACTGCGCCGGGCCATGCTCACCCGCGCGGAGAGGCTCCAGCTGGCCGTCTACGGCGGGGAGTACGAACTGCTGGCGGCGGTTCCCCCGGCGTCGCTCCCGGCACTCCGCCGCGCCTTTGCCCAGCTCGGCACCCCGCTCACGGTGGTGGGCCAAGCCCGCCGCGGTCGGGGCGCCTGGTTCAAGCGGGAGGGGCATTCCCGTCCCGCCCCGCGCTCCCGTTGGCAACCCTGGCGGCCTTCTCCGTCGAGATGAGCGGCCGGGACGGAGCAGGCTTCAAGTACGGAACCGGTCGTGCCCGCCCACCCTTGGGGTGAGGTACATGCCAAGCGAGGGAAGCTCCATCAATCCGTTCGAGACGGCGAAAAAGCAGGTCGACATCGTCTGCGACCTCATCGGGATCAACGGCGGCATCCGCGAGATGCTCAAGCACCCGAAGCGGGAGCTGAGCGTCAACTTCCCGGTCCGCATGGACGACGGCAGCTACCGTGTCTTCTCCGGCTTCCGAGTCCAGTACAACATGGCCCGCGGCCCCTGCAAGGGGGGGATCCGCTACCACCCGAACGTCTCGCTCGACGAGGTCCGGGCGCTGGCGGCGTGGATGACCTGGAAGTGCGCGGTGGTCAACCTGCCCTACGGTGGCGCCAAGGGCGGCGTCATCTGCGACCCCAAGCACATGAGCCAGGGGGAGCTCGAGCGGATGACCCGCCGCTACGCGAGCGAGATCGCCCCACTCATCGGTCCGGAGATGGACATTCCTGCCCCGGACGTGTACACGGACTCTCAGACGATGGCCTGGATCATGGACACCTACTCCGTGCTCAAGGGCTACTCCGTTCCCGGCGTGATCACGGGCAAGCCCATCTCCCTCGGCGGCAGCGAGGGTCGCGGCGAGGCGACCGGTCGCGGGTGCGCCTACGTCATCCGCGAGGCGGCGCCCCACTCGAAGGTCAAGGTCAAGGGCGCTTCCGTCGCGGTCCAAGGCTTTGGCAACGCGGGCAGCGTCGCCGCCAAAATCCTCCAAGAGGAGCAGGGCGCCAAGATCGTGGCTGTCTCCGACACCCGCGGGGGCATTTACAACCCGGCGGGCCTGTCCGTGGCGGCGGTTGAAGCGCACAAGAAGAAGACCGGCTCTGTCGTTGGCTTTGCCGGCACCAAGCCGCTCACCCACGACGAGCTGCTCGCCATGGACGTCGACATCCTGATCCCCGCGGCGCTCGAGAATCAGATCACGGGCAAGAACGCCCACGCCATCCGCGCCAAGATCGTGGCCGAGGCGGCCAACGGCCCCACCACGCCCGAAGCCGACCAGATCCTCTACGACCGGAAGATCACGGTCCTGCCCGACGTGCTCGCGAACGCCGGCGGCGTGACGGTGAGCTACTTCGAGTGGGCGCAGGACATCCAGGGGTTCTTCTGGACGCTCAAAGAAGTCAACGACCGGCTCGAGCGCGTCATGGTCCGCTCCTACGGCGAGGTGCACGCGGAAGCGATGCAGCGCAAGGTGCACAACCGCACGGCGGCCTACGTCGTGGCCATCCAGCGGGTCGTCGACGCGATCAAGATGCGGGGCATCTACCCGTAGTGCGCCCTCCGTGGTCGAGTACCCTCGCTGCCGCCTGACGAGCTGGCGCGAGATCGAGGCACTCGCCGACCGGATCGCCGAGAGCGTGCGTCGGGGCGGGGGCGCGCCCGACACGCTCGTGGGCCTGACCCGGGGCGGATGGGTCCCGGCCCGACTGCTCGCCGATCGGCTCGGCATCAAGCGGCTGCACGCGCTCCGCGCCCAGCACTGGGGCGTCACCGCCACCCCCACCGGCAAGGCGGAGCTGACCGAGTCACTCGCCGTGAGCCTCGAAGGCACTTCGGTGCTGGTCGTCGATGACATCACCGACACCGGGGAGAGCCTTGAACTGGCGACGGAGCACGTGCGCGCGCGCGGCCCCCAGCACCTGGAAAGCGCCGCGCTGCTGCACATCGGCCATTCGCGGTTCGTTCCCACGCACCGGGGCGAGGAAATCCCGCGGGAGAACTGGGTCTGGGTCGTCTTTCCCTGGAACTACTGGGAGGACCTGCGCACGCTCGCGCAGCGATCGCTCCCCGAGGGTCGGACCCCGGCCGGTGTCCAGCAGTTGCTCGCGGAGCGGTGTCGCTGGATCGCCCCGCTCGCCGATGTCGAGCGAGCGCTCGCTTCCGGCGGGCCCTAACTGGGACTGACTTCGGCCGCCGGCTCGTCGGTGCCGGTGCGCCCGCGGATGTACTGGGCGAGCAGCGCCGCGGTCAGCGTGAGCGCAAAGCCGCTCGCGAAGAACGCGACCAATACCCAGAGCGGCGGTCCGAGGGCCGCGCTCTCGAAGTAATCGATCATGCTCACGACCCCGTAGGAGAGCAGCCCAAGCCCGACGATGGAAATGGTGACGATCGGGTAGCCGGCACCGACCTTGCGGGAAGATAGGTAGCGGCGCAGCGCACGGCCGCTCTCCCAGACCTCGCCTCCGACGAACCACCAGAGCAGCCCGGTGCTCACGAAGAGCAGGAGTCGGGGAACCGGGGCGGATCCGGGGTGGCCCACGTACTGATTGTACCCGAGAAGGAAGCCGATCGAGACCAAGGCGAGCGAAACGAGCGCGAAGCCGAACGCTACCGAGCCCTGCCGTATGTCGGAGGAGGCCGAGCGGAGCGACTCGATGATCATCTCGTCGATGTCGAACGTCCAGGCCACGAGGTAGACGCCCGCCGCGACGAGCAGCGTGACCACGCCCCACCAGACGACACCCGCCGCGGCGGCCAGACCGAGTGCAATGAACAGGAGCGCCAGCGGCAGGATCGTCTTGGTCCGGAACTTCGGGTCCTTGAGGGCACGGATCACGGTGTAGTAGGTCGACTCGATGCTGGCGTTCTGTCGGACGTACACCCGGTGGACGCCGTCGATGCGGACCCGCGAGGCGAGGATCGGGAACAGGTACTCGTCCTCCGCCCCATCGCTGACGAGGTGGGCCGAGCCGGCCGGGTGGTCCTTGAGCACCTGGTCGAACTGCTCGGCTACCCGGCGGTCGGAGAATATGCCGACCTTGGGCGATCCGGTGAGGACGACGATCTCCGATTCGTCCCCGTGCCGGCGGATCTCGTCGAGCAGCTGCACGGCGGCGTACATCGCGTTGGTGTCGCAGTCGCCGGGGTCGGCGATGCCGAGCTTGGCCGCAGCCTCCAGTACGGCCGCGCGGCCGACGACGGGTCCGGGGACGCCAGCCTTGCGGCCCAGGTCATCGTCCCGGTCGACGCAGACGACGAGGCGCATTGCCCCCTAGAAGCGCAGCGGACGCATAAACAAGTGCGGTCGTCCGGACAGCGACAGCGCTCCGGTAGCGCTGGCGTTATACGCCGCACGCCTCACCATCGTTCGCGATGCCGGAGCTACCGGAGAAGGCCTCGGCATTCATCGATTGGTACCTCGCGGTGGTCGAGGCGGCCGACCTCACCGACAAGCGCTACCCGGTGAAGGGGATGAACGTCTGGACCCCGTACGGGTTCCTCGCCCGTCGGCGGCTCGACCGCGTGATGGAGGAGGAGATCGAGGCGACCGGCTCTCGGCCGGTCGAGTTCCCCGCCCTGATCCCGGAGACCGAGTTCCAGAAGGAGCGGGAACACATCAAAGGGTTCGACGCGCAGGTCTACTGGGTGACCCGCGGCGGGAGCACGCCGCTCGACGTCCCGCTCGTGCTGCGGCCGACGAGCGAGACGGCGATGTACCCGATCTTCAAGCTCTGGATCCGGTCCCATCAAGACCTGCCGCTCAACGTCTACCAGATCGTGAACACCTTCCGGTACGAGACCAAGACCACGCGTCCATTCATTCGGGTGCGGGAGATCCACTTCTTCGAAGAGCACACCTGCCAGCGCGACGAACCCACCGCCACCGAGCGGGTGCAGAGCAATCTCGGCGCCTTCTCCAAGATGGCCGAGCGGTTCGGGCTCCCGTACCTGGCGGTCCGCCGCCCAGACTGGGACAAGTTCCCCGGCGCATTCTACACGGTGGCGCTCGACATCCCGTTGGGCAGCGCCCGCACGCTCCAGATCGGGTCGATCCACCATTATCGGGAGAATTTCTCCCGCCCCTACGGCATCCAGTACGAGGCGCCGGACGGCTCGGCCCAGTACGCCCACCAGACGACCTTCGGCCTGTCCGAGCGCCTCCTCGGTGCGATCGTCGCGGTGCACGGAGACGAGAAGGGGGTCGCTTTCCCCTCCGACATCGCTCCGTACCAGGTGGTAGTGGTCCCGGTCCCGTCCGCCAAGGGGGCTGACCCGACCCCTTACGCCCGAGAGGCCGTGGCGGATCTCCAGAAAGCCGGCCTCCGGGTCCACATGGATGAGCGGAGCGACCGCCCCGGCGCGAAGTACTACTACTGGGAGACTCGGGGCGTACCGCTGCGGCTCGATGTCGGCCCTCGGGAAGCCGCGGCCCGCCAGTTGAGCGCCGTCAACCGGCTGGGAGTACGAGTGAGCCTTCCCCGAGACGGACTGGTGGAGTCGGTTCGGGGCGCCCTAGCGGAGTACGACGCCGGCCTCCGGGAAAAGGCCCAGGCGGCGTTCGTCGCCGCGTTCTCGCGCGCCGAGCGGGTCGAGGAGCTCACCGGGTCGAGCACGGTCCGCCTGATCGGATGGTGCGGGTCGGAGACCTGTGGCCACGCGATCGAGAAGGCCATCGATGGCGCGTTGCTGGGGACGCTCGAAGGACCCCCACCGATCGATCTTGGGGCGCCGCCGGCTTGCGTGGTCTGTAGTGCCCCCAGCGGCCCGAGTTGGGCGGCTGCCGGTAGGCCTCTCTAGCCGTACGGGCGCCTAGCCCGGTCGGCGGCTCTCGGGTGGGAGGGGCGGAACCGGTGGGTTGGGACTGACGAGCCACATCCCGGCGAGACCGCTCAGCAGCAGGACAATCACGACGGCGTAGACCCCGTTGTCCACCCAGACGCCGAACGACAGACCCCACCACAGGTAGAACCCGACGGCAAGGACCACGAGCCCGCCGAAGCCCCAGAACACCACGCGTCGCGGGAACGGCAACTCCGATACGGAGCGGGCGTTCTCCATGGCAAACTCGTCCTCGCCGGGCGGCATCGGCTCGCGCCCACCCCGGGTCGGCTATTAAGAGGTAACCTGGTGCGGCCCGGCGCTCCCGGAGGTCCCCCGCCGGTACCCACTTTCTGGGACGAGGGTTTATCCATCGACCCCACGCATCTCCCCCCGCAAGACGAATGTCGGAGAGCGGGGAGGAGGCCCTCCCAGCTGGGCCGGACTCCGACCCAAGGGCGATCTGGGCGCCCGAGGAGTTCCGGACGTTGGCCTACGCCAGTGCCATTGGCGGTGAGTTCGAGTTCGCCCTCCTCGGGGCAGCCCTCGAGCGCGAGCCGGAGGTGCTCTCCGAGCAGCTCGAGCGCCTCGTGCGCGACGGGGTACTGCGAGAACGGCCCGGGGGGGAACGGTTTGCCTTCACCGATGAGGCGCTCCGTGGTCGGATCTACCGCTCCCTCGCCGAGAGCCGGGTGCGAGTGATCCACGGCCGGATCGCCGCCGCCATGGAACGACTAACTAACCCGGCCGCGCCGGTAACGTCGGCGGAGCTAGGGCGCCACTTCTTCCTGGGTCGGATCCCTCAGAAGTCGTTCACCTACAACCTCGCGGCTGCGCAGCTCGCCAAGGAAGAGCGGCGGCGGCCCGAGGCCGCGCACCACTTCGAACAGGCTCGCAGCGACCTCCTCAAGCTGGGAGGGGACCACCGAACTGAGCTAGTCGAGATCAGCCGTGAACTGGGCCAGTTGTACCATTCTCTCGGTGACTTTCCGGCTGCGGGGCGTGCCTACCTGGAGGCCGTGGAGCGACTTTCCCCGAAGGACCGGTCCGGTCGCGCCCAACTTCAGCTCGCACGCGCCGAGATGGCCTGGGAGGAGCTCCGTCCGAAGGAGGCGGAGAGCTTCGGAGAGGAGGCACTCGGTATCTTCCTGGACTTGGGCGATATCGGAGGCGCGGCGGCGGTCCACCGGTTGCGCTCCCGCGTCGCTGCCGAGAAGGGGGACGCGGTCACCGCGCTGGATGAGGCGATGAAGGCGTTCGAGTTCTTGCGACAGACCGGAGAGCCCGGAGCGGCCGGACGGGCCGGCCTAGAGCTCGCATCGGCGTTCGCTCGCCTCGGGCCGGAGATGCAGGAGGAGGCCGCGCGCTGGTACGATCGCGCGATCCGGCTGCTCGGTCCCTCCGGCGCGGACGCCGACCTCGTGCGGGCGACCTTCCTGCTCGCCGATCTCGTGGGCTCGAGCGACCCGGGGCTGGCGCTCGAGCACCTCGCGAGCGTCCGTGCCATCGCCGAGCGGGCCCGCGAGCCCCGATGGGAGGCCTGGTCGTACCTGTACGGCACCGAGTTCCGTCTCAAGCTCGGAGAGATCGAGGAAGCCGAACGGGAAACCCGCCTGGCCGCGCGCATGCTCGAGCGCGCCTCCGACCCGGCAGGGGAACCGGCCGTCGCTCTCTCCCTGGGCCTGATCGAGGAACGGCGGGGCCAGTGGGATCAGGCCGAGGCCGGATTCCAGCAAGCCGCGGAGCGAGCCCGTGAACTCGGGCTCATGCCGCAGCGGGCCGAGGCGGAGTTCCGCCTCGCCGGGCTCCGCTTCAAGATGCACTCGGTCGAGGGAGCGCGGGAAGCCTACCGCGCGGCCGAACGGCACCGATTGCCGCTGCTGCGGCCCTCGCTCGCCGCCGCTTTCGTTGCGCTCGGCCAAGAGATCGCCGGAGCGCCGCCGGCCCCACCGACCGTCGAATAGGCAACCGCGCGGCGCTATCCGTAGAGCTCGACCAATCGATTCCGAAACCTCGTGCGGCCGACGTTCCGCACGGAATGGTCCTCGGGCGGAGCCCGCCAGACTACGTCCCCCTTCCGGACCTTGAGCCGTTCCTCGCGACCCTCGGCATCCGTGAGGAGTACCGTGGCGTCCTCCAACATGATCGAGAGGTAGGGATGCCGGTGTTGGTGACGAGGGTAGGTCTCCCCCGGCTGGAGTACCATCTCCCAGACTCGGACTCGGCGGTTCTTCATCAGAAGCTTCTGCGCCGGGGCCACCGCGGTCATGGAGAGCCGGAGTACGCTCCGGTGGCGAAATAGGCACCTATTCTCGTCAGCCGGTCAAAGCGTCGGACTCAACGTCTTCTCTTGGACCACCCACCTCGGGCGGTATCCACTCGCGGCGTACAGCTGGGCCGCGACCGAGTTCTGGGCGAGATGCACCAGCGTCACGTACGCGAAGCCTTGGCGGGCCAACTCCCGCTCTGACGCGTCGAGCAATGCGGACCCGACCCCCTTCCGACGGTGGGCCTTGGCCACATGGAGCTCGTAGACCTCTCCGATCTTCTGCGGCGGTCGCGGTTCATCCGGTGTGGGAGTCCACGAATCGTTCGTGGGTCCGGCGAGGATGAAGCCGGCCGGCTCGTCCCCCACTTGGGCAAGGAGGAACAGGGACCGTCGAGCCCAGGATTCGTAGAGACCCCTCTCGAACCAGTTGGAGGAATCTCGAACGACGGCAGGAGGGAATCGGTCGGGATCCATCCCTCGCAACTCGTGGTGGGTCTCGTCGGATAGGCTGACCACGAACGAGCGGTCTGTCTCGCGGTAGTCCCGAATCTGGATCTTGGCCGTGCTCCGTCCGACCATGCTCTGGCCACGATGTCGCACCCGATTTGAAAGTCCCCCCGAGGCTCGGTTCTCGCAGGGGAGGTACGGCACCGGCTCTCGCCGCGGGAGGAGCGAATCGCAACCTCGACCGTGCAGTCGATTCCTTGGGTAGGTGAGCCCACCCTCAGCCCAGCCCGATCTGCTTCAGTAGGCCCACGAGATCATAGAAGAGTCTCTCCTCGGTAATCTCTCCCCGGTCATTCCATGTGGCGATGGTGCAGAACTCCACGTGGAAACTCTTCCCAGTGGCGGGGGCGATTTTGCCCGGCCCCATCGTCATCGGTCCCTTCATCGTGCCGGTGAAGTCGGCGACCGAGCAGGTATGATGGTCGGCTGCGAAGAAGATCTTGTAGGGGCGGTTGACGAGGCGATTATCAGGAAATGTCTTGAAGAACTCCACGGCCTCAAGGTCGTGGTTGTGACGTCCGCGGGTAGGCTCGGGTTGACCGGGCCAGTAGACCTGGACGTCCTCGGTGTGCCGCTGTCTGAACGTCTCCCAGAGCTTACTGTTGGGCCCCGCATTCCAAGCATCGTCCAGCGTATGCATCAAATTCGAAAGCTCTTCTGGCTTCATTTTTACTCGTGGAGCCGCCAAAGTCCGCTCCGACCTGAGCGAGCCCGAATATTGAAGGATTCCAGTGCTCTAAAGGTCGGTGAATCGTTCTCGAGGACAAGTTCTCGTTCTAGCCAGGGAGCCTTTCGTTCGTAGCATTGGCGAGATGCTCATTCGGCACGTCTCGCACCGTCAGCGGCGCTAGCAACTCGCTGGGTAACCTCGCACGTCAATACTCCGGGCCCCGGAGACCTCCGTCTCTAAGAACGACCGTAGATGGCACGGCTCTCAGGTAGGCAGCCCGGACGGGTTCCAAGTTGTGCGTCGCGAGGGTGAAGGATTGAGCGCAACCGGCCGGTGCGGGCGGAGCACGTAGAGTCGCGAGGACCGAACTTGGCTGAAATTTTCCGACTCGAGCCGGATTGGCAGAAATGACGGCGGGAACCCAGAGGTGCTCTCTCCCGTCGTTGTTTCCGGCAGACGAAATCATCTCCACCGCCGCGAACGGGATGTTGAGTCGTTGAGGGACCGAGCCTGGACTCCCGGAGTCATGGAAGGTTGCTTCCACCCGATCTGGGTAGATGGCGACGGAGGCCGGAATCGACTGTTTGTTCGAATTTGCCCTCATGCGTGAGGCGATGCACATGACGGCGAACAACCCGATGACAAGAAGGAGCACTCCCACGGCCTCGGCCACCGAGCCCAACGCGATCGCAACCAACCCGCCGAGAACGCTGAAGGCCAGGAGGTAGAGGCCCAGCATCCAACTGCGGCCAGCCCCTAACTGTGCTGTAGCGGGACGTCTGACCGGCTGAATTGTCAGGACAGATGACCGGCCCCGGGTCCGGTCGTGTTGGAGGATCACTCGGAGCTGCGATCACCCGATCTACGCCTTACCGTTTCGATGGATATCGGCAGTGATAGATTTCGCGCCCAACGCCAGACCCTCTCCGGCTCTCCCTTTGAGAATCGCTCGCTCTGAAAAGGGTCGCACGGCCGAGTGAAGCATCTGGAGGTTGAGAAGGCACATGCTGTCCCCGCCGGGCGCGGCCTTAACCCAGTGCCGAGATGCGGTAGGACTGCCATGTCGGCCGTTGCGCCCGAGCAAGTCGGTCTGATGCAGACCAGCCGAGAATGGGCCAAAGCGCTCGGCTCACGAGATGTCGAGAAGATCGTCTCGTACTGGGCCGAGGACGCCATAGTTATGCCGCCGGATAAGCCCGCTTTGGTCGGCAGATCTGCCATCCGCGAATACGTGACCCAAAGCTTGGCGATACCGGGGTTTTCGGTGGATTGGGAACCCGAGCTCGCCTTCATCAGCGAGCAAGGAGACCTAGGCTACCTGGTGGAGAGGAGCCGATTCACGCTCCCGGATGCGACCGGCGCGCAGGTCACGCAGCACGGAAAGACGGTGACGGTATGGCGAAAAACTCCGGGCGGCCAGTGGAGGTGCGTCATCGACATTTGGAACGGCAATCCTTCGGAGCTTGCCCTCCCTCCCGGCTAGGCGCTTGAGAAGGGACCCATTCTGAAACCGCTCGCGACGTCCGCTTGTACCATCGACGGGCACGTCCTACCTCCGTCTCGAGGAGCGCCTGACCCAGGTTGACGTACGTATGGCCCGGGATGCCTCCCCGCGTAGGGAGGTGCCGCAATCCCCCCTACGACGGCCCTTAGCAGCCGCCCGTGACGCCGACCACCGTCGATCCGCTGCTCTTGTAGTAGTAGGTGGCCCCCCAGTAGGTCGCGGAGAGAGTCGAAGAGCCGCACGTGTCGTCAGCAGAGTTCCAGGTGAAGGAGCACGTGCCCTGGGACGACAGCGTGCACGTCCCCTTGTT